>NZ_JBIRPW010000023.1:0-107600 GCF_044332905.1 Streptomyces sp. NPDC021224 | reverse complement strand
CGACTCTATCAGACGCTTTCCAGTGCCTGACCCCCAGTCAGCGGGGTTTGTCTTTCGGGCTGTTCGGCCCTTCCGACGAGTGAGACTTTAGCGGATGTTCCTCGGCCGTTCCAAATCGGAGGGCTTTGGCTTCTGCTTCCGCAGAATCCGCGCATTCCGAAAAACGCACACACGGACGCCCCCGGTCGTCAGACCGTGGTCGTTCGAGTGATTGCTGCGGAATGGCTGTCCGGGAACCGACCAAGATCGGCGCTCACGTCGGACAACCCGGGGTACGTTACGCACCCGACCGGGGTGTGTCAACTTCGTGCGGGGACCTTCACAAACAGGGGGTGCGCGCTACTCTGACCCCATGACGTCGCGTACGTGTCACGACACCCAGTGGTGGGCCGCCTAGAGGCGGCCACCTGACTCACGTACGCACCCACGGCCGCCGCTCAGGCGGCCGTTTTCGTTGTCTGCGGCCGTGGTGAGCGGCGGTCTCCGAGAAGACCGACCGGCGAACCACGGACGACAGGAGACGGCGACCATGACACGGACTCTCAGCGGTGTGAAACCCACGGGGCATCTGACCTTGGGGAACTACCTCGGCGCTCTGCGGCGGTGGGCGGAGGAGGACCAGCACCGGGCCGAGTCGCTGTTCTTCGTGGCTGACCTGCACGCGCTGACCGTCGAGCACGATCCGGCGCGGGTGCGGCGGCTGAGCCGGCAGGCGGCGAGCCTGCTGCTGGCGGCGGGGCTGGACCCGCGGGTGTGCACGCTCTTCGTGCAGAGCCACGTCGACGAGCACGCGCGGCTGTCGTACCTGCTGGAGTGCGTCGCCACGGACGGCGAGATGCGGCGGATGATCCAGTACAAGGAGAAGTCCGCGCGGGCGCAGGCCGCGGGGCAGGGGGTGCGGCTGTCGCTGCTGACGTACCCGGTGCTGATGGCGGCGGACATCCTGGCGTACGGGGCCGACGAGGTGCCGGTGGGCGAGGACCAGACGCAGCACGTGGAGCTCACCCGTGATCTGGCCGAGCGCTTCAACCAGCGGTACGGGGCGACGTTCGTCGTACCGCGGGCGACGCGGCCGGCGGCTGCGGCGCGGGTGATGGACCTCCAGGACCCGGCGTCGAAGATGGGCAAGTCGCACGCCGCCACGGCCGGGATCGTCTATCTGCTGGACGAGCCGGACGTGATCGCGAAGAAGGTCATGCGGGCGGTGACCGACAGCGAGCCGGGGGTGACGTTCGACCGGGCGGCGCGGCCGGGGCTGGCGAACCTGCTGGAGATTCTGGCGGCCTGCACCGGTAAGGACGCGGAGGCGCTCGCGGCGGCGTACGACGCGGGTGGGGCGGGCTTCGGGGTGATCAAGCGGGACACGGCGGAGGCGGTGGTGGAGCTGCTGCGGCCGCTGCGGGCGCGGCACGCCGAGCTGAGCGCCGACCAGGGCCATCTCGACCAGGTGCTGCGGGAGGGTGCGGCCAGGGCGCGGGAGGTCGCGCGGCCGACGGTCGACGCGGCCTACCGGGCGGTCGGGCTGCTGCCGCCGTCCTGAAGGGCCGCGAGTACGCCGCCGGGTCCGACCCCTCGCGTGGGCGGGGGGCCCGGACCGGTGGCGTACGGCTCGGCCGGTGGGCGCCGGGGTGGCCGGTCAGGCGCCGGAGGCCAGTTCGCGGCTGCGGTCGCGGGCGGCTTCGAGGGCGGCGAGGAGGGCGGCGCGCACCCCGTGGTTCTCCAGTTCGCGGATGGCGTTGATCGTCGTCCCGGCCGGGGAGGTGACGGCCTCGCGGAGCTTGACCGGGTGTTCGCCGCTGTCGCGGAGCATGACGGCGGCGCCGATCGCGGACTGCACGATGAGGTCGTGCGCCTGGGCGCGGGGCAGGCCGAGGAGGATGCCGGCGTCGGTCATGGCCTCGACGAGGTAGTAGAAGTACGCGGGTCCGGAGCCGGACAGGGCGGTGGCGGCGTCCTGCTGCTTCTCCGGGACGCGCAGGGTCTTGCCGACCGGCTGGAAGATGGCCTCGGTGCGGGCGAGGTGGCTCTCGTCGGCGTGCCGGCCGGCGGAGATCACGGACATGCCCTCGTCGACGAGCACCGGGGTGTTGGGCATGACGCGCACCACCGGGGTGCCCTCGGCGAGGCGCTCCTCGAAGAAGGCGGTCGGGATGCCGGCGGCGGCGCTGATGACCAGGCGGTCGGCGGGCAGGTGCGGTGCCAGCTCGTCGAGCAGCGCGGACATGTCCTGCGGCTTGACGGCCAGGATGAGGGTGTCGGCGGCCTTGGCGGCCTCCGCGTTGTCGACGGGCTCGACGCCGTAGCGGTCGCGCAGCTCCTCGGCGCGCTCCGGGCGGCGGGCGGTGACGAGCAGGTCGGCGGGTGCCCATCCGGCCCTGATCATGCCGGAGAGCAGTGCCTCGCCGATCTTTCCTGTGCCGAGGACGGCCACGTGTCGCTGGGTCATGGCCCCCATGATGCCGGGTGCGGCGGACACCGGGTCGGGGTTGTCCACAGGCCGGAAGTCGGGCGGTACGCCGTCCACGGCCCGGGTGTGCCGACGCCCCCCGGACACCGTCCCGGGGGCCGGGTCGGGCGTGGGGGGCGGGTCAGGGTCATCCCCTATGGCGCATAGGGACGGGACGGGGTGACCGTAGCGGTATGAACCCTTCATCCCGCGAAATCGTGACCACCGGCGCGGAGAAGCGGCAGCTGGCCGTCGCCTCCGCGAGCCTCGGCCCGTGGCGGCCGGCGGCCGTCGTCGGCGCGCTCGGCGGTGGTGTCTCGCTGGCCCTGCACCTGGTGCAGGGGCACTTCGGACTCGGCATCCTCAGCGGGTCCCTGTCGATCGCCGCGCTGCTGTTCTTCTGTGTCGGGGGCGCGGGCGCGGTGCTGGGGTATTCCGCGCACGGGAAGGCGGGGCGGGACCGGCGCATCAGGCGGTGGGCGCGCAAGCACCCGTGGCGGGTGGCGGCGGTGCCGGCGGCGGCGATGTTCGTCACCGACGTGGTGCTGCGGCAGGTGCTGACCAGCGAGGGCTTCTTCGGCAGCGTGTGGACGGGACTGTGGCACGGCGCGGTCGTCGCGGCCGTGGTGGGCGGCATCGGAGCGGTGAGCGCGGCCCGTAAGTGACGCGCCGGGGCCGGACCGGTGTGCTGACGGCCCGGCCCGCACGGTGCCGGGCGGTCGCCCCTGGTGTCCGGGACGCCTGCCGGGCGGCCCGCGCGGGGGTGCCGTCGTACGGCGCCGGGTCTGTTTCCTGCGAGGTCAGCCGGGCGAGGCGGCGCAGGCGGTCGTACGAGGGCGTGCCCGGCTCGGCGTGGTAGGTGACGAGCATCTGGCCCGGGGCCGAGGGCAGCGCGAGCTTCTCGTAGTGCAGGTCGAGCGGGCCGACGCGCGGGTGGCGGGTCAGGGTCAGGCCGCTGGTGCGGCGGTGGACGTCCTGCCGGGCCCACAGGTCGCGGAAGCGCTCGCTGCGCAGGCTCAGCCTTCACAGGGCGACGCTGACGCCGACCTGGTCGGGGCGGGCGGTGCGGCGCAGCACCGTACGGGCCAGGTCGCCGAGCCGGACCAGGGCGTAGCGGCGGGCGAGCAGGCGGCGGGCGGCGGCCTTGCCCGCGTCGTCGAGGACGCGGGCGTCCGTACGCCGGGTACGACCTCGGCGCCCGCTGCGGCGAGCGCCCGTGCGGTCTCCCGCCCGAGCCCGGACGTCCCGCCGGTCACCAGCGCCCGCCGCCCGCCGAGATCGACGCCGTCCAGGACGTCCCCGGTGGTCGCGGCGAAGCCGAAGGGGGTGGTGAGGAGGGGCGGGGGTGCGGTGGATTCACTCGTACGACCGAGGGTGGGGCGCGCACTCCGGGTGAGGAAGACCCTGCTGCTCCTGGTAGTGGCAGGGACACGTTGCCGCGGGGCCGGGCGCCTCAGCGCTTGCGCTTGCCCTTGGGCTTCGCCTTCGCCTTCGGGCGCGCCTGGCGGGCCTCGAAGCGGGCGCGGGCCTCCGCGTACTCGGCACGGCGCAGGTCCTCGCCGGGGGCTTCGGACAGGGAGCGCACGAAATAGGCGAGCAGGCCGCCGACGAAGCCGATCGCGTAGAGGCTCGCGGTGCCGTCCGCGTCGCCCGCGGGGCGGCGGGCGACGAAGCCGCGCCATGTGTGGCGGAAGGCGAGGACGCTGCACACGGCCAGGCCGATGAAGGCGAGGGCGGTGACGAACGTGCCGATCTTGGCGTCGCCGAGGCCCTGGAAGCCGATCTTCAGCACGAAGGCGCCGGCCGCGGCGGTGGCCAGCGAGCCGACGCTGACGCCGAGGCGGCGCAGGCCGTAGCCGCGGTCGTGGTCGACCCAGGTCGTCCCGAAGAAACGGATCGGCTCGGGCGCCGGGCCCTTGTCGGGCGGGGCGTTCTCCGTTGGCGCGGGGGCGACGGCTGTCTGCTGGTCCTCACTCACGCTTTCCATTATGGGCATGCGCGCGGTGGTGGACCGGGGGCGGTCCGTTCCGTGCGCTGCGAGGTGCCCCTCGCGGTGGGTGCCGCGATCTTCTCGCCGTCTCGGCTGAGCGCGCGGCTCCCCGCGCCCCTAAGAGCCCCCCGCGGGGGTGAAGCGTTCGCCGGCGAAGGTGTGGAGGGCGGGGAGGGCGGCGGGGGCGGCGGGGAGGGTGCGGAGGGGGGTGAGGGGGCAGGCGAGGTGGCCGTCGGCGAGGTGGAGGGTCTGGGCGGGGAGGGTCGCGCCGGGGAGGGGCCAGACGATGAGCCAGGGGCGGGTGTCGGTGGAGCTGGCGCGGGGGCCGACCGTGACGGCGGCGACCTCGGACCAGGAGAAGTGGATCTCGGCCTTGCCGTAGTCGCGGAAGGCGATGCCGCCGGGTCCGACGGTGAGGCGGCGGGGGCGGCGCCGGCGGGACAGGCAGGAGAACGTACCGGCCCAGCCGAGGGCGGCGACGGGCACGAGGGGGCCGAGCAGCGCCGGCGGGACGAGGTGGGGGCGCCCGGTGGCGGCCGCGGCGAACGGGGCGGTGGCGCCGAGGGCGAGGACGAGGCAGGCCAGGAGGAGTACGGCGGGCGGCCCGGGGGCGCGGAAGACGCGGTCGCCGCCGGGGACGCGGTGCTCGGGTCCGGCGACGGTGACGGGGGTGGGCGGGCGGAGGGTGCGCGGCGCGGTCTCGAAGCGGGCCCGGCCGTGCTCGGCGAGGGCGGCGGTGAGCTGTCCGAGGCCCTGGTCGAGGTCGTCGGTGTCGAGGAGGGTGTACCGGACGCGCCCGTCGTAGGTGCGGTCGGGCTCGCGGGGGAGCTTCGTGCCGGGTGCGAGCCACACCGTGAGGTGGGGTTTGGGCGGCGCGCTCTCGCTGTCGCCCGCGGAGGTGTGGCGCAGTGCGACCGCGTCGATCTGCTCCCAGCTCAGTTCGGCGTCGTGCAGGGTGATGCCGAAGGCGTCGACGCGCAGCCGGAAGGGCCGCCGGGCGCGGCGCAGTTCCCACAGTCCGCGTCCTGCGCACAGGGCGGCGGCGCCCGCGGTGACGAGTGGTCCCGCGGTGCTGTGGCCCTTGCCGGAGATCAGCCATGCGGCCAGTCCGGCGGTGATGGCGGCCGCCGCGCACAGCATGCCGATGCCGCGCCGCCGGACCCGCCGGGCGATCGTGAACTCCATTGCCGCTCCCCCCGCTTGTCCCCTGGTCTCCAGGATGGCGGCGGGCGCCGGGGAGGGAAGTCCCGTACGGCGAAGGGTGCGTGAACGCGACGGCGGTGCGGCGAAACCGTGAAGAAGTGAACGTCCTTGCGACCGGTGCGTGCGCAGACCATTGACCACCGACTGACCAGTCAGTAACTTCTGCGGAGCAGCGCCGACTTCACCTGATCTCGTCACATACCCCCACGAAACGAGGAGAGATGTCGATGCGCCTTCTCCCCCACCGCCCCCGGGGCCGGGGCCTCGCCGCGGTCCTGGCCGCCGCGGCACTGGCCGTCCTCGGTCTGACCGCGCCCGCCGCGCACGCCCAGTCGCACGCCCAGCGCTCGTACGTGGCAATGGGTGACAGCTACAGCGCGGCCTCGGGTGTGCTGCCGCTCGACCCGGACGCCTCGCTGCTGTGCATCCGGTCCTCCGCCAACTACCCCCACGTGCTGGCCGCCCGGGCGGGCCTCGCGCTGCACGACGTGACGTGCGGCGCCGCGCAGACCAAGGACTTCGCCGGGGCCCAGTACCCGGGCGTCGCACCGCAGTTGGACGCGCTGAGCGCGAGCACCGACGTCGTGACGATGACGATCGGCGGCAACGACAACAACACCTTCATCGACGCGATCCTGGCGTGCGGCTCGGCCGGCATAGCGACCCTCGGCTTCGGCCACCCCTGCCAGAGCCTGTACGGGAGCACGTTCACCGACCAGGTCGACAACGGCACCTTCCAGGCGCTCACGAGCGCGCTCGCCGCCGTGCGCGCGAAGGCGCCAAACGCGCAGGTGGCGATCCTCGGCTACCCGTGGATCGTGCCCTCCGCCGCGGTGCCCGGCTGTTTCGCGCAACTGCCCATCGCCTCCGGCGACATCCCCTACCTGCGCGATCTGCAGACGCACCTCAACTCGGCGGTGCAGCGCGCGGCGGCCGCGACCGGTGCGACGTACGTCGACATGGCCGCGGCCTCCAACGGCCATGACGCCTGCCAGCCGATCGGCACCCGCTGGATCGAACCGGTGCTCTTCGGCACGAACTTCGTGCCGGTGCACCCCAACGCGCTCGGCGAATCCAAGATGGCCGACCGCGCCGCCGCGGTCCTCGGCCTGAACTAGACCCCCCCACGGGCGCGAAAACGCCGTCCCCCGCGGGCAGTTGCCCGCGGGGGACGGCGGCAGGACCAGACGTGGGTCAGATCTCCAGGCGGCTCACGTCGCGGACCGCGCCGCGGTCCGCGCTCGTCGCCATCGCGGCGTACGCGCGCAGCGCCGCCGAGACCTGCCGGTCGCGCGGCGCGTGCGGCTTGTACACCCCGCCCAGCGCCTCCCGGCGGGCGGCCAGCTCTTCCTCGGACACCAGGAGTTCCATGGTGCGGCCGGGGATGTCGATCCGGATCCGGTCGCCGTCCTCGACGAGCGCGATCGTGCCGCCCGAGGCCGCCTCCGGCGAGGCGTGCCCGATGGACAGACCCGACGTGCCGCCGGAGAAGCGCCCGTCGGTGATCAGCGCGCAGGACTTCCCCAGGCCCCGGCCCTTCAGGTACGAGGTCGGGTAGAGCATCTCCTGCATGCCCGGGCCGCCGCGCGGGCCCTCGTAGCGGATCACGACGACGTCGCCGGGAGTGATCTCCTTGCGGAGGATCTTCTCGACGGCCTCCTCCTGCGACTCGCACACGACCGCCGGACCCTCGAACGTCCAGATCGACTCGTCCACGCCCGCGGTCTTGACCACGGCGCCGTCCACGGCGAGGTTGCCGCGCAGCACTGCCAGGCCGCCGTCCTGGGAGTAGGCGTGCTCGACGTCGCGGATGCAGCCGCCGGCCGCGTCGGTGTCCAGCGACTCCCAGCGCTCGGACTGCGAGAAGGCCGACGCGGAACGCACGCAGCCCGGGGCGGCGTGGAACAGCTCGACGGCCTCCGGCGACGGGGAGCCGCCGCGCACGTCCCACGTGCCGAGCCAGTCCTTGACCGAGCGGGAGTGCACCGTGTGCACGTCCTCGTTGAGCAGCCCGCCCCGGTACAGCTCGCCCAGGATGGCCGGGATGCCGCCCGCGCGGTGCACGTCCTCCATGTAGTACGTGCCCGACGGCGCGACGTTCGGGGCGACCTTGGCCAGGCACGGCACCCGGCGCGAGACCGCGTCGATGTCGGTCAGGCCGTAGTCCAGCTCGGCCTCCTGGGCGGCGGCCAGCAGGTGCAGGATCGTGTTGGTGGAACCGCCCATCGCGATGTCCAGGGCCATCGCGTTCTCGAACGCGGCGCCGGTGGCGACGTTGCGCGGCAGGACACTGTCGTCGTCCTGCTCGTAGTAGCGCCGGGTCAGCTCGACGACCGTGCGGCCCGCGTCCTCGTACAGCGCCCTGCGGGCGGTGTGGGTGGCCAGCACCGAACCGTTGCCGGGCAGCGCCAGACCGATCGCCTCGGTCAGGCAGTTCATCGAGTTGGCGGTGAACATCCCGGAACACGAACCGCAGGTCGGGCAGGCGTTCTCCTCGATGCGGAGGATGTCGGCGTCCGACACGCTCTCGTCCACCGCGTCGGAGATCGCGTTGATCAGGTCCAGCTTGCGGACCGTGCCGTCGACCAGCGTCGCCCGCCCGGCCTCCATCGGGCCGCCGGAGACGAAGACCGTCGGGATGTTCAGCCGCAGCGCGGCCATCAGCATGCCCGGGGTGATCTTGTCGCAGTTCGAGATGCAGATCAGCGCGTCCGCGCAGTGCGCCTGCACCATGTACTCGACGGAGTCGGCGATCAGGTCGCGCGACGGCAGCGAGTAGAGCATGCCGCCGTGGCCCATCGCGATGCCGTCGTCCACCGCGATCGTGTTGAACTCGCGCGGCACCGCGCCGGCCGCCTTGATCGCCTCGGAGACGATCCGCCCCACCGGCTGGAGGTGGGTGTGCCCGGGTACGAACTCGGTGAAGCTGTTGGCGACCGCGACGATCGGCTTGCCGATGTCGGCGTTGTCCACGCCGGATGCGCGCATGAGGGCGCGCGCGCCCGCCATGTTGCGGCCGTGGGTGACCGTACGTGACCTCAGCTCGGGCACGGTTCCACTCCCTAGGTTCCACTCGCGTTCGTACGACGGCCGCGGCGCGCGGCCGTGCCGTCGAGGGTACGCCCGTCGCCCAGGATCCGGACAACCCGTCCGGATGACGGAAGGACTGTGCTGTTCCGCGGTGCTGCCGCGGGGCGGGCTCAGCGGTGCGGACGGCTCGCGACCGGCGGGGCGACCAGGTGGCGGCGGGCGAAGGCCAGCGCCTCCGCGAGATCGGCCTCGCGCTCCGCGGACGACATGGCCCGCCGCGTGTTGACCTCCACGACCACGTGCCCGGCGAAGCCGCGGCCCGCGAGGGAGCGCAGCAGCTCGGCGCAGGGCTGGGTGCCGCGCCCCGGCACCAGGTGCTCGTCCTTCGCCGAGCCGTTGCCGTCGCCGAGGTGGACGTGCGCGAGCCGGTCGCCCATCCGTGCGGCCATCTCCAGCACGCCGGTGCGCGAGGTCGCCGCGTGCGAGAGGTCCACCGTGAAGTGCCGGTAGTCCTCCCGGGTGACGTCCCAGTCGGGGGCGTACGCGGCCATCTCGCGGTCGCGGTACCGCCACGGGTACATGTTCTCGACGGCGAAGCGGACGTCCGTCTCGTCCGCCATCCGCCACACCCCGCGGACGAAGTCGCGCGCGTAGCCGCGCTGCCAGCGGAAGGGCGGGTGGACGACGACGGCCGACGCGCCGAGCCGCTCGGCCGCGGCCTTGGCGCGCTGCAGCTTGACCCACGGGTCGGTCGACCACACCCGCTGGGTGATCAGCAGGCACGGCGCGTGCACCGCGAGCACCGGCACGCAGTGGTAGTCGGACAGCCGGCGCAGGGCGTCGATGTCCTGGCTGACCGGATCCGTCCACACCATGACCTCGACGCCGTCGTAGCCGAGGCGGGCGGCGATCTCGAAGGCCGTCGCCGTCGACTCCGGGTAGACCGAGGCGGTCGACAGCGCGACCCGGACGCCACCGTTCACGCCGCCGCGCGCACCACCGCTCGCACCGGGCGCGCCCGCCGGCGGCACGGTGCCGCGGGGCGGCGTGCCGGGGGCTGCGTCGAAGGCGTCGGGGAGGTCGGGGACGTCGGGGGCTGGGGCCACGCAAGCCAGCGTACGGCCGGGGCCCGCGGGCAGGGCCCGGTCCTGGCCGCCGCGGGACCCCCGCGGGGCCGCGCCCTCAGCCGCTGCGGCGGGCGACGGTGGCGCCTGACCCGCCGTTCTGCGGGGATGCAGGGGCGGGTGGGGCGTACGGGGCGGTGTGCGGTGTGGCGTTGGCCACAGGGTCCTGCGGGGCGGGCGACGAGGCGGTTCCCGGGGCCGCACCCGTACCCATGGTCGTACCCGTGGTCGTGGCGGCGCCCGCGCCCGAGCCCGCTATGCCCGCCGCCATCACGTCGAGCTTGCGCAGGATCACGCCCTCGCGCAGCGCCCACGGGCAGATCTCCAGCTCATTGACGCCGTACAGGTCCATCGCCGCCTCCGCGACCAGCGCGCCCGCGAGCAGCTGACCGGCCCGGCCCTCCGACACCCCGGGGAGGTTCGCGCGCTGCCGCGCGGCCATCCCGGCGAGCCGCGGAACCCACTCCTCCAGCGCCGCACGCCGCAGCACCCGCTGCACGTACAGCCCGTCCGCGCTGCGCGCCGCCCCCGCGATCCGGGCCAGCTGGCGGAAGGTCTTGGACGTGCCCACCGCGTGGTCGGCAGGCCCCAGCCGGGCGAACTCCGCGACGGTACGGGCGATCTCGGTCCTGACGTGCCGGCGCAAGCCCCGCACGTCCTGCGCGGACGGCGGGTCGTCCGGCAGCCAGCCGCTGGTCAGCCGCCCCGCGCCGAGCGGCAGCGACACGGCGGCGTCCGGGTACTCGTCCATGCCGTAGCCGACCTCCAGCGAACCGCCGCCGATGTCCAGCACCAGCAGCTTGCCCGCCGACCAGCCGAACCAGCGGCGTACCGCCAGGAAGGTCAGCCGCGACTCGTCCTCGCCGGACAGCACCGTCAGCCGCACACCGGTCTCCTGCTCGACACGCGCGAGCACCGCCTCGCCGTTCGCCGCCTCGCGCACCGCCGAGGTCGCGAAGGGCAGCACGTCCTCGGCGCCCTTGTCCTCCGCGACACGCATCGCGTCCGCGACGGTCGTGACGAGACGCTCGACACCCTCGGCGCTGATCGCGCCGTCCGCGTCGAGCAGCTGCGCGAGGCGCAGCTCGGCCTTGTGCGAATACGCGGGGAGCGGGCGCGCGCCCGGATGCGCGTCCACCACCAGCAGGTGAACGGTGTTGGACCCCACGTCGAGCACTCCCAGTCGCATGGGCAGCACTTTACGGCCGGGGGCCGGGCGGGAGGGGGCCGGTTCGCCCCGGCCGGGCGGGCGGCGGGCCCCCTCGTGCGGGGCGGTGAGGGGAAACCGGGCAATACGGTCTTACGCTGGGCGCGTGGCAAAGGTGACGACCCGCAGGGGCGGGGAGCAGGTCGCGGCAGGCGACGAGGCGGGGCTCGACTTCGCACGGGCATGGCTCGAATTCGTCGACCCGGCGGACGACGAGCAGATCTTCCGCTGCGACCTGACATGGCTGACATCGCGCTGGACCTGCGTCTTCGGACACGGCTGCCAGGGCATCGTGGCCGGGCGCGCGGACGACGGCTGCTGTTCGCTCGGCGCGCACTTCTCCGACGACGACGACGAGAAGCGGGTCGCCGGGCACGTGGCCCGGCTCACCGCGGACGACTGGCAGTTCCACGGCCTCGGCACCGGCCGGGACGGCTACTGGGCCGAGGAGAACGAGGACGGCGAACGGCAGACCCGCGTCGTCGACGGGGCCTGCATCTTCTCCAACCGCGCGGGCTTCTCCGGCGGACAGGGCTGCGCGCTGCACGCCCTCGCCCTGCGGGAGAACCGCGAACCGCTGGAGACCAAGCCCGACGTGTGCTGGCAGCTGCCGATCCGGCGCACCTTCGAGTGGGTCGACCGGCCGGACGACTCGCGCGTGCTCGTGGTGTCGATCGGGGAGTACGACCGCCGGGGGTGGGGCCCCGGCGGTCATGACCTCCACTGGTGGTGCACGTCCGCGACGTCCGCGCACGGTGGGGGTGAGCCTGTTTACGTCTCGTACCGGGCGGAGCTCACGGAGCTGATGGGGGCGGGGGCGTATGCGGAGCTGGTCGCCGCGTGCGAGGCCCGCCTTGCGGCGGGGCTTCCGCTCGTGGCCCCGCACCCGGCGGACCCCTCCGGGGGGTGAGCCCGGGGGCGCCTCGGGGGCGCCCCGGGGGGGCTTGTTGCGGTGCGTTGCACGACCTTGCGGTGGGTGGGTGGTTGCTCGCGCAGTTCCTCGCGCCCCTTACGCGGCGCCGCCGCCGCTGGGTCGGGGGCCGCCACGGGGCACCTCCTCGGAATGCGCCTTCACCCTCCCCCGTAGCCGCTGAGCCCCTCCCAGCGCATTCCTGCGGGGGCACCCCGCACCGTCCCCCTCCAGGCCGGTTGGGCGGCTGCCTGCCGGTGGGGGGGTGAGGGCGAGGGATCTCGTTTTTAGGGGCGCGGGGAACTGCGCGACAAGCCCACCGCCGGCGGACGATCGCGGTGTCCACCGCAACAGGCACCCCCGGGGCGCCGGGAGCTATGCCGTGAGCTCCTCCGATGCGGACGCGTCAGCGTCCAGTGCGCAGGCGGCGGCGAGGGTGTCGAGGGAGATGCCGAGGGCCGCGGCGAGGGCGGCGACCGTGAAGAAGGCGGGGGTCGGGGCGCGCCCCGTCTCGATCTTGCGGAGCGTCTCCGCGGAGACGCCCGCCGCCGCCGCGATCTCCACCATGCTGCGGTCGCCGCGCGCGGCGCGCAGCAGCGCGCCGAAGTGTTCGCCGCGGCGGCGTTCTCCGGGGGTCAGGGGTGTTCGCACCATGCCTGTGATACTAATACCGGTAAACAAATACCGGTATGAGTATTGGAGGCTGTCCCCCCATGGTGGAGATCAAGAACGCCGCGGCCATCGACGCGATGCGCGAGGCGGGCCGTGTGGTGGCCCGCGCGCTCGCCGCGGCGCGGGAGGCCGCGGACGTCGGGGTGTCGCTGCTCGAACTCGACGAGGCCGCACGCGAGGTCATCACGGGGGCCGGGGCGACCTCGCCCTTCCTCGGGTACCGGCCGTCGTTCGCGCCGACGCCCTTCCCGGGGGTGATCTGCGCGTCCGTCAACGACGCGATCGTGCACGGCATCCCGACGGACTACCGGCTGCGCGACGGCGATCTCGTGAGCGTCGACTGCGGGGCGGAGCTGGACGGGTGGACGGGTGACGCGGCGGTCACCTTCTCGGTGGGCACGCCGCGGCCGGGGGACGCGGAGCTCGTGGCGGCGACCGTGCGGGCTCTGGAGGCGGGGATCGCGGCGGCCGTCGCCGGGAACCGGATGGGGGACATCTCGTCGGCGATCGGGCGGGTCGCGGAGGAGGCGCGGTGCGGGATGCCGGCGGACTTCGGCGGGCACGGCATCGGGCGCCGTATGCACGAGGATCCGCACGTGCCCAACCGGGGGCGCGCGGGGCGCGGGTTCCCGCTGCGGCCGGGGCTGGCGCTCGCGATCGAGCCCATGCTCATGGCGGGGGGCTCGGACGCCTACCACGCGGATCAGGACGGGTGGACGCTGCGTACGGACGACGGGAGCCGGGCGGCGCACTTCGAGCACACGGTGGCGATCACGGCGGAGGGGCCGCGGGTGCTGACGCTGCCGTGAGCCCGGGTCAGGCGCGGCGGGCCAGCAGCATGCCGCCGAGGGGGCTTTCCGCCGAGGTGACGGTCTCGTGGGAGGCCACGGTGAAGCCCGCTTCCGTCAGCCAGGCGGCGAGGCGGTCGTGGGAGCGGCGGTGGACGTGGACGCGCATGGGGTGGCCGCCGTAGCCCTCGGTCTTCAGTCGGGACGTGTCGCCGACGTGGAAGCCCAGCAGGACGGGGGCTCCGGGGCGCAGGACGCGGTGGAAGTGGCCGAGGACCCCCGGTATCGCCTCGTCGGGGACGTGGATGAGGGAGTACCAGGCGAGGATGCCGGCCGTGGAGGCGTCGGGGAGGGGGAGGTCGGTCATGGAGCCGACGGCGAAGCGCACGCCGGGGTTGTCGCGGCGGGCGATCGCGATCATCCGGGGGGACAGGTCGATACCGAAGGCGTCGAGGCCGAGGCCGCGCAGGAAGGCGGTGACGCGCCCGGGGCCGCAGCCGACGTCGGCGACGGGTCCGTCGCCGCCCGCGCGCACCAGGTCCGCGAAGTCCGCGAGGGCCGCCCGCTCCCGGGGGAGGTCGTCGAGCAGGTCGCGGACGTAGGCGGTGTAGCTCTCGGCGACGGTGTCGTAGGACACCCTGGTGTCGTCCAGCCAGCTCGGTTCGCTCGTCATACGCGGGACGCTAGCGCCCCCCACTGACAGCGGGGTCAGCCGGACGGCGGCGGCTCGGTGGGCGTCGGGGACTCCGTGGGAGGGGCGGTGCTCGGCGGCGGGGTGCTCTCGGACGGGGTCGGGGTGGGTGTCGCGGACGTCGGCGGGGCGGACGTGGGAGGCGCGGACGTCGGGGGCGGCGGGGCCGAGCGGCGGGTGGTGCCGTGCAGGATGACGGTGGCGTTCGCCGGGGCGAAGGCCACGCTCGCCGTCCAGCTGCCGCGCGGGGCGAGCGTGTGGACGACGGTGACGGACACGGTCGCCGACTCTCCCGGGTGCAGCACCCCGGAGACCGCCGAGAGCCGCAGCCAGCGTGCCGTCGTGGTGGCCGACCACCGCACGTCGCCGCCGCCGCTCGCGGTGAGCGTCACGAGGGTGCCGCCGGGGGCCGGGGCGGCGGTGACGTCGAGGTGGCCCGCGCCCGCGGGGGCGGACGCCGTCGCGGAGGGGGTGACGGTCACGGCCGTGACGTCCGCGGCGGGCGACGCGTCCGCGGGCGCGCTGGTGCCGGGCTGCGGCGCGGAGGGCCCGGGGCGGGAGGAGCCCGCCTTCTCGTACGGAAGACCCGCGTCGGGGGCGCCCGCCGCCGTACGGCCGTGCGTGTCGTCGCCGCCGAGCGGGGTCGCGCGGTAGGCCGCCCACACCGCCAGGACGGGCGCGGCCACGACCGCCGCGACGACCGTCGTCGTCATCGCCCGGTGTCGCAGCTGCGCCCGGCGCGCCGCCTGGTCCCGCAGGTCGCGGGGGAAGCCGCGCCGGTCGAAGCGCGGGGTGACCTCGCGGCTGCGGCCCGCGCCGGTCTCCATGGCGTGCAGCAGCGCCGCGCAGGACGCCGCCCGCGGCGCCTCGATGAGAGCGAGCACCGCGGTGGCGCCCCCGGCGCCCGGCCAAGGTCCCGCGGCGACCGTGCGCTCGGCCGTACGGCGGCACAGCGTGCACTCGTCGACATGCCGCACCAGCTCGTCGCGCAGCGCCGGGCCGAGCAGCACCCGGTTGTCCCCGGCGAGCTGCGCGAGCGCCGCGCACCGCCCGCTGTCGACGACCGCGAGCGCCGCCCGCGTCCGCTCCACCTCGCACGCCGCCCGCGCCAGCAGCCCGCGCGCCGCGTCCGTCTCCAGCCCCAGCACGGCGGCCACCTCGTGCGGCGCGAGCTGGTGGCGTACGGCCAGTTCCAGCGCCTCGCGCTGCTCGGGTGTCGTGCCCGCCGCCTCCGGCCAGGCCAGCGCCGCGAGCTGGGCGCCGCGCTGCGCGGCGATGTCGGCGGCCGCCCGTACCGGCGCCACCGGCTTGCCCGCGGCCAGCCGCCGCAGGCACGACCAGCGCGCGAGCGCGTACAGCCACGGCCTGCGCAGCGCGGGGTCGCGCAGCCGCGCCCGCTGCCGCTCGGCGAGCGCGAGCACCTCCCCGAGCGCGCCCGCGGCGGCGTCGTGCTCGCACAGCACGGACAGGCAGTACGTGAACAGGCCGTTGAGGTACGGCTCGTAGTGCCCCGGCGGCACTATGGGCAGCGTCCCCTGCGGCCGCACCGCCGCGCTCCTCCCCCGGTGCCGCGCGGGCTCGCCTCCGTGACCGGACGCCTCGCGCGCGGCCGCACCACGGGTGAACGCCGCGGTCCGCGGCCTGCGGTGCGCCCCGGTGGGGTGGCTCTGCGCGGAGGGCGTGGGGGTGGGGGTCTCCTGCCTGCTCATCACCGGCTGACGGTAGGCCCGCGGACGCGTCCCGTTCAGCCGTCCTCGCGGCGGTTAACCCTTACGGGGGTGGCGTCCGCCCGTTAGGGGCTCCCGGCGCCCCCCGTCCGGGTGAATTCCGCCCGCGGGGCGTGACGTCCCCGGCCCCGCCCTCCCCGCGCCCCGGCCTCCGGCCGGAGGGGGACGGTGCCGGGGTGCCCCGCAGCACCACCGCAGGAGGCGGGCGCACGCGCGTTCCGGGCGGGTGCCCCGCGGCGCCCCCCGGCCCGGCCACGGGCCGCACCGGCCGACCGGCGGGCGGGAACCGCCCTGTCACACCCGCCCGCTACGGTGGCCGCATGGCCACCCGCAAGCCCGCTTCCAAGGACCGACCCTCCTACCGCTGCACCGAATGCGGCTGGACGACCGTCAAATGGCTCGGCCGCTGCGGCGAGTGCCAGGCGTGGGGCACGGTCGAGGAGTTCGGCGGCGCGCCCGCCGTGCGCACGACGGCGCCCGGCCGGGTCAGCTCCCCCGCGCGCCCGATCGGCCAGGTCGACGGCCGCCAGGCCACCGCGCGGTCGACCGGTGTGCCGGAGCTGGACCGGGTGCTGGGCGGCGGTCTGGTCCCCGGCGCGGTGGTGCTGCTCGCGGGCGAGCCCGGCGTGGGGAAGTCGACGCTGCTGCTGGACGTCGCGGCGAAGGCGTCCGGCGAGCGCAGCCCGGTGCTGTACGTGACGGGTGAGGAGTCGGCGTCGCAGGTGCGGCTGCGGGCGGACCGGATCGGGGCGCTCGCCGACCACCTCTACCTGGCGGCGGAGACGGATCTGTCCGCGGTGCTGGGGCACCTGGACGACGTGAAGCCGTCGCTGCTCGTCCTGGACTCCGTCCAGACCGTCGCGTCGCCGGAGATCGACGGCGCCCCCGGCGGGGTCGCGCAGATCCGCGAGGTGGCGGGCGCGCTCATCAGGGCGTCGAAGGAGCGGGGCATGGCCACGCTGCTGGTCGGCCATGTCACGAAGGACGGCACGATCGCCGGGCCGCGCCTGCTGGAGCACCTGGTGGACGTGGTGCTGAGCTTCGAGGGCGACCGGCACGCCCGGCTGCGCCTGGTCCGCGGGGTGAAGAACCGCTACGGGGCGACGGACGAGGTCGGCTGCTTTGAACTGCACGACGAGGGGATCACCGGGCTCGCCGACCCGTCGGGCCTGTTCCTGACCCGGCGTGACGAGCCTGTGCCGGGCACCTGCCTGACGGTGACGCTGGAGGGCAAGCGCCCGCTCGTCGCGGAGGTGCAGGCGCTCACCGTGGACACGCAGATCCCCTCGCCTCGCCGTACGACGTCCGGGCTGGAGAATTCGCGGGTGTCGATGATGCTCGCGGTGCTCGAACAGCGCGGCAGGATCAAGGCGATCGGCAAGCAGGACATCTACACCGCGACGGTCGGCGGGGTGAAGCTCACGGAGCCGGCCGCCGACCTGGCGGTGGCGCTCGCGCTGGCCAGCGCGGCGATCGACACCCCGCTGCCGAAGAACGTGGTGGCGATCGGCGAGGTGGGCCTGGCGGGCGAGGTGCGCCGGGTCACCGGGGTGCAGCGGCGGCTCGCGGAGGCGGCGCGGCTGGGCTTCACGCACGCGCTGGTGCCGGCCGACCCGGGCAAGGTGCCTGCGGGGATGCGCGTCATCGAGGTCTCCGACATAGGCGAGGCCCTGCGCGCGCTGCCCGCCCGCAGGCCCCGCGGCGGCGACCGCGCCCCGTCCTGACGGGGCCGCCCCGCGGGCGTGCCGGGGCGGTGCGGGCGGCAGGGGACGGGGTACGGCCCCCGCGGGGCGCGGGCCGGTGATCGGCGGTGCCCGGCGCGGACGACGTAAACTCAGTCCAAACCGCACCGACCGGAGGAACGCAGTGGCAGCCAACGACCGGGCAGGCTCCGCCCCGGCCCGCAAGGCAGCGGCGGAATCCGCCGGCAGGTCCGGCGGCGGAGCGGACGGCGTCGCGCTCATGCGCGCCTCGCTGAGCGCCGTCGCCCCCGGCACGGCGCTGCGCGACGGCCTGGAGCGCATCGTGCGCGGCAACACCGGCGGCCTGATCGTGCTGGGCATGGACAAGACGGTGGATTCGCTGTGCACGGGCGGCTTCGTGCTGGACGTGGAGTTCACCGCGACGCGGCTGCGTGAACTGTGCAAGCTCGACGGCGCGCTGATCCTCGACAAGGACATCACCAAGATCCTGCGCGCGGGTGTGCAGCTCGTACCGGATCCGACGATCCCGACCGAGGAGACCGGCACCCGGCACCGCACCGCCGACCGGGTCAGCAAGCAGGTCAACTTCCCCGTGGTGTCGGTGAGTCAGTCGATGCGGCTGATCGCGCTGTACGTCGACGGCCAGCGCCGGGTGCTGGAGGACTCCGCGGCGATCCTGTCCCGCGCGAACCAGGCGCTGGCGACGCTGGAGCGCTACAAGCTGCGGCTGGACGAGGTCGCGGGCACGCTGTCGGCGCTGGAGATCGAGGACCTGGTCACGGTCCGGGACGTCACGTCGGTGGCGCAGCGGCTGGAGATGGTCCGCCGGATCGCCACCGAGATCGCCGAGTACGTGGTGGAGCTGGGCACCGACGGCCGCCTGCTGGCCCTCCAGCTCGACGAGCTGATCGCAGGCGTGGAGCCCGAACGCGAGCTGGTCGCCCGCGACTACGTGCCCGAGCCGACCGCCAAGCGCAGCCGCACGGTGGCCGAGGCCCTCGCCGAACTCGACGGCCTCCCGCAGAACGAGCTGATCGAACTCACCTCCGTGGCCCGCGCGTTGGGCTACACCGGCTCCCCCGAGTCGCTGGACTCCGCGGTCTCCCCCCGCGGTTACCGCCTCCTGGCGAAGGTCCCCCGCCTCCCGAACGCCGTGATAGAGCGCCTGGTCGACCACTTCGGCGGCCTCCAGAAGCTGCTGGCCGCCAGCGTCGACGACCTCCAGGCCGTCGAGGGCGTCGGCGAGGCCCGCGCCCGCTCGGTCCGCGAGGGCCTGTCCCGCCTCGCGGAGTCCTCGATCCTGGAGCGGTACGTCTGACGCCCCGGCCCCCGCGCCGGGCAGGCCAGCCTCCCGGCCGGTAGGCGGCGAGGAAGGCCCGTACCCCGTCGTCGGCGGTCCGCCTCAGCGCGGCGGGTGAGGGCAGTTCGCCCTAAGGGGCCGCGGGGCGGGTCTAGTTGGCCGACAGTGAGAACGACCGCTGCTTGACGCCGAAGCCCGGGACGGTGACCTGGGCCAGGTAGTTGCCCGGGGCGGCCGCGGTGCCCTTGGGGGACTTGCAGGCGGGGGAGCTGGTCTTGCCGGTCCAGCGGACGGTGTAGGCGGCGGAGCTGTGGGCGGGGACCTTGATCAGGTAGGGGGACTTGCTCGGCGGGCAGTCGGCGGAGGACCAGACGTGGGTGTTGTCGGGGTCCTTCGTGACGGCGAGGACGGCGGAGACCGCGCTGACGTCCAGTTTGCAGTCGGCGGCGCCGCTGTTGGCCGCGCGCAGGGTGAACGCCGGGTACTGGCCCACCGGGTACTGGTTCTGGTCGGTGGTGAGGGACAACGCCACCGTGCCGGAGGTGCAGTTGGGGAGGGAGGAGCCGGCCGGGACCTGGACGGCCGTACCGCCCGGACCGCCGTTGCCGCCGCCGCTGTCGGTGGTGCCGCTGCCCGGATCCGTACCGGCGGACGACGCGCCCGCGTCCGTACCGTCACCGGAGCCCGCCGTGTCGCCCGCGGTGTCACCGGCCGTGTCGCCCGAACCGGCGGTGTCGCCCGCGGAGTTGCCGCCGTCGGTGTCGGACGGGGCGGTGTCGCGGCCGCCGGGGCGGCCGCCGATGTGGGTGCCGGACGGGGTGGGGCCCGCGGTGATCGTGCCGACCGGGGTGTGCGAACCGGTGGGCGCGGACGTGCCCTTGCCGTCGCCACCACCACCACCGCGTGTCACGGCCCAGAGCACGAGCGCGGCGATCACCACCACCGCGGCGGACATGGCGACTCGCCGCCGCCAGTAGATGGACGACGGAAGAGGTCCCACGGGATTGCGCAACGAGCCCACACCCGAACTCTAGGGGAGATCACCCGTGTGCCGTCGCAACACCCGCCGCTCGGTGGCCGCTCTTTGCGGATGATCACGTTTACGTTCCCGGGCGGTCGCTGTCAGTGGCATGTGCGAGGATCGCCATGCCATGAGCACAGACCTGCACGACACCCCCGAGTCCGCCGCAACCCCCACATCCCCGGCAGCGCCGCAGCACCGCCCGAGACCGGAGGTGCCGGGCCTCACGCCCGCCGCCGTCGCATCGCTGCACGAGCTGGTCGTGGACTGGTTCGACGACAACGCCCGCGACCTGCCCTGGCGCCGTCCCGACGCGGGCGCCTGGTCGGTCATGGTCAGCGAGTTCATGCTCCAGCAGACCCCGGTCGCGCGCGTCCTGCCCGTCCACGCCGAATGGCTCGCCCGCTGGCCGCGTCCCGCCGATCTGGCCGCCGAGTCCCCCGGCGAGGCCGTCCGCGCGTGGGGCCGTCTCGGCTATCCCCGCCGGGCGCTGCGCCTGCACGGCGCCGCCGCCGCCATAGCGCACCGGCACGGCGGGGAGGTCCCCCGTCTGCACGCGGAGTTGCTCGCCCTGCCGGGCGTCGGGGAGTACACCGCGGCCGCCGTCGCCTCCTTCGCGTACGGCCAGCGGCACATCGTCCTCGACACCAACGTCCGGCGGGTGTTCGCGCGCGTCGTCACCGGCGTCGAGCACCCGCCCAACGCCACGACGGCCGCGGAGCGGCGCACGGCCGCCGCGCTGCTGCCCTCCGACGAGGCCACCGCCGCGCGGTGGGCGGCCGCGACGATGGAGCTGGGCGCCCTCGTCTGCACGGCCCGCTCCCCGCAGTGCGGGCGCTGCCCCGTCGCCGCCCTGTGCGCCTGGCGGCTCGCCGGGAGCCCGCCGCACGAGGGACCGCCGCGCCGCGGCCAGACGTACGCGGGCACGGACCGCCAGGTCCGCGGCCGTCTGCTCGCCGTCCTGCGGGCGTCGCCCGGCCCCGTCCCGCAGGCCGCCCTGGACGCGGTCTGGCACGAGCCCGTGCAGCGCGCCCGCGCGCTCGACGGGCTGGTCGCCGACGGCCTCGTCGAACCGCTGGCGAACGGCGTCTACCGCCTCCCCTCCTGACGCCGGGCCGGGCCGGGGGGCGTCGGACGGCACGGACGAACCCGTAACGTCCCCTTTCCTCCCCGCTGTTACACAACCGATGGGTCGCCGTGCGCCCGCCGTGCGCTCACGGTCGCGGAAGCCTGACATCCGCTGCCTACGTTCGTCCGCAAGGACAAGCAAGGGGCGGGAGAACACGATGGCGGCGACCGGCGCGGGCTCAGGCGCGGTACTGGACTTCGAGGAGTACGTCAGGACGCGGCAGGACGCCCTGCTGCGCAGCGCCCGCCGCCTCGTCCCGGACCCGATAGACGCGCAGGACCTGGTGCAGACCGCGCTGGTGCGCACCTTCCCCCGCTGGGACACGATCGCCGACAAGACGCTCGCCGACGCGTACATGCGCCGGGTCATGATCAACACCCGCACGGAGTGGTGGCGCAGCCGCAAGCTGGAGGAAGTGCCCACCGGGGAGCTGCCGGAATCCGTCGTCGACGACGGGACCGAGCAGCGCGCGGACCGTGAGATGCTGCTCGACGCCATCGCCGGACTCGCGCCCAAGCAGCGCCAGGTCGTCATGCTGCGGCACTACGGGCAGCTCACGACCGAGGAGACCGCCCGCGCGCTCGGCCTGTCGATCGGTACGGTCAAGAGCACGCTGCACCGGGCGCTGGCCCGGCTGCGGGACCACCTGGAGGACGGCGGCTACGGCTACCGCCACCGGCCGCGCCCGGGGGCGGGCACGAAGGCGGCGGAGGAGTTGACGGAGGCGATGTGCGTCGCGTGAGACACGCGAGTGCCGTGACGGCCGCGATGACCGCGCTGAGCAGCGCGTGCGTCGTGGTCTCCGGCTGCGGTGCGGCGGGGACGGGGGCCCGGAACGAGGGCCCGGCGCCCTCGCCGAGCACCCGCGCCGTCTCCACGCAGAGCGCGCCGCCCCTCGCGCTGGACAAGCACGCGCTGGCCACGATGGTCCGGCGGGACGACAGCGTGAGCCGGGACGTACGGGAGGACCTGGTGCCGTGCGGCCCGGCGCTGTCGGCCCGCAGGTCGGCGGCGGCGTCCGCCGGCGGAACGGACGGCGGAACGGACGACGACCCCGGGGACGGCTCGGGCGCGGGCGGAAGCGCGGGCGGGGACTCCGACCGCACTCCCCCCACCACGCCCCCCTCCGAGCCCCGCACCGGCCGCACCTTCCGCTCCACCGCCCCCTCCGACCCGTCCGGCCGGTCCGATCCGGCCGACCCGGCCGACCCGGCCGACCCGGCCGACGCGGACAGCTACCCCGTGACCGTCGACTCCGGCAACCTCACCGCCGGGGACGGCCCCGACCTCGTGGTCAACGTCACGACCTGCGGGAACGGCCTGGGAGTGGCCGCGTACGTCTACCGTATGGTGAAGGGGAAATACCAGAACGTCTTCGCCGACGAGCGGCCGCCGGTCTACGGCAGCGTCGAGGACGGGCAGCTGGAGATCACGCACGAGGTGTACGAGATGAACGACCCGCTGTCGTCGCCGGTCGGGCAGGAGTCGGTGACGTACGTGTGGCGCGGCGGCCGCTTCGTCCAGGTCTCGCGTGAGTACGCGGACTTCGGGGCGAAGACGCCGACCGTCGTGCCCGAGCCGACCTCGACCGACCCCGCGCCGCGCCCCGACTCCGACCCGCTCGACCCGGGCCTGCCCACCGCGGCCGCCACGCAGTCGGTGCCGCCCGCGCAGCCCGACGGCACCGGGGCGTCCACCGCGCCCACCGCGGCGGGCCGGTAGCCGCATGCTGTACCCCAACGGCCCGCACGTGCTGTTCGTCGAGGACGACGACGTGATCCGCGAGGCCACCACGCTCTCCCTGGAACGCGACGGCTTCCAGGTCACCGCCGCGCCCGACGGCGTCACCGGCCTGGACGCCTTCCGCGCCCGGCGGCCCGACCTCGCGCTGCTCGACGTCATGCTGCCGGGGCTGGACGGCGTCAGCCTGTGCCGGCAGATCCGCGACGAGTCGACCGTGCCGATCATCATGGTGTCCGCGCGGGCCGAGGCGATCGACGTCGTGCTCGGCCTGGAGGCGGGCGCCGACGACTACGTGACCAAGCCCTTCGACGGTGCCGTGCTCGTCGCCCGGATCCGCGCGGTGCTGCGCCGCTTCCGCGCCGCCCGGTCGGACGACCCGCCGCCCGACCCGGGCGCGCTGCTGTCCTTCGGGGACATCGTCATCGACCCGGAGGGCCTGGAGGTCACCCGGGACGGCGAGCGCATCGCCCTCACCCCGACCGAGCTGCGGCTGCTGCTGGAGTTCGCGGCCGCGCCCGGCACCGTACTGTCGCGCGACCGGCTGCTCGCGCGGGTGTGGGACTACGAGTGGGGCGGCGACACCCGCGTCGTGGACGTGCACGTGCAGCGCCTGCGCGCGAAGGTCGGGCAGGACCGGATCGAGACCGTGCGCGGCTTCGGCTACAAGCTGCGGGCCTGAGGCGCGCCCGCCGTGCCCCCGCGCCGCCCCGCCTCCGCCCGCCTGGTGCGCCGCTGCCGCGTGCTGGCCCGGCGGGTGCGCCGCCGGCTGCCCGGGATGACGCTGCGGTGGAAGCTGAGCGCGGCCATCGCGCTGGTGTCGGCGCTCGTCGTGGTCGCGCTGAGCCTGGTCGTGCACAACGCGGCGCGGGCCAGCATGATCAACGGCGCCCGGGACGTACAGGACGAGCGCGTGCAGTCCGCGCTGCGGATCTACGAGACGACGGGCAGGCTCGTCTTCTACGCCACGATCGACGACCCCCACCTGCCCGCGGAGCTGCGCACCTACGCGGACGACGGCCAGCGCGCCACGTACGTCCAGCGGACCCGGCACGGATTGCGGGTGTGGGCCGCGACACCCGCGGGCAACGGCCGGGTGCTCTCACTCAGGACCGGGATCACCGACCGCTACTCCGTCCTCACCGACCTCGACCGCACCCTCGTCATCGGCTCGGTGGCGGTGGTGCTGTGCGGTACGGCGCTCGGCGTGTTCGTCGGCGGCCGCATGTCGCGGCGGCTGCGGCGGGCGGCGCTCGCGGCCCGCAAGGCCGCCGACGGCGACACCAACGTGCGGGTGCGGGAGGCCATCGGCGGCGGCGGGCGGGACGAGACCGACGAGCTCGCCCGCGCGGTCGACGCGATGGCCGACGCCCTGCAACGGCGGCTGGAGGCCGAGCGCCGGGTGACCGCGGACATCGCGCACGAACTGCGCACCCCCCTCACGGGGTTGGTCACCGCTGCCGAACTCCTCCCGGCCGGGCGCCCGTCGGAGCTGGTACGCGACCGGGTGCACGCGCTGCGCACGCTCGTCGAGGACGTCCTGGAGGTCGCGCGGCTGGACGGCGCCGCCGAACGGGCCGACCTCCAGGAGGTCGTGCTGGGCGAGTTCGTCCGCCGCCGGGTGCCGGTGCTCGCGCCCGGGGCGCGCGTCACGGTGGTGGCGGACGCGGTGGTCCAGACCGACCCGCGACGGCTCGAACGCGTCCTCGGCAACCTGCTCGCGAACGCCGCCCGGCACGGCGCCGGGCCCGTCGACGTCCTGGTCGACGGCCCCTTCGTCCGCGTCCGCGATCACGGACCCGGCTTCCCCGCCGACCTGCTCCGCGACGGCCCCAGCCGCTTCCGCACCGGCTCCACCGACCGCTCCGGCGGCCACGGCCTGGGCCTGACGATAGCCACCGGCCAGGCCCGCGTCCTTGGTGCCCGCCTCACCTTCCGCAACGCGCCGCCCTCGGCGGGCGGCGGAGCGGTGGCGCAACTGCTGCTGCCGCGCTGAGGGGGGCCGCCCCGCCGGTCACTGCCCCGCTGAAGAGCGGACGGGCCCCCCGCCGTGGGGCCGCCCCACCCGTCACGCGCCCGGCGTCACCTCCAGCACCGCCTTGCCCGCGACGCGGCGGTCGAGCAGGGCCGCGGCCGCCTCCCGGACGCGCTCCCAGGGACCGCGCCAGCCGATCTGCGGGTCGAGGCGGCCCTCCCCCAGCAGCGCGGCGAGGTGGGCGAGGTCGGGGCCGAAGGGGGCGTCCGGGGTTCCCACCATGAAGACCTCCAGGCGTTTGGCGCCGCCCGCGCGCCGCGCCGTCTCCAGGTCCAGGGTGGAGGGCAGGCCCGAGGCCGAGCCGATGCTCTGGAGGCTGCCGCCCGGCTCCAGCAGGGCGAAGGCCTCGCCGAGGAGCGGCCCGCCGACGTTCTCCAGCACGCCGAAGACGGGCGCGGAGACGTCCGCGAGGCCCGTGACGACCTCCCGCGCGCCCAACTCCCGCAGGCCCGCACCGCGTTCCGGGCTGCCCACGGCGGCGACCACGTACGCGCCCGCGAGCGCGGCCAGTTGGACGGCGAAGCGCCCGACGCCGCCCGAGGCCCCCGTCACCAGCACCCGGCGCCCCACGACGGGCCCCAGCTGGCGCAGCGCGCGCAGCGCGGTGACCCCGGCGGCGGGCAGCGCCGCGGCCTCCGCGAAGCCGACGCCGTCCGGGAGGACGGCGAGATGCTCGGTGTCGGCGGCCCGCACCTGCGCCCAGGCGGCGCGCCCCCACCCGAACGTCACGACGCGGGCGCCGACGCCCGGCCCCGAACCGTCGGCCGCGGCCCGCCGCACCACCCCCGCGGCGTCCAGCCCCAGCACCGTGCCGGGCGGCGTGGCGGGGTCCAGGTGGGCGACGTCCGTGAAGTTGACGGACACCGCCCGCACCTCGACGAGCGCCTGCCCGTCCCCCGGCACCGGCTCCGGCGCCGTCCCCAGCGTGATGCCCTCGCCGTCGTACACCACCGCGCGCATGGCTCTCCCCGATCGTGCGACCGGCCCGCGGATCCGGGCCCCGTCCCGTCATCCTCAAGTGGCCTGTGCACGGTGGTCCAATACCCGCTGTCATAGCCGTCGGCTATCAAGGAGGGAGCGCCCGCACCCGCCTGGAGGCCCCGTGACCGACACCGCCCGCCCCGCCCCGCTCCCGCCCGCGCTCTCCGCGATGACGCTGCTCGCCGCGGCCGTCGTCGTCCACGACACCGCGACGGACCGCGTCCTGCTCCTGCGCCGCGGCGACGGGGCGAGGTTCGCCCCCGGGAAATGGGACCTCCCGTCCGGCAAGTGCGACCCGGGCGAGCCCGTCACGGCCACCGCCGTCCGCGAACTCCACGAGGAGACCGGCCTGGTGGTCGCCCCCGAGGCGCTGCGCCTCACGCACGTCGTCCACGGGGCGTGGGGCGTCCAGTCCCCCAACGGCTTCGTGACCGTCGTCTTCGCCACCACCACCTGGTCCGGGACGGCGGAGAACCGCGAGCCCGCCAAGCACTCCACGGTCGCCTGGACCCCGACGGCCGCCCTCCCCACCCCCTTCGTCCCCTCCTCCGCGACCGCCCTCACCTCCTACCTGGCGTCCGCTCCCCCGTCCGTCACGATCCGCGGCTGGGACTGACCGTCCCGGAGCCCCTGAAGCGCCGCACGAGCGGCCGCGACGAAGTCCTCACGCGCGGCCTTGAACGCCTTCCAGTCCGGCCGCGCCCCGGCGTCCCGGTGCAGCGCCGCCAGCCCGTCCAGCAGAACGCTGCCCTCCCGGACGGGCCCGACCCCCTCGACCTCGATCACCGCGAAGGCGCCACGCGTCACCGCGTACGCCCGATCCACGGCCGCGACGGCGGTGACCTCGTCGGCGTACCGCCCGTCCACGCGGAACCACGCGACGTGGGCTTCGGCATCGGCGGCGGCCAGAAAGGCGGCGTAGGCGTCACGCCGCGCCAGATACAGCACAGGGGAGTCGTCGAGCATGCGGCCACGCTAGGGCGCCGACGCCAGGCCCGTCAGCACCCCGTGCCCGAGACACCCGGGTTGTGGTAGCGCACGGATCGGCGCGGCGACAGGCGCGCGCTCTCGCCGGTCGGTTCGCAGGCCGCGTCCGGCGCGCAGACGGTCTGCGGGCTGCACGTGTCGAATGCCGGGTTGCACTCGGGCAGGCCGTCGGGCTCATGCGCACCGCGCTGCCGGGGAAAGCCGCTTCGAGTTCCGCCCGGGCCGCGCGCATGGCGATGCCGTCGTAGACGGCCTGAAGGCTCTGCTCGCGGACGTTCCCGAGGTTCATCCAGCGCGCGAAAACACACGGCCACATGTCTCCGTCGGGCGACACGGCGAACTTCGCCCGCCCGCACATGCCGCACAGCCGCCGCAGGTCCGGGTAAGCGCCGTCCGCGCCCCGGCCGAAGGGCCGGACCCGGTCCGTACGCACGTCACGGATACCGAGCTGGAGCAGATCCCGCTCCGCGTCCCCGGCCCGCTGGCCCCGCAGCACGTCGATGACGCTCCCGCGCAGCGCGACGCCGAGTTCGCGTGCCTTCTCGACGTTGGCCCGGGTCCTGGCGTGGGCGCCCCGCGCCTCCGTGACGTCGTCGTGGTCTGCGTCCCGATCGCTGTAGTAGCTGAACGCGACCCGCACACCGGGCAGCCGCAACACGTCCCACACCTCGGGCCGGATGTGGGTGAGGTTGCTGAAGACCTCGACGCGCATCGCCTTCCCGAGCGCGTGGCGCACAAAGCGCGGCAACTCCGGATGGAGTGTGGGCTCCCCGCCGATGAACTGGACGTCGCGGACGCCCATCGCGGCCAGCTCGTCGATCACGCGCAGCCAGTCGGCAGCGGACATGACGCCGTGCGTGCCCTGCGGGGAGGAATTGGCGTAGCAATGGCGGCAGGCGAGATTGCAGAAGCCGGTGATCTCCAGCCAGGCGAAGACCGGCCGCAGCGGAAGTGCTCTCATGCGTGGCTCCTACGGGCGCCAGGGGTCGGTGAGTTGGTAGCTGTGCGCACCGGGGTGGCCGTCGTACGCGCAGCACGCCTCGTCCGGCATGGCGGAGTCGACGGCGGGGCAGTCGGGAAGCACTTCGAGGCGGGGCGTGTCATCGGGCGACTCCCAACGGGCCCACACCGCACGGGTGCCGGGGCGTCGAGGTCCAGGACGTACGCGTGGTGGACGCCCGCCGTGTGCGTCTGGAGCACGCAGCGCAGGTCGTGCTCGGCGTGCGGCCCGAACGCGGCTGCTGTGGCGCGGGGTTCGCCGGTGAGCACGCGCCGCTCGCGGCAGACGGGGAGCGGAACGGGTGCGTAACCGCTCGGATCGGCGAGGACGGCCCAGGTGGTCTTGCCGTCCGGCCCCGGCGCCCACCCCCAGTCCGCGGCGAAGGCGGCCACCAGCGGGAGGCCGCGGCCCGTCTCGGCGTACGGGTCCGCGTCCGCGCGGAGCACCGGCGGTGCGGGCGAGCCGTCCCTCACCTCGACCACGACCCGGCCGCCACCCGCCCCGAGGACGACCTCGACTCTTGCGCCAGGCGCGTGCCGGAGCGCGTTACCGGCCAGCTCGCCCAGCACGAGCCCCACTCCGTCCGCACTCTCCGCGAGCCCCAGCCCGCCCAGCCAGTCCCCCACCTCCCGCCGGGCCCGCCCGACGTCCCCGAGACCGGGCCCGACGCCGAGCGTCATCCGATGGCGTACGGGTACGTCCGGGCACCCGCGCGGGGCGGGGGCGGTGGGGGTCCTGACGGTGGCCATGGGCGTTCTCCCTTCCGGCGTGGACCCGGGTCCCGGGCCCTTCCCGTCGAGAGAACCGGAGGCGCCCCGGCGAGCGCGCGGCCACCGGCATGTAAGAAGCATGTAATTCGCGCTTCGGATTCACCCCGTCCGGGAATCCAGCACCCGACGTGCCGCTTCACGAGCTACGTTCGGAACGTCCACCCGCTGTAGCGCCGGAGTCGCGATGGCCGCAGACGCCAAGCCCAATACCGTCATCCGCGAGGTGCGGGAACGCGAATTCCGCATGAGCCGCGACGAGTTCGCCCGCCTGGTCAACATGACGGCGACCGCCCTGAGCGAGAACACGGGCTGCACGGGGCGCCTCATCGCCGCCTGGGAACGCGGCGAGGTGACCACAGTTGGCGGGTGAGGTGTGGTTCGACGCCAATCGCTACACCGAGGCAGCACACTGCTACACCCTTGCGGCGGACGCGAGTAAAGAGGCGCGGAATCGGGATCTCTGGGCGTGCGGACTGGTCCGCCACTCCTTCGTGAGTATCTACTCACGCCGGTATGGCGAAGCCCTGCCGCTTCTGGACGCCGCGGAGACCCTTGCTCGCAACGGGGACAGCCAGCTCCCGACCCGGCACTGGGTCGCATCGGTACGGGCGCAAGTGCTCGCGGGGCTGGGCGACGCAGACGGGTGCAGCCGGGCCCTGGACGAAGCGGCTGCTGTACAGGAGAGTGCTACGGCCGCACCGGGCGGCTGGCTGCGCTTCACCGGCGACCGGCTTGCCGAGGAACGCGGCGCCGCGTACATGTCCCTGGGCCGGCTCGACCTGGCCGAGCATGCCTTGAGCGGGGCTCTTCAGGACTCGCTGTCTCCCCGTCGCCGCGGCGCCGTGCTCTCCGACCTTGCCGTCATCGGCGCACGCCGCAGAGATGTCGACCGGCTGGTCGGCTACGGCTCGGACGCTGCGGACCTCGCGCAACGCACGAGTTCGGGCTACATCGTCCGTAGATTTCACGGCCTGCAACCCCACCTCACACCGTTCCTTTCCGACTCGCGGGTCACCGAACTCCGCGATCGCCTCATCTCCTTGGGAGCCTGATCGTGACGAACGAACCCGGCCGCCGTTTCCGTGACGCCTGGATCGCCGGAGTCCGCAAGCACCATCCCGGGGAGCCGAAGCCCGGGTACGTCACGCCGTGGGAGGACACACCCGCGTGGGAGCGGGCCGCCGCGGGGGCTGTCGAAGGGCAGGTGGAGGCCTTTCTCGACGTCAGCGAGGGGCATGCGGGGAAGCTGAGCCGGGAGCAGAAAGGGCGGTTCGTCGCCACGTGCTGGATCGCGCAGATCCACCGGCTCATCGCGGATCCGAAGCCGGGTTACGTCGCCGACTGGGCCGAACTCCCCGACTGGCAGCGGGAGACGGACGCGGACATCTTCGAGGCGCTCGAAGCGCGGGGGTGACGCTCCGGCAGCACGGGGCCGACGAGGCGCGGGCGTTGGTCGAGGAGCTGGCCCGCGTCTGGACGGAGGCGCACCCGGAGTTCGGCGCGGTCGCGGACCGGCGTGGCGGGGAATTCCGGGCGCAGGTCCACGGGCACCTCCGGCACGCGGGGTTCGTCCTCACCGCCGCGTACGGCAGCGGCACGCTCGTCGGCTTCGGCTACGGCTTCCCGTGCTCCGCCGCATACTGGCACGGCGAGGAGCTGTTGCCGCGGATCCCGGCGGAAGCCCGCGACGGGCTGATGGGCGTGTGCGAGCTGGCCGTACACCCGGAGTGGCAGTCCCGCGGCATCGGCACCCGGCTCCACGAAGCCCTCATCGAGGCGGTCGCCCCGCAGTGGACCTCGCTGCTCGTCGATCCCGCCAACCATCGGGGGCGCGCCTTCTACGACCGGCTCGGCTACCGCTCCGCGGGCCCGTACCGGAACGGGGGCGAGACCTACGACCTGCTCATCGCCCGTGCGCACGGGAGCAGCTGAACGGTATGCCCCCCGGGCCCGGCCGCCGTATGCGTGAGGCCTGGGCCGCCGGAACCCGCAATCACCACCCGACGTCTTCGAGGCGCTCGAAGCACGGGGGTGACGAAGTCCTATCCCTCCGCTCCCCCGCTCCGCGCGGTCCGCGGCTGGGGTCGGCGCAGTACGCCGACTGCCCACACGGTCAGCGCGCAGGTGGCGAAGGCGGCGCCGAGGAGGCTGGAGGCCGGCCAGCCGTGGGCGCCGTAGGCGGTGGTGGTCGTGGCGGCGCCGAGGGCGGAGCCGAGTGCGTAGAAGACCATGTATGCGCCGATGACGCCGCTGAGGCGGTCCGGGTGCGCGGCGGTGAGCACGTGCTGGTTGCTGACGTGCACGGCCTGGACGGCGAAGTCGAGCAGCACGATCCCGGCCGCCAGCAGCCACAGCGACGACGGCAGCCGTTCGATCGCCGCCCAGGAGGCGACGAGCAGCGCGAGGGCGAGGCCGGTGACCGGGGTCGCGCGCCCGGCGTCGGCCCAGCGTCCCGCGCGGGCGGCGCCGAGCGCGCCCGCGAGGCCGAGGACGCCGAACAGGCCGATCCGGCTCTCGCCCAGGTGCCAGGGGGCGTCCGCGAGCGGGAGGGACAGCCCGCTCCACAGCGTGCCGAAGGAGGCGAAGAGGAAGAAGGCGATGAGGCCGCGGGTGAGGAAGGGGCGCTGTGTGAAGAGTCCGCCGAGGGCGGCGACCGCGCCCGCGTAGTCCGTGGCACGGCGGGGCCGGTCCTCCGCGGGCAGGCAGCCGAGGACGAGGCCCGCGAGCCCGAGTGACAGCGCGGCGAGCACGGCGTAGACGCTGCGCCAGCCCCACGCCTGGGCGAGGACGCCCGCGACGACGCGCGCGCCCAGGATGCCGACGACGACGCCCGAGGTCACGACGCCGATGGTCCGGCCGCGTTCGGCGGGGGGTGAGAGGGACGCGGCATAGGCGACGGTCGTCTGCACCACGACCGCGAACGTCCCGGCCGTCGCGAGTCCGGCGAACGCCGCCCACGCGGCGGGCGCCGCCGCCGTGAGGACCGCGCCCGCCGCGGTGGCGGCCAGGTGCACGGCGATCAGCCGGCGCCGGTCGGCCACGACGTCGCCGAGCGGCACGAGCAGCACGAGCCCGGCCAGGTAGCCGAACTGCCCGGCCGCGACGATCCAGCCGGTGCGGCCCGCGGGTACGCCGAGGTCGCGCCCCATCGGCCCGAGGACCGGCTGCGCGGCGTAGACGGCGGCCACGGCCACGCCGCACACCGTCGCGAGCAGCAGGCGGCTCCATGTGGTCATCGCGCCCACACCTCCTATCGGTAGCAAATTGAAACCGATTGGACGGTACGGCATGATGGTTTTGATCCGCAACTCATTGGGAGATGTCATGAACGGCGACGACGGCGCGCCCGCCGCGACCCCCGACCCCGACCGGCCCGAGGTCGACTGGACCGACCCGGAGTGCCCGGTGGCCCGCACGCTCGACCTGGTCGGCGACCGGTGGAGCCTGCTCGTGATCCGCGACGCGATGGACGGGGCGCGGGCGTTCACCGAGTTCCAGCGCCGCACCGGCATCGCGCGCAACATCCTCGCCGACCGTCTCCGCAAGCTCACCGCCCACGGACTCCTGGCCCAGCGCACCGCAGCGACCGGCCGCCGCCAGGAGTACGTCCTCACCGACGCGGGCCACGCGCTCTTCCCCGTCATCCTCACCCTGCGCCAGTGGGGCGAACACCACGCCTTCGCCCCCGGCGAGCCCCGCTCCACCCTGACCGGCACGGACGGCACCCCCGTCCCCGCCTTCACCCCCACCGCCCCCGACGGCACCCGGCTGGACGCGGCCACCACACGCGTCCGGAAGCCCCGGAGCCCCCAGGGGTAGGGTGACGCCCCCTCAGTGGAACTCGTGCACCACCTGGATCTCGCCGACGATGTGCGCGTTGAACTCGGGGAGTTCCTCCGCCGGGACCCACAGTTCGAGGATCGTGCGGCCGCCGGCCTGCCGCACGGGGTAGCGGGCCAGGAAGTCGGACTCGACCTCGAAGCGGGTGACGTAGCCCGCGCCGTCATGGGGGACGTTCCAGTCGCGGGCGATCGTGATCGCGTAGTCCTCGTTCAGCACGGGGTAGAAGATCGGCTGCTCGGGGAGGCGGGGCGGCCAGGCGCGCCATGCGAGGGCGCGGACGAGGTCGAGTTCGGCCGGGCCGGTGGGGCGCCAGAGGGTGGTGGTCATCGGGGGTGCTTTCGAAGGAGGCCGGGGCACTCGCACCGTAGCCGGTCGGTGCGCGGGCGGGCCACGGCTTATCCCGCTGCCGCGTCGTCCAGGGACGCCAGGGTCTCGTGGAGCCACGCCCGCTCCGCCTTGGTGGTCGCGCGGGCGATGAGCAGGACGCCGCGGCGGAAGGGGTCGGGCATGTCCTCGGCCCGCTGGGGGCCCGTGTCGTCGTGGAAGAAGCTCGACGGGGTGTCGAGGAAGGCGAGGCGGCGGCGGAGGACGGCGGCCTGGGCGGCGGGGTCGGGGAGGTGACGGAGAAAGGCCAGGACGGTGAACCAGCGGTTCTCGTTGGTGATGTCCTGCTCCGCGGGTTCCGCGAGGCGGCGGTGGAGTTCGGCGCGGCCCTCGTCGGTGAGGCTCAGGACGTGGCGGGGGGCCGCGGCCGCGCCGGGCTGGGGGGTGCGGCTCAGCAGGCCGGCCTGCTCCAGCCGTTTGATCGCCGGGTAGAGCGTGCTCTCCGCCACCGGCTTGACGTGGCCGCTCAGCGCGGCGATCCGGCGCCGCAGGTCGTAGCCGTGCAGCGGCTCCTCGTGGAGGAAGCCGAGGATCGCGAGTTCCAGCATCGGGTCATTGTCCCCCATCGAAGGGGTATCTCGGGAGCGACATACATCGGTGACGATGTATGGTGAGGCGCGAACACGCGAGCGAAGGAGCAGGAACATGCGTCAGACACGCTTCGGCACCGGCGGCGCCCACATCCGGTGGACGGAGGCCGCCGGGAGCGGGCAGACGGAGTGGGACGGGCCCGCGCGCGTCCATGTGCACGGGCTCGGCGCGGCCTCGGGCGCCTACACCGCGCACCTCACCGCCGACCCGCTGCTCTCCGGGCGCCGCACCCTCTTCGTCGACCTGCCCGGCTTCGGACTCAGCGACCGCCCCGCAGACTTCGGCTACACGCTGGAGGAGCACGCGGACGCGGTCGCCTGCGTGCTGGACGCCGCGGGCGTGCGGGGCGCGGAGCTGATCGGGCACAGCATGGGCGGCGCGGTCGCGATCGTGCTGGCCCACCGCAGGCCGGAGCTGGTCTCCCGGCTCGTGCTCGCGGAGGCGAACCTCGACCCGGCCCCGCCGCAGGCCACCCAGGACAGCAGCGCGATCGCGACCTGGTCGGAGGAGGAGTTCGTGCACGGCGGCGGCTTCGCGGCCACGCTGGAGCGCGTCGGCTGGCTCTGGGCGGCGACCATGCGCACCTCGGACCCGCTCGCGCTGCACCGCTCGGCCACCGCGCTGGTGCGCGGCACGCAGCCGACGATGCGCGCGATGCTCGAATCGCTCACCGGCATCCCCCGCACCTACCTGGTGGGCGAGCGTTCCGGGGAGGACGGGGTGGACCGGGCCGGGCTGGAGGCCGCGGGCGTGGAGGTGGTGACCGTCCCGGAGGCCGGGCACTGCGTCATGTTCGACAACCCGGCGGCGTACGCCCGCGCCATCGCGGCCTGAGCAGCCCCCGCGTCAGCTCTCGCCGGGGGAGGCCGTACGGCGCCGGACGTCGGCCATGAGCGTGTCCAGCAGGGCGATGAGCTGGGCGCGCTGCTCCGGCTCCAGGCCCTGGACGAGGCTCGCCTCGCGGCCGAGCACCGCGTCGACGGACCGCTCGATGAGGTCGTGCCCCGCGGGGGTGAGCGCGACCTCCACCGCGCGGGGCCCGGCGCCGGGCGTACGGCGGACCAGGCCCTCGCGTTCGGCGCGGGCCACGCGCTGCGAGACAGCCCCGGCCGTGACGAGCGTCCGGCGGGCGATCTCGCGGGTCCCGAGGGCGTACGGGGGGCCCGCGCGGCGGATGACGGACAGCAGGTCGAGGGTCGCCGCGTCGATGCCCGCGGCGCGCAGGACGCGGGCCCGGTCGTCCGCGAAGAGCTTGGCCAGCCACCAGAGGGGCGTCACGATCTCGATCGAGTCGGTGGGGGCGGTGGGCCGCTCCCGCCGCCACGCCGCCGCGATCCCGGCGGCGGTCCGCGCGGAGCCGGTCGTATCGGACCCGTCCGCGTCGGATCCTGCCGCGTCGGACCCGGCCGTATCGGGGCGGGACGCCTCAGCGCCGGAAGCGTCATCGCCGGAAGCGTTGTCGCCGGGCACCCCCTCCACCCCGGAAACCCCCATGCCGCCGCCCTCCGCCATCCGCTACGTTTAGGTCTAAACATAGCACCGCACCCCGGAGGCCCCCATGCCCCGCACCGTTCTCGTCACCGGCGGCACCAGCGGTATCGGCCGCGCCGTCGCCGCGCTCTTCGCCGCCGACCGGGCCCAGGTGATCGTCACCGGGCGGCACCAGGACACCGTGACGCAAGCCGCCGAGGAGCTGGGCGCGGGCGTGACCGGCGCCGTCTGCGACGCGTCCGACCCGGACCAGGTCGCCGCCCTCGCGGCCCGCCTCGACAGCCTCGACGTCCTGGTCAACGCGGCCGGCGGGCTGCCCGCGGCCCCCACCGGGAGCGACGGCGCCCTGCACGGCGTCCTCGCCCAGTGGCAGGACAGCCTCGCGCAGAACCTGCTCACCGCCGTCCTGACCACCACCGCGGTACGGCCCCTGCTCACCGCGCACAGCTGCGTCGTCAGCATCGGCTCGATCGGCGCCGAGCGGCGCGGCGGCTCCTACGGGGCGGCCAAGGCGGCCCTCGCGGCCTGGAACGCGGCGCTCTCCCACGAGCTCGGGCCCAGCGGCGTGACCTGCAACGTCATCGCGGCCGGCTACATCGAGGGCACCGGCTTCTTCCGTGGTGGGATGACCGGCGAGCGGCACCGCGCCCTCGTCGAGGAGACGCACGACAAGCGGGCGGGCACGGTCGACGACATCGCGCGGACCGCGCTCTTCCTCGCCTCCCCCGGCGCCCGGCACATCACCGGCCAGACGCTGCACGTCAACGGCGGCGCCCACACCACCCGGTGACACGCGAGAGCCCCCGCCCGCCGGGAACGGCGGACGGGGGCTCCGGTACGGCAGGGGCTCCCGCGCGGCAGGGGCTCCGGTACAGCAGGCTCAGAGCGCGTCGGCGAGCAGCGGCTCGTCCTCCGTCTCGGAAGAGGCCTTCGGCTTGGCTCCGGACGCGCCGCGCAGCGGCGTCTCGACCAGGAACCAGGCGGCCAGGAAGCCGAAGACGCTCACGATCGCGCCCCACAGGAAGACCACGTGCGTACCGGACGACACCGCGTGGAAGTACGCGTCCTTCAGGCCCGCCGGGAACTTCGCGATCGTGGCCGGGTCCAGCTGGGCCCCACCCTTCATCGCGGCCGCCCCGCCCGGCGCGGACTCCATGGAGTGCTGCACCTTGTGCGAGAAGAGCGCGCCGAAGAGGGAGACGCCGAAGGAGCCGCCGATCGTGCGGAAGAGCGTCGCGGACGACGAGCCGACGCCGATGTCCCGCATCTCCACGCTGTTCTGCGCGACCAGCATGGTGATCTGCATGATGAAGCCCATGCCCGCGCCGAGCACGGCCATGTAGAGGCCGGACATGAAGCGCGTGGTGTCGACGCCCATCGTGGACAGCAGCGCCAGGCCGACGGTGATGAGCGCGCCGCCGACGATCGGGAAGATCTTGTAGCGGCCGGTCGCCGTCGTGACACGGCCGGCGACCATCGAGACGGCCATCATCGCGAGCAGCATCGGCAGCAGCAGCAGGCCGGAGTTGGTCGCGGAGGCGCCCTGCACGGTCTGCTGGTAGAGCGGCAGGAAGGTCATCGCGCCGAACATCGTGAAGCCGACGAGGAAGCCGATGACGGAGATGAGCGAGAAGTTCGCGTTGCGGAAGATCCGCAGCGGCATGATCGGCTCGGGGGCGCGGGTCTGGGACCGGATGAAGGCCGCGAGCGTGACCAGGCCGAGCACCAGCAGGCCGATGATCTGGACGGAGCCCCAGGCGTACTCGGTGCCGCCCCAGGTGGTCAGCAGCACCAGCGAGGTGATGGAGACCGTCAGCAGCACGCCGCCGAGGTAGTCGATCCGGCCCTGGCTGCGCTTCTTCGGCAGGTGCAGCACCGTCGTGACGACGGCGAGCGCGACCGCGCCGATCGGCAGGTTGATGTAGAAGCTCCAGCGCCATCCCCAGTTGTCGGTGATGGAGCCGCCGACGAGCGGGCCGCCGATCATGGCGATGGCCATGACACCGGCGATCATGCCCTGGTACTTGCCGCGCTCCCGCGGCGGGATCAGCTCGCCGATGATGGCCATGACGCCCACCATCAGACCGCCGGCGCCCAGGCCCTGGAAGGCCCGGAAGGCGATCAGCTGGTCCATCGACTGGGCGGCGCCGGAGGCGGCCGAGCCGATCAGGAACAGCACGATCGAGGTCAGGAAGATGCCCTTGCGGCCGTACATGTCGCCGAGCTTGCCCCAGATGGGGGTGGAGGCGGCCGTGGCCAGGGTGTAGGCCGTGACGACCCACGAGAGGTGGTTGAGGCCGCCGAGCTCGCCGACGATCGTCGGCATCGCGGTGCCGACGATCATGTTGTCGAGCATCGCCAGCAGCATCGCGATCAGCAGGCCGCCCATCACCACGCGCACGCTGCGCTGGCGGGGCCCGCTCTCCTTGCCGTCCGCTCCGGCACCTGCGGGCAGCGGCCCGGATGCGGAGGGTGTGGCGGATTCGGTCTGGGACATGACCGGTGGTTTCTCCCCCATACGAGGGCGGTCGTTCAGCGGTACTTACTTGCCGCCCGGCTAGCACATTGTCGTATGAGCACGGTACGGTGCTAACTAGCCGGGCGTCAAGTAAGTGCGTAGCCTGGCAGGCAGGCCCTACCGTGAGGGCTGTCGAGCCCGTCCCCCTCCCGGCGGAGGGTCACACAGCAGGAGAGCGACGGTCATCATGGGCACACCGCAGCAGGAGCAGCACGCCCACGCCCACCCGCAGGAGCAGCACGGCCACGCGGCCCATACGCGGGAGCAGCCCGCCCACGCGCCCACGCACGCCCACGCGCACCAGCGCAGGGGCGACACCCGCGGGCGCATCCAGCAGATCGCGCTGGAGCTGTTCGCCGAGCAGGGCTACGAGAAGACCTCGCTGCGGGAGATCGCCGAACGCCTCGACGTCACGAAGGCGGCGCTCTACTACCACTTCAAGACCAAAGAAGACATCATCACCAGCATCGCCGAGGACCTGACGACGCCGGTCGAGGACCTGGTGAACTGGGCCGAGGGGCAGCCGCGCACGCTGGCGACCAAGCAGGAGCTGCTGCGCCGGTACAGCGACATCCTGTGGAAGTCCACGAACTTCTTCCGCTTCGTCCAGGAGAACCAGGCCACCGTCCGGGACCTGAACATCGGCGAGCGGATGAAGAGCAGCATGTCCGCGCTCGGCAACCTGCTCAAGGACCCCGGCGCACCGCTGCCGGCGCAGGTCCGCAGTGTCACCGCGCTGTTCTCGATGCACGCCGGGATGTTCGTGATGCAGAACGTCGAGGGCGACCCCGAGGAGAAGCGCATGGCCATCCTCGAGGTCGCCCTCGATCTTGTCGCCCAGGCGGAGACGGGCAGCACTCTTACGAGTTGACCCGTCCCGCGCCCGGTTGACGTATCAGCGTCCGGTGCAGGTCCGCGGGGTGCGTCAGACGTTCACGCCGTGCGTCCGCAGGAAGTGCAGCGGCTCGACCGCGGAGCCGTAGATCGGGGTCGTACGGACCTCGAAGTGCAGGTGCGGGCCGGTCGAGTTACCGGTGGAGCCGGACTTGCCGATCTCCTCGCCGGTGATGACCTTCTCGCCCACGTGCACGCCGATCTTCGACAGGTGGCCGTACTGGGTGTACAGGTGCGCACCGTGCTTGATCACGATGTTGTTGCCGTACGCGCCGCCCCAGCCCGCCGTCACGACGGTGCCGGTGTGCGCGGCCCGGACGGAGGTGCCGGACGGCACCACGAAGTCCTGGCCGGAGTGCTTGTGCGCCCAGTGCGGGCCGGCCTTCGCGAAGCCCGCGCCGATCGTGAACTTCTCGGTCGGCGTCATCCAGCCGGCGATCCGCTTCTCACGGTCCGCGGCGGCCTTCTCGGCCGCGTGCTTCTTGGCCTCGGCGTCGGCCTTGGCCTTGGCGACGGTCTGCGCGGCGGCGTCCTTCTGGCCCGTCGCCTGCTTCTGCAGGACGTCCGCGACCGAGGTGGCGCTCGCGGCAGCCGGAGCCGGCGCCGCCTCGTGCGCGCCGCCGGCGGCGAACGCTGCGGTCGAGCCCAGCGCGAGCGCCGCGACCAGACCGCCGGTCACCACGGCCGCACGGCCACGGGTCACGGTGGCGGCGCGGTTCTTCATCGTCGAGTTCTTACGCATGCAGGAAAATCCTCACGGGGTGGGGGTTGCGACGAGCCGGGGTCAGCCCGTGCTCCACCTTGGTAACCCGCACGAACCCGGTGGGGCAAACACCCCACCTCCTACCGAGCGTCGTAAAACGGACAAATAGCAGCACTCTCCCGCAAGGCCTTGCGGTACGGCCTACTAATCCCTTTCGTACGTAATCCACGTCACGTGGGTCAGCTCACCGCGGGGCCCCGATCCGGCCCCGGAAAAAGACCGGCCGGGCACGCGAAAAGCCCCGGCCCGGGACCTTTGCTCAAGGTCCCGGGCCGGGGCTTTCGGGCCCCCGAAGGGGCCGGAGGGCTAGCCCTCCTTGGACAGGTTCGGCGTCTCGACGGGCGGGGCGTCGGCCACCGTCACCTTCTCCTCGCCGCGGAAGGTGAACGTCGCCGCGTCACCCTCGCCCTCGACCTCGACGACCACGATGTGGCCGGGACGCAGCTCGCCGAAGAGGATCTTCTCCGACAGCGTGTCCTCGATCTCCCGCTGGATCGTCCGGCGCAGCGGCCGGGCGCCCATCACCGGGTCGTAGCCGTGCTTGGAGAGCAGTTCCTTGGCCTCCAGGCTCAGCTCGATGCCCATGTCGCGGTCGCGCAGCCGCTCGTCCACCGCGCCGATCATCAGGTCGACGATCTGCAGGATGTCGTCCTGGCTGAGCTGCGGGAAGACGATGACGTCGTCCACACGGTTGAGGAACTCGGGGCGGAAGTGCTGCTTGAGCTCGTCGCTGACCTTGTTCTTCATCCGCTCGTAGCCGGACTTCGTGTCGCCCTGGGCGGCGAAGCCCAGGTTGAAGCCCTTGGAGATGTCGCGGGTGCCGAGGTTGGTGGTCATGATGATCACCGTGTTCTTGAAGTCGACGACCCGGCCCTGGGAGTCGGTCAGGCGACCGTCCTCCAGGATCTGCAGCAGGCTGTTGAAGATGTCCGGGTGCGCCTTCTCGACCTCGTCGAAGAGGACCACGGAGAACGGCTTGCGGCGCACCTTCTCGGTGAGCTGGCCGCCCTCCTCGTAGCCCACGTATCCGGGCGGGGAGCCGAACAGCCGCGAGACTGTGTGCTTCTCGCTGAACTCCGACATGTCGAGGGAGATCAGCGCGTCCTCGTCGCCGAACAGGAACTCGGCGAGCGCCTTGGACAGCTCGGTCTTACCGACACCGGACGGGCCGGCGAAGATGAACGAGCCACCGGGACGCTTGGGGTCCTTCAGACCGGCGCGGGTGCGGCGGATCGCCTTCGAGAGCGCCTTGACGGCGTCCTTCTGGCCGATGATCCGCTTGTGCAGCTCGTCCTCCATGTGCAGCAGCCGGGAGGACTCCTCCTCGGTCAGCTTGAAGACCGGGATGCCGGTGGCGGTGGCGAGGACCTCGGCGATCAGGTCGCCGTCGACCTCGGCGACGACGTCCATGTCGCCGGCCTTCCACTCCTTCTCCCGCTTGGCCTTCGCGGCGAGCAGCTGCTTCTCGTTGTCCCGCAGGGACGCGGCCTTCTCGAAGTCCTGCGAGTCGATCGCGGACTCCTTCTCCCGGCGCACCTCGGCGATCTTCTCGTCGAACTCGCGCAGGTCCGGCGGCGCGGTCATCCGGCGGATGCGCATCCGGGAGCCGGCCTCGTCGATCAGGTCGATCGCCTTGTCCGGCAGGAAGCGGTCCGAGATGTAGCGGTCGGCCAGGGTGGCGGCGGCGACCAGGGCCTCGTCGGTGATCGACACGCGGTGGTGCGCCTCGTACCGGTCGCGCAGGCCCTTGAGGATCTCGATGGTGTGCGGCAGCGACGGCTCCGCGACCTGGATGGGCTGGAAGCGGCGCTCCAGGGCCGCGTCCTTCTCCAGGTACTTGCGGTACTCGTCGAGCGTGGTGGCACCGATCGTCTGCAGCTCGCCGCGGGCCAGCATCGGCTTGAGGATCGAGGCCGCGTCGATCGCGCCCTCGGCCGCGCCGGCACCGACCAGGGTGTGCAGCTCGTCGATGAACAGGATGATGTCGCCGCGGGTGCGGATCTCCTTGAGCACCTTCTTCAGGCGCTCCTCGAAGTCACCGCGGTAACGGGAGCCGGCGACCAGGGCGCCCAGGTCCAGGGTGTAGAGCTGCTTGTCCTTCAGCGTCTCCGGGACCTCGCCCTTGACGATCGCCTGGGCCAGGCCCTCGACGACCGCGGTCTTGCCGACACCGGGCTCGCCGATGAGCACCGGGTTGTTCTTGGTACGGCGGGACAGCACCTGCATGACCCGCTCGATTTCCTTCTCTCGCCCGATGACGGGGTCGAGCTTTGTCTCCCTTGCGGCCTGGGTCAGGTTCCGGCCGAACTGGTCCAGGACGAGCGAGGTCGAGGGGGTGCCCTCGGCCGGCCCGCCGGCCGTGGCCGACTCCTTGCCCGTCGAGTAACCGGAGAGCAGCTGGATGACCTGCTGCCGCACCCGGTTCAGATCGGCGCCCAGCTTCACCAGGACCTGGGCGGCGACGCCCTCGCCCTCGCGGATCAGGCCGAGCAGGATGTGCTCGGTGCCGATGTAGTTGTGACCCAGCTGAAGAGCCTCGCGGAGCGACAGCTCCAGGACCTTCTTGGCCCGGGGGGTGAAGGGGATGTGGCCGGACGGGGCCTGCTGGCCCTGGCCGATGATCTCCTCCACCTGCTGGCGGACCGCCTCAAGAGAAATCCCGAGGCTCTCCAGGGCCTTAGCGGCGACACCCTCACCCTCATGGATCAGGCCCAGGAGGATGTGCTCGGTGCCGATGTAGTTGTGGTTGAGCATCCGGGCTTCTTCCTGAGCCAGGACGACAACCCGCCGCGCGCGGTCGGTGAACCTCTCGAACATCGTTAATCGCTCCTCAGAGCGGTAGGGCAGTGAGGGGTCGGTCCCCTCCCTGTCCTTCCGCATGCTAGTCCCGCACAGCGGCGCCGCTCACGTATCGACCCCCGCTGCGACGGGGAAAGCTGCGCCACCGGCTGACGTCACTCCCACAACCTCGATGGTGCGAGACGATGTTCCCGCAGGCCAGGCGAATACCTCTTTCTCTAATACGCCCGTGGCGAACGCCTGCCCCGCCGATCGCGGCACCATCCCTTCCCACTAGGTACTTCTTACCCTGCGCGACCGACAGTCCACACCGGATGTCGGTCAGGTGTGCGCTACGGGCGAACAGTCTTGCGTCCGGGCGAACACTTCGCGCCGCCCTCCGGCCCGCCGACCCCCTACGGCATGCATTCGTACGCGCACGAAGCGTAACTCCGCCGCGGCGGGGAAGTTGCCCGTGCATGGGCTGGTACGAGGATGAGCTGGGCTGGCCGGTGGCCGAGACGTCCGGGGCGGGCGCGGGGGCGGCGGTGCCGGGGCTGGTCACCGGCGTGCGCTTCGACGCGCTGGAGGTCCCCGCGGAGGCGGGGTACGCGCTGCTCGGCCGCTTCTCCCGGCCCGGCGCGCTGGGGCCCGTGGCGCTCGACGGGCGCCGGGTGCGGCTGCTGGTCGCGGCGGGCTCCGCGGAGGAGCTGCCGGGCCTGCTGGAATGGCTGGACTGGGGCGGCATCCCGCTGGACCTGTCCGCACTGGGCGCGGGGCGGGTGATGCGGGCGCCGGCGCACCCCGAGTGGGGCCGCCGGGAGGCCGCATACGACCGGTCGGCACCGGTGTGGCTGCGGCCCCCTCGGCCGGGCGTCGACGTCGAGACCACACTGCCCGCGCTGCACGTCACCGGCGCGGCCGGCGGGGCCGATGGATCGGGGGTGCCCATCGGCCTTCCGGCCCTCGTCGCCGCCGCCGCGACGGCCTGCCACCGGATCGCGCTGCGGGCGCGTGCGCAGGATCAGCCGTGGGCCTTCTCGTACGCCTCGCGGATCGTGGCCGGCACCCGGCCGCGGTCGTTGACCTCGTAGCCCTTCTCCTTCGCCCACGCGCGGATCTTCGCGGTGTCGGGCCCCGAGGCGCCCGCGCCGCGCGCCGCCTTGGTACGCCCGCGCCCGGCACGGCCACCGGTGCGGCGGCCACTGTCCGTGTACGGGTTGAGCAGCCCGCGCAGCTTGTCGGCATTCGCCGTGGTGAGGTCGATCTCGTACGTCACGCCGTCGAGTGCGAACGTCACCGTCTCGTCCGCCTCACCGCCGTCGAGGTCGTCAACGAGAAGGACCTGAACCTTCTGTGCCACCGGCTTCCCTTTCATCGAAAACGGATTAACGGTAAAAGCAAAGCGCCTTTCCCGGGAAAACACAAACCCCTTGCGCGAAGACGGACGCCCGAGACAGTGCGATCCGGACAAACCGGAACGTCACAGTTGCAGCAGCATGCGACTGTTGCCCAAGGTGTTCGGTTTCACGCGCTCCAGGTCCAGGAACTCGGCGACGCCCTCGTCATTGGAACGGAGCAGCTCCCCGAACACATCGCCGTCCACCGGGGTGTCCCCGGTCTCGCGGAAGCCGTGCTTCGCGAAGAAGTCCACTTCGAACGTGAGGCAGAAAATGCGGCGGACTCCCAGCCAGCGCGCGGTCTGGAGCAGCTTCACCAGCAACTGGTGGCCCACTCCCGCGCCGCGCAGCGCCGGGTCCACGGCCAGCGTCCTGACCTCGGCCAGGTCCTCCCACATCACGTGCAGGGCGCCGCAGGCCACCACGGAGGCGTCCTCGTCGCGTTCGGCGACCCAGAACTCCTGGATGTCCTCGAAAAGGGTCACCGTCGCCTTGTCCAGCAGGATGCCGTCGCGCACATACGCGTCCAGCAACCGCCGCACGGCGGGGACATCCGCGGTGCGGGCACGGCGGATGGTCACGTCATTCGACACGAGGGGCATGGACGGACGCTATCGCCCTTCCGCATCGGGCGGACCCGAGGGGTCGACGGACTGGATGATGCGCATTGCGTCCCGCACCGCTTCACGCTGTTCCGGGGACATCATGCCGAAGAAGTGGACCAGCGCCTCGGCCGGGTTGTCGCTCGCCGACCATGCCTCGTTCATCAGTGCGGCGGAGTATGCGGCTCTCGTCGATACCGCCTCATAGCGATAAGCGCGGCCATCGGCCTCCCTGCGCAGCCAGCCCTTCTGGCGCAGGTTGTCCATTACGGTCATCACCGTGGTGTAGGCGATCGTGCGGTCCTGCGCAAGGTCCTCAAGAACCTCACGAACAGTGACCGGACGGTTCCACTCCCACACCCGGGTCATGACCGCGTCTTCGAGGTCTCCCAATGGCCGGGGCACACTCGGAATACTAAGCGGTGGTATGGCCGAATGCCCGGAATGCGGACCCGTCGGGGGTGGGTCAGGGGCCGGTCAGCGGTCCTCGTCGGCGGCCTGGCGGGCGGCCTCGGCGCGGGAGAAAGCCGCGTCGACCGCCGCGTCCTCCCTGGCCTGGGCGCCGCCCTGGTGCTTGACGATCGTGACGATCACACACGTGAAGAGGATCGCCATCACCAGCGGGGGAACGATCGCGGAAACGTAGTCCATACGGCCAGAGTAGCCACGCCTCCCGTGCGCCCTGCATACGGGTGCGCCAACACCGCCCGGGAGGGCGGAAGAGTGCGGGAAAAGCCCGCCGCCCCGCGGCCCCGCACGGTGAATGCGGGGCCAATACCCGGGATAAGTCCCGGGCGCGGGGCGGGCGGGTCAGATCGCGGGGGCCGGACCCGCGGGGAGCGGGCTCCCGGGGGCGCCGGCGTCCTTCGCCGGGGGCTCCGGGCGGGAGGGCCGCGGCGGCCAGATCTCGGCGGGCGTGGGCGTACGGCGGCCCGGCTCGGGGGCGGGCGGCTGCGGGCCGGTGGGCCGGGGCGCCCCCGGGCCCGGCTTCGGGGCGGGCTTGGGCTGGTCGGCGGCGGACGGACCGGGGAGGGTGAGCGGGCGGCGCGGCGCGGGCATAGGGGCCTCCAGACGCTGTCGGTACGTCGTCGTTGCCTGGACTTTAAGTGCTAAGCGGACAAATTGCCCGCAACCCCTTCCGCCGGGTGCGTCGCCCGGACCTCCCGCTACGTGGTGGGGACGTTGCGCTCGTACACCAGGCGCAGGCCGATCAGCGTCAGCCACGGCTCGTGCGTGTCGATGATCGACGCCTCGTTCAGCACCAGCGGGGCGAGCCCGCCCGTGGCGATGACCGTGACGTCGTCGGGGTCGGCGGCCAGCTCGCGGGCCATCCGCTCGGCGATGCCGTCCGCCTGGCCGGCGAAGCCGTAGAGGATGCCGGACTGCATCGCCTCGATCGTGTTCTTGCCGATGACGCTGCGCGGCCGGGCCAGCTCGATCTTGCGCAGCTGGGCGCCGCGCACACCGAGGGCGTCGACGGAGATCTCGATGCCGGGGGCGATGGCGCCGCCCACGTACTCGCCGCGCGAGGACACCGCGTCGAAGGTCGTCGCGGTGCCGAAGTCGACGACGATGCAGGGGCCGCCGTAGAGGTGGACGGCCGCGAGGGAGTTGATGATGCGGTCCGAGCCGACCTCCTTGGGGTGGTCGACGAGGATGGGCACGCCCGTCTTGACGCCCGGCTCGACGAGCACCGCGGGGACGTCCCCGTAGTAGCGCCGGGTGACCTCGCGCAGCTCGTGCAGCACCGACGGCACCGTGGAGCAGATGGCGATGCCGTCGATGCCGTCGCCCAGGTCGCCGAGCAGCGGGTGCATGCCCATGAGGCCCTGGAGCAGCACGGCCAGCTCGTCGGCGGTGCGGCGGGCGTCGGTGGAGATGCGCCAGTGCTCGACGATCTCCTCACCGTCGAAGAGCCCCAGGACGGTGTGGGTGTTGCCGACGTCGATGGTGAGCAGCATCCGCCCTCAGCTTTCCGCTCGCAGGTCCAGGCCGATGTCGAGGATCTTCGCGGAGTGCGTGAGCGCGCCCACGGCCAGGAAGTTCACACCGGTGTCGGCGTAGGCGCGGGCGGTCTCCAGGGTGAGCCGGCCCGAGGACTCCAGGAAGGCCCGGCCGCCGACGACGGCGACGGCCTCGGCGGTCTCGGCCGGGGTGAAGTTGTCCAGCAGGATGAGGTCGGCGCCCGCGTCGAGCACCTCGCGCACCTGGTGCAGGGTGTCCACCTCGACCTCGATCGGGACGTCGGGGAACTCCTCCCGGACACGCCGGAAGGCCTGCGCCACACCGCCCGCGGCGATCACGTGGTTGTCCTTGACCAGGGCCGCGTCCGACAGCGACATGCGGTGGTTGACGCCGCCGCCGCAGCGCACCGCGTACTTCTCCAGCGCCCGCAGGCCCGGGGTGGTCTTGCGGGTGTCGCGCACCTGCGCCCGGGTGCCCTCCAGGACGTCGGCCCAGGCGCGGGTCGTGGTGGCGATGCCGGACAGCCGGCACAGCAGGTTGAGGGCGCTGCGCTCGGCGGTGAGCAGGTCGCGGGTGCGGGTGCGCACCGTCAGCAGCTTGTCGCCCGCCGCGACCCGGTCGCCGTCCTCGACGTGCCGCTCGACCTCGAACTCGTCGGTGCACACCACCGACAGCACCGCCTCGGCCACCCGCAGGCCCGCGACGACGCCGGCCTCGCGGGCGGTGAAGTCGCCGACCGCGAAGGAGTCCTCGGGGACGGTCGCGAGGCTGGTGATGTCCACGCCCTGGTCGAGGTCCTCCTCGACGGCCATGTGGGCGATGTCCTCGACCTGTACGGGGTCGAGCCCGGCCTCGGCGATCAGCGCGGCCAGATCCGGGTCGAGACCGCACTCCAGCGGGTCCAGCCCGTAGTCGTCCGCGTAGTCGGCGGAGCCGCAGCCGCAGCCGTCCCCGCAGCCGCCGCCCGCTTCCTGCGGCGGGCCGATCGTCGGCAGCGGGAGGGCGACGGGCTGGCGGTCGGGGCTGGTCACGGGTGCTCCTTCGGCGGGCGGTGCGGGTGCCGCGGGCGGGCGGCGGGGGGTGCGGACATCGGCGGCAGCGGGCCACGGCGGTGCGGGGCCGGGTGCGGCGGACGCCCCCGGCCCCCATCATCCCCGACTCAGCCGTCCGCCCGCGCGCCGCCGACCGGCGGGAAGTCCTGCCCGCCGGTGGTGCGGACGTCGAGCGTACGGTGCGGGGTCAGCCGGACGACGAGGTGCCGGCGCCAGTCCCGGTCGTCACGCTCGGGGCGGTCCTCGCGCCAGTGGCAGCCGCGGGTCTCCTCACGGCGCCGGGCGGCGGCCACCAGGACCCGGGCGACCAGGCTCAGGTTGGTCGCCTCCCATGTCTCGACGCACGGCTCGGCGGTCTTGCCCTCGCGGTCGTACGCCTCCACCGCCGCGGTGTGCAGCCGCTCCAGGGCGCCCGCGGCGGCCGTCAGCGACTCGGCGCTGCGCAGCACCCCCGCGCCCGCGGACATGATGCGCTGCACCTCGTAGCGCGCCTCGGAGGCCAGCAGCGGGGCGCCGCCGGTCTCCGGGACGACCGCCTCGGCGGCCCGCGCGCCGCCGCCGGTCACGGCGGAGATCACGTCGTCGGCGATGCGCTCGGCGAAGACCAGGCCTTCGAGCAGCGAGTTGGACGCGAGCCGGTTCGCGCCGTGCACACCCGTGCAGGCGACCTCGCCGCACGCGTACAGGCCCGGCACGGTGGTGCGCCCGTGCAGGTCGGTGCGGACACCGCCGGAGGCGTAGTGGGCGGCCGGGGCCACCGGGATCAGCCCGGTGACCGGGTCGATGCCGTGCGCGCGGCACGCCGCCAGGATCGTCGGGAAGCGCTCCTCCCACATCCGCGCACCGAAGTGCCGGGCGTCCAGGAACATGTGCTCCGCGCCCGTCTCCTGCATGCGGCGCGTGATGGCCTTGGCGACGATGTCGCGCGGCGCCAGCTCGGCCAGCTCGTGCTGCCCGGCCATGAAGCGCACACCGTCGGCGTCCACCAGGTACGCGCCTTCGCCGCGCACGGCCTCCGACACCAGCGGCTGCTGGCCCTCGGCGTCCGGGCCCAGCCACAGCACGGTGGGGTGGAACTGCACGAACTCGATGTCGGAGACCTCGGCCCCGGCGCGCAGCGCCAGCGCCACGCCGTCGCCCGTGGAGACCGGCGGGTTGGTCGTCGCCGAGAAGACCTGGCCCATGCCGCCCGTCGCCAGCACCACGGCGGGCGCGTGCACCGCCCCGACGCCGTCGCGCCGCCCCTCCCCCATGACGTGCAGCGTCACACCCGCGGTACGGCCCCGCGCGTCCTCCAGCAGGTCCAGCACGAGCGCGTTCTCGATCAGCTCGATGTCGGCCGCGCGAACCGCGTCGATGAGCGCCCGGGAGACCTCGGCGCCGGTCGCGTCACCACCCGCGTGGACGATACGGCTGCGGTGGTGGCCCCCCTCACGGGTGAGCAGGATCTCGCCCGTCGCCGGGTCGGAGTCGAAGCGGGCGCCGGTCGCGATGAGGCGGCGGACCGCGCCGGGGCCCTCGCTCACGAGGGTGCGGACCGCGTTCTCGTCGCACAGGCCCGCGCCCGCGACGAGCGTGTCGTCCAGGTGCTGCTCAGGGGTGTCGCCCTCGCCGAGGGCCGCGGCGATACCGCCCTGCGCCCAGCGGGTCGAGCCGTCGTCCAGGTGCGCCTTGGTCACGACGGTGACCTTCGCGCCCGCCGCGGCGCAGCGCAGCGCCACGGTCAGCCCCGCCACGCCCGAGCCCACGACCACGACGTCGGCGCCGATGGCCCAGCCCGGGGCCGGGGCGTGCAGGCGTATGCCGGTGCTGCTGCCGGCGGGGCCGGCTCCCGATGCGGTCATGACGCGGCTCCGAATTCCAGCGGGATGTTGTCGATCAGTCGGGTGCTGCCGACCCGGGCGGCGACGGCGAGCACGGCGGGGCCGGTGTGCCCGGGGCCCGCCTCGGTGAAGTCGGCGGGGTCGACGAGGGCGCAGTAGTCGAGGACGACGGGCGGCTCGGCCGACGCGGCGGCGTCCATGACCGCACGGGCCGCGCGCGCGGCGGCCGCGGGGCCGTCCGGTACGGCGTCCCGGCCCGCGGACAGGGCGCGGGACAGCGCGAGGGCCGAGGTCCGCTCGGCGGGCGACAGGTAGCGGTTGCGGCTGGACATGGCCAGGCCGTCGGCCTCGCGGACGGTCGGGGCCGCGACGATCTCGACGGGGAAGTTCAGGTCGGTGACCATACGGCGGACGAGTGCGAGCTGCTGGGCGTCCTTCTGCCCGAAGACGGCGACCGCCGGGCGCGTCAGGTGCAGCAGCTTCGCGACGACGGTGAGCATGCCGTCGAAGTGGCCGGGGCGGGACGCGCCCTCGAAGCCCTCGCCCATCGGCCCCGCGCCGATCCGCACCCGCGGCTGCCCGCCGGGGTAGACCTCGTCGGCGGCGGGCGCGAAGACGACGTCGGCGCCGGCCTGCTCGGCGAGCTTCACGTCGGCGTCCAGGGTGCGCGGGTAGCGGTCCAGGTCCTCGTTCGGCCCGAACTGCAGCGGGTTGACGAAGACCGTGACCGTGACCCGGCCGTCCCCCGCGCGGGCGCGGGCGGCGCGGATCAGCGAGGCGTGCCCCTCGTGCAGGGCGCCCATGGTCATGACCACGGCGGCCGCGGGCGGCAGCTCCCCGGCGTGGTGGACCAGCTCGGTCATACGGTGCCCTCGTCTCGGTGGGTGGGGTCGTCCGACAGGGCGCCCAGCAGCGCCTCCGCGGACTCGGCCTTGAGCATGCCGTTGGCCAGCGCGCGGTCCGCGGTGGCCCGCGCCATCGCGACGTACGACGGCACGTCCTCGGGCGCGTGGGCGCGCAGCTCGCGCAGGTGGGCGGCGACCGTGCCGGCGTCGCCGCGGGCCACCGGGCCCGTCAGGGCCGCGTCACCGGAACGCAGCGCGTTGTCCAGGGCCGCGCCCAGCAGCGGGCCCAGCATCCGGCCCGGCTCCTCGACACCCGCGGTACGCAGCAAATCCCTCGCCTGCGCGACCAGCGTGACCAGGTGGTTCGAGCCGATCGCCAGCGCGGCGTGGTAGAGCGGGCGGGCCTCCTCGGCGATCCATTCCGGCTCCCCGCCCATCTCGATGACCAGCGCCTCCGCGGCCAGCCGCAGCTCACCGGGCGCCGTCACCCCGAACGTGCAGCCCTCCAGCCGCTGCACGTCCACCCGGGTGCCCGTGAACGTCATCGCCGGGTGCAACGCGAGGGGCAGGGCCCCGGCGCGCAGGGCCGGCTCCAGCACGGACGTGCCGTACCGGCCCGAGGTGTGCACGATCAGCTGCCCCGGGCGTACGGCGCCGGTCTCCGCGAGGCCGCTCACCAGGGCGGGCAGGGCGTCGTCCGGGACGGTCAGCAGCACGAGGTCGGCTGCCGCCAGCACCTGGCCGGGCTCCAGCATCGGCACGCCGGGCAGCAGGGCCTCGGCGCGCCGGCGGGACGCCTCCGACACGCCGGAGGCGGCGACGGGGCGGTGCCCCGCCAGTGCGAGCGCGGCGGCCAGGGCCGGGCCGACGCGGCCCGCGCCCACGACCCCCACGGTCAGCCGTCCCGGCCGTTCCTCCACCATGTCGCCTCCCGCTCGGGTTCTCGTCAATCCTACGCGAACCCCCTGCGGGGGGCGCCCTTCTGTGACGCGCCCAACTCCCCCTGCGGCGGGCGCCGCGACCTTCTGCCGGTGGTGGGCTGAGCACTCCGTTACCCCCAGAGCTTCGCCTGGGGGTACCCCCACGCGCCCCTTGTCACCCCGAGCTGCCCCTTGCGGTGGGCATCGCGACCTTCCCGCCGTGGGGGCTGGTCGCGCACTCCCCGCGCCCCTGAAAAACGAATGCCCTCGCCCGCGAAGGGGCGCCCGCGGGTGTATGGGGTCGGGGGCGGGGTCCACCCCAAGGTGGACGTGGGATCGGTCCGAGGGGTGACCCCGCGGAGCGCCACGCTCCTTACGCTGGGTTATGTGCAGCGCATCTACGACTTCTTCCGACGCCACCCGACGGGGGTCGACACCTTCTGGGCCGTCGTCCTCCTGATGGTGTGCGCCGTGTGGATCGCCGCGGACGCGACCCCCTCGCCCGCGGCGCGCGTCGCCGCCGTGCCGCTGTCGATGGCCCTGGCCACGGTCGTCGCGCTGCGCCGCCGCGCGCCCGAGCGCATGCTGCTGCTGGCGATCGCGACGGGCCTGGCCCAGCTCGCACTGGACGTGAAGGCGCCGAACCCCGGTGACGCCGCGATGCTCGCGATCATCTACACGTGCGCGGCGACCGGCACCCGCTGGTCCTCGCGGGTCGCGCTGACCGGGGGGCTGCTGGCGACGCCGATCGCGATGGCGCGGTGGCCGCCGGACGACAAGTACTCGACGATCTGGACGACGCTGCTCCAGACGTTCTTCCTGACGGTGATCTTCGCCCTGTCGTGGGTGATCGGCGACCGCCTGCGTACCCGCCGGGCGTATTACGCGCAGCTGGAGGAGCGCGCCGAGCGCATGCACCGGGAGCGGGAGGCTCAGTCGAAGGCCGCGGTGGCGGCGGAGCGGGCGCGTATCGCGCGGGAGCTGCACGACGTGGTGGCGCACAACGTCTCGGTGATGGTGGTGCAGGCGGACGGCGCCGCGTACGTCATGGACGCCGCCCCGGACCAGGCGCGGCAGGCGCTGAGCACGATCTCCACGACCGGCCGGCAGGCGCTCGCGGAGATGCGGCGGCTGCTGGGCCTGCTGCGGGCGGGGGACGACGCGGGCGGCGAGTACGTGCCGCAGCCGGGGGTGGACCAGCTCGCGGACCTGATCGACCAGGTGCGCGGCGCGGGTCTGCCGGTGCGGTTCGAGGTCGCGGGGCAGGCCCGGCCGCTGTCGAGCGGCGTGGAGCTGACGGCGTACCGCATCGTCCAGGAGGCGCTGACGAACGTGCGCAAGCACGGCGGGGACGGGGCCAGCGCGAGTGTCGTGCTGGGCTTCGGCGAGCAGGAGCTGGATCTGCTGATCGAGGACGACGGGCGGGGCGGCGCGGACGCGCTGTACGAGGAGGGCGGCCGGGACGGCCTGGGCCAGGGCCTGATCGGTATGCGGGAGCGGATCGGCATGGTCGGCGGCACGCTGACGGCCGGGCCGCGGCCCGGCGGGGGTTTCCGGATCAGCGCGGTGCTTCCGCTGCGGACCGGGCGCTGAACGGAGTCGTGAAGTGACGGATGGGGACGTGATGGGAATCCGGGTCATGCTCGTGGACGACCAGGTGCTGCTGCGCACCGGTTTCCGGATGGTGCTGGCCGCGCAGCCGGACATGGAGGTCGTCGCGGAGGCGAGCGACGGCGCGGAGGCCCTGGAGGTGCTGCGCGCCACCCGGGTGGACGTGGTGCTGATGGACGTGCGGATGCCGCGGATGGACGGGGTGGAGGCGACCCGGCGGATCTGCGGCGGCGACCGGGAGCGCGAGGACGGCCCGCGGGTGCTCATCCTGACCACCTTCGACCTGGACGAGTACGCGTTCGCCGCGCTCAAGGCGGGGGCGGCCGGGTTCATGCTCAAGGACGTCCCCCCGGACGAGCTGCTGGCCGCGATCCGCGCGGTGCACAGCGGGGACGCGGTCGTGGCGCCCAGCACGACCCGGCGGCTGCTGGACCGCTTCACACCCATGCTGCCCGCCCCGGAGTCCGAGCCGCGGCACAAGGAGCTGGACAAGCTCACCGACCGCGAGCGCGAGGTGCTGCTGCTGGTCGCGCAAGGCCTGTCGAACGGTGAGATCGCCGCGAAGCTCGTGCTGTCGGAGGCGACGGTCAAGACGCACGTGGGCCGCATCCTCACCAAACTGGGCCTGCGCGACCGGGTGCAGGCGGTCGTCCTGGCGTACGAGTCGGGTCTGGTGCGGGCGGGCGGCGGCGGGCTGTGACACGGGCTCCCGGGGCTGAACCGCCCCGGGAGCGGGTAGGGGGCCCGGACCGACGCGGAATCAAAAGCGAAGTCCGGTGCGTTTGATCGACACCGCTGCGAGACAAGCGACGCAGTGGACGGACGAGGACTACGGGGAGGCGCCATGCGCGCGATCGTCATCGAGGAGTTCGGCGGACCGGACGTGCTGCGGCTCGTGGAGGTGCCGGATCCGGAACCGGGCCCCGGCGAGATCACCGTGGCCGTCGCCTACGCGGGCGTCAACTTCGCCGACATCATGGCCCGCACCAAGGGCTACCAGGTCGACGCGCTGCCCTTCCGGCCCGGCCTGGAGGTCGCCGGGCGCGTCCTCGCCGTCGGGGAGGGCGTCACGGAGCACGCCCCGGGCGACGAGGTCGCCGCGTTCGTCCGCGGCGGCGGCTACGCCGAGATCGCGGCCGTACCCGCCGCCAGCGCCTTCGCCGTGCCCGCCGGGCTCGACCTGCGCACCGCGGCGACCCTGCCGACCGTGATGCCGACCGCGTACGGCGTGCTGCACGACATCGCGCGGCTGCGCGAGGGCGACACCGTCCTGGTGCAGGGCGCCGCGGGCGGCGTCGGCACGGTCGCCGGCCAACTGGCCCGGCTGGGCGGGGCGAAGGCGGTCTACGGTGTCGTCTCCAGCATGGACAAGGCGCCGCACGCCCTGAAGTCCGGCTACGACCAGGTCTTCCTCGCCACCGACTTCGACGAGCAGGTGCTCGCCGCGACCGGCGGGCGGGGCGTGGACATCGCCCTCGACGCGGTCGGCGGCGAGACCTTCCGCCGGACGCTCGCCGTCACCGCGCGCTTCGGCCGGCTCGTCTCCTTCGGCAACTCCGGCAATGCCGCGCCCTGGCAGATCGGCCCCGCCGACGTCTACCCCGCCGCCCAGTCCGTCGCGGGCTTCTCCCTCATGGGGCTGGCCGCGCAGGACCCGGCACGGCTGCGCGAACTCGCCGACGCGGCCTTCCGCACGGTGCTCGACGGGGGCGTCGAACTGCCCGTGACCGCGGAGCTGGACCTCGCCGAGGCGGGCGAGGCGCACCGCCTGGTGGAGTCCCGGGCGACGACCGGCAAGCTGCTGCTGCGCGCCTGAGCGGGCGCCGCCGGCGGGATCCGCCCCGCCGGCGGCGAGCCCTCAGGGCAGACGGCGCGCGAAGTCGGCCGCCGCCGCGTGGATGTCGGACTCCGTCCACTCCAGGGCCTCACGGCCGACCGTCATCTCCAGCATCGACAGGCCCGGCAGCCGCGGCTCGAAGAACTGGTAGCGCCCGAAGAGCGATTCGCGGCGCTCCTCGGCCTGCTCCAGCGCCGCCCGGTTGAGGACGTCCTCGGGGTAGGGCAGCCACACCTGGAACTGGTGGGTGTGCGGCGCGTCCGGATACGTCCGCGGCCACGTCGCACCGCCCGCCGCCAGCCCCTCGCGCAGCGCACGGGCCACGACCTGGGCGTGCGCCACGTACGACGGCAGCCGCGGCAGCTCGCCCCGCAGACCCGCGAGGGCCGAGAGCACCGCCGGGAACTGCATGAAGACCTGGCCCCCGTAGCGGTGCCGCCACGCCTTGGCCTCCGCCACGAAATCCGCCGAACCGGCCAGCGCGGCGCCCGAGATGCCGTCCAGCGACTTGTAGTAGCTGACGTACACGCTGTCGGCCAGGCCCGCGATCTCCTGGAGCGTGTGCCCGAAGTGCGGCGCGCACTCCCACAGCCGGGCGCCGTCGAAGTGCACGACGGCGTCCCGCTCGCGGGCCGCCTTGACCGTCGCCGTCAGCTCGTCCCACGTCGGCAGCACATAGCCCGCGACCCGCAGCGGCAGCTCCAGCATGAGCGCGCCGAACGGCTCGTCGAGATCCGCGACCTCCTCGGCGGAGGGCATCCGCGGGTCCCGCGTCGGATGCACGGTCCGCAGGCCCGTCAGCACGCTCAGCGCGTCCCGCTCGTACATCTCCGGATGCGCCAGCGGATGCAGGGCCACCAGGGAGTTGCCCGTCCGGCCCGCCCACACCCGCAGGGCCACCTGCTGGGCCATCGTGCCGGTCGGGAAGTACGCGGCCGCCTCCGTGCCCAGCAGTTCCGCCGTGCGGCGCTCCAGCTCGCCGACGACGCTCTTCTCGTCACCGTAGAGGTCGACGGGCTCGGTGGTGTCGTACGCCTCCGAGCCCTCCCGTACGAGCCGTGCGAGCCGCTCCGCGACGGATTCCCGCGGGGGGTTCGCGAGCACGCGCCCGCACGCCCTGAGCGCGGCGGTCCGCCGCGCCTCCTCTTCACTTTCACCCATGGCCCGATCTTCCCCCACGAAGGGGCCAGCGCCCCGAGCGGCCCATCACCCCGGAGCGGGGGGGTCAGCCCGCGCGGCGGTGGCTGGGGCGGGGGGAAGAGGAGGAGCGGCTGCGCTTTTCCACGTACATGCGCTGGTCCGCGGAGTGGAGGATCTCCTCCACCGTCATACCGCAGCCGGCCCAGCCGACGCCGAAGCTCGCTCCGACGCGGACGGCGCGGCCGTCCACACGGATGGGCGGGGTGATCGCGTTGCGCAACCGCACCGCGAGATCCGCCGCGTCCGCCGGCGCGAGCCCGTCCGCGAGGACGACGAACTCGTCACCGCCGAGCCGGGCGACGGTGTCGCCGTCCCGCACCGCGCCGGTGAGCCGGCGGGCGACCTCGATGAGCACGGCGTCACCCGTGTGGTGGCCGAAGCGGTCGTTGATGGACTTGAAGCCGTCGAGGTCGCAGAAGAGGACGGCGAGCCCCTTCCCGGGCGCGGGGTCGCGCTCGTCGGGCACGGCGACATGGGTGTGCGAGTCGTAGCCGATCGCCCCGAGCGGCGAGGCCAGCTCGTCGGGCCCGTAGCCGTAGCTGAAAGCGAACTCGTCGGGTCCCTGGACCTCCGCGGCGAGCGCGGCCGCGTCCTTGTCGCCGGGGCGGTTGCAGATCCGGGCGGTGAGCCGGGAGCGCAGTTCCGCGCTGTTGGGCAGCCCGGTGAGGGAGTCGTGGCTGGCGCGGTGGGCGAGCTGCAGTTCGCGGCTCTTGCGGTCCTCTATGTCCTCGACGTGGGTGAGCAGGAAGCGCGGCCCGTCGGTGGTGTCGGCGACGACGGAGTTGCGCAGCGACACCCACACGTAGGTGCCGTCGCGGCGCGCGAGCCGCAGTTCCGCGCGGCCCCCTTCGGCGGAGGTGCGCAGCAGCAGGCCGACGTCCTCGGGGTGGACGAGGTCGGAGAAGGAGTAGCGGCGCATGACGGAGGCGCTGCGCCCGAGCAGCCGGCACAGCGCGTCGTTGGCCCGCAGCAGCCTGCCGTGCTGGTCGCCGCCCATCTCGGCGATGGCCATACCGCTGGGCGCGTATTCGAAGGCCTGCCGGAAGCTCTCCTCGCTGGCCCGCAGTGCCTGCTGGTCGCGTTCCAGCCGGACGAGGGCGCGCTGCATGTTGGCGCGCAGCCGGGCGTTGCTGATGGCGATGCCGGCCTGGAAGGCGTACATCTGGAGGGCTTCCTGGCCCCAGGGGCCGGGGTGGCGGCCGCTGGAGGGGCTGTCGACGGATATGACGCCGAGCATGTCGCCGCCACCGCCGAGGGAGGCGTACATGGGGGCGTAGAGGCGGTCGCCGGGGTGCCATTCGTCGGCGAAGCGGGGCAGCGGGCCGTCGGTGTGCCACTGCGGCACGTCGTCGTCGTTGAGGACCCAGCCCTCGGTGTGCGGGATGAAGCGCAGCGAGCCCCAGCGCCGGCCCATGCCGAGGCGCCGGTCCCAGGCGGCGCGGGAGCCGACCTTGCCGGTGAGCAGCGCTTCGCCCGCCTCGCTGCCGGCGAAGGCGGCGACGACGAGGTCGCCGTCCGGCCGGACCAGGTTGACGGCGGCGAGGTCGTAGCCGAGGCCGGTGACCACACCGTCGGCGACCGCCTGGATGGTGTCGGCGAGACTGCGCGCGGTGTTGAGGTCCGCCACGACCTGGTGCAGCTGACGCAGGGTCGCGAGGCGGACATACGGCTCCGATTCGGTATCCATGCCCCTCTCCGCGCCCTGGACGGCCAACTCCCGTGTCTCCGCGATACATCCGATGACGCCGCCGGCACCGGGTTACTCCGGCCACTGAATCACAGCGAGCTGTGCGGTCGGTACACAGGGTCAACAATATCTGCTGCTTGTGACTCAAGTCACATCATCGCGTAAGCATGTGAATACGGAGGGTACGGCCGGACGCCCGGCCGGGGACCTAGGACCGGGACAGGTTATGACTGCGACCACAGCCCGATCCGCATCCGTCCACCGAGCCGTACCGTGAGGTACGTGCTGCACTCACCGAGCGACCGGCATGCTGGGTCCACCATGGCCCACACTGTCGACCCCGATGCCTTCCGCGCCGCGATGACCCGCCTCACCGCGGGCGTCGTCCTCATCACCGCGCACGACCCGGACGACGGGCCGCGCGGCGAGGACGTCGGCATGACCGCGACCGCCTTCATGTCCGTCTCCCTCGAACCGCCGATGGTGCTGGTGAGCGTACGCACCGGGTCCCGGATGGACGAACTGCTCGAACGGCAGCCGCGCTGGGCCGCCTCCGTGCTCAGCGAGAGCCAGCGGCACATCGCCGGGCGCTTCGCGCTGCGCGGGCGGGTCAGCGACCGGCTGCTCTTCGAGGACATCTCCTACTACCGCGGCGAGCACTCGGGCGCGCCCGTGCTCGGCGGGGCGCTGTCGATACTCGAGTGCGAGACCGCGCAGCGCGTCCCCGCCGGGGACCACACGCTCGTGGTCGCCCACGTCCTGGACGCCCGCACGCCGAGCGCCGAGGGCGGCCCGCTGGCCTACTTCCGCGGGCGCTACCGCTTCCTGCGCTGAGCCTCCCGGGGGCCGCCGGATCCCCGGAACGGGCCCGGGGTCACTCCCAGCTGCCGCCGGAGCGGCCCCGCTTGGTCTCGCTGCGCTGCTTCTTCACCCGCAGCCGCCGCTCGTTGATACCGCGCGGGATCTTCGTCGGGCGCCGGGCCTTCGGCGGCGGCGCCGTCGCCTCGGCCAGCAGCGCCGCGAGCCGCGTCGCGGCCGCCTCCCGGTTGCGCCACTGCGAGCGGTGCTCGGAGGCGCGAACCGTGACCACGCCGTTCACCAGCCGTCCCGCCAGCCGCTCCAGCGCGCGGTCCTTCCACACCCGCGGCAGCGCCTCGGTCGCCGCGAGGTCGAACCGCAGCTCCACCTGGCTGTCCGAGGTGTTCACATGCTGCCCGCCGGGACCCGACGACCTGGAGAAACGCCACAGCAGCTCCGCCTCCGGCACGGAGACGGAACCGCGGATGGTCAGTGGCCCGTACATGCCTTCCATGGTCGCGCGTGCGCGTCCCCGGCGCATCGGAATTAGCGCCGGGTGCGGAACCACGAGATCCCCGGTCCGCGTTCAGTCCGATGACGGTAGTTTCGATCGCGACACCTACGACCAGACATAAGGGGACTTCCCATGGCGGTAAGCCTGACCAAGGGCGGAAACGTCTCTCTGACCAAGGAGGCGCCCGGCCTGACGGCTGTGACGGTCGGCCTGGGCTGGGACGTCCGTACCACCACCGGCACGGACTTCGACCTCGACGCGAGCGCCATCGCGGTCAACGCGACGGGCAAGGTCTACTCCGACGCGCACTTCGTCTTCTTCAACAACAAGCAGACGCCGGACCAGACCATTGTCCACACCGGCGACAACCGCACGGGCGAGGGCGAGGGCGACGACGAGGCGATCAACGTCAACCTGGCCGGTCTGCCCGCCGACGTCGAGAAGATCGTCTTCCCGGTCTCCATCTACGACGCCGAGTCCCGCAGCCAGAACTTCGGCCAGGTGCGCAACGCCTACATCCGCATCCTCAACCAGGCCGGCGGCGCCGAGATCGCCCGCTACGACCTGAGCGAGGACGCCGCCACCGAGACCGCGATGGTCTTCGGCGAGCTGTACCGCAACGGCGCGGAGTGGAAGTTCCGCGCGGTCGGCCAGGGCTACGCCTCGGGTCTCGCGGGCATCGCCACGGACTTCGGTGTCAGCCTCTGACGTCCCCCGTCCACGCAGGGCCCTTCGACGGCGCCCCTCCCCCACAGCCGGGAGGGGCGCCGTCTCCTTGCCGGGGGCTGGGGGGCCGGGGGCGCGGCTCCGGCCCGCCGGTCTGGGACGATCGACCGGTGATCGACCTCGGCTACGCCCTCTCCCGCCGCTTCCCGGACCCGCCGCAGACGGACTACCGCACCGCGGACGTCCGCGCCCTGCGGCACGACCTCTTCTGCGGCGACGTCTACATCGCCGAGGGCGAGCGCGAACTCGCCACCGCGTGGGGCTGGGTGCCCGTCCTCGACTTCGCGTGGGCGCTGTGCGACATCGCCGAACAACTCGACCGCGACCCCGCGGGCAGCCGCGCCGCCCGCCCCCAGCACGCGGAGTTCGACTTCACGGAGTCGCCGGACCGGCTCCGCTTCGTCCGCCGCTTCGGCTTCGTCGACGTCACCGCGGACTGGCTCCCCGACGAGCCCCCGCTCCCCGTCCGCCACGCCGACCTCCGCCGCGAGGCCCGCGACTTCCTCCACGACGTCGTGGCCGACCTGACCGACATGCACGACACCCTGTCCGACAACCCCGCCCTCTGGACCCTCCTGGCCCGCTACCCCCGCACCTGACCCTGCGCCCGCGCTGCGGGGCACCCGTTTTTCGGGGGCGCGTGGGGTGCCCGGCGCGGCACGCGCAAACCCCAGCCTGCCGGGAGGGACTAGCATCCGGGGCCAACGGGGAGGTCACCGACATGCGCAAACTGGCTTACGCCGCAGGCGGGTTGCTCGTGGTGGGGGGCGGGGCCCTGCTGGGCCCCGATACGTGGGGGCCCGCCGCGATCGTGCTCATGATCGCGGCGCTCGCCCCGCTCACCCTGATTCTGTGCGCCCTGATGCTGAGCCTCGGCCTGAGCACCCGGGTCCGCTGGTACGGCTGGGTCCTCGCGGTGACGGCCGCGCTCGCCCTGCCCGCGGGCGTCGTCGGCACGGTCGCCGCACACGAGCACGGGTCGCGCGGCTACGTGTCGCGCTACGGGACGCCGGGTGTCGCGGACCTGCCCAAGTACTGGAACGGCGTCACCACCGTGCAGCCGCGCGGCGGGTGGTGGAAGACGATGCAGCTGCGCTTCGGGGACGCCGCGTGGCCGCGCTACCACAGCTACTACACGCTGGAGGGCCTGGACCGCTTCGCGACGGGCCCGGACCCCCGGGGGGTGCGTGTGGACGTGCTGATCGTGGACGGCGCCGCGTACGACGTGGAGAGCTGGCGCACGGACGCGCAGCGCTTCGCCCCGCTGGGCCGCGACCCGCTGCCGCGGCTGCTGTGGGGACTGCTGCCCGGCCTCCTGCTGCCGCTCGCACTGCTGGTGAGCGTGCCGGTGCGGCTGCGCCGCCGGTCCCCCGGCGAGCGGCCGCCGTACGGCGTGCCCTACCGCGTACCGCCCCACCGCGTACCGCCCTCCCGTCCGAGCGCGGACGGGCCGCCCCGCAGGGCGACGCCCGCGGACCGGATCTACGAGGCCGCGACGCGGCAGCACAAGGAACGGCACCGGCCTTACCGGCTGACGGTGACTTCCTCGCGGGTGCGGGTGACCGCGGACCCGGACGGCTTCCGTGTCGAGCAGTTGGTGAACGGGAGCTGGCGCGGGCATCTCGACCTGCCGTGGCGCGACATCGCGGAGCTGGTCTTCGACCACGACCACCGGGACCCGGTGGTCTCCCTGTACGTGCTGCCCGCGCAGGGCGGCCGCCGGCACGCCCTGGATTCCTCCCACCTTTCCAGCGCCGAATGGCGGGAACTCGCCGACGCGGTCGCCGCCGACACCGACGGCCGGGTGCGCCTCGACCTCGGTGCCCGCGGCGGCCGCCACGTCAACCCCGACGCCTGACCGGCTGGACTCCGCCGGGCCTCCCGGCCTAGGGCGAAAGGCCGATTGGCCGCGCCCGCCGGGCGGGGTTGGCTGGGGGCAGGCGCCGCTGCGGGCGGCGGGAGCGGAGGGCGAGGACGTGTTTGCCGTACGACTGCACGAGTTCGGGGGGCCCGAGGAGCTGCGGTACGAGGAGGTGCCGGACCCGGAGCCGGGCGCGGGTGAGGTGCGGGTGGCGGTCGCGGCGGCGGGGGTGCACCTGGTCGACACGTGGCTGCGGGAGGGGCGGGTCTCGGGTCCGATCCCGCTGCCGGAGCTGCCGACCGTGCCGGGCCGGGAGGTCGCCGGGACCGTCGACCGGGTGGGTCCGGGCGCCGACCCGGCGTGGCTCGGGCAGCGCGTCGTCGCCCACCTCGGCACCGCGCCCGGCGGTTACGCGGAGCTGGCGGTCGTACCGCAGGCGCGGCTGCACGCCGTACCGGACACGCTGGACCTGCGCGCGGCCGTCGCGATGATCGGCACCGGCCGCACCACGCTGGGCATCCTGCGGCTCGCGGAGCTGGCACCGCAGGACACGGTCGTCGTGCTCGCGGCGGCGGGCGGGATCGGCACGCTGCTCGTGCAGTACGCGCTGTCGCTCGGGGCGGACGTCGTGGGTGTCGCGGGCGGGCCCGACAAGGTCGCGGCGGTCCGCGCGCTGGGCGCCGCCGCGGTGGACTACCGGCGGCCGGGCTGGACGGACGAGGTGCGGACGGTGCTCGGCGGCGAGCGCGCGGCAACCGTCGTCTTCGACGGCGTCGGCGGTGACGCGGCCACCGCCGCGCTGGGCCTGCTGGCGCCCGGCGGGCGGCACCTCGTCTACGGCTGGGCCTCCGGCGGCCCCGCGGAGGCCGTGCCGGGCGTGGACTCCCGGCCGCTGGTCGGACCCGCGCTGGCGAAGCTCACCGGCACGCCGGAGGGGCTGCGCGCCCTAGAGTCGGCGGCGCTCGCGGCGGCCGCGGAGGGCACGCTCGTGCCGGGCGTCCAGACCTTCGCCCTCCAGGACGCGGGCGCCGCGCACGCGGCGCTCGCCGCGAGGGGGACGACGGGCAAGGTGGTCCTGACCACCTGACCACCTGCCCCCTGAGTCCCTGCCCCCCGAGCCGCCGCGGCGGGGGGCCGGGAACTCCGGAACGCGGTCGCGGAGTTCTCTGGGCGAAACGAACCGTCCGTACGAGGAGAAACCCCCCATGGCCCTGTGGGACCGCTTCAAAGAGTCCGCCACGAACATGCAGGCGCAGCTCAACGCCAAGAAGAACGACCTCAAGAGCGGCGCCTTCCGTGACGCCAGCATGGCGATGTGCGCGCTCGTGGCGGCCGCCGACGGGTCGGTCGATCCGTCCGAGCGGCAGCGCGTCGCCGCCCTCATCGGCACCAACGAGGTGCTGCAGAACTTCCCGGCGCAGGACCTCCAGCGGCGCTTCGACGACTACCTGGGCAAGCTGACCGCCGACTTCGCGTTCGGCAAGGTGGGGATCCTCCAGGAGATCGCCAAGGTGCAGAAGAAGCCGACGGAGGCCCGTGCGGTGATCCAGATCGGCATCGTCATCGGCGGCGCCGACGGCGACTTCGACGCGACGGAGAAGGGCGTGGTGCGCGAGGCGTGCTTCGCGGTGGGGCTCAACCCGCAGGAGTTCGACCTCTGACGGCGGGCGCGCGGGCACTGCCGGAACGGGCAGTGCCCGAGCCGTCTCGGACGGGATCCGGCACACTATGATCCGAAAGTGGAGCCGGAGGCGTCACATGCCGTCCCGCGGCGGAAGCGGCCACGACGGCCGACGCGGCGCGGGCCGCGGGTGCGGGGGTGTCACCGCCCCGGCGGGCACCGGCTCCGGATGTGCGCGGCGCGCTGCGGCCGGCGCGGATACGCGGGGAGCACGGGGTACCCCGGGGGCGTGAGCGTCCCCGTATCCGGGTGGGGCGCCGGGTCGCCCGGGAAGGTGGGGGTGGACGGATGCTTCCGGTGCCGAGCGGGGACGGACGCCCGCCGGGGGCCGCGGCAGGCGGTCCGGGCGGTGTGGTCGGTACGCAGCGGGACGAGGACGCGGCGCTGGCGCTGTACGAGGCGCTGCGGGCCCGCGGCAGGATGACGGGCGGCAGCCCGCCGTCCACCGCCGAGCTGTACGCGGCCGCGGAACTGGACGAGGTCCAGGGCGGGCGCGGCTGGGGGCGGTTGGCGGATCTGGGGCTGGTGCAGATACGTGACGGGGTCGCCGAGGCCGTCGATCCGGACGCGGCGCTCGCCCGCGCGATGGACCGTTACCAGGCCAACGCGACCGAGCAGTTGCGCAACGGGGTGCGGCTGCAGCGCGTCACGGAGGCGCTGTTGGCGGTCTACCGGCCCGCGGTCCAGCGTGAGACACGCGAAACGCGTGAGGTGGCGGTGGAGTTCGTCTCCGAGCCGCGGCGCAAGCAGCGCATCCGGCTGGATCTGTCGGACGCGGCGCGGGAGCGGATCGACTCGATGCACCCGGGGCCGATGCCGGCGATCGAGGTCCTGGAGGCCTCGCTGGCGCACGACCGCTCGCTCATGGAGCGCGGGATCATCAGCCGCGCGATCTACCCGATGTCGTGCCTGGCGTCGCCGAAGTACGCCCGCTGGCTGCACGATCTGGCCGACGCGGGCGTGGAGTTGCGGCTCATCGACCACGCGCCCTTCGACCTCCTGACCTTCGACTCCGACGCGGCGCTGATGGCCGCGGACCCCGAACACCCGTCGGACACCCTGATCGTGGTGCGCGGCGCGGCCCTGATGCGGGCCTTCCGCGCGGTGTACGAGGACTTCTGGCTGCGCGGGCGGCCGCTGGTGTCCTCGGCGGGCGGCGGCGCGGAGGACGCGGACGCGGTCACCGCGCAGGAGCGGGTCATCATCCGGCTCATGGCGTCGGGCCTCAGCGACGACCAGATCGCCCGCAAGCTGGGTGTCCACCGCCGTACGGTGCAGCGCGCGATCGCCAAGCTGATGGAGCGGCTGAACGCCGCGAGCCGCTTCGAGGCGGGCCTGAAGCTGGCGCGTGACGAGGAGTTCGCGGGGCTCTTCACCGGGGTGTGACGGCACGCCCCGGCCCGCGCGGGCTCAGCGGGGCGCCGCCGGGAGGTGGTCGGCGAGGCGGCGCAGCAGTGCGGCGATCGGGCCCTGGAGTCCGGGCAGCGTCGAGATGAGCAGGTGGACGAGGGAGAAGCCGAGCGCCGCGGTGTCGGGGGTGTCGGCGGTGCGCAGCCATGCGGTGACGGCGAGCCGGGCGGCCTTGTCGGCGCCCGCCGAGGCGCCCTGGGCGTGCAGCCGGGCGGCGGCGACGGTGGCGTAGTGGGTGGCGGCGGGCCAGTCGCCGTCGCGGGCGGCGTCCCCGGCGGCGCGGCCGAGGGCGGCGGACGGGTCGGGGTCCGCGCCGACGGCGAGGGCGCACAGGTCGTGCGGCATGTCCGCCGGGTCGCCCCAGCAGGGGTCGGGCGGGCGGCGTGCTGGCACCGGCGGGGCGGGCCGCGGTGCCGGGTGGGCGGTGCCGTCGGCCTCGACGAGCAGCCGCTCGACCCGGCCGTCGGGGTGGCCGACGGCGACGTGGGTGGCGCGGCCGCTCTCGCGGGCCTGCCAGGCCGCGGCCGACCACGCCGGGTGCGTGTCGTCGGCGAGACCGCGGGCCTGCGACATGACGGTGCCCCAGGTGTGGACGGTGCCGCCGGGCAGGACGGCCACGCTCACCGGGGTGACGGGCGCGGCGTCGGCGGGCCCGGCGCCGAACCAGTCGCCGGTCCACGGGGTGGTGGCGACGGGGATGACCGGCACCCTGACCGGCACCAGCCACTCCGCGCCCGTCCCGCCCGCTGCCCCGGGCTCCCGTCCGCCGTACGGGCCGGGTTCCGGCTCGTGGTCGCCGGGTGCGGCCGCGGCCGCCCAGGTGCCGTACCCCCATGGCGAGGCGCCGGAGGCGTGCGCGTCCGGCGTCGGGGGCTCGTACGGGTGAGGGGTGGGCATGTCAGCCGTCCCGCGGGGAAGGGGCCGCGCCGGTGGCGGGGCCGACGCGGGCGGGACGGCCGGTCCGCGGGAGCCGCGGAAGGTGGGCCCGCACCCGCACGTCGCCAAGCGTGCGGGTGCGGCGGCGCCCGGCTCTGCCCGGGCCGGGCGCCGGTCTGAGGGTGTGTCCGGCGGTGCTGGTCGGTGCGGTCATCGGGTCACCCACGCGGTCCGGGGCTCGGAGGCCGGGCGGGGGAAGGGGACGGTCGGCAGCGGGCCTCCGGCGAAGAGGTCGCGGCAGAGGGCGTCCACGCGGGCGGGGGTGACGGGCGGGAGGGCGGTCAGGCAGGCGTACGGGCCGGCGGTGGCGAGCCGCCAGCGGGCGCACACCTCGGCGGTGGGGCGGGGGAAGCGCACGGTCAGACCGTGTCCGGTGGCCACCGCGTGGTAGCCGGCGGCGGTGATGTGCCCGGCGGCGTAGTCGGCGGTCGCGTAGCAGGTGTGGACGAGCGCGCGCACCCCGTCGTACCCGCGGTCGCGCAGCGCGGCCCACAGCAGGGCGGTGGCCAGCGGGTTGGGGGTGCGGCCCGCGACGGTGCGGCCCGCGTCGCCGCGCTCGGGCGGGACGGCGCCGGCGGTGAGCAGCACCCCGCAGGGCACGGGCAGGCCGAGCAGGCGGTGGGCGGTGAAGGAGAGGCTGTCGGCGCCGTCGCGCAGGTCCCAGGCGAGGCCGCGGTGGCCGAAGGGGGCGGTCAGGCCGGTGGGTCCGGCCTCGACGTGGACGTGGACCGGTCCGGCGGGGGTGGCGGCGGCCCGTATCGCGGCCAGGTCGTCGCCGCCTTCGCCGCCCGCGGTGTGCGCGGTGGCCAGCACGATCGCGCCGCCGGGGCGCGCGGCGGTGAGCTGTTCCAGCGCCGCGGGGTCCATGGCGCCGTCCTCGCCCTGCCGGACCTGGACGACGTCCAGCCCGAGGCGGCAGGCGTGGTGGACGGTGGCGTGGTGCGCGGCGGCCGTGACGTACAGCGGCGCGCCGGGCAGGGCGCGCCGCGCCGCCGTCAGCCCGCCGAGCAGGCCCTCGGCGGCGCCCCCGGTCACCTGGCCGTGGACGCGGCGACGGTCGCCGAGCGCGAGGTCGGTGCAGAAGTCGACGACGGCCCGCTCCAGGCCCAGCACGGTCGCGGCCGCCCCGCCCGGTACGGTGCCGCGTCCGGCGGCCGCGCGCTCCGGGCCCGGCCCGGGCGCGGCGCCTTCCGGCTCGTCGAGGTCGTCGAGGTCGGCGAAGGCGGCCAGCAGCGCCGCGTAGTCGCCGCTCTCGGCGGAGGCGGGGAAGTCCACCGCCGGGTCGTCGGGGCCCGCGGCGGCGGCGTGCTCGGCGGTGGCGCGCAGGGCGGTGACGAGGGCGGTGAGGCGGCGGCGGGTGGCCGAGGGATCGGCGGCGGTGAAGCCGATCCGGTCGCGCCGCGGGGGCGGTGCGTCGTCCCCGGCGCCGTCCCGTACGCCCTCCGCGGGCGCGTGCGCGCCGGGCGGCGCGGGCGCGGACGGATCGGCGGGCGGCTCGTACGCCATGACGACCTCCAGGAGACGGCAGCGCGTGACGTGGTGGAGGGCCGGCGGGACATGCCGGCCCTCCACACGACTCGCCGAAGGCTCCCCCCCGAACCGGGCAGAGCCGACCGGTGGCCTTCGGCGCACCCCGGCCGCGGTCACGGGGGCCGACGCCGGGAGCGGAGTGGTGCAGGGTCCTACAGGTGATGCGACGACTGCGGGTGCCGCGGTGCGGACCGCGGTTCCGCCGGTACGCGCCGCGTCCCGTCGCCGGGCCGTGGTGTGTACCAACGGGAGAATTCGTACCCGACGCGGCGCCCCTTCCGCCACGAACGCTGGCCTACGCATCCACACCTCCCGATCAGGCCTTTTGTTCCCCTGTCAGCGCTCGGCAAGCCTGTGAGCAGGTAATTGACCCCTCTCGCCGATCCGTTGTCCAAAATGGGACACGTACCAATGTGGACAGACCCGCCGTACCCGGCGGCGCAAGGGCGCCGATTCGGCCCCGCGGCGCAAAGTCGCAGGTCGCCGGGGCAGGACCGATCTCGGCCGACGGGGTGTCACTTCCCGCCGTTTCCCGGACCATGCCCAGAACCGCAGGTCATCTGCCGCGCGGCGGGCGCCGGTTGACACGTTTCGCGACCGGCGCGGAGCATCGGAGCGCCAGTCGCCACGCGGTGCCGCACCTCTGCCACCGCCCGCCGTGGCCGGATCCCGGGATCGGAGGAGATGCACGATGGCGGCGTACCGCGAGGGCCCTCCGCCGCTCATCCACGGCTTCCTCCGCCAGGCGCGCCGCGCGCGCGGCGCGTTGAGCCAGCAGGACGTGGCCGCGCGGGTGGGCGTCTCGACGCGGCTGTACCAGGACTGGGAGGGCGGCGTCCGGAGCATCCCGGCGCACCGGCTGGACGCGCTCGCCACCGCGCTGGGCCTGGACGCCGGGCGGCGCGACGAGTTGTGGGTGGTGGCCAGCGGGGGCTTCCCGCCGCGCGGTCCCGGCCGCCCGGACCCCGGGGCGGTGAGCGGCTGGACGTCGTACCTGCGACTGCTGCCGGTGCCGGCGCTCGCGGTGGACGCCGGGTGGCGGATCGAGGAGAGCAACGCCGCCTGGCAGGGGCTGTTCCTGGCCGCGGGTGAGCGGGCACCCGTCAACCTGCTGCGCTTCGTGCTGTTCAGCCCGTACGCGCGGCGGCTGTGCGGCGACTGGGCGACCGGCTGGGCCACCCCGTATCTGCGGCAGCTGCGGCTGGAGGCGGAGACCGGGCGCAGCCCCGAACTGCGGTCCGTGGTCGCGGAGATCGCCGGGTGCGGCACCGTCGATCCGGAACTGGCCGCGCTGTGGCGGGCGGTGGACGAGTCGAGCCGGATCTCGCTGCACAACGACGGCCAGGTGCGGCTGCTGGTCCCGCCCGCGGGCGGCCCGCCGCAGTACGTCCGCACGCTCGTCTCCTCCCCCGCGCACGACCCGCGCCGCCGCATCGTGACCTTCCTGCCGACCCCGCGGGCCGCCGACGCGGCCTGAGACGCGGCGACCCGGCGCACCGCGGCCCCCGTCCGGGCGGCTGCCGGACGGGGGCGCGGGCCGGGCCGGTCAGGTGGTCATGGGGAGCGGTGCCCGCCGTGCGACAGGGGGTGTCACGGCGGACGGGACCACCTCGCCGGTCACGTCGTCGATCACCGAGACCCGCACCGCCGGGTGCGGCGCGGAGTCCACGGTGAGGGTGAGGTCCAGCGCGAAGAGCACGCTGGCCGGGTGGGTGCCGCGGGCGTCCCGGTAGGCGCCGGTGTAGTGCAGCACCCGCCAGCCCTCGTCGTCCCAGTGGTCGAGCAGCCCGGAACGGACGATCGGCATGGCGGACTGCCAGGCCAGCGAGTTCTCCAGCAGTTCGACGCTCGCGGCGACCGGCACCCGCTCGCCCGCGCCGCCGCCCGGCGGCAGCGGGTGGCCGAACAGCCGCAGCCGGGCCCGCCGCAGCGGCACCCGCAGCGTCCGGTCGAGGTCGGCGACGAGCACCGCCAGTACGGCGGCGGCGAGCACCAGGACGGCCGCGGAACCGGCCGGGCGGTCGGAGACCTGCGACCACCACGGGGCGTCGGCGGTCGCGGCCACGGCCCCGCCGGCCACCACCAGCCCGGCCCGGGTGAAGGCGCGCACCCCGATCGGGCCCTCCGCGCGGGCGCTGCACCCGCACGACGACTCCGGCGCGGTGGACCGGGCGTAGGCCAGGTAGCCGGTGAAGCCGGCACCGAGGGCGGCGGTCGCGGCGCCCGGTGCCACCATGTCGGGTACGGCGAACAGCGCTGCGGCCAGCGCGAGTTCGACCGCCCCGACGGCGCGCAGCGCGAGCGTGGCGCGGCGCCCGTCGCCCAGCACGCGCACCAGCACGGTGTTCGCGGCCAGTTGGGCGGTCTGCCGGCCGAACGCCTTGCCGGCGCCCGTCGCCACCAGCAGCACCGCGCACACCAGCGGCGCGAGGTTGGAGACCAGCGGAATCATGGCGCCTCCCGTCAGTGGCCGAGCGAGACGCGGGCCATGTCGATGTGGCCGTCGGACGGCCGCCAGGCGCCGAGCACCTGCGCCTCCTGCCCGATGCGGGTGCGGGACAGGTCGGCGGTGAGCGCGCCGCCGAGGTAGGAGGCGGTGGTGGTGTCGGGCACGATGTGGCCGACGACCTCGTTGCCGCCGTGGCTGAGGTGCAGCCGGTCCTTGGCGATGCCGCGGATGGTGACGTAGACGTTGACGATGTTGACCCACACCGCGTCGGCGGCGATGGTGCCGTCGGGCATGACGGCGCCGCGCGCGTAGAGGCCGTCGCCGGGCTCGACGGCCTCGGCGGTGGTGGTGCGCAGCTTCCAGACGCTGGTGGCGTTGGTGAGCTGGACGAGGTGCCGCTCGCCGTGCGAGCCGGCGACGTCCAGCACGTTGCGGTTGATGGCGACGACGCGGCCCTCGGCGAAGGCCGCGGGGATCGCCGCGTCGAGCGAGGGCATGGGCTCGGCGAAGGCGGCCTCGGCGTCGAGTCCGCCGAGGGCGGAGGCGCCGACGATGGTGGCGCCGCCGATCGCGGCCGTGGTCAGGAAGCGCCGGCGGTCCAGGTGGCGCCCGCCGTTGTCGTGGCTGTGGCTCATGTCGTCCTTCCTGGGGGTGGGGTGGGGGGCGCCGCGGTCACTCGTAGATGTAGACCGGGACCTTGCCGGAGCTGAGGCTGCCGATCGCGGAGAAGGCGGACGGCGTCAGGTCGATGACCCGGTTGGTGCGGCAGGCGCCGTTGCAGCAGGTGGCCTCGCCGCAGAAGCTCTTGGTGCGCGGGCCGCAGTCGGCGAGGGTGACGCACACGGAGGCGCCGGAGCACTGGTGCTTGACGTTCATGGTCGCGCCGCAGGTGCGCCGCGGCATGCCCTCGCCGCACAGGTCGGGGCGGGTGATGTCGTAGCAGGCGGCGGAGAGGTTGGGCCAGGCGGCCATGTTCTTGCCGGACTGGCAGGTGCCGCAGGCGCCGGTGCCGGCGCTGCCGCAGGAGCCCCAGGCGTTGCCGCAGCAGAACCAGGTGGCTTCACCGGCCCAGAGGGAGGTCGATCCGCAGGCCATGTCGCGTTCCTTTCGGACGGTGGCACAGGCCGATTTGTATGACCTGTGCATGACAATGCGATGAACGGCGGTGTGCGCGCATCGCGGCGGCGGCGCGGGGGTGGGCGTGCGCGGGGACGAGAACCGCAGACCTTCATGCCCATGACAAGATCGTGAGAGGGCTACGCGCCCGCGCCGTTGCGGTGACGTGCCGTTGCGGTGACATGCCGGGGGTGCGGCGGAAGGGTGCGGTGGTGCCGGTGCTGCCGTGAGCGGTCCCCGCGGGCCGACGAGCGGTACGGATATCTCCGTGCGGGCCGTGCGGGGGGGGTACGGGCCGTGCCGTTCCGGGCGGGGCCCGGCGGTGCGCGCTTGCGGGCGGAGCGGTCTCGTGCCTCGTGCGGACCCGGCCCCGGGCTGGGCCGGATGCGACTGATGTGCCGGCAGTGCAAGGTGGAACACCGCAATGATGCGGGATTCTACGCGCGTACGGAAGAGCCCGAGCGTTCCCGTTCGCCGCCGGGCGGGCAGTCGGGTGCCTCCGGGAGCGGGGTTCAGTCCCCGCGCGGGTGGAGGTGGCCGTCGATCGCCGCGACGACCAGCGCGAGCAGGGCGGCCACCGCGCCGGCCGCGAAGAGGGCCTCCTCGTACACCGCCGAGCCGGAGCGCAGCAGGTGCAGCGCGTGGCCGGCGTACACCGCGCGGTGGTCGTGCAGCAGGGTGGCGCCCGACAGGACGGCGAGCACGGTGCCGAGCAGCGGGACGGCGATGTGGCCCTGCCGGGCGCGCAGCCAGACCACCGTCGGGGCGGCGACGCACACCGCCACGGGGAAGGCGGCGACCATGCCCAGCCGGACGTCGTAGCCGACCAGCTCGTACCCGAGGGCGCAGCCGCCGGGTATGAGCACGAGGGCGAGGACGACCAGCACCGCCGCGCGCCACGCCGTACCGCCCGGGGTGCGTGCCGCACGGGGCGCGCCCCCGTCCCCCTCCGCCGCTGCCGTCATGCGGCCAGTATGCCAAGTCGCCCTGCCCGGCAGGGAAAAAGCCTTGGAAAGCCGCGGCCCGGCCGCCCTACAGTGAGGACTGCCGCGAAGCGCGGACAGGGGGTTCCTTCGAAACCGTCGAATACCGAAACCCCCGGTCCACGGGTACTCGCAGCACCCTTCGGGGAAGACAACCGGATTCAGGTGGCAGGCGAAGCGCAGTACGGGCCTACTTCTTGGTTATGAGTGGTTGCGGGTTCGAGTCCCGCCGGAGTCCTCGGGCTCTGTTGCTCAGTAGCCCGCACGACCTGGTACTCGCCTGCTTCCTGACTCCGGCTGTCCCCCCGATCCGGTCGCCTCGCGGCCGGGCCGGCGCATCCGCGCACGGCGACGGTACGACAACTGCACAGGCGCCGCGAAGCGCAGTGAGGGCATACTTCCGCTGCTAACGGGGAGGTCGCGGGTTCGAATCCCGCCGGAGCCGCCATGGCTCCGTAGCTCAGGGGCAGAGCACCAAACGTAGCTCTTGCGACAGGTACTCGCGGCGCCTCGCAGGTCGTCCGTCCGCCGACGGCCCGGACATTTCCGTCCAGCCGGTCCACCGGATCCGTGGATTCCGGATTTCCCGCCCCTCCGGGCCCGAATTCCGTGTTCCCGCGTGCCGCCGGACCGCGCTTTTCCCGAAAAGGCAACCGAGATGGCCAAGTTCGCCCGCGCGCGTTCCGCGCCCACCAGCCCCCTGAGCACCAGCGGCACCACGACGACATTCGAGGGCGGCGCCGCGTACCGGCGCGGCGTGAAGAGCGAGCTGTTTCTCTTCGCCGCCGTGAACATGGTCGGCGAGGCCTCTTTCTACGAGTCCGGCGATGCCCGCGACACCCGTTTCCGCGACCTGGTGCACGCCGCGACGAAGGCCGATCCCGACTGGGTTGCGCGCTTTGTGCCGTATCTGCGCGGCGAGATGAACATGCGCTCGGCGGCGATCGTGACGGCCGCGGAGTCCGCGCTCGCCCGCCGCGCGGGCGGGCTGCGCCGCGAACCGTCCGTCCCGGTACGGAAGATGGTCTCCGACGCGATGCTGCGGGCCGACGAGCCCGCGGAGTTCGTGGCGTACTGGAAGGCGCGCACCGGCAAGGCGACACTGCCCGGCGGGGTGCAGCGCGGTGTCGCTGACGCGGTGACCCGCCTGTACACCGAGCGCGCCGCGCTGAAGTACGACGGCACCGGCGCCGCGTGGCGGATGGCCGACGTCGTCGCGCTGGCCAAGCCGGTGCCCGCGGGCCCGTGGCAGGCGGACCTCTTCGACTACCTCGCCGACCGGCGCTGGAAGCGGCCCGAGGTACGGGTCACCGCCCGGCTGCCGGTGCTGAGCGCCTACCGGGCGGCGGCCGCGATGCCGCAGGCGGAGCGGCGCGCGTGGTTCCTCGCGGACCCCGCGCGGCTCGGCGCGGCCGGGATGACGTGGGAGCAGCTGTCGAGCCTCGGCCCGATGGACGCGGCCGCGTGGTCGGCGGTCGCCCCGCACATGGGGCTCATGGCGCTGACCCGCAACCTGCGCAACTTCGACGAGGCCGGTGTCGGCGACGACGTCGCCGCGGCGGTCGCGGCGCGGCTGTCCGACCCGGAGCAGGTGCGCCGGTCGCGGCAGTTCCCGTTCCGCTTCCTGTCCGCGTACCGCGCGGCGCCGTCGCTGCGCTGGGGCCAGGCCCTGGAGCAGGCGCTGACCGCCGCCACGGCCAACGTCCCGGCGCTGCCGGGCCGCACGCTGGTGCTCGTCGACACGTCCGGGTCGATGGAGGCGCAGGTCTCGGCGCGCAGCACGGTGCGGCACGTGGACGTCGGCGCGCTGTTCGCGGTCGCGCTCGCGGCCCGCGGCTGCGACGTGGACCTCGTGGGCTTCGCCTCGGGGACGTTCAGCCACCCGCTGGCCAAGGGCGGTGCGGTGCTGCGGCAGGCCGGGGCGTTCACCCGCCGGGTCGGCGAGGTCGGCCACGGCACGGAGACGGTCGCCGCCCTCAAGGCGGCGTACCGCGGCCACGACCGGGTCGTCCTGTTCTCCGACATGCAGGCCTTCCGGTGGCCCGGCAGCAGCGGCGGTCTGACCGTCTCCCGCGCCGTCCCGCCCCAGACCCCGCTGTTCGGCGTCAACTCCGCGGGATACGCCCCGGCCGCCATCGACACCAGCACGCCGCACCGCTACGAGATCGGCGGCTTCAGCGACAAGCTCTTCACGATGATCGACCTGCTCAGCCGCGGCCGCAGCACGGGCTGGCCGTGGGAGCGGTCCGCGACCACCGACCGGGCGTGACGGCGGGGTGACCTACCCGGCCGTGGAGGTCACCCCGCCCCCGCCGCTCGTGGCGCGGGCGAGGGACAGGGTGAAGGACACCGTCGTGCCCGCCGCGGACCACGCGGCGGGCACGACGGTGTCCTGACAGGGCATCGACCGTGAGCGCGACTTCTTCGACCTGTGCGTGCTGTGCCCGGTACCGGTGTGGCATCCGGCGAGCATCCCCCCGGCCACCACGGCGGCGAGGACGACGACCGGCATTCTCCGGCTGCGCATGGTTTCTCCGTGACATCGGCGGTCCCGCCCACCCCGGGCGGGCACTCCCCCGTACGGACGTACCCCAAGCCCCGGGGCGTTCGCGGGTGGGCGTGATCACGACATTCCCGTGACATGCCCGGCACCGGGCGCAGGGCGTCCCCGACCGGTCAGCTTTCGAGAAGCGCGCAGGTGGGAGCGTGGTTACGGTCGAAACATGAACTCCATCGAATCTGTTGTTCTCGACACCGCGGACCCGGCGGCCGCCGAGCAGTTCTACGAGCGGGCCTTCGGGCTCGGGGACCGGGTGCGGGTGCGGGCCGCCGGGCAGGCCGCGGGGAGCGGCTTTCGCGGCTACACGCTGTCGCTCGTGGTGGCGCAGCCGTCGATCGTGCGGGGCCTGGTCGGCGCGGCCGTGGAGGCGGGGGCGTCGGAGGTCAAGCCCGTGACGAAGTCGCTGTGGGGCTACGGCGGGGTGGTGCGGGCGCCGGACGGGGCGCTGTGGAAGGTCGCGACGTCGGCGAAGAAGGACACCGCGCCCGACAGCCGGACGGTCGACGACGTGGTGCTGCTGCTCGGCGCCTCGGACGTGCTGGCCAGCAAGCGCTTCTACACCGAGCAGGGCCTCGCGGTCGGCAAGAGCTTCGGCCGCCGGTACGTCGAGTTCACCACGCCCGGCGGCGGGATCAAGCTCGCGCTGTACGGCCGCCGGGCACTCGCGAAGGACGCCGGGGTGCCGCCGGAGGGCGAGGGGCCGCACGGGCTCACGATCGCCGCCTCCGGCACCGACGCCTTCACCGACCCGGACGGCTTCGCCTGGCAGCCCGCCTCCTGACCGCCCCGGGGCCCGGCACCCCGCGGGGCTCCGAGCGCTCGCGCCCGGGTCCCTCCGGCAGTGGCCGTTGGTGAACCGTTGGTGGTTTGTTGCCCGTGGTCCGTAGCGTCGTCTCCGGCGGCGGACGGGGCTCGGGGGCCCGTCCCCGCCGGGAGCCGCCGCGCAGGCGGAGGCGCCCGGCGGACGGCCGCACCCACCGCGGACGCGGACGGACCGGGGCCTGATCACGGGGCAGGCCCGGGGCCGTCCGTGTCCGGGAAGCACCGGTCACCGGGGCGTCCACGACGTCACCGGCGGGCCGCCCCAGGTCTGCGGATCGGCCGATCCGCGGTCACTCCCCCGCGAGACGGGCCTCGCGGGGTGGTGTGCAGGTGCGGCGGGCGGCCTTCACCGGAGGTCGCCCGCCGCGCAGGCGTCAGCCAGCGCGGCCAGGCCCTCCTCGCACTCCTGCTCGCGCTGCGGCAGCAGGTGGAAGCGGGCCAGGTCGAGGCAGGCGTGCCAGCACTCGCGGGCCGCCTCGTACTCGCCGAAGTGGTGGTGGGCGCGGGCGGTCACGGCCAGGCAGTCCGCCTCGCCGCCGTAGTCGCTCAACTGCCTCCGGATGGCGAGGGCTTCGTCGAGCGCGGCGAACGCCTCGGACCGCTCGCCGAGGTGCTGGAGCGCGGCGGCGTAGTTGGTCAGCAAGGTGGCGAGCGCGGTCGGTCTGCCCAGTTCGCGCAGCAACGGCAGCCGTCGGCGCTGCTGTTCGGCGGCCCCGGCGTAGTCGCCCGCGAGCATGAGGGCGTCGGCGATCCGCCCCAGGACGAGGGATTCGCTGCCGGGCAGGTCCACTTCGCGGTAGAGCTCCTGGGAGCGCAGGGCGTACGCGAGCCCGGGGCCCGCCCGTCCGGCCTGGACGTGCAGCGCGGAGATGTTGCCGAGGATCGACGCCTGCGCGACGATGTCCCCCGCCTGCTCGAAGAGCCGCAGGGCGATGCCGAGGTTCTCCAGGCACTCGTCGTTGCGGTACGCCATGCCGTGCGCGACGGCGATCCGCCGGTAGAGCCAGGCCTGGCCGACGGTGTCGTCCTGGGCGTCGGCGATGTCCAGCGCGCTGCGCAGCGCCGCGTCCCAGATGCCCGTCCACCAGTAGGTGTCGCCGTAGCCGAAGAGGCCGACCGCCAGCCGCCAGGCGATGTCGGAGCGGCCGAGGGCGCCGGCCCGGGTGATCGCGTGCTGGATCGCGGGGATTTCGCGGACGTACCAGGCGAGTGCCTCGTGCGCGTCGGCGAAGGGCGGGGCGGGTGCGGCGGCGGGTCCGGCCAGGGGCGGGGGCGGCTGCGTCTCGCCGACGGTGATGGCCGAGGCGCTCTCCACCGCCGCCACGTACCAGGACAGCAGCCGCAGTTCGGCCTGCTCGCGCGGCCCGGCGGGCTCCTCGGCGCGCACCCGCTCGGCCGCGTACTCGCCGAGCAGGTCGTGCATGCCGTAGCGCTCGGGCGCCGGGCTCTGCACGAGGTGGACGTCGGTGAGCCGGTCCAGCAGCCGGGCGGTGTCACGGACGGGCAGTCCGAACAGGGCGGCGGCCGAGTGCGGGGTCACCTCGTACTCGGGCCAGACGCCCAGCAAGCGGAATGCGCGGGCGACCGACCGCTCGTGCGGCAGATCGCTGTCGCGCATCGCGACGTAGCTCATGCCGATCGTGGCCTCGACGTCCAGGCTGCCGACGGTCAGTTCGGGCAGCCGGCCGCTGCCGGACGACAGCCGGCGGGCCAGCAGCGACAGCGGCCAGCCGGGGCGGGAGGCGAGCCGCCCGCCGACGACGCTCAGTGCGAGCGGCAGCCCGCCGCACATCGCCAGGATGTCGGCGGCCGCCTGCGGGTCCTCCAGGACCCGCTCGGTCCCGCACAGCGCGGCCAGCAGCACCTCCTGGTCGGCGGACGTGAGCGGTGCGAGCGGCAGCAGCACGGCGGCGGGCAGGTCGGTGAGGGTGTGCCGGCTGGTGACGACGACCGCGCAGCCGCCGCTGCCCGGCAGCAGCGGCAGGACCTGCGCGGCGTCCCGCGCGTTGTCCAGCACCAGCAGCATCCGGCGGTGGGCGAGGACGGTACGGAAGAGCGCGGCGCAGTCGTCGATGTCGCCGGGCAGCGACTCCTCGCGCACCCCCAGGTCGGACAGGAAGCGCACGAGCAGGTCGCGCGGGCTGCGCCGGCCGCCGGGGCCGAAGCCGCGCAGATCGGCGTAGAGCTGCCCGTCGGGGTAGTCGGCGTGCAGCAGGTGGGCGACGTGGACGGTGAGCGCGGTCTTGCCGACGCCGCCCATCCCGGAGACGACCACCGGGCGCGGTGCCCGGCCGGGCGCGTCCCCGCCGTCGCCGCCACCCGGGCGCAGCAGCGCGGTGAGGCGGGCGACCTCGGCGTCCCGCCCGGTGAACAGGCCTACGTCGGCGGGCAGTTGGTGCAGCGGCCGGAAGGCGGGGGCGGACGGCTCCGCGGTCGCCCCGGCGGCCTCCCGCCGGGCGAGGGGTACGGGCCCGGGCCGCGGCGCGGGGACGTCCGCGGGGGCGTCCGCGGCCAGCACCTCCTGGTAGGCCGCCCGGACCGCCGCGGACGGGTCGACGCCCAGCTCCTCGGCGAGCGTGGCCCGCAGCCGCGCGTACACCTCCAGCGCCTCGGCCTGCCGGTGCGCGCCGTGCAGCGCGAGCATCAACTGCCGGTGGAAGGCCTCGTGCAGCGGGTGCTCGGCGGCAAGCGCCGTGAGCGGGCCGATCAGTTCGGCGCGGCGGCCCAGTCCCAGCCCCGCGTCGAAGCCCCACTCCAGCGCTTGCAACCGGGCCTCCGCCAGTTGCCGTACGACCGGCAACTGCGGTTCGGCGTCGGCGAATTCGGGCAGGTCGGCGAGCGGGGCGCCGCGCCACAGGGCGAGCGCGGCCGCGCTGCTCCCGGCCGCCGCGGCCCAGTCCTGCCGCAGGTGCGCGGCACGCGCGGCGTCGGCGTGCCGCTGGAAGACCTCGACGTCGAACTCGTCCTCGGCGACGTGCAGCCGGTAGCCGTGCGGCACCGCGGTGACGCGCTGCGGCTCGTCCCCGAGGAAGGCCAACTGCCGCCGCAGCCGCGTCAGATGGTTGAAGAGGGAGGCGTCGGCGGTGGCCGGCGGCCGGGCGCCCCACAGCGCCTCCTTGAGGGCGTCCTTCGACACCGTCCGGTTGGCCGCCAGCAGCAGCGCGGCGAGCAGGACCCGGACCTTGTGGCCGCCGACCGTCCGCTCCTGCGTCCCGTCGTGCACCAGCAGCGGCCCCAGCAGCCCGAACGTCGGCATCGTGCCCCCTTACCTGCGGACATTCTAGGCACACCGCCACCGGCCGCCCGGGGTGCGAGCCGCACCGCCGGACGCGGGGCACGGCTCAGGTGCGGGCCGCTCCCGGCCCGGGACGGCGGGCGGAACCGCGAATTCCCCTACGCGGGACATCCGGTGTGCGGGGAAGGGCGCCCGCGTCCGGCAGGTTTTCCCGGCGGCGGACGGCGAGCTTCCGTGCAGCCGGTGCGCGAACGGCGGATGAACAGTCGGGACGGTACGGGGAATTCGGGCAGGTCGCGGCTTTCGACGCCGTACCGGGAACGGAAACGCGCAGGCCAGAGGTCGTCTCCCGGCATACACTCCGCTCACCGGAACCGGACGTGTGGACGATTCCGTACCGGTTCGGGGATTCGTCGTTCGACATCCCAGGGGGGATTTCTTCGTGTCCGAAACACAATCGGCACGGCTGAAAAGCCGCCGCCGCCTCGTCGCGGTGTGCACCGCCGGTCTTCTTTCCCTCGGCGCTTTCGCGCTGGGGACGAGCGCCCAGGCCGCCGCGCCGGGCGCACAGCGGCTCAGCCTGCCGGCCGCCCCCGCGCAGCCGCAGCCGAAGCTCCTGCGCCACCCGGCGCAGCCGGGCGCCTCCGCGCCGGGCCGGAAGTCCGCGCGCACCGCGGCCCCGACGCCGACCGAGACGGCGCCCGTCCCGGGCGTGACCGCGCCGCCGATGCGGTACGACGTGGACGGCTCCGGCATCTCCGGCCTGCTCTTCCGCAACGGGGCGGGCGATCTCTACAACGTCCAGACGGACTTCACCGAGCTGAGCCCCGCGCCCGAGATGTTCCTCGACCTGCTCACGCCGGGCGACCTGACGGGCTCGGGCGGGCCGGACGTCCTCGCGACGACGGTCACCGGGCAGCTGGAGCTGTTCACGCCGGGGAACTTCCCGACCAGCCCGTCCTGGTCCGGCAACGGGTGGGGGACGTACAACAAGGTCGTCACGACCGACGACATCACCGGCGACGGCAGGGCCGACGTCGTCGCCCGTGACCACGACGGCAAGCTCTGGCTCTACCCGGGCACCGGCAAGGCGAGCGGTGAGCCGTTCGCGGCCCGTGTCCCCATCGGCTCCGGCTGGGGCATCTACGACCAGCTCACCAGCCCCGGCGACGTGGACGGCGACGGCGTCAGCGACCTCGTCGGGCGCACGACCGACGGGTCGCTCTTCCTCTACAAGGGCACCGGCGTCTCCTCGGCGCCCTACGCCGGGCGCACGCTCGTCGGCAAGGGCTGGAACACCTACAACCAGCTCATCGGTGTCGGCACCGACGAGACCGGCCAGGCGCTGCTGCTCGGCCGCGACCTCAGCGGCACCCTGTGGGCGTACTACCCGGACGGCAAGGGCGCCTTCGCGCAGCGCACGCAGTACGGCACCGGCTGGACGGTGGACGAGTTCGCCGGCACCGGCAGCGTCCCCTACTGGGGCAAGAAGAAGCTGCTCGGCGAGACCCCGGACGGCACGCTCTTCGAGTACGCCGCGAGCAACACCGGGGGCTTCACCGAGCGCGTCCGGGCCGTGGACCCCGGCAGCTACGCCGGGCAGTTCGACCTGACGCTCTCCAACGCGCTGAACCGGGACGGCGCGCCGGACCTGCTGGAGCGCTACGGCAACACGCTCTACAACAACATGCTCGACGGCGGCCCGATCTCCACCGGCTGGAGCGGCTACAACCTGATCATCGGCCCCGGCGACCTGAGCGGCGACGGCAACAGCGACATCCTCGCCCGCGCGTCGGACGGCAAGCTCTACCTCTTCCGCGGCAACGGCAGCAACACCCACCTGGGCGCCCGCGTCCTGGTCGGCAGCGGCTGGGGCACGTACAACACCCTCGTCGGCGCGGGCGACTTCACCGGCGACGGCCGCGCGGACATCGTCGGCCGCACCGCGGACGGCACGCTGTGGCTCTACAAGGGCACCGGCAACGCGACCGCCCCCTTCGCCGCCCGCGTCAAGGTCAGCACCGGCTGGGGCGGCTTCAAGCAGCTCGCCTCCCCCGGCGACATGGACGGCGACGGCCGCGCCGACCTCCTCGCGGTCGACGGAGCGGGTTACGCCTACCGCTACAGCGCCGACGGCAAGGGCGGCTTCAAGGCCCGCGTGACGGTCGGCAGCGGCTGGGGCACGTACAAGAAGCTCTTCTGATCCACCCCGCTCACCAAGGGCGCCCGCACCCCACCCGGGGATGCGGGCGCCCTCGCGCTGCCGGTCGGCCGGTGGGCGCCCGGACAAGGGGAATAGGAACCACGCATTCCCCGGCCCCGCGGCGGAAACCGAAGCGGGCGCTTCCGTGCAGCCGCCACACGTTCGCCCGCAAAGACGCGCCCGGCCTCCCTTTCGGGCAGCCCTTCGGGTCGGCGCACCGCCCACGGGGATACCCGGAGGCCGCTGTCGCAGGCCGGGAGTACACTCCGCTCACCAGAACTGAACGCGTCTTCGAATACGCGCGGTTCGGGGATTCATCGTTTGAGATCCCATGGGGGGATTAGTGTCAGAATCACAGCCGGCCAGAGCCACGAGCCGCCGCCGCCTCGTCGCGGTGTGCACCGCCGGCATTCTCTCCCTCGGCGCGTTCGCGCTGGGGACGAGCGCCCAGGCCGCAGAGCCGGGCGCCCACAGCGTCAACCGCCCCAAGGCTCCGGCCGGGGCGCCGCACGTCACGTCGCCCTGGAAGGCGGCGGGCAAGGCGAGCAAGAAGCTCGCGAAGTCCGGGACGGCCGACGCCACCGGCGTCACGCCCGCGCCGCAGCGCTACGACATCGACGGCGACGGCATCGGGGACCAGCTCGTCCGCGGCAACGACTACAGCTTCTACAACTCCCTGGCCACCGAGTCCGAGGAGATCGGCGCTGCGTCCGAGCAGTTCGTCGACGTCGTGACGCCCGGTGACCTGACCGGCGCGGGCGGGCCCTCCGTCCTGGCCACCACCTCCGGCGGCAAGCTGGAGCTGTTCACGCCGGGCAACTTCCCGAACAGCCCGTCGTGGACGGGTTCGGGCTGGGGCGTCTACAACAAGCTCGTCGCGACCGACGACATCACCGGTGACGGCAAGCCCGACATCATCGCCCGCGACTACAGCGGCAAGCTCTGGCTCTACCCGGGCACGGGCAAGGCGAGCGGCGAGCCGTTCGCGGCCCGCATCTCCCTCGGCTCCGGCTGGGGCGCCTACGACCAGCTGGCCAGCCCCGGCGACCTGAACGCCGACGGCATCAGCGACCTGGTCGCGCGCACCTCGGACGGCACGCTCTGGTTCTACCAGGGCACCGGCAAGGCCACCGCGCCGTACGTCGCCAGGACGTCCATCGGCAAGGGCTGGAACGGCTACAACCAGCTCATCGGTCTCGGCAACGGTCCGACCGGATCGGGCGCGCTGTTCGCCAGGACGACGGACGGCTCGATCTACTCGTACCTGTCGAACGGCAAGGGCGGTTTCGAGGCGCGCGAGTTCAACACCGACCAGTGGAACGTCGACCTGCTCGCCGGCGCCGGAAGCATCCCCGCCTGGGGCAAGAAGGACCTGCTCGGCGAGACGGCGGACGGCACGCTGTGGTGGTACGGCACGGACAACGCCGGCCACCTCACCAAGCGCTACCCGTACAGCGCCGACGGCGGCTTCTCCGGCCAGTTCAACCTGACCTTCTCGAACTCGCTGACCAACGACGGTCTGCCGGACCTGCTGGAGCGGTACGGCAGCCTGCTGTACAACGACGACCTCGGCACGGACATCTCCACCGGCTGGGGCAGCTACAACCTGATCATCGGCCCCGGTGACCTGAGCGGCGACGGCAAGGGCGACCTGCTGGTCCGCGACACCTCCGGCAAGCTGTACATCTACCGCGGTGCGGGCGACGCCCTGCACTTCTCCGCCCGCGTGGCGGACGGCAGCGGCTGGAACACCTACAACGCCATCGTCGGCGCGGGTGACGTGAACAGCGACGGCCGCGCGGACATCGTCGCCCGCGACACCTCGGGCACGCTGTGGCTGTACAAGGGCACCGGCAACGTGTCGGCCCCCTTCAACGCCCGCGTGAAGATCGGCACCGGCTGGAACACGTACAACAAGCTCGTCTCCCCCGGTGACATGGACGGCGACGGCCGCGCCGACCTCTTCGGCGTCGACGCCTCCGGCACCGCCTGGTTCTACAGCGCCAACGGCACCGGCGGCTACAAGGCCCGCGTGAAGATCGGCACGGGCTGGAACACGTACAAGAAGCTCTTCTGATCCACCCCGCTCACCAAGGGCGCCCGCACCCCACCCGGGGGTGCGGGCGCCCTCGCGCGTCCGGTCAGCCGGTGGGCGGCGCCGCGTGCAGGGTGCGGTGGTCCCGTGTGCCCCCGTCCTGCCCGCGCGGGCACCCCCGGGTGGGAGTGGTCAGCAGCAGATGGTGACGGAGAAGGTGCAGGTCGCACAGGAGATGGGGCTGCCGAAGGCGGAAGCCGGGGGCAGCTCGGCGGTCTCGATCACGTCGGCGAGGTCGAGGGTGCCGAGGGGGTTGTCGGCGTCGGCCGGGAGGGCGAGCGGGGCGGGGGCGAGTTCGAGGGTCGCGGTCGTCATGGCGGGATCCCTTTCCGGGGTGATGGTCGGTTGCAGCTGTGCGGGCCGCACCGGGCCCGCCTCCTCAGGCGTCGAACGCTTCGAGGAGCAGGACGGGTGCGACGTCTTCCGGGCGGGCCAGGCGCAGCAGGCCGTGGCCGATGCCGGCGAGCCCGGTCATGAGGCCCGGGGAGGCGAGAGCCCCGGGGGTGCCGCAGAGCGGGCCGTGGCGGTCGAGCTGGTCCAGCAGGGCGTGCACGCGCCGCTCGCGCTCGGCGGCGGCGCCGGGGACGGCCAGCCGCGCCGCGGCGGTGAGGAGTTCGAGGTTGCCCAGGTCGCCGTGGCACAGGCTGTGGTTGCCGTAGAGGCCGAACCGGGTGGTGGAGGCGACGGCCAGCCGCAGGTCGGCGTCGGTCTCGGGGGTGCGGGCGGCGGCCGGGAGCGCCGCCCGGGCCAGGCCGATACCGGGGGCGCCGTGGCACCAGGCGTGCATGTGGCTCACCCCGTCGGGGCCGGGCCGCAGGCCCCAGGGGCGGCTGTCGCCGCTGCGGAAGTCGGGCCAGTTGCCCAGGTCGGGGCGGTACGCGCCGCGTTCGTACGCGAAGGCGGCGTACGCGGTGGCGCGGGCGGCGCCGTCTCCGGTGCGGTGGGCGTGCCGGAGCAGGGCCCAGGCGATTCCGGCGGCGCCGTGGGAGAAGCCGAGCATGGGCTGCGAGCAGGCGAAGTCGGAGCCCCAGGCGACACCCGCGCCCGCCGGGAGCGCCGTGCGGACCAGGAACGCGGCGCTGCGGTCGGCGAGCTCGGCGGCGGGCGCCCCGAAGCGCGGTACCAGTGCCTCGGCGACGGCGAGGCAGCCTGCCGCGCCGTTCATCACGTCGTACGCGGTGTCGGTGCCGACGGCGTCGGCGGCGAGCCGGAGCAGTCCGGGCACGGGCGCCGCGAGGCCGGGTTCGGCGAGCAGCCCGGACGCGGAGGCGAGCGCGTACGCCAGACCGCACTCGCCGCCGAACGCGCCGAGCCGGACCCGCTGCCCGCCCCGGTCGAGCACCGTCTGCGCGTGGGCGGCGAGCGGGGCGAGGACGCGGGTGGCGAGTTCGGCGTCGTGCCCGTTGCCGAGGACGCGGGCGAGCTGGGCGAAGAACAGGCCGACGCCCGCGTAGCCGTTGAAGAGGTCGCCGCCGAGCGGGGCCACCTGCCACTGGTCGCCCGCCACCAGGTCGAGCCCGAACCAGCCGATACGGCCGTCCGCGTGGACCGCCGACCGCTCCAGCGCGGCCGCCACCGCGCACGCCCGGTCCAGGGCGAGGTCGGCGGGCGTGGCGCCGGGTCCGGCCGGGCGGCCCGGCCCCGTGTCCAGCGGCCGCACGGCGGTGTGGGTCCCGGCGCGGGTGGCCATCGAGGCGCGGATGACCCAGTCCTGCCGCGCGAGGTCCTCCCCGTCCATCCCGGCGACGATCGCCCGCGCCCGTTCCAGGCCGGAGGCGGCGAGCAGCCCGGGGAGCACCGCGCCGCCCGCAGCGGTGACGTCCCGGGAGGATGCGCGGGTCCGGAAGAGGGGGACGTTCGCGGCCCAGATGTCGCGCAACTCGTGGACGGCGAGGGCCAGTCGGGGCGCGTCCCCGGCGGCGAGCGCCCACAGCAGGCTGAGCACGCGGTCCCGCTCGGCGGCGTCCCGCAGCACGTCGGGATGGGTGGTCTCGTCGAGCAGGCGGCCGTAGATCCGGGTGGCGCGGGTGATGACGCGCAGGCCGTCGCCGCTGAAGCGGGCCAGCGGGCCGTCGGGGGCGGTGAGTTCGGCGCGGTGCCGCAGCAGGGCGCGGTAGCCGGCGCGGAATCCGTCCCGTATCCGGTCGGTGTAGCGCTCCGGCTCCGCGGGGCGGCCGTGCAGGACGACCTTGTTCCGGCTGCCCTGCGCGGTGCGCCGCGCCCTGACCAGGTGCATCCGGTCGGTGCCGGGGTCGGCCCAGTCGACGGCGGGGAAGGGCAGCAGCACACCCGCGTCACCGCCGAGCCCGCCGACGTCGACCGCGCCGGGTCCGCGGCCGGAGAGCACCGCGGGGAGCAGTCCGACACGGCCGACGGAGTGCTGGAGCAGCACGGCGGCCGGGTCCTCGTCCGCGAACGGGCTGCCGGTCAGCATCGGCAGGCCGACGTGCAGCACGGACTCCATGTCGAGCAGGACGGGCTGGTCGCCGGCGGCGATCACGTTCTCGTAGTGGAAGTCGGCGCCCGACAGGGCGTAGAGCACGGCGAGTTGGGCGCCCAGCCGGAAGAAGAAGCGCCGCGCGCCCGCCTCGTCGGCGCAGGGCGCGGGCGCGACGTGCTCCACCCAGCCGTACTCCCCGCGGTCGAGCACCCCGAGCAGCCGCGGCGCCGCCGCGGGCAGCCGCTCCCCGAACCACGCCAGGACGTCGTTGACGTGCGCGTGCACGGCCATCGGCCGCGGCTTGTAGACCAGCCGGCGGCCGGAGGCGAACCGCAGCAGGAGGACGCCCCGGCCCCCGTCGTGCAGGTCGCCCGCGGCGAACTCCACCTCGGTCAGCGGCCCTTGGTCCTCGCCGCCGAACAGCCCGCACACCAGCAGGTCGCGGTCCGCGGCCAGCCGTCGTACGAACTCCCCGAAGGCGTCGGCGGCCTGCCCGCTCACGGTGGCCAGGATGCGGGTGAGGACGGGGTATTCGGCCAGGAAGCGGGTCAGGGCGGGGCGGGTGCACATCTGCTCGGCGAAGGACCGGAAGCGGCCGCGCGGATCGTCCCCGGCGAGGCGCCCGGCCGCGCGCATCCGGTGCAGTTCGAGGACCAGGGCGCGGACGGCCACGGTGACGAGGTGCGAGGTGACGTGCGCGCGCAGGGCGCCCAGCACCGGCCCGGGGTCGAGCAGGGCCCCCGCCGCGGGGCGCGCCCGCCTGCCGCCGGACGGGGCCGCGGACCCGGCGTCCGGCGAAGGCCCTTCTCGTAAGAGGCCTTCCCGTAAGGACCGCTCGGCCCCGGCGACCGCGTGGTCCGCGAACGGCCGTACGACGGCGGCGAGTTCGTCCTGCCACCGCGCCTCCGCCCCCTCGGCGGCGGGCCCGGCCACCGGGTCCGCCCCCTCGGCGGCGGGCCCGGCCACCGGCCACACCTCGGGCAGCCCCGCCACGACTGCCTCCGCGGTGTGCGCCCACCCGGGCTTGCGCACCCGCCGGGCGAGCGCCTCGGGCTCCTCCGCGAGCAGCCGCCCGACGTCCTCGGCGCTGACGCCGAGGCCTTCGGCGGCCAGCGCCAGGGTGTCGTCCACCAGCCCGGGATACGCGTCCCGCCACGCCTTGAGCCGGACCTCGTCGACGGCCGCGCCCGCGTCCCGCGGCAGCGGCGGCCGCTCCGCGACCGACAGGGCCCGCGCCCACCAGGCACCGCCCTCGTCCTCGTGCCCGTCCGTGCCCACTGCCCGTGCCAAGACAAGCCCCGTCCGCCCGGCCGCCCGGCGCGACCGTGCGCCGGGCGGTGACCTCGCCGCCCTGCGAGGAGGAGTACACGACAATCAGGGCAGCACATGACAAAAGGTGAGCCGTATTCATCTCAGCTTACGCACCAGTGCCATGCCCCACAACCGCTCATGCCACAAAGGGAGTTGGGGTCACCATCCCTCCCGCGTGCCCCCGTCCCGGCGGGGGGCTGCCCCCACCCTTTTTCCGGTTGGCCGCCCCAGCGCCCCGACCCGCCCCGGCCGGGCATCGTGAGCTGCGCGGCGGGAGGGCGTCCGGACCCGCCGCGACCGGTGGCCGCACACCGCGGCGACCGGGCCCAGGACGGACACGGACACGGGAGAGAACGTGAACAGGCACAAGCGCGTACGGGCCGGGGTCGTCACGCTGGCGGTGGCGGCGGGCATCGCGGCGGGCACGCTCCCCGCGGGCGCCGCCACCGCCGCACCGCACAGGCCCGCCACCGCGCACACCGCGCACACCGGGAACGCCGGGAACGCCGGGCTGCGGACGATCCTCGACCGGCTGACCACCGCCGACGGCGGCCCCGGCGCCCTCGTCGAGGTGCGGGACCGGCGCGGCCGCTCGGTGCTCACCAGCGGGGTCGCGGACGTGCTGACCCGGGCGCCGATGCGCGGCGACAGCAGCTTCCGGATCGGCAGCATGACCAAGCCGTTCGTGGCGACGGTCGTGCTGCAGCTCGTGGGCGAGCACCGCGTGGTGCTGGACGCCCCGGTCGAGCGCTACCTGCCCGGCGTCGTCCGCGGCCCGGCGGGCGACGGCCGGACGATCACCGTACGGCAGCTGCTCCAGCACACCAGCGGGCTGCCCGACTACCTCGACTTCCTCGACCCGCGGGCCGTCCTGCGCGACCCGCTCGCCCACCACGACACCCGCGACCTGGTGGACCTCGCCCTCGCCCACCCGCCGGTCTTCCCGGTCCCCGGCGACGGCTGGGACTACTCCAACACCAACTACCTGCTGGCCGGGATGATCGTCGAGAAGGTGACCGGCCACTCCTACGGCGAGGAGATCCGCCGCCGCGTCATCACCCCGCTCGGCCTGACCGCGACCTCCGTCCCGGACGACGACCCGGCGATCCCCGGCCCGCACCCGCGCGGCTACGTCCGGCCCGGCCCGGACGCGCCGCTGCTGGACGCCACCGCGGTCAACCCGTCGGTCGCGGGCGCCTCCGGCGCGATGATCTCCAGCGCGGACGACCTCGACCGCTTCCTCGCCGCGCTGCTGGGCGGCCGCCTGCTGCGCCCGGCGCAGCTCGCGGAGATGACGGCGGTGCGCGCCACCGGGGACACCGGCCGGGAGTACGGCCTCGGCCTGGAGCGCCGGACGCTGCCCTGCGGCGGCACGTACTGGGGCCACGGCGGCGACATCTTCGGCTACGAGACCCTGGGCGGTGCCACCGCCGACGGCCGGCAGGCCACCGTCATGGTGAACGTCGACCCCGGCGGCACGGACGCGCAGGACGACGACATGCGGGCCGCCGTCGAGACGGCCCTGTGCGCGGACCGCCACGCCTGACCGCACGGGCGCCGGGCCGGGAATCCCCGGGCCGCCCCGGTGCCGAGGCGCTAGAGTACGGGTGTGCGCCGTCAGGCCCGCCCGCCCTTGTAGCTCAGTCGGCCAGAGCACCTGTCTTGTAAACAGGGGGTCGTCGGTTCGAATCCGACCGGGGGCTCGTGCTGGAGGTTCCGCCCGTCCGGGCGGGGCCTCCTTCTGCTTGTCCGGGGTGACGAAAAAGGCGCCCGGGGCCTGGTGACAAAAGGTGGAACGTGCAGGTAGCGTCACCGGGGAGTCCGCGTATCCACGGGCTCGACCACTGAAGCGGCACCGAAAGACCTGCTTCCTTTACTCGGATCGTCCGGCACGTTCCTGCCGGTGAAGGGATTGCGAACCACCATGGCTACTGTGACGTTCGACAAGGCGACCCGGATCTACCCGGGTGGCGACAAGCCCGCCGTCGACGGTCTGGACATCGAGGTCGGGGACGGCGAGTTCCTGGTTCTCGTCGGTCCGTCCGGCTGCGGCAAGTCGACCTCGCTCCGCATGCTCGCGGGGCTGGAGGACGTGAACGCCGGCGCGATCCGGATCGGCGAGCGGGATGTCACGCACCTGCCGCCCAAGGACCGCGACATCGCGATGGTGTTCCAGAACTACGCGCTGTACCCGCACATGACGGTCGCCGACAACATGGGCTTCGCGCTCAAGATCGCCGGCGTCAACAAGGCCGAGATCCGCAAGCGGGTCGAGGAAGCCGCCAAGATCCTGGACCTCACCGACTACCTGGCGCGCAAGCCGAAGGCGCTCTCCGGTGGTCAGCGCCAGCGTGTCGCGATGGGCCGCGCCATCGTGCGTGAGCCGCAGGTCTTCCTCATGGACGAGCCGCTGTCGAACCTCGACGCCAAGCTCCGTGTCCAGACCCGTACCCAGATCGCCAGCCTGCAGCGCCGCCTGGGCGTCACCACGGTCTACGTCACCCACGACCAGACCGAGGCCATGACGATGGGCGACCGCGTCGCGGTCCTCAAGGACGGTCTGCTGCAGCAGGTCGACACCCCGCGCCACATGTACGACAAGCCGGCCAACCTCTTCGTCGCGGGCTTCATCGGCTCCCCGGCGATGAACCTCATCGAGGTCCCGATCGTCGACGGCGGCGTGCGCTTCGGCAACGCGCTGGTCAACGTCGAGCGCGACGCGGTGCAGGCGGCGGCGGACAAGGGTGACCGCACGGTCACCGTCGGTGTCCGTCCCGAGCACTTCGACATCGTCAGCGGCGACAGCGAGGCCAAGTCGCTGTCCAAGGACGCCCCGGCGGGCCTGGCCGTGACCGTCAACGTCGTCGAGGAGCTGGGCGCCGACGGCTACGTCTACGGCTCGGCGAAGGTCGGCGACGAGGACAAGGACGTCGTCATCCGCGTCGGCGGCCGCGAGATCCCGGAGAAGGGCTCCGTGCTGCACGTCGTGCCGCGCGGCGGCGAGACCCACGTCTTCGCGACCTCCTCCGGCGAGCGCCTGAGCGACTGATCACACGACACCCCCTCCCAGGGGGAGTTCCGCGCCTGTGACGGCCGGGCGGTGCGTATCCGTACGCACCGCCCGGCCGTTCGCGTTCCCGGTCCGCGCGGGCCCGGATATACAGCCGCACAAGCGGCAGTTCGGGTCCGTTCGGCACCGCTCGAACGCACCGCCCGGCGATTTCACTCCCCCGCAAGGGTGACTCGATGTCGCCGAATCATCACCAGTCGCTACGATCCGAACCGTGAACCAGGTAGCTCGCCGTCTCGGCAAGACATTCGCGCTCGTCCTCCCGGTGGTCCTCGTGCTGTCGGGAACACTCGCCGTCACCCGCGTCTCGTGGGCCGGCGCCTCCGACGCCCAGGTGCTGACCGCCTCCTCCACCACACGGGACCAGGCGGCCGCCACGGCGCCGCAGGAGGCGCTGCGCGCCCGGCTGCTGGACGAACTCCAGCAGAAGGACCCGGGAGCCGCCCTGACCGACCTCCAGGTCGCCATGGCGCAACAGCCGTCCCTCGCCCGGTACTGCGTCTCCATCGCCCGCTCGCTGGGCCGCGCCGCCGTCGCGAAGTACGACGGCTCGGTGCGGCGCGCGCAGGCGTGGTCGCGGCCGGTGTGCGACACCGCCTTCGCGACCGGCGTCGCCGCCATGGGCTGACCCCGGCCGGACCGGCGGTCCGGGCGCCCGGCACGAGCGCGTACGGCCGACAGCCCCGCAGCACGCGGGGGTTGCCGGGCGTACGCGCTCGTGGCCGTTCGCATAGGGTGCGCTGCATGACGCACGACACCACTGCGCACGAGACGACCGTCCCGGTCACCCAGGCCGTCATCCTGGCCGGCGGCCAGGGCTCACGGCTGCGGCCCTACACCGACGACCGGCCCAAGCCCATGGTCGAGATCCCCGGCACGGGCACGCCGATCATCGGCCACCAGCTCGCCTGGCTGGCCGCGGAAGGGGTCACGGACGTCGTCGTGTCGTGCGGGCACCTCGCGGAGGTGCTCCAGGAGTGGCTGGAGAGCGCGCCGCTGCCGCTGAAGGTGACGACCGTCGTCGAGGGCGAACCGCTGGGCCGCGGCGGCGGGCTGAAGTACGCCGCCCGGTCGCTGCCGCGCGCCGACGAGCCGTGGTACGCCACCAACGGCGACATCTGGACCCGCTTCTCGCTGCGCGGCATGGCCGCCTTCCACGAGGAGCGGGACGCGGTGGCGACCCTCGCGCTGGCCCGGCCGCGCATCCCGTGGGGCGCGGTGGAGACCAACGAGTTCGGGCAGGTGCTGGACTTCATCGAGGCACCGCCCTCGCCCTTCCTGATCAACGCGGGCGTGTACGTCTTCGCGCCGTCCTTCACCGCGATGCTGCCCGACCTCGGCGACCACGAGCGCACGACCTTCCCGCGGCTGGCCCGCGAACGCCGGCTGGCCGGCTACCCGATCCCGCAGGGCGCCTACTGGCGGGCCATCGACACCGCCAAGGACCTCCGCGAGGCCGCCCGCGAGCTGGGCACCGCGCCCGTCTGAACCCGCCCGGCCCCGCACGTGCCCGAGCCCGCCCGGTCCCCTCGCGAGGGGACCGGGCGGGCTCGGGTGTTCCGTGGCCTCAGACCGCCGGGGTCGGGGACTGCTGCTCCTCCGGGGCGCCCAGCAGGCCCGCGCCCAGCAGGCCGCCGATCGCACCGCCCTGCGTCGGCTTCGGGGCGGGCGGCGCCGGGGGCGGGTCCGCGTGGGTCGGCGGGGCGGCGGGGGGCTGCGACGTCCCGCCCGAGCCGCCGGACGAACCGCCGCTCGACCCGCCGGAGGCACCGCCCGACGTCCGCGTGCCGCCCGGGGTGTGCGTGCCGCTTCCCGGCGTGTGCGTCGCGGCGCCGTCCTGCGACCCGTCGGCCGGCGGCTGCGCCGAGGCCGTCGGCTGCGGCTTCTTCCGTGCCTTCGCCGTCCGGCTGGGCTCCGCACTGCCCGGCGCGGACCCGTCGTCGCCCCCCGAGACCTCGGGCAGCGGCTCCCCCGGCAGTTCGTTGACCGGCGGCCGCGCCGGCCCGTACTGGTGGGTGCCCGGCCCGGTACTGGCCCTGACCGCCGCGCCCAGCACGGAGCCGACGAGCAGCGAGCAGCCGACGATGAGCGTGCCCAGCACCACACCGCGGCGCAGCACGTAGCGGCGCAGCCCCCACAGCCCGACGCGCGGGCCCAGCCGGCGCCAGGCGTCGGAGGCGAGCTTGCCGTCCACGGAGTAGACGGGGGCGCCGGCGATCACCAGCGGGCTCCACGCGGCCAGGTAGATGAAGTCGGGGGCGTCGTAGACGGGGACGGTGCGCCAGCTCACGGTGACCAGCAGCGCGACGGACAGGGCCGCGCCGAAGACGGCGGCGACCCGCTGCCACAGCCCGAAGACGGTCAGCACGCCCACCACGACCTGCAGGAAGGCGATGGACAGGCCCGCGCCCACCGGGTGGTTGAGGGCCGCGTCGCGCAGCGGCTCGGCGGCGCCCCACGGGTGCAGCGAGGTCAGCCAGGTGACCATGGAGCCGCGCTTGCCGCCGTCGAAGTAGACGCGGTCGCACAGCTTGCCCATGCCCGCGTAGATCGACACGAAGCCGAGGAAGATGCGCAGCGGCAGCAGCACGATGCCGAGGTTCATCCGGCGGCCGGGGTACCAGGCGTGCTTGACGAAGTCGCCGCCCTTGGGCAGGGGCCGCTCGCGCCGGGGAGCGGTCTCGTACAGCTCGTCGTCGTCCTCGCCGTAGTCCGCGTCGGCGTCGAAGGCGGCGAGCGGCGGCTCCTCGTCGAAGGCGCCGCGGGCCGGGCGCACACCGCCGAGCAGGCCCGTGACGGGGGCGCCGCCGCTGCGCGGGCCGACGACGGTGGGTGTGGCGGGCGGCAGCACCGTCGTCTCGCCGATCCGCGGCAGCGTCTGCGTGGTCGCGCCCGCGGAGCCGTCCGCCCCGCCGTCCGCCGACCCGCCGCGCACCGCCTGGAACAGCTCACCGGCCAGCGCGTCGCCGGGCTCGGTGCGGCCGGACCACACCACCGGTGCGAGCCGGCGGCGGCCCGCGGCCGGGGCACCGTGCGGCTGCGCGCCCCGCTGCGCGGTCAGGCCGCGCGGGCTGCGCGTCAGCGAGCGCGCGGAGCTCCTTCCCAGCTGCACCCGGAAACTCGCGTGCGTGACGATGACCTGGGCGGGGTCGCTCGGCACGCGGGCCATGGTCAGGGCGGGCTCGTCGAATCCGGGCGTCCCTCCCCCCGGGGAGGGGCGGGGTGTTCTGGTGTCCACACTCATCTAACCGAGTGACGGTCCTTTAGGACACTGCCGGACACCGCCCTCGATGTCCGAGACGCGTCAATCGCGCCGAACCCCTATGATGCCCTCCCGCGCCTGCCCCGGCGCGGTCACGAGCGGCGGCGGGCCGCCTCGTACAGCACCACGCCCGCGGCCACACCGGCGTTCAGCGACTCGGCCGCGCCACCCGGCATCGGGATGCGCACCAGCAGGTCGCACGTCTCGCCGACCAGCCGCGACAGGCCCTTGCCCTCGCTGCCCGCGACGATCACGACCGGCCCGTCCAGCGCCTCCAGGTCGTACAGCTCGACGTCGCCGTCCGCCGCGAGACCGACGACGGTCAGGCCCGCCTTCTGGTACGCCTCCAGGGCGCGCGTCAGGTTCGTCGCGCGGGCGACGGCGACCCGGGCGGCGGTACCGGCCGAGGTCTTCCACGCGCCCGCGGTCATCCCGGCGGCCCGCCGCTCGGGCACCACGACACCGTGCCCGCCGAAAGCGGCGACCGAGCGGACGACCGCGCCGAGGTTGCGCGGGTCGGTCACCCCGTCGAGGGCCACGATCAGCGCGTCCTCCCCGCGGTCGGCGGCCTCGCCGAGCAGGTCCTCGGGGTGCGCGTACTCGTACGGCGGAATCTGCAGGGCGATGCCCTGGTGGTTCAGCCCGGACGTCATCCGGTCCAGCTCGGCCCGGGGCGCCTCCATGAGCGGCACCCCGCGGTCGGTGGCCAGCCGCAGCGCCTCGCGCACCCGGTCGTCGTTGTCGATGAACTGCTGGACGTAGACGGCCGACGCCGGGATGTCCGCGCGCAGCGCCTCCACGACCGGGTTGCGGCCCACCACCAGCTCGGACGCCGACCTGCCGCCGCGCCCGCCCGGACGCTGCTGCCGGCCGCTGGTCTTACGGGCCTGGGCGGCCGCGATCCGGCTCTTCTTGTGGCCCGGACGCATCTCGGCGGGCGGGGTCGGACCCTTGCCCTCCAGGCCCTTGCGGCGCTGCCCGCCGCTGCCGACCGTCGCGCCCTTCTTGCTGCTCGTACGGCGGTTCCTGCGCTGGCTGTTGCCGGCCATGGGGACTCTCACTTCTTCTGTCTACGTCACGTCTGTGGGGCGCGGGCCCGGAAAGCCGCGAGGGGTGCGGGGGCCGGGCGCCCGCACCCCCCTCGTCTCGTCCGGTCAGCCGCGCAGCGTCCAGCGCGAGCCGGTCGGGGTGTCCTCGATCTCCAGACCGGACTGCACCAGCTGGTCACGGATCGCGTCGGCCGTCGCGTAGTCCTTGCGGGACCGCGCCTGCTGCCGCTGCTCCAGCACCAGCCGGACCAGCGAGTCGACGACGCCGTGCAGGTCCTCCCCGCGGTCGGCGCCCGTCCAGTGCGGGTCCAGCGGATCCAGGCCCAGCACTCCGAGCATCGCACGGACCTCGGCCAGGCGCGCGACCGCCGTCTCCTTGTCGTCGGCGGTCAGCGCGCTGTTGCCCTGCCGGACGGTGGTGTGCACGACCGCGAGCGCCTGCGGCACCCCGAGGTCGTCGTCCATCGCCTCGGCGAAGGCCGGCGGCACCTCGGCGGCCGGCTCGACCGGCCCGGCCTTCTCCACCACCCGCTGCACGAAACCCTCGATCCGCGCGAACGCGGCCTCGGCCTCGCGCAGGGCCTCCTCGCTGTACTCGATCATCGACCGGTAGTGCGGGGTGCCCAGGTAGTAGCGCAGCACGATCGGCCGCCAGCGCTGCACCATCTCGGAGACCAGCACGGAGTTGCCGAGCGACTTGCTCATCTTCTCGCCGCTCATGGTGACCCACGCGTTGTGCACCCAGTAGCGCGCGAACTGGTCGCCGTACGCCTTGGCCTGGGCGATCTCGTTCTCGTGGTGCGGGAAGATCAGGTCGATACCGCCGCCGTGGATGTCGAAGACCTCGCCGAGGTACTTGTGCGCCATGGCCGAGCACTCCAGGTGCCAGCCGGGGCGCCCACGGCCCCACGGGGTCTCCCAGGACGGCTCGCCGGGCTTGGCCGCCTTCCACATCGCGAAGTCCCGGTGGTCGCGCTTGCCGGTCTCGCCCTCGCTCCCCGGCTGCCGCAGATTGTCCAGCTCCTGGTTGGACAGCTCCAGGTAACCGGGGAAGGAGCGCACGTCGAAGTACACGTTGCCGTCGGCGACGTAGGCGTGGCCGTCCTCGATGAGGCCGCGCATCATCTCGATCATCTCGGGGACGTGCCCGGTCGCCCGCGGCTCGTACGTGGGCGGCATGCAGCCCAGCGCGTCGTAGCCGTTGGTGAAGGCGCGCTCGTTCTCGTACCCGATGGCCCACCAGGGCCGCCCCTGCTCGGCGGACTTGCGGATGATCTTGTCGTCGATGTCGGTGACGTTCCGGACGAAGGTCACGTCGTACCCGCGGTAGCGGAACCACCGCTGCAGGATGTCGAAGTTCAGCCCCGACCTGACGTGGCCGATGTGCGGCGCCGCCTGCACAGTGGCGCCACACAGGTAGAGAGACACACAGCCCGGCGTGAGCGGGACGAAGTCACGTACCTGGCGCGCGTTTGTGTCGTACAGGCGAATAGTCACGCCTCAAGGGTAGTGGGCCCGGCGGCCTACGCGGACCGCCGGGCGAAAGACGTCACAGCCGCTCGACGACCCGCTCCGGGCTGATCCGCACGATCACCCGCACGGCGTCGGGGCCGTCGTTGCTGTAGTCGGCACCGGTGTACTTGCGGCTGACGGAGTCGACGAAACTCCGGTCGGTGTCCTCCGTGACGGTCGCGGTCCCGCGGATCTCGACGTACGCGAACGGGTTGCCCTCCGGCGTCGCCAGCACGGTGACCCGCGGGTTCCGCTCGAGGTTGCGCGCCTTGCGCCGGTCGCGCGTGGTGGAGAACAGGACGTCGTCCCCGTCCCGCGCCACCCAGATCACCGACAGCTGCGGGGTGCCGTCGGGCTCGACGGTGGCGACGGTGGCGTAGGTCTTCGCGTCGAAGAGCGCACGAGCGGTGTCCGAGAGCTGGGCCATGGCTGGCTGCCTTCTTTCTTTTCTGCGCGGGCTGGGCTTCGGTCCGTCAACACCACGGGGACGCCGATTCATCCACCGGTGCGGCATCCACCGGCGTGGAGGACGCGCTTGCCGCGCGGGGCACCCGTTTGTTTTCAGGGGCGCCCCGCGCGGTAGCGCGAAGCCTCAGGACGCCGGCGGCAGGACCATCGCCGTGGCCAGGGCGGCAAGCCCCTCGCCGCGGCCGGTGAGGCCGAGCCCGTCCGTGGTGGTGCCGGACACGGACACCGGAGCCCCCACCGCGGCGGCGAGAGCCGCCTCCGCCTCGGCGCGCCGCGTCCCGATCTTCGGGCGGACCCCGATCACCTGGATCGCGACGTTGCCGATCGTGAATCCGGCCTCCCGGACGATCCGCGCGGCCTCCGCGAGCAGCGTGACCCCGGACGCCCCGGCCCACTCGGGCCGGTCCGTGCCGAAGTGCGCCCCGAGGTCGCCGAGCCCGGCGGCGGAGAAGAGCGCGTCGCACGCGGCGTGCGCGGCCACGTCCCCGTCGGAGTGCCCGGCGAGCCCGTGCGAGGCGCCCTCCCAGTGCAGGCCCGCGCACCACAGCTCGCGGCCCGCCGCGAAGGCGTGCACGTCCGTTCCGACACCGACCCGGGGCAGCGGCGCGAAAGGCGCCTCCCCGGCGCGGGGCTCAGTGGCCATTGGCCCTCCTGCGGGCGAGTACGGCCTCGGCCAGGACGAGGTCCAGCGGCCGGGTGACCTTGAAGGCCTCCTCGTGTCCGGGCACGACGAGGACGGGGATGCCGAGCTGTTCGACCATGCCAGCGTCGTCCGTGACGGGGCCGGAGACCGAGGAGTGCGCCTTGGCCAGCACCTCCCGGTCGAAGCCCTGCGGGGTCTGGACGGCCCGCAGCAGCGCGCGGGCGGGTGTGCCGGTGACGGCTCCGGTGTCCGGGTCGACGCTCTTGACGGTGTCGGCGAGCGGCAGTCCGGGCACCACGGCGGGGGCCCCGCCGCGTACCGCGTCGACGACGGCCTCGACCGTCTCGACGGGCACCAGCGGGCGGGCGGCGTCGTGCACGAGCACCACGTCGACGTCGTCGGGCAGTGCGGCCAGGCCGAGGCGGACGGAGTCCTGCCGTTCGGCGCCGCCGGGCACGACCCGTATGTCGGTGGACTCCGGCAGCCCGTTGGCGTCGAGCAGCGCCCGGACCTCGGCGGCGCCGTCGGGCGGCGCGACCACGACGATCACGGAGACGGCGCGGGCGCGCGCCATCGCGCGCACCGCGTGGACCAGGATGGGAACCCCGCCGAGGGTGCGCAGCGCCTTCGGCGCCCCGGGGCCCAGCCGGACGCCACGTCCGGCGGCGGGAATGACGGCTGCGGTACGCAGGTTTGTGTCCTTGTATGAGTTGGGTATCGCTTGGGGGGTGCGCCCGGGGCGATGTCCCGGGTGGTTGCAGGGCGCGGTCTCCCCACCAGGACCCCTTCCGTGAAGTCCTGGGGAAGACCGTAGCGCTCTGCGGGTCCGCAGACGCCTGGTTCGGCGTACGCGCTGCGGCAGCTGTGCTCACCCGCTCAGCCGCCGCGTGCGCCCGGCCGCGCATGCCGCAGCACCCGGCCGTGATGCTGGGCCGGGTGCCGCGGCAGTGTCCCCGGAGGGTGCCCGGGGTGCGTCTGCGTAAGTCAGTACGTCACGGCAGCGTGGGTGGGCGCTGGAGTGGACGTGACACGAGAACGTCCGGAAAGGGACGGTCTTACGACGCGAGGACTTCGTCGAGCAGGGCCTCGGCCTTGTCCTCGTTGGTGTTCTCCGCCAGAGCGAGCTCGCTGACCAGGATCTGCCGCGCCTTGGCGAGCATGCGCTTCTCGCCGGCCGACAGGCCGCGCTCGCGCTCGCGCCGCCACAGGTCACGGACGACTTCCGCGACCTTGATGACGTCGCCGGAGGCGAGCTTCTCCAGATTTGCCTTGTATCGACGGGACCAGTTGGTGGGCTCCTCGGTGTACGGCGCGCGCAGCACCTCGAAGACCCGATCCAGCCCGTCCTGACCGACAACGTCGCGCACGCCGACGAACTCCGCATTGTCCGCGGGTACGCGCACCGTCAAGTCGCCCTGGGCGACCTTGAGCACCAAGTAGGTCTTGTCCACGCCTTTGATCTGGCGAATTTCGATAGCCTCGATCAGCGCGGCCCCGTGATGGGGATAGACCACGGTGTCGCCAACCTTGAACGTCATGTGACAGGTACCCCTTCCGTGGCTATCCAGGGTAACACGGGAACGCCCTCATCTGAATGGCGTTTTCGCAGGTCAGGGCATATCTCGGGGCTTGACAAGCGCCCCCGGAACGTGCTGGAGGGTGCCATGGACAGCCGGTATTCGCAGGTCGGAGCGGGTATGCGGGGAGCCGGAATCACCACCGCCGAGGCCGCGGCGGCCGCCGAACACTGGGTGATACGTCCGGATTTGTCGCTCCCCGGCGAGTGGATCTTCGCTACTCCGTTCGGGTTCACGGCACCGAAGACGCGGCTGAAGATCCAATTGCGCGGCGATCACGGAAATCCCCCCGTCCCGCCGTGTCACGGCGACCCGCCGGTAATCACACCGTGGTAATGCCGGAATACATTGCGGGCGCGTTGCGCGCGTGTACCGGATGGCGGCCCGATGACGTCGGGATCCGGCCATCCTCCGACCCGCGGACACGACCGCTCGGGTGAGGGACTGTCACCGAGGGGACACCCGGTGCGCGGCCGATACCGGGGCTCGGTAATCTTAGGCCGCTGGAAGATCGTCCGATCCTGCCGAACCGGCTGCCCGCCACAGCCGGCCAGGCCGTCAGTCCTCGTCCAAGGAGATGCCGCCGCCGTGGTCCGCAGCTTCCGACGCGGCGCCCTCGCCGCCGCCGTCGTCGCCCTCTCAGCCGTCTCGCTCGCCGCCTGCGCCGCGGGGAACGAGGCCGAGACGCTCAAGGTCAAGCCGGACAACCCGGCCGCGACCAAGGGCGACATCCAGGTGCAGAACGCCTTCGTCCTGACCGACCCGAGCGGCCCCGCCTCGGTCACCGCCCGGCTGTTCAACAACGGCGACAGCGACCAGACGCTGAAGAGCGTGGACATCGTGAGCGGCCCGTCGGCCCAGCTGTCCGGCGCGGACGGCTCCGGCAGCATCACCGTCCCCGCGCACAGCACCGTGCTGCTCGGCGGCAAGGGCAACCCCAGCGGGGTCATCAGCGGCGGTCAGGAGCAGCTCCGGAACGGCGGCTTCCAGAACGCGGTGTTCACCTTCAGCGGCGCCGGCGCCGTCCCGCTGAAGATCCAGGTCATGCCGGCCGCGAGCTACTTCGCGCCGTACGGCCCGGGTTCGCTGCCGACCACCGAGGCCCCGACGCCGACCGACACCGCCACCTCGACGCAGACCCCGCAGACGTCGGGCGACACCGCCACCCCGACGGACACCGCGAGCCCGTCGGACACGGCGACCGCCACCTCCTGACACCGCGCCCGATGTGACGGGTAAGGGGCCCGCACCATGGGCGCGGGCCCCTTACCCGTACGCGGAATCCCGCGCGGCCTACGGCTCGAACTTGTAGCCGAGGCCACGGACCGTCACCAGGTAGCGCGGGGCACCCGGGTCCGGCTCGATCTTGGCGCGCAGCCGCTTGACGTGGACGTCGAGGGTCTTGGTGTCGCCGACGTAGTCCGCGCCCCACACCCGGTCGATGAGCTGCATACGGGTGAGCACCCGGCCCGCGTTGCGCAGCAGCATCTCCAGCAGGTCGAACTCCTTGAGCGGCAGGTCCACCTTGCCGCCGCCGACCGTCACGACGTGCCGGTCGACGTCCATGCGCACCGGCCCCGCCTCCAGCGCGGCCGGGGAGATCTCCTCGGGCTCGCCGCGGCGGCGCAGCACCGCGCGGATGCGGGCGACCAGCTCCCGCGAGGAGAAGGGCTTGGTCACGTAGTCGTCGGCGCCGATCTCCAGCCCGACGACCTTGTCGATCTCGCTGTCCTTGGCGGTCACCATGATCACCGGGACATTGGACTTGAGCCGCAGCTGGCGGCACACCTCGGTGCCGGGCAGCCCCGGCAGCATCAGGTCGAGCAGGACCAGGTCGGCGCCGTTGCGTTCGAACTCGTCCAGCGCGTCGGGCCCGGTCGCGGATATGGCGACCTCGAAACCCTCCTTGCGGAGCATGTACGACAGCGCGTCGCTGAAGGACTCTTCGTCCTCGACGACGAGTACGCGGGTCACGGAAGGACCTCCGGAGCGGGGATGTGTTCGGGGAGGGTCTGGAAGAGCTGTTCGTCCGACGGCTCGTCGGCCGGCTCCGCGTCCGCCTCGGCATCGGGATCGGTGCCGGGCGGGAGCGCGCGGTCGCGGGCGATCCCGGCCTCGGGAAGCCGCAGTGTGAAGGTGGAGCCCTGGCCTTCGACGCTCCACACGGTGACCTCGCCGCCGTGGGTGGCGGCGACGTGCTTGACGATGGAAAGGCCGAGCCCGGTCCCGCCGGTGGCCCGCGAGCGTGCCGGGTCGACCCGGTAGAAGCGCTCGAAGACCCTTTCGCGGTCCTTCTCGGAGATGCCGATGCCCTGGTCGGTGACGGAGATCTCGATGAGATCCCCTCCCCCGGCGGGGATACGGCGTCCGGCGATGCCGACCCGGGTACGGGCCGGACTGTAGTTGACGGCGTTCTCGACGAGGTTGCCGAGCGCCGCCGCGAGCTGGCCCCGGTTGCCCCATATGCACAGGTCGGGGGTGGTCCCGGTGGCCATGGTGATCTGCTTGGTGTTGGCCTGGTGACGGCAGCGGTCCATGGCCTCGGCGACCAGGTCGTCGACCGCGACCGGCTCCGCGTCGTCCAGCAGGTCGTCGTCCTGGACCCGGGACAGGTCGATGATCTCCTGCACCAGGCTGGTCAGCCGGGTCGCCTCGATCTGCATGCGGCCGGCGAAGCGGAGCACCGCCTCGGGGTCGTCGGAGGCGTCCATGACGGCCTCCGACAGCAGCGAGAGCGCCCCGACCGGGGTCTTCAGCTCATGGCTGACGTTGGCGACGAAATCCCGCCGGACCGCTTCGATCCGCCGGGCCTCGGTGAGGTCCTCCACGAGCAGCAGCACCAGGCGCGAGCCCAGCGGTGCCACCCGGGCGGACACGGCGAGGCCTTCGCCGCGCCCGGCGCCGCGGCGCGGAAGGTCGAGTTCCACCTGGCGTATCTCGCCGTCCCGCCGCGTCTCGCGGGCCATCTGCAGCATCTGGTCGACGGCGAGCCTGCCGCCGCGCACCAGTCCGAGGGCATATGCCGCCGAGCTGGCCTTGACCACGGTGTCGCCCTCGTCCAGGACGACCGCCGAGGACCGCAGCACGGACAGCACGGTGTCCACGCCGGGCGGAAGCACCGCTTCCGTGTGCAGTGCGGTACGGGTCGGGCGGGCCTGTTCCCGCTCGCTCCAGCGGAACGCGAGCACGGCGATGACACCGGTCGCCAGACCGGCTATCGCGCTGGCTGCGGCGACTGCCGCGTTCACGTCCATGGCTCCAGGTTAGGTGGCACGCGCAAGCGCTCCACAGCCCTGAGAGATACCTCTCGGTCGCACGTTGCCAAGAGTTCACCTTCACGTAGGAGGTGATTCACTCCGGGTGCGCGGCCGGTATTCCGTGGCCCACGAGCGTGGAGCGTGGAGGAGAAGCCCTCTTGTGCCGGCCCGTGCACTGTGTGTACAGACCGCTCACCAGCTCACGGAAGCTCATGAAGAAGCTCTTGGAAGGAACGCGATGCGGGACGCATACCACGAGGAACTCGACTCCATCGGCGACGGCCTCGTCGAGATGGCCCGGCTCGTCGGCTCGGCGATAGGCCGGGCCACCACCGCGCTGCTCGACGCCGACCTCAACGTCGCCGAGAGCGTCATCGGCGCGGACGAGAAGGTCGACGACCTCCAGCGCGAGCTGGAGACCCGGGCGATCAACCTGCTCGCCCGCCAGCAGCCGGTCGCGACCGACCTGCGGATCGTCGTCACCAGCCTGCGGATGAGCGCCGACCTGGAGCGCTCCGGCGACCTGGCCCGGCACGTCGCCAAGCTCGCCCGGCTGCGCTTCCCCGCCTCCGCGGTGCCGCGCGACCTGCACAGCACCATCCTGGAGATGGGCCAGCTCGCGCAGCGCCTGATGGCCAAGGCCGCCGAGGTCATCATCACCAAGGACGTCGACGACGCGCTCCAGCTGGAGGCCGACGACGACCGCATGGACGAGCTGCACCGCACCCTCTTCCAGCACCTGCTGGACGACCGCTGGAAGCACGGCATCGAGACGGCCGTGGACGTCACCCTCGTCGGCCGCTACTACGAGCGCTTCGCCGACCACGCGGTGTCGGTCGCCAAGCGCGTCGTCTACCTGGTGACGGGCGAGCACGTGGACGCGATGTCCCCGCTGCCGACGGACGTCGAGTCGGCGTAGCGCGGGTGGGGGCGTGCGGGGCGCGCGCACGGGAGCGGGGTGCACTAGTGCGCCCTTGATGAACCCGGGGCGGCGCCGTTTCACTGGTGTGCAGGCCAAGCCCGAGGAGGGTGCACTGATGCCGGAGACCCCCACGCCCACCCCCGTACGCGACCAGTCGGCCCCCGACACCGCCGCGGCCCCGCTGCGTATCCCGCTCCCGCTGGTCGCCGCGTGCGGCTGCGGCTCGGGCTGCGGCTGCGGCTGCCAGTCCGGTGGCCCGTGCCAGTGCAGCGGCTGCAACGGCTGAGCCGCCGCTTTCGACGTACCGCCTGACGTATCGCCGCCCCCGCCGCCGCTGACCCGGCTGCGGGGGCGCGGTGCGTTGCCGTGCACGTCCCGGCCGGGTCAGACCCGGAGCAGGCCGCCGAAGCGCGGGGCCCCGTCCTTCACCGCGACGAGGTTCGCGGCCACGTACGGGATGCGGTGCGCCTCGTGCCACGGGGTCGGGTGGTACGTCACCAGGCGGGACGTCTGGAAGCGGGCGGTGAGCCCCGGGACGAAGCGGCGGTAGGCGTCGTCCGTGTAGTACCAGAAGGAGTTCTCGTTGTAGAAGGCCGTGTGCGTCGGGTCCTGGAAGGCGCCGCGGCCGTCCGTGCTCGGGGTACGGGACAGCAGCATGCCGCCCGGCGCGAGCAGCCGGTGGATCTCGTTGATCAGCCCGGTCTTGTCGGGCACCTGCCCGAGGAAGTCCACCGCGCGGATCACCCCCACCGAGCCGTCCGCCAGGTCGAGCGGGCCGGGCAGCGTACCCGTGATGTCCACGCCCTCCCCCGGCAGCCGGTCGACCCCGAGGTATCCGGCGGGCTTGCCGTGCGCGGCCCCGAGGTCGAGCGCGAGCAGCCCGCCGCGCTCGGCCCAGGCCAGCGCGTTGCCCTCGACGTGGCGGTCGTAGAGGGCGACCGTCTCGCGCTGGATGCGGGCGTTCGTCTCCGGGTCGCGCTGGGTGCTGTCCGCGTGCACCCGCTGGAGGTAGAGGCACTGCGGGATGTGACGGAAGGGCCCGGCCTGGTAGAGCCGGCACATCAGGTCCTGGTCGTCGAGGACGTCCCGCTCCGCGTCGTACCCGCCCACCTTGTCGTACGCGTTGAAGCGGAAGGCCCGCACGTGGTTGGGCGCGTACCAGATGTACGAGACGTTGTGCGGGACGGGCGCGAGCGAGCGCAGGCTCAGCACGGCGCGGCCGTCCACCTCCGCGTCCTCGTACTCCCAGCCGTGGGCGATGTCGAAACGGGAGGTGTCGGCGCTGCCGTCCGCCTGGATCTGGGCGCAGTCGCTGTAGACGAGGACGGCGTCCGGATCGGCGTCGAAGGCCGCCACGATCCGCCCGAGGCAGTCCGCGGCCAGCACGTCGTCGTGGTCCAGCTCGACCAGGAACTCCCCGCGCGTTGCCGCGCACGCCCGCCGCTTGGCCGCGCCGACCCCCTTGACGTCGTCCGCGACCTCGACCCGTACCCGCTCGTCCGGCTGCTCCGGCCGCCACCGCGCGCCCTGGTTGAGCAGCACCACCCACTCCCAGTCGGTGAACGTCTGGCGGCGCAGCGAGGCGAGGCAGTCGTCGAGGAAGCGCGGCTGGTGGCTGGGGGTGAAGACGGAGACGCGCGGGCTCGGCCCACTCCGGCCCTGGCCCCGGCCCCGGCGGCTCACCGGCCGCCGCCCGGGACGTGCCGCGCGCCGCGGCGCCCGATCCTGCGACAGGCCATGATCTCTCCCGCGATCTCTCCCGCGTGACGAGCCGGTTCCTCCCATCGTGCGCACCCGACTCCGCGCCGCCCCCGCCCGACACGCCCACCGTCCCCCGTACGGCCGCACCCCGCCCTGGGCATACTGAGCGGCACCACCAGGGGAGGGGGGAACGTGTCGGGTCAGCTCTTCACGCTGCTCGGAGTGCTCGCGGGCGCCGTGGCGTCCTACGTCGGCGCGACCCGTATGGAGGGCGCCCGCTGGCGGCGGCAGCTCGAAACCCGCTGGGACGAACGCCGCCTGGAGGCGTACCTCGGCTTCGCCAACGCGATCAAGAGATTCACCTCGATCGCGGGCCGCCTGGCCGCCACCCGCGGCCTGTCCGCCCTCCCCCAGCCCCTCGACCTGGACACCGGCCTCGCCCTGCTCGCGGAGGCCGAACAGGACCGCGGCCACGCCTTCGAAGCCGTGCTCCTCATGGGCGACGCCGACGCGATCACCGCCGCCCGCGCCCTCCAGCGCGACGCCTGGACCCTCGAACGCTTCGTCCGCACCCCCGCGCCGGACGACACCCCCGCCGACTGGACCCGCGCCTTCACCGCCCTCCAGGACCGGCGCGACACCTTCTACCTCGCCGCCCGCCACGACCTCGGCGTCACCTCCGCCTTCCGCCTCCGCAGCGAGGACCCGCCCGCCGCCTGACCGCCCGTCCGTGTCGAGAACGCGGCACCGGCTCCGTCCCCGGGGTACGAGTAGCCGGAACGGACCGCGCGACACCGAAGGAGCACCCCCGTGACGATTCAGCGCATGGACAACGTAGGCATCGTCGTCGACGACCTGGCGGCCGCCGTCGCCTTCTTCACCGCCCTCGGCATGGAACTGGAGGGCGAGGCCGACCTCTCCGGCCCCTGCCCCGACCAGATGCTCGGCCTCGACGGCGTCCGCACCACCATCGCGATGATGCGCACCCCCGACGGCCACGGCAAGCTCGAACTCACGGCCTTCCACTCCCCCGAGCCGATCCCCGCGGCCCCGCCCGCCCCCCACACCCTGGGCCTCCACCGCGTCATGTTCGCCGTCGACGACCTCGACACCACCCTCGCCCGCCTCCGCCCCCACGGCGCCGAACTCCTCGGCGAGATCGCCCAGTACGAGACCGCCTACCGCCTCTGCAACCTCCGCGGCCCGTCCGGCATCATCGTCGCCCTGGCGGAACAGCTCGGCTGACGCCTCCAGCCTTCGTCGAGGTCAGGCCGCATGCGGGGTGAACACGACGGACGAGGTGTCGCCGTCGAGAGCGATGTTGAGTGACGCGTCGAGAGCTTTGGCGAGGCGAGCCAGGAGCGGGAGGGTGGGGACGGTGCCGCCCAGTTCGAGCTTCGAGATCTGGGGCTGGGTCGTGCTCGCCCGCCTGGCGAGCTCGCTCTGGGAGATGCCCAGTTCGGTCCTGCGGTCGTGGACGGCCTGTCCGAGATCGAAGGCCATGCGGATCTCGGTGCGCATCGTCTCGACTTCCGGCGCCTCAGCTCCGCCCTGCGTGACGGCGCGTTCGCGAGCGAGTCTCCATCGCGAGTGGTTCATCAGCCCTCTCCCTTCGTCATGTCCCGGCTGAACTCGTCATGCGCCGTGTGGCGCTCGGTCCCGCACACCTTCATGGCCTGCTTCGCCCGCGCCACCTCCGCGTCCTCACGCATCCGCGTCTTCCGGAACACGGTCAGGAGCACGATGCGCCGGTCGTGCGTGAGCCAGTAGGCCCTTTTCCCCCAGCGCCCTGGTCACGCGGCCCGAGCTTCTGCCGCCCTCAGTCACCGGACACTCCACAGCGGAGCCGCGTACCGGTCGGGGCGGGCGGCGACGAGCATCGCACGCAGGGCCTCGCGCTGCGCCCCGCCGAACCCGAGCGCTTCGGTGAGCCGCCGGAAGGTGGTGTGCGTGACCCCGCGGGCACGGGCGCCGACCTCGAAACGGTCGAGCCGCGGCATCAGCTCCTCCGGGGTGAGCGGCCGGCGTACCTGCCGACCGAGCCGGAGCGCCTTGCGCCGCTCGTAGTCGATCTCCGAGAAGCCGCACACCTCCCGGCTGTACCGCTCCGCCTCGTCCAGGCCGGTCGTGTGCAGCAGCCGCCCGGCCAGCTCATTGCGCCGGAGGGCCTCGCCGAGATCCGCTTCGAAGACGGTGGCCGCGTCATCGGTGAGCGGAATCGGCAGCCCCGCGTCCCGCACCTCGCACACCCCCCGCACACCCCGCGCGGCGGCCACGAGCATGGCGGTGGCCTCGGACGGATGCCACTCCAGCACCGCCCCGACCGTCTCGACGTCTGTGGCGGTCAGCGCATGCACGGTCTCCCCCATGCGATGCCGCAGCTCCTCCGCCGAAATCTCCCCGTCCAGCCCCGCCCCTGCGACGAGCACCCGCGCACCGACATCCGCCCGCGCGGCGGCGGCCAGCACAAGCGCATCCCCGAGCGGACTCCGCAGCCCCGGCTCGTCCCCTCGCGCGAGGATGTCCCCTCCGACATCAACGATGTCCACGGATTCCGCCGAGGCCCAGTCGACGACCTCCCGAATCTGCCGCACCATCCCCTGTACCCCGTGGTGCGGGTCGAGCAGCGCGAAGGTGTGGGGCACCTCGGCAGCGAGCCGCGGCAACGTCGACCCGGCAGGCGGGACGGCCCGCGCCCCGGGCCCGACCGCGGACACCCGTTCCGTAAGCCGCCGCAGCCCCACGAATTCATCAGCCGCCCGCGGCCCCGGCAAGGGATCGACGATCAACCGCTCCCACGCATACGTGAGAACGACAGCGGGACCCGCTCCGTAAAGAGCCGCGCTCACCACCACGCCGGCAACAGCGTCACCCCCACCGCCCGCTGCCACGATCACCCGCGTCACACCGTGAGCGTAGACCCTGACCCTATAGTGGCTGGTGGCCATAGCCACTTGACGCGTGACACTTCCCCGAAGGAGAGCCGATGCCGCAGATCCAGGAGGCCCAGCCCAAATACCTCCAGATCGCGCACTACATCCGTGATCAGATCCTCCGTGGCGACCTGCGTCCGGGCGACGAGGTGCCTTCGGAACGACAACTCGCGTCGGACTGGGACGTCTCGCGGCCCACGGCCGCACGCTCACTGGAAGCCCTGCGCACCCAGGGACTCGTCGAGAAACGCCAGGGGTCAGGGACGTACGTCCGCAATCTCGAAGTCAATCGCCGGGCACGCGAGCTGTACGGACGAGCGCGCCAGACCGGGCGGATCTACACCCCTGGGGAGTACGCCGTCATCACCTCGGCGGACTGGCAGGAAGCGCCGGATTACGTCGCTGACGCGCTACAACTGCGGCCCGCCGAAGGCGTTGTTCGCCGCCGGAGGGTGACGAACGACGACTCCGGACCGATCACCCTGTCCACCTCGTGGTTCACCTCGGACGTCGCCCGCCGGGCACCGAAGCTGCTGGACGCCGAGCGGATCACGGAGGGCACGCTCCTGTATGTGGAGCGGGAGACGGGACGCCAGGGCAGCTACGCCGAGGACCGGATGTGCGCCCGGATCGCAACCGAATCAGAGGTTGCCGACCTTGAACTTCCTCAGGGATCCCCCGTGCTTGTCGCGCACCACGTCGTCTACGACCTGCAGGATCACCCCTTGGAGTTCGCCGAGGCGACGTATCCGCCGGACCGCTGGGCCTTCGAGCAGGGTTACCCGTTGGCGTGAGGTCGCCGCTTTCCGTAGCGAACCGCTTGCGTGAGGCAAGTGGCTAATGCCACTATCCAGTAAGTGGCCAATGCCACTTGAGGAGACGTCAGCAATCTCTGCGAGGAAGCCATGCCCTCTTCCCCTTGCACGCCGACGACATCGGGTCCCCACAGCCTGTGGACGATCGCTCGAAACCTTCAGCGGGACCTACGGCTCCGCCCAGGCTGCGACAGACGCGGGCAAGGAGTAGCCCGCATGCCTGAGCTGGATGGACTCGACGATGGCCTCGTCAACGCTTCCTGTACGGACGAGCCACACGGCACGATGACGCTCCTTCCCGTACCCGAAGCCGCCAGCAGGGTACGGCGGTGGTTCCGCTTCTTCCTGGAACCGCACAAACCGACCTGCTCGATGGATGACTGCATGCTCGTGATCTCAGAGCTGGTCACCAACGCGATCGTCCACGGTGAGACCGAGGAGGGGATGCGCGTCCAACTGCTGTGGCGCCGCGAGGGAACCGACCTCCACGTCGAGGTGCACAACCCGGGAGCCCCCGAGAAGGTCAAACAACGACCGCACATGGAGGAGTCGGAACACGGCCGCGGCCTGTGGCTGGTGGACATGCTCACCGACTCCTGGAAAGCGGGTCCCGGCGAGCACGGTGGGACGGTCGTGTCCTTCGTCATGACCGATGCCTGGCCGAAGTGAGTCATCGCCAACAGGTCACACGAGCTATACGAGCTTCACCCCGTCGTGGGCGCGGACGACCGGCGGGGAGACGGTGTCGAGGGCGTCCAGGACGCGGACGGCGTATGCCTCGTCGGCGAGGTCGGAGACTTCTTCGCGGGTCGCCCAGCGCACGGCGCTGGTCTCGGGGCCGGTCGACACATCCCCGTCGATCGCTTCGCAGCGGAAGACGAGCGAGACGATCAGGCCGGACATGTTCTTGTAGACGCCGGTCAGGGTCGCCGGGAGGGCGATCTTGATGCCGGTCTCTTCCAGCACCTCGCGTCGGCCGCCAGGGCGGTTGCAAGTTCCTGGATCGCGTGGATCGTCCGCGTTGAGTGGGAGTTGACGTGGCAACAGGACAGGCACGAGACCG
>NZ_JBIRPW010000022.1:0-109349 GCF_044332905.1 Streptomyces sp. NPDC021224 | reverse complement strand
CGGTCTCGTGCCTGTCCTGTTGCCACGTCAACTCCCACTCAACGCGGACGATCCACGCGATCCAGGAACTTGCAACCGCCCTGGCGGCCGACGCGTACGTCCTCGCGTACCGGCTGCCCGCCACCTGACCCGCAAAGCACCGCGTGCCCCCTCCCCCGTGAAGGGAGGGGGCACGCGGAAAGCGGGGAAGGGCTACTTCTTGCCCTGGTTCTTGCTGGCTGAGGCGGCCACCTGCGTCATCCCTGCTCAGGGCATCTGCCGGCCACTATCCTGCCGTCGTCCTTGGTCGCCGTTGGGTACCCGTGAGCACCCTCGCACGGCCCAGCGACGGCCCAGAGTTGATCAGCGCAGGGCCACTACCCAGCCCGTCCGAGCCTCAGCCAACGACAGCCAGCCACGACGGCGGGCCAGCGAACCGATCAGGCGCGCGTATGCCTCGCCTGGCCCCACCGTCCCCCGCCACGCTGTCGGCACCGGCGAACCGAGCAACACCAGCGAGCTACTGCGTGACAGCGGCGCCGGGACCCTGAGCTTGGGAATCACAGGGCCACACCCATCATTTGTACGACGAGGAAGGGTCTGGTGCACGATCGGGTGACGTCAGCCTCGGTGCCCGAACATGCTCCGAGTCGGGCACCCGCTCCGCAAGCAAGATCACCACACGTCACAGTTGACGTGAGTACCTGTCAGCTTGTAGCAGTGTCTGCTAGGCTCATTGCGGTGGAGGGATGCGAGGCTAAAGAAGCCCGCTGCGGCTCATGACCGCTGGCATCCGCAGAAGAGGGAGGTCCGGGTTCGAGTCCCGGCGGGTAGCTTAACTGGGAGAGCGCCCTCTTTTCACTTTTACCAACTTGCTCTCTGTATCGCTGACGTCGTCTCAGCCTCACTCAAATCGAGAGCTTGGTAGTAGCTGTGCAGAAAGCCGGCCAACTTTCTCTTACGTTGTGCTATGTGGACGAGCTGCGGATGCTCGGAGACGAAATCCTCAAGTGCAACGTCGGCCCATGTATCACGTGAAAGAGTATCCTTAAGCGCAAAGTTCATCTCCTGCGATATGCGCTTCGTCACTGCCAATGCTAGAACTAGCTCACCGTGCGAAAGCGTTACAGGGACTCCGAGCGCAATGCGAGCAGCTGGATGCTCACCAGTTAGTTTCATCCACTGCGCCAGCGCATTAGCAGACAAGCTATTGGCTGCGGCAACGAGACCACTCTTGGGTTTTCCGCCTGCGTGGATTACAGCATTACGCATACCACGTATGAGATGGAACTGCTCTATGGAATCGCCGGGAAGTTGATTCCCCACTTTCTGCTCAAACAGCCCATGCATGTTTGACGCTTTGGCGCCTTGGATTTCTGCCGAAGTGATCCGCCTGTCCCTACGTAAGAGACTGAAGCACGTTTTCACATAGTCCTCATGGATTGCGAGGGCGTAGGGTACAGCCATGGCTCCTAGGTGTTGCTCAGCCTGGGAGAGTAGGGAGCGAGCCTTCGCTGTCGTCAGGTTCATGCGTCGAATATGGGGTACTGCCGGGAATATCTCGGGCAGAAGACGGGTACTGCCGTCGGTTAGGCGCAGTGTATTTTCTGCCAGTCGCGAGCCTGCTAGCAGTGCCATCATTGCATCGCTAGCCTTGACTCTTTCCGCGTCGTATGCGCGGTACTCGGGAAAATGTATGATACTCACGCTTTCCCTCTCAGACTGTTAGCCAAAGATAGTCACCCTTACCGATAACGCCATCGAACTCCGGAAGACTCAAGGCCTTGCTGAAGACGGCATACTCGACACCTAGATGCCGAATCTGCGCACTATGTGCAATCTCGAATTGGATGCAGCGGTGGTTTACGTACAGGCTCTCGGTAATCCGACTCTCGGCATCATAAGTGAGAAACCACTTAATGGGACTTACCGAAAGGACTGACGCCAGTTCGGTGTGGTCTTCTGAGCTGAGAGAGTCCATGTAGAGTCGGTCACCCTGAATCAAATACGGAGGATCTACATACGCTAGGACATTCTCGCCCAACGTCTCCAAATCTCGAATGTGCTGCCGTCCGTCCTCTTGAGACAAAGAGACTTTATCTCGATATCGACCAAGGAATTCTATGCGCTCTGCCAGAGCCGTGCGGTTGAATCGGGCGTCGATCTTCCATTTACCTTCCTGCTCGAAACCGCCGATGGGACGAGCGCGGAGGATTCCTGAACGGTTACATCGATTTAGGAAGAAAGTCGCGAACCCTAATTCAAGGTCGTTTTTTCCTAGCGGGCTTGCGTACGTATCTGAGGCCTTACGCCAACTGTCGACCGACACGTCAGCGGTACGAACCATCTCCGCAAAATCGTCAGTCAGGGTGAAGACGCACCGCCAGAAGGCAGCGATCCCTGGATCGGCGTCGTTTAGATGTATGTGCTCTACGGTGCCGTCGGTGAGTAGTTTGAGTGCTGCTCCGGCACCCCCGCAGAATGGCTCCGCATAGTGCGATGGCCGTGGTTCCTGGGAGTCGATAAGGTGTTTGATATATGTAGCGAGCCGCGCTTTCCCCCCAGGGTAGCGGAGGGGACTTATGTATCTCATTTGGGATTGACTCCCAAGTACGCGTCCAGCTTTAGAAGCATCGGTGAATAAACGACACTGAGGGTCGTGACGTCCACAATCATGGGATGTACGTCCCATTGATGCATGAAGCTGTGCAGGTTCTTTACAGACAAGGCTCCATCATTCTGTGACATCCTGCGGGCTTCGTCCAATGTCCTGTCATTATTCTCTGGGTCGATATTACGTAGGGCTACACCGATTCGATCGCGCAACTTATCTTGACGCCGACGCCAACCCTGCTTTTCGGCCGCCTCAGTTACGGCGATATCGATGACCGCTCGAATCATAATGGCCGCAACATTCGGTGACTCGGCGATAACTATCTTCTTCGCCTCATTGAGTACCTTGGCCGTTCGCGGGCTAATGTTTCTCATGACAACATTTTGGAAGACGCGCTTATCCTGCTGTGCCCTAATTGAACCTGAGACTGGTGGGCGAGCAGGAGTCGCTAGCTGATTCTGCGCCGGAGTTGCTGGCAGTGATGTGGCTGTGGTTTTCAGCCCCTGTATGAACCGAGGTTGAGTCAGGCGCTGTGAATTCTGTGGCAGATGGTCTTTGATGGTACCCAAGTACTCGCGCCGCTGATCCTTACTTTTCACCTGTGATACTGAGAGGTGGGTAGCCAGGTCGGCAAACAGGCGAGCTATCGAATTGTGCATGACTTCCGGCTCGTACTCAGCTAGTATCCCGTCATCCTGGAAGTCTATCCCTAGGGAATTCCTGACCTTGGGATCGGCGAGCATTCGAGCGAGCGTAGTGAGTCGCATCGAGCGAACAGATTCAATATCCTGCAAAAGCTTTTCGTCTTCGCCGTACCACTCTGAGACTTGCTGCATGAAACGCAGCGCTTTTTCTGTAGGGTTCTTTTTCTCGGCGAATCGCGTCTTCTGCTCAGTCGTCCAGGGCTGGATTCCAACGCCTTCGTTTTCACCGGTATGCCTTAGCGTAATCCAGTGCCGCGCTGCTTCTCGATTTTCCGCGACCACACAGCGAACGTTTCTCGGGAAGGAGTGGCGACGTGCGGCAATTGCCAATAATTGCCGAATGCGCGGCTGGTCTACCAATGACGGGTCGGCGAGTGCTTTGAGTGCAGCGACCCTGCGGTTTCCCTCTATTACAACTGGGCGCCCGTCTTCGTATACGACGATAGGGAACTCGGTGGGGTTGATCCCCTTTTGAGCGATGTCTTGAGCCAGCCGCAATAGTTTCTCGGGATCCTTACCAAGCAGAGCTGCGATGGCGTCACGCGCCGTTGGTGTCGGCACAGCATGCCGAGGGTTGTGACCGTCGAGAGTTAAGTCCGCCACCGCGAAGTCCCGCTGCTCCATAGTGGGGATGATCTCATTTGTGGGCTGCTCCGGGGTAGCAGTCTGCAAAAATCACTACAAGGAGGAGAGGGCGAGCCGAGCGGCGGAGCGGGTTTGGCCGGATGGCCTGCCTGGGCTGGGTTCGAGCATGGGCAGGGGGCCGTGCGCTCGTTGGCAACTCAGGCAGATCTGCGGGCCTGACCGCAGTGTGTCCGAGTGGCCCTGGCCTTGCTCGACGCGGGTCCCGGACCGGGTAGGTGGTAAAGCCGCGGAGCCGACCGCCCCAGCCCCGGCCGGCCTCGTCTGAGCCTGGTCATGTGGCTCGCTGCTGGTGCGCGACCGGCGGAGCCGGGGACGGAGCGGGGCGGAGACAGGAGCGGCGTCCCCGGCGGTGAGCCGGGGAGCGCGCGGCGAGCGGTAGCGAGCCGCCTTGAACCCGTAGAGAAGGTTGTTACTCACTTCGGGCTCGCTCGGGTGGGCGTGTGAAAGGGCCCCGGCCGCCTGGAGCTTCATGGCGTCGGGGCCCTTGGGGCATGTCTCGGTCCGGCGTCGCGGTGGACGGTCACTGCCCTTCTGAGGCCAAGGGCTGGACTCGTGCGGGTAAGGCCAGGTCCTCAAGGTGCGACTCGCCGGGGGCGTGCTGCTCGATCGTTGCGGCGATCTTGCGCCAGGCCGTGAAGACGGACATGACTTCGGGCTCGGGGGCGTGGGTGAGGTCTGTCAGGAAGCGGCGTTCCAGGACCGTGTGGTTCAGGGCTCGGCAGATGCGGGCGACCGTCCACAAGCTGTGGGTGCTGGGTGGTTCGCCGGTCGCTGGGGTGGGTGGGGTCATGAGGCGTCTTTCGCTGTGGTGAGGTGGGCGGTCACGGTGTGGCCGTGCTGGTCGCCGTGGGTTTCGACGTGGTGGGCGAGGGTGGTGACCATCGCCAGGCCGCGGCCGTGGGTCTCGTCGGCGTCGGGGTGCTCGACGGTCGGGGCGGTCTTCGTGGCTCCGGAGTCGGTCACCGAGATGGACACCAGGGCCTCGGAGACGGACAGGCTGACGTAGAAGGTTCCGGGCGGCTGGTCAGCGGTTGCGTCGGTGTGCGTGTGGAGAACGGCGTTCGTGCTCAGCTCCGTGACGATCAGTGCCGCGTCATCCGCGCACGGGGATTCGCGCAGGACGTCGCGGGTCCAGCGGCGGGCGCGGCCTACGTCTTCGGGTGAACCTGGGCAACTCAGCCCCCAGATCTGCGGACTACTCATATACTCGTGCATACAAGTTGCTTTCTGCTGGTGGGCGGCCATGGATGGGTGTTGCGAGCTAGACGAGTTTGACGCCGTCGTGGGCGCGGACGGCCGGCGGGGACGCGGTGTCGAGGGCGTCCAGGACGCGGATTGCGTACGCCTCGTCGGCGAGTTCGGAAACCTCGTCGCGGGTTGCCCAGCGCAGGGCGCTGGTCTCGGCCCCGGTGGAGGGGTGGCCGTCGATCGCTTCGCAGCGGAAGACGAGCGAGACGATCAGGCCGGTCATGTTCTTGTAGACGCCGGTCAGGGTCGCCGGGAGAGCGATCTTGATTCCGGTTTCCTCCAGGACTTCGCGCTGGAGGGCGTCGGGGATGGTCTCCCCGGCTTCGAGCACACCGCCGGGTGGCTCCCAGTGGCCGTTGTCCCGGCGGCGGATCAGCAGGGCCCGGCCGGCGTCGTCGACGATGACTCCGGCGACGCTCACCGAGTGCGGGCGCTCGATCGGCACGTACGTGATCCCTTCGACTGGCTAGGCTGCCCACCGTAGCAACAAGGGTCGGCCACTCGTCTAGATATCCAAAGGAGTAATCATGCCTGGTTCCTTTTCCGGCGTGCTCGGGGCGCTGGACCCGACCAGTGACCGAGCGGTGTTCCGCCAGATCGCCGACCAGTTGCGCGAGGCCATCGACAAGGGCCGCTTCGCCGAGGGCGACAAGCTGCCCAGCGAGACGGAGCTGGTCGACCACTACGGCGTCTCGCGGATGACCGTCCGCAACTCGCTGTCCGTCCTCCAGGGTGAGGGCCTGGTGGTCTCCGAGCACGGCAAGGGTGTCTTCGTACGACCCCGGCCGCCCGTGCGCCGTCTGGCCTCCGACCGGTTCGCGCGTCGGCACCGGGAGCAGGGGAAGTCCGCCTTCATCGTGGAGGCTGACGCCGCAGGCAGCCACCCGACCGTCGACAGCCTGGAGATCAAGGAGGAGCGGCCGAGTCAGGACGTCGCCGCCCGCCTCGGCGGCCCCCGCAAAGTGCTGGCACGGCGCCGCCGCTACCTCCTCGACGGGCGCCCGGTGGAGTTCGCCACCTCGTACCTGCCGCTGGACCTCGCCCGGGGAACCCCCATCGCCGAGCCAAACCCCGGCCCCGGCGGCATCTACGCCCGGCTGGAAGACCTCGGGCACCGGCTCGACCACTTCGAGGAAGAGATCCGGGCCCGGATGCCCGCGCCCGGCGAGGTCAAGACCCTGCACCTGGCCGCCGGCGTGCCCGTCATCCACCTCGTCCGCACCGCCTTCGACACCGAGGGACGTGCCGTCGAGGTCTGCGACACGGTGATGGCGGCAGACGCGTACGTTCTCGCGTATCAGCTTCCAGCCACCTGACCTGCACGGACGGGTCGTGATGCGTGCGCTCTCGCGGACTCGTACGCCTTCACCGGCAAACTCGTATAGACGAGTAGCTAGGTTCTGTGGCACAGTGGTACGCGTGCCCGCTCCTTCCGGGGCGTCGAATGGCACTCATATAGACGACTAGCTGTCGCTGGTGAAGGAGAAAGCGTTGCGTTCCATCCGTGTGGAGACCTCGGCGGCCACGATCCTGCTGACCGAGGCGCCCGAGACGAAGATCAAGGACCGGCAGACCGGCGAGGTCGCCACCGACACCGTCAGCGGTGAGCCGCTGATGACGCTCGGGGTCGTGTACATCGAGGACGGGGAGTCCTCGCTCGTGAAGGTGACCGTTCCGCAGAGCGGGGTGAGTGAGGGCCTGGCCCTCGGGGCGCCGGTCGCGCTGCCGGGTCTGGTGGCGCGGCCGTGGGAGAGCATGTTCAACGGGCAGCAGCGGCACGGGATCGCCTTCCGCGCTGCCGCCGTCACCCCGGCCGCCTTCCCCGCGCAGGTGGGGGCCTGAGCCCGATGCCGGACCTGATGACGTTGCTGGAGGTGGGCGGCGCTGTCACCGCTGTGGGCGGTGGCGCTGCCTACCTCCGGGCCGAGCAACCGGCCGCGTACTGGTCCCTGGTCGGGCTTCCCGTCTCGACCGCCCGTCTGCTCAGTTCGTACGCCTCGGTCATGGGCGCCTGCGGGCTGGCCGTCCCGCCGTCGCGGCTGCGGGCCCTGGCCGTACAGGTGACGACTCGCCGGGAGGTGCGGCCGGTGCCTCCGCGGCGCGGGATCGTCCGGCCGACATCGACCGGTCTGCGGTTCCGGCTGCGGCTCGCGCCCGGTCAGGAACCCGCCGACGTCGCGGCCTCCGCGGAACGGCTGCGGCATGCGTGGGGCGTGCACGCCGTGTACGTGTCGGTGGTCAAGCCGGGCGTGGTCGAACTGCGGCTTGTCGGCTTCGACGTACTGCGCAAGGTCCGCATGCCCCGAAAGGTCGCGGGCGGGTTCCTCAAGGTGCCGGTGGCGCTGCGGGAGGATGCGACCGCGTTCGTACGGGACTACCGCACGATCCCCCACCAACTCACCCTCGGCGCCACCCTGTCGGGCAAGTCCATGTACCTGCGGCACCTGGTCACCGGGCTCGCCCCGCAACGGGTCGCGCTGGTGGGGATCGACTGCAAGCGGGGCGTGGAGCTGGCGCCGTTCGCGGCCCGGCTGTCCGCCCTGGCCACCGACCCTCAGCAGGCGGCCGAACTGCTGCCCGTACTCGTACGCGAGATGGAGGACCGCTACGACCTGATCAAAGCCCGGCAGGGCTTCGCGCCCGCGACACCGACCGAGGACATCACGTCCGACGTGTGGGGCCTGCCGGAGGCACAACGGCCCGTGCCGATCGTGCTGTTCGTCGATGAGGTCGCCGAACTCTTCCTCGTCGCCACGAAGAAGGACGAGGAACGGCGCGACGAGATGGTCACCCACCTCATCCGCCTCGCCCAGCTCGGCCGCGCCGCCGGCATCTACCTGGAAGTGTGCGGGCAGCGCTTCGGCGCCGAACTCGGCAAGGGCGCGACCATGCTGCGGGCACAGCTCACCGGACGCGTCTGCCACCGCGTGAACGACGAAGCCTCCGCCAAGATGGCCCTCGGCGACATCGCACCCGAAGCGGTCCTGGCCGCCTGCGCCATCCCGCCCGAACGCCCCGGCCTCGCCGTCGCCGGGGACATCTCCGGCGGCTGGTCCCGCATCCGCACCCCGTACCTCTCCCTCGCCGACGCCGCAGCCGTCTGCGACGCCAGCACCGACCGCGTGCCTGAACTGCCCGCCCTCGCACCCTTCCGGCCCGCTGTTCCGGCTCGTCCGGCCGGTCCGCCGGTGCCCCTGGCCAAGCCGCGGCCCGTCAGCGGCTGACCCTCTCCCCTTTTCTGTGCAGCGCCACGTCCCTACCCCGTCATGCCCGGAAACGGAAAGGAGGTCCCGCGCGTGCGTGCTCGCCTCGCCCGCGTCGACGCGGTACTCGTCCAAGCGCTCATCGCCGCGTCACTGTCCTTCGCCCACCTGCACGACGTCGCCGACGCCGCAGGACAACAGGGATGGAAGGCGTGGGCCTACCCGGTCTCCGTCGACCTGCTGCTCGTCGCGGCATGGCGGCGGCTCCGCTCCGGTACGGGGAAGGCGGCGGCCTGGTGCTGGTTCGTCGTGGCGCTGGTCGCCTCCCTCGGAGCCAACGTCGCCACCGCAGGACTCCTAGACGCCGCGTCCGTACCGGCGTGGCTGCGCCTCCTCGTCGCCGGATGGCCGGCCCTGGCCTTCCTCGGGGGGACGCTCCTCGTCCATGGCGCTGATCCGGTGAACCGGGAGCCCTCCCCCGTCACGGTGACCGCCGAACCGGACCCTGCGCCCGAAGCCGCACCTGTGCCCGGTCAACCCACCGTCCCGGCCGCCCTGCTCGCGCACGCCCGCAAGGTCGCCACCGAGCATCGCACCCGCACCGGCAGCGCCATCGACGCCCCAACTCTCCGCGCTCGCCTCGGCGTTCCGGCACCCCTCGCCGACGTCATCGCCTCCGCCCTGAATGGAGAACTCACAAAGGCGGAGGTGGCGGCAGCGGCGCCGAACGCTTCTCCCGCCGCAAGTACCTCAACTCCGTGAAGCAGCCGGCCGCCACCATGACGACGGGGAAGGGCGCCACCTGACGCCACGTCTCGTTGCCCCACCAGTGGAACGCCGCCATACCGAGAGCGCCGCACACGCCCCAGAAGACAGCCGTCAACAACAGGCGCACTCGCGCGCTCATCCCAGCCCCCCGCCGTCCGAGCATCCAGGCCGCCCCCGGACGTTCTCAGGCACGCCAACTACTTTGCAGCGCCCGACCTCACCAGGCAATCAAGCCCAAGAAAAGGAGAGTTCGCTTTGCCCGCCAACCGCCGCTTCCGCGACCTGACCAGCATCGGGCCCGTCCAGATCGGCACCTCCAACGACACTCGCGGCGCCGAGAAGCACACCACCGCCTGCACCGCTCCTCGCTGCGGCTTCTCCGCCGACTACGACTCCCGCGCCGCGGCCGAGCTGGCCGCACGAACCCACCGCTGCCCGGTCCGCTGAAAGGAAGTCCTCGCTCGTGACCGTCAGCCTGCCCCTGGTCGCCGTCCTCGGGATCATCGCCTGGGCCGCGATCAAGTTCCTCGGCATCCGCCTCTGGGTCGCCGTCGTCATCGCCCTGTTCGGCTTCTACCTCGCCCACACCTTCCTCGCCCCCGCCATCGACGACAGCACCCGCACCGGCGTGGACGTCGTCAACGGCACACACACCTAGACGAGTAGTCGAGAGAGGTCCGTCGTGTTCCTGAACCCCAAGTACCCGCCCGCGCCGACCACTCCGGCTGCGCCCGTCATCACCTCGGCTGCAATCACGCAGCACGCGCACGCACCCGTCTGCACCTGCCAGCAGACCCAGCCCGTTGCCGTCGCCCCGGGCCGCCGGGTCGCGCCCACCCTCGGCGTCACCGCTGGAGCAGTGGCCGCGGTCGTCACGGTCGGCGTCGTCCTGACCGCGCTGCTGGTCGCTGTCACCGTCGCGGCCGTCTCGGTCGCCCTCGTCGCCCTGGTCGCGCGTTCGCTGCTCGCGCCGCCGCGCCAGCGCTGACCGTCACATCGAACTGCCGGGGCGGCACCGATACCGCCAAGCATCCGCCGCCCCGGCAGCCAACCTCCACGAACCTCAGCCCGCGAAGGAGCCCATCATCACCCCGGCTACCCCGCCCCCGCTGCCCGAACTCGGCACGCTGGCCGCTTTCGGCACCCTGCCCGGACTCGTCCGCCAGCTCTCCGGGCTGGGCGGCTGCACGAACCCGATCCGGCTCGACGGCCACCGCACGGAACACGCCCTCGACACCACCACGGGCGAGATCGGCGCCGTCCTGCACCGGATGATCTCCGACCGGCTGCCCGCCGGTCACCTCCTCGTCCGCTGCAACAACCGCCGCACCACCCGCTGCCCGGCCTGCGCCGAGACCTACCGCCGCGACACCTTCCACCTGATCACTGCTGGGCTCCGTGGCGGCAAGGGCACCCCGGAGGACGTCGCCCAGCACCCCCGCGTCTTCGCCACCTTCACCGCACCCGGCTTCGGCCCCGTCCACAACCGCCCCGACTCGGGGTGCTGCCGCTGCGGGGTCACCCACCCCGCCGACGCCCCCGAACTCGGAACGCCCCTCGACCCGGACGCGTACGACTACGAAGCCGCTGTCCTCTGGAACGCGCACGCCGGGGCCCTGTGGCGGCGCTTCTCCATCTACCTGCGCCGCGAGATCGCCAAGCGCGCCGGACTCGGCCAACGCGCCTTCCGCCAGCACGCCCGCGTCTCCTTCGCCAAGGTCGCCGAGTACCAGCGGCGCGGCGCCGTCCACTTCCACGCCGTCATCCGCCTCGACGGCCCGGAAGGCGGGACCACCCCGCCGCCCGTTTGGGCCACCGCCGAGCTGCTCACCGACGCCATCCGCGCCGCCGCCTCCACCGCCCGCGTCACCGGGCCCGTGATCGACGGGCGCGCTCACACCTTCGCCTTCGGCCGCCAGCTCGACGTCCGCACCATCCGCAGCAACGACTTCCACGGCGTCGACCTCACCGACCGGGCGGTGGCCGCGTACATCGCCAAGTACGCCACCAAAGGTGCCGAGACAGCGACCGGCACCCTCGACCGCCCGATCCGCTTCCTCGCCGAACTCGCGCACCTCCAGCTCTCCGACCACGCCCGCCGCATGATCCGCGCCGCCTGGGCCCTCGGCGCCCGCAAGGACCTGGAACACCTCCGGCTGCGCGCCTGGGCCCACATGCTCGGCTTCCGCGGCCACTTCTCCACCAAGACCCGCCGCTACTCCACCACCCTCGGCGCCCTCCGCGACGCCCGCGCCGAATACCGCCGCGCCCAGACCGGCCCTCACCCCGAAGAGACCACGTACGTCCTCGCCCACTGGACCTTCGCCGGCACCGGCCTCACCCGCGCCGAAAGCTGGCTCGCCGCATCCCTCGAACCCGCCCCGGGAACGGAAGGAGAACCCACCCATGGCTGAGCGACGGCGCAGCACTGCGGAGACGACTGAGCAGCCGCGGGCCCTTCCCACCCGGTATCTCACGCCTGAGGACCTGGTGGAGATGTTCGAGCTGCCCAGCGTTGAGACGGTCTACCAGTGGCGCCGCAAGCGGACCGGGCCCCTGGGTTTCCGCGTCGGCCGACACCTGCGGTTCGATCCCGCGGATGTGCGGGCCTGGGTCGATCGTCGGCGTGAAGGGGTGGCTGCCTGATGGCCGGGCACATCCAGGACCGCTGGTACAAGACCAAGGTCGGGGCGGACGGCAAGAGTCGCAAGGTGAAGTCCGAGCGCTACGGCTCGGGGCTGCGCTACCGGGCCCGCTACGTCGGGCCGGACGGGACGGAGAAGAGCAAGAGCTTCCCCGACCGGCAGCGGCGTCTCGCTGAGGCGTGGCTCGTGCAGACCAAGGCGGACATGGAGCGGGGCCAGTACATCGACCCCAAGGCAAGCCGGGTCACGTTCCGGCAGTACGCGGAGCGCTGGCTCAAGAACCACGGGGCCAACCCGAACACGGGCTTCTCCATGGAGAGCCAGCTCCGGTTGCACGCCTTCCCGTACATCGGGTCTCGGCCGCTCGGGTCGTTCCAGCCCGTGCACATCCGGGACTGGGTGGGTGAGCTGGCGGCGGCCGACGTGACGGGCTCCTACGCGCGGGTGATCTACTCCAACGTTCGGAGCGTGCTCAGCGCGGCCGTGGATGACGGGCATCTGCCGAAGAACCCGTGTGCGGCGCGGTCGGTCAAGGCGCCGGTGGTGGAGGTGAAGCGCGTCACGCCGTGGACGGCTGAGCGGGTCTTCGCCGTGCGGGCCGCGCTACCGGAGCGGTATCAGGCGACCGTGGACCTGGGAGCGGGATGCGGCTTGCGACAGGGCGAAATCCTGGGCATCGCGGTGGATGCGATCGACTTCGACGCGGATACGGTGCACGTGGTGCAGCAGCTGAAGCTCAGCCGCAGCAAGGCGGTCTTCGCTCCGCCGAAGGGCGGCAAGCTGCGGGACGTCCCTCTGCCTGGTCCCGTGGCGGACGCCTTACGCGCGCACATGGAACGGTTCCCGCCGGTGGACATCACGCTGCCGTGGAAGGTGGCGGGTGGGCCGCTGGTGACCAGGAAGCTCATCTTCACGGGGCCCAAGGGTGGGCACGTCTGGCGCAGTTCGTTCAACCCGGACACGTGGAAGCGGGCGCTCGCTGCGGCTGGCGTCATCCCGGCCCGGGAGAAGGGGGCGGAGTACGCCTCCGCGCGGGAGCACGGGATGCACGCGCTGCGACACTTCTACGCGTCCGTGCTCCTGGACGCGGGCGAGAGCGTCAAGGCGCTGGCCGAGTACCTGGGCCACTCCGATCCAGGGCTGACGCTGAGGGTGTACGCGCACCTGATGCCAAGCAGCCAGGAGCGAACCCGAAAGGCTGTGGCCTCGGTGTATCGCCCGCCACGGGCTCATTCTCCTGCGCGCTAGACCCCAAGGCGCCTCAAGCCTCTGAATAACTGGCTATTATTTGGAGTAGAGTTCTGTGTGTAAGTAGCGCAGTGTTCGGCGCATTGTATGTGCCGGTACACAGAGGGCCCGGCTCCGGTTGCCCCCGGAACCAGGCCCTAGCTGCGTCACCGAGCCCGGTCGCCTCTCCGCAGACCGGGCTCGCCGCATGTACGGCCACCGGTCCCGGTCCCTCCCGGACTCGTGCGTCGTTCACTCACCTGGCGAACTGCGCGACGCTAGTAGCGACAGCCACCAAAAGACTTGCTCCTGCGAGCCAGACCTGCCACGTTTCGGCGCCGGTCCACGGCTTGCGGGACTTGTCCTTCGGCAGACTCATCCCTACCACCTCCCTTCTCTCTCGACCGGCCGCCGCTCGACGAGCCGGTGCCTGCCAACTTGCCTCGTTGGAAGGCAAGTTCAGGGGAGAGAGGGTGAAGCAGGAAAAGCATACTGGTAGATCTGGCGCGCTTGGGGCACTTGCTTGTGGCCGCGCCAGACGCAATCACTAGATGTGGTGTCTAGCTCTGGCGTACTACAACTGGGTGCCGGTGGTGCTGACCACGCACATCGCTGATCGCCCCCGAACGACCTCACCACTACATCTAGTGTCGAGAATTTTTTGCGCTCACAGCGCCACCTGCGACGGTGCCCGTGCGAGCACGTCACGGCCCACGGCCCATAGACGGCCCAGAACGCAGTCATGCCCCCTTCCCGCGGGAGAACCCGCAGGCAGGGGGCATGGTGGCGTCGGAAGACTACTTCTTGCCCTGGTTCTTGACCGCCTCGATCGCCGCAGCGGCAGCGTCCGGGTCGAGGTAGCGGCCGCCCGGGGTCACCGGGTGGAAGTCGGCGTCGAGGTCGTAGGACAGGGGGATGCCCGTGGGGATGTTGAGGGAGGCGATGTCCGCGTCGGAGATGCCGTCGAGGTGCTTGACCAGGGCGCGCAGGGAGTTGCCGTGGGCGGCGACGAGGACGGTGCGGCCGGTCAGGAGGTCGGGGACGATCGCGTCGTACCAGTAGGGGAGCATCCGGTGGACGACGTCCTTGAGGCACTCCGTGCGGGGGCGCAGCTCCGGGGGGATGGTGGCGTAGCGCGGGTCGTCGCTCTGGGAGAACTCGGTGCCGTCCTCGAGGGGCGGCGGCGGGGTGTCGTAGGAGCGGCGCCACAGCATGAACTGCTCCTCGCCGAATTCCGCGAGGGTCTGGGCCTTGTCCTTGCCCTGGAGGGCGCCGTAGTGGCGTTCGTTGAGGCGCCAGCTGCGCCGGACCGGGATCCAGTGGCGGTCGGCGGCTTCGAGGGCGAGCTGGGCGGTGCGGATGGCGCGCTTCTGGAGCGAGGTGTGCACCACGTCGGGCAGCAGGCCGGCGTCCTTGAGCAGCTCGCCGCCGCGGACGGCCTCCTTCTCGCCCTTGTCGTTGAGGTTGACGTCCACCCAGCCGGTGAACAGGTTCTTCGCGTTCCATTCGCTCTCGCCGTGGCGGAGGAGGATCAGCTTGTACGCAGCAGCAGCCATGGCATCGAGTCTAAGAGAAATCCCGTCGCCCCTCGCGACCGGGCTCTGTAAGATCCGCAATGCGATTGCGCCTCTTACAAGAGACCTGGGAGAGACCCGTGGCGGCCATCAGCCGAGCGGTACGAGAAACGGCGGGCGGCCTGCCGGGGCAGTTCTGGTGGTTGTGGACGAGCACGCTGGTCAACCGGCTCGGCGGCTTCGTCGTGACCTTCCTCGCGCTCTACCTCACCGTGGACCGCGGCTACTCCGCCGCGTACGCCGGTCTGGTCGCCGCGCTCTTCGGGCTCGGCGGCGCGGTGGGGGCGGTGGTCGGCGGGGTGCTGGCCGACCGGCTCGGGCGGCGCGTGACGCTGCTGGCCGCGCAGCTCGCGACCGCCGTGACGACCGCGGTGCTGGGCTTCGTGGACGGGGCCGTCGCCATCGCCGCCGTCGCCCTGCTCGTGGGCCTGACCGGCAACGCCTCCCGGCCCGCGCTGTCCGCGATGATCTCCGACCTGGTCCCGGCGGCCGACCGGGTGCGGGCGTACTCCCTCAACTACTGGGCGATCAACATCGGCTTCGGCGTCTCGGCGGCCGCGGCCGGCTTCATCGCCGCCGAGGGCTACCTGTGGCTCTTCCTCGGCGACGCGCTCACCACCGTGCTGTGCGCGGTCGTGGTCTACGCGAAGGTGTCGGAGACCAGGCCGGAGGCGGCGAAGGGCACGGCGCAGGAAGCCGAGGGCGGCCGTACGACGCTGCTGGACGTGCTGCGCGACCGGCGCTTCATGATCCTCACCGGGCTGATCTTCGTCTTCGCCGCGGTGATGCAGCAGGCCAACTCCACGCTCGCCGTCGACATGGGGCAGCACGGGCTCAGCTCGCAGCAGTTCGGGCTCGTCGCGAGCATCAACGGCGTGGTCATCGTGGTGCTCCAGATCCCGGTCACCCGCGCGCTGCGCACCCGCAGCAACGCGATGCTGCTGGCCACGGGCTGCTTCGTGCTCTCCTGGGGCATCGGGCTCACCGTCTTCGCGACGACCGTCGCGCTCTACTCCCTGACCGTGGTGATCTGGACGCTCGGCGAGATCATCCACGCGCCCGCCTCCATGTCGGCGGTCGCCGACCTCGCCCCGCAGCACGCCCGCGGCCGCTACCAGGGCGTCTCCACGCTGGCCTGGGCCGCCGCCGCCTTCGTCGGACCGCTCGTCGGCGGCTTCACCCTCGAATACGCCGGGCGGGCGACGGTGTGGCTGGGCTGCGCGGTCGTCGGTACGGTCGCGTCGGTCGGCTACTGGGTGCTGCTCAAGCCGGGTACGGCGTCGGCGGTGGCCGGGACGGAGCGGGTGGTGGCGGCGGGCACGGACGACGTCGCCGCGGAGACCGCGGACGCGCCCGCGTAAGCCCCCCGTACGGCCCGCCTGCGCGGCCCGCCCCGTACGGCCCGCCGCCGTGCGGCGCTACGCGTCCTCGCCCGTCAGCCGGCTGAACGCCTCCAGGTTGCGGGTCGACTCGCCGCGCGAGACCCGCCACGCGTACTCCTTGCGGATCGCCGTCGCGAAGCCCAGTTCCAGCAGCGTGTTGAACGAGCCGTCCGCGTTCTCGACGACCGCGCCGAGCAGCCGGTCGATCTCGTCGGGTGTGACGGCGGCGAGCGGGAAACGGCCGGTGAGGTAGACGTCGCCGAGCTGGTCGACGGCGTACGCGACGCCGTACAGCTTGAGGTTGCGCTCCAGCAGCCAGCGGTGGAAGGCCTCGTGGTTCTCGTCCGGGCGGCGCACCACGAAGGCGTTGAGCGACAGGGTGTGCCGCCCCACGATGAGCTGGCAGGTGGTGGACAGCTTGCGGGTGCCGGGCAGCTGCGTGACGTACGTGCCGGGGCGCGGCGACTCCCACGGCAGCTCCGACTCGCGCAGCACCTGCTCGACCACCCGCCGCGCGGCCTGCGCGGCGGGCCCGTCGTCCGTACCCCTCGCGCCGTCGGCGGCGCCGGTCTGCTCAGGCTCAGCCATGGGGCGATCGTAGGCGACGGCGGTGCTCCCACTGCGCTGCCGCGTACACCTCGGCCGTGTCCTCTGCGGAGGCCTCCCAGCCGAAGGCGCGGGCGTGCCGGGCGGCCGCGGCGCCGAGGGTGTCGGCGAGCGGTGGGTGGTCGACGAAGCGGGCGAGTGCGCGCGCGTAGTCGTGCGGGTCGTGGCCCGGGACGAGGAAACCGGTACGCCCGTCGGCGACGGCGACCGGCAGGCCGCCCACCGCGGCGGCGACGACCGGCGTGCCGCACGCCTGCGCCTCGATCGCGACGAGGCCGAAGGACTCGCTGTGCGAGGGCATGACCAGCACGGTGGCCGCGCGGTACCAGTCGGCGAGCCGCTCCTGCGGCACGGGCGGCTGGAAGCGGACGACGTCGGAGACGCCGAGCCGGGCGGCGAGCTTGTGCAGCGCCTCCGGCTTGGCCAGGCCCGTGCCGCTGGGGCCGCCGACGATCGGTACGAGCAGCCGGTCGCGCAGCCCCGGGCGTTCGGCGAGCAGCACCGCGACCGCGCGGACCAGCACGTCGGGCGCCTTGAGGGGCTGGATGCGGCCGGCGAACAGGGGTATGAGCGCGTCCTGCGGCAGGCCGAGGCGGGCGCGGGCGGCGGCCCGGCCCCCGGGGTCGGGGCGGAAGCGGTCGAGGTTGACCCCGGGGTGGACGACGGCGACCTTGCCGGGAGGGGCGGCGTAGTGGCGTACCAGCTCGTCGGCCTCCTCGTCGGTGTTGGCGATGAGCCGGTCGGCGGCCGCGACGACCTGGGTCTCGCCGATGACCCGCGCCACGGGTTCGGGCGTGTCGTGCTCGGCGAGGGCGGCGTTCTTGACCTTGGCCATGGTGTGCATGGCGTGCACGAGCGGTACGCCCCAGCGCTCGGCGGCGAGCCAGCCGACGTGGCCGGACAGCCAGTAGTGGGAGTGGACGAGGTCGTAGTGGCCGGGGAGCTGCCCGGCCCACGCGCGCATCAGGCCGTGCGTGAAGGCGCACAGCTGCGCGGGCAGTTCCTCCTTGGCCAGGCCCTCGTAGGGACCCGCGTCGATGTGCCGCACCAGGACGCCGGGCGCGAGCTCGACGTGCGGGCGGCGGGCGCCGGTGGTGGAGCGGGTGAAGATCTCGACCTCGATGTCCCGCTCGGCCAGCCGTCTGGCCAGTTCGACGATGTACACGTTCATGCCGCCCGCGTCGCCCGTACCGGGCTGGTGCAGCGGCGAGGTGTGGACGCTCAGCATGGCGATCCTGCGAACCCGCCGGCCTCCCCTGCGGTGCGGGCGGTACGCCGCGGCGGCCGCACCGGCCGCGCTGCGCAGCCCGCCGAACCGGGACGTGTACTGGGTCGTCACCCTTCCATCCTTCCGGCAGCCGTACCCCCGCGTTCAACCGTGGCCAACACCGGAAGCCGGGATTCCATTTCCACCTTTGCCGAAGCGTGATGAAACCGCTTGACGGTGCGGCGCCTGCCCTCACCCCGAGCCGTCCGCGCCCGTCGGCCGGGCCCTGTGGACGCGCACCTACCCCACCGCGGGGCGGTTACGCTCGCAGTCATGGGCGGTACGGGACGGGCGCGGGCGGCGCGCGGTGCGGGTGCCGGTACGGGCGGGGGTGCCGGTACGGGCGGGGGTGCCGGTACGGGCGGGGGTGCCGGTACGGGCGGGGGTGCCGGTACGGGCGGGGGTGCCGGTGCCGCGGTCGGCGTCGTGACCCGCGGCACCACCAACCCCAACCGGCTGCGCCGCATGGACCGCTGGATCGCCGCCGCGCACGGCCCCCAACTGCGCCGCGCCGCCGACCCGCTCGCCGTCGACCTCGGCTACGGGGCCGCGCCCTGGACCGCCGTCGAACTGCTCGGGCGGCTGCGCCGGGTACGGCCGGACGCGGAGGTGGTCGGCGTCGAGATCGACCCGGCGCGGGTCGCCGCCGCGCTCCCGTACGCCCGCGAGGGGCTGGGCTTCGTACGCGGCGGTTTCGAGGTGCCGCTGCCGGACGGGCGGCGGCCGGTGCTCATCCGCGCGGCGAACGTGCTGCGGCAGTACGGGGAGGACGAGGTGCCCGCGGTGTGGGCCCGGCTCACGCGGCGGCTCGCGCCGGGCGGGCTGCTGGTCGAGGGGACGTGCGACGAGATCGGGCGGCGGCACGTATGGGTCGCGCTCGGGCCCGAGGGACCGCGGACGGTGACCTTCGCCACCCGGCTGGGCTCGCTGGAGCGGCCGTCCGACCTGGCCGAACGCCTGCCGAAGGCGTTGATCCACCGCAATGTGCCGGGCGAGGGCGTGCACGCGTTCCTGACCGGCTTCGACCGGGCGTGGGCCGCGGCGGCGCCGCTGTCGGCGCTGGGGGCACGGCAGCGCTGGATCGCGGCGGTACGGGCCCTGCGGGCGGACGGCTGGCCCGTGACGGACGGCCCGGCGCGCTGGCGGCAGGGCGAGGTCACGGTGGCGTGGGAGGCACTGGCCCCGCGCTGAGGCGGTCACGGTGGCGTGGCAGGCGCGGCCCCGCGCTGAGGCGACGCGCGCGCGGTGGCCGGGAGAGCACAGGGCCGTACGGCCGCGTACGACCGCGGGTGCGACGTGGCCCACAGGGGCGGGTGCGCATGGACGGGCGCGGGGAGGGGCAGAACTCGGACAGCGGCGCACGCGGGCGTACACAGGCGTGCACCCGGCGCGCGACTCCCCCGGGGTGGCGCACCACCCGTACAAATAGCCCTTGCGGGTTGATTTCGCCGCCAATTACGCGGGGCGCGCACATTCCCGTAATCCCCCGCCATTCACCCGGGAACGGTTCCGCGAGTGGGCCGGATACGGGGCATGGTTGCAGTGGAACCGCGTGACATACGTCATGTGCGGATCCCCACATCGATGGCGAAATCCCGCCCTGGCCACCGCATATGACGGTGACGGTTTACAACTGCCCCTCCCGTGACGTCCGCTCCAGCCACTAGGGTTCCTGGGGCCGGGGATGGCAAAGCAAGGCAAAGGAAAGACCGTCGATCGTTCAGGGGACCGGAAAGGAGTCGCTTGATGTCCGCTGCCAAGCGCGGCACCGAACGGCCCACGGCCACCGGACACGGGCCCGGACGACCCGCTCCCGTGCCGGCCGCCGCCGCTCCGGAAGCCGCCCCCGTGGCCCCCGAGCACACGACGCCCGCCGCCTCTGCCTCCCCCACGTCGGCCCCCGCGTCCGCCTCCGCCCCGGCGTCCGTCAGCCTGCCGAGGCAGCGCAAGGACACCGCCGAGGCCCCCGTCACCTTCAACCTGCTGGTCGTCGGTGACGACCCGGCGGGGGCCTTCACCGCCCCCTACTTCCAGGACGGCGGCGGCCCCCGTATCCGCGTCCTGCGCGCGGGCAACCTCACCGCCGCGGGACGGCTGCTGACCGACGACGTCCACTGCATCCTGCTGGACCTGCCCGACGTCCTGGAGGGCGTCCGGCACGTGCTGCGCGTCGCGCCCGGCACCGCCGTCCTCGTCCTCACCGACGACACCGACGACGGCACCGCCGCCGAGGCCGTACGCATCGGGGCCCAGGACCAGCTCCCGCGCGGCGACGTCGACGCCGCGGGCGTGACCCGCGCGGTCCGCTACGCGGTCGAGCGCAAACGCGCCGACCTCGCGCTGCGCAAGCTCACCGAGACCCGGCTGCGCGCCCAGGAGAACCGCCGCCTCGAACGCGGCCTGCTCCCCACCCCGCTGCTGCAGGGCGCCGGACTGCGCTTCGCCTCCCACTACCGGCCCGGCCGCAGCCGCGCGCTGCTCGGCGGGGACTTCTACGACACCGTCCGCACGAACGACGGCGTCGTGCACGCCATGATCGGCGACGTCTGCGGCCACGGCCCCGACGCGGCCGCCCTCGGTGTCGAACTGCGGATCGCCTGGCGCGCGCTCACCTTCGCCGGACTCGGCGGCGAGACGCTGCTGCGCACGCTCCAGCAGGTGCTGGTGCACGAACGGTCCGACGACGAGATCTTCGCGACCCTGTGCACGCTCGACATCGCCGCCGACGGCCGCACCGCCGACCTCTACCTCGCCGGCCACCCCGCCCCGCTGCTGTCCTGCACCGGGGGCGCCCCGCGGCTGCTCCCGTACGAGGACGGCGGCCCGGCGCTCGGCCTGCTTCCCGACGAGCTGGCCGACTGGCAGCGGGTGTCCGTCGCGCTCGACGGCGAGTGGCGGCTCATGCTCTACACGGACGGCCTCATCGAGGGCCGCGTCGGGAACGGCACCCAGCGCCTGGAGCAGGACGGCATGCTGCGGCTCGTCTCCCGGCTGCTCGCGGCGGGCCTGCACGGCGACGCGCTGCTGGACGCGGCCGTGACGGAGGTACGCGAACTCAACGGCGGCGAGCTGACGGACGACGTGGCCGTGGTGCTGCTGGAGCGTTGTGTGACGCACTGACGGGCGGGGGCGGCGGACCCGGCGTGGTCGCGGTCCCGCCCGGCCGGATCCCGGTCCAGCAGCTCACAGGTTCAGCGGTTCAAAGGCTCAACTGCTCAACTGCTCAACGGCTCAGCGGCGGCCGTTGTACGGGCCGTAGGGCCCGTCGCTGCTGCTGCCGCGGCTGCTGCTTCCGCCGCGGCGCGGCATCCCCCGCCTGCGGCCCTGGCCGCGACCGCTGACCTGGCGCAGGGCGGGCCGGACGTCGACCATGTACACGATCACCGCGATAAGGCCGATGATCGGCAGGAACGAGATGATCGAGAAGAACTTCATCACCAGGCCGGCCAGGCCCAGGATGATGAGCCAGAAGCCCTTGTTGTTCTTGCTCGCGGCGCGGTAGGCGTCCTCGCGGTAGGTCGCGGCGTCGACGAACGCGAACACGGCGAAGATCAGGAGCGCCCACGAGATCAGGGCGACCACCCCGAAGAATCCTGTGATCAGCACGCCGTCCACCCATCCCTTGTCCGTCGGTCGCCGTCGGCCACTCCACGGTACCGGCCGTACGCGTACAACGGGCCGGGCGCGCGATGCGTGCCCGGCCCGATCACGTCAGTCCTTGCTCTGCGCCTTCTTGGCCGCCGGGGCCTTCTTCGCCGCGGGCTTGCGGGCGGCGGGCGCGGCCGGGGCGGAAGTGGCCGCAGCGGGAGTGGCCTTCTTCGGCGTGGCGTCGGCGATCTGCCGCACGTCCGCGCCGTCGCCGTCCTTCTCCCCGTCCTCGCCGCGCCACTGGGCGACGGCACCCTTGCCGCGCTCGGCCAGCTCGTCGTACGTCTCGCGCGCCCTGACCGCGTAGCCGGTCGCGCGGCCGACGCCCTGGAGGGCCAGGTCCTGCACGGACTCGCCGAGCTTCTTGAAGTCCGGCATCTCGCGGAAGGACTTCAGGTCCAGGTCGCGGTAGGTCTCCGACAGCCGGGTCTGCGCGTCCTTGGCACCCGCGGCGACCCGCTCCTGCACGGTCTTCGGGTCGGTGCCGCGGATCTTCTCGATGTGCCCGGGTGCCTGCTCCCGCAGCCGCTCGAAGAGCGCCGGCACCTCGCGCAGCTTCTCTGCGGCCAGGTCCGCGGTCCCGGCGACCGCGTACAGCGGGGTCGGGTTGCGCAGGCTCTTCACGATGTCGTCGGTGATGGTCATTTCCCGTCTTCCTCCCGTACGGCGGCGGACGGCCCGGGGCCACCCGCCACTCCTCGCTCTTCCACGCCTTCGTCCGGCCCGTCCGGTCCGTCCGGTCCGTCCAGCCCTTCCGCCGGTGCCGCCGCCTTCGGCTCCCCCGCGGCGGCGTTCTCCTTCCGGAAGGACTCGTAGATCTGGATCAGCACCTGCTTCTGCCGCTCGTTGATCGCCGGATCCGTCAGGATCGCCGCCGGCACCTCCAGCTCGTCCCGCTCCCGCGCGTCGAGCATCCCGGCCTGCACGTACAGCGTCTCCGCGGAGATCCGCAGCGCCTTCGCGAGCTGCTGCAGGATCTCCGCACTAGGCTTCCGCAGCCCGCGCTCGATCTGGCTCAGATACGGATTCGACACACCGGCCGCCTCCGCCAGTTGCCGCAGGCTCAGCTGCGCGCTGCGCCGCTGCTCCCGCAGATACTCGCCGACGTTGCCGACTCTCAGTGACGCCATACGTACGAGAGTGCACCCTCGCGCTAACTTTTGCAAGCACCCGCTAGCGCGGAGCTAACCCGTCGTCCCGACGGCATCCTGCTCGGTCCTGGTCATCGCGGCGAGGCCGAGGGCGGCGACGAGCGCCGCGGCGGCGGGTATGAGGAAGACGTGCGGAAGGCCCATGGACGCGGCGCCGAGTCCTCCGGCGGCACCGCCCAGCGCGGAGGCCAGGGCGGTGGAGCTGATGAACACGGCCGAGGCCGTCGCGACGGCTGTCGGGAGGAGCCGCTGCGCGACGATTATGCCGAGGGCCGCGAACACGCCCCACACCGCTCCCATGAGGATCTGCCCGGCGAACAGTCCGGCGGCGGTTCCGGTGGCGGCGAAGCAGATGTTCGCCGCGATTCCGCAGCAGGCGCCGATCGTCATGAGGCGCGTCATGCCGATCCGGCGGGCGACGAGGACGGCCAGCGGCATCAGGACGATCTCGACCAGCGGCTGGACGGCGATGACCGCCCCGCTGAGCCCGGCGGGAAGGTCCAGGCGGTCGGTCATGTAGATCGGCAGATAGGCGTATTTGACGGGCTCGCCCAGATACACCAGGACGTACAGTCCGGTGAACGTGAGCAGGGGCAGCATCGCCCGCGCGGTGGGGGCGCCCGGCCGCTGGCCAGGTGTCTGCGAGGAGCCGCCGGGGCCGGGCGCGAGGCGCAGGGTTCCCAGCGGGACGATCTGCGCGAGCGTGCAGAAGGCCGTGACGACCAGCATGGTGCGCAGCGACGTCTGCGCGGCGAGGAAGGAGCCGGAGACGGGGCCGACGACCCAGCCGCCGGTCAGGGCCATCCGCACGACGGAGACCACGCCGTCGCTGTTGGGGTGGGCCTCCGCCGTGAGCTGGTCGTGTATCGCGGCGAACAGCTGGGAGGTCGCGGCGCCGCCGAACGCCCCGACGACGGCGCTGATGACGTACGGCATCCACAGGTGTGTCGAGCAGGCGATGCCGATCCAGCCGGCGAAGCCCAGCACGGCGCACCACCGAAACAGGCCCAGCCGGCGCCCGGTGCGGTCGGACCTGCGTCCCACGAGGTAGCCGGCCACGGGTGCGGTCAGGTTGGTGAGGTAGAACAGGCCGGCCGCGCGCAGGGAGGCGCCGAGGTCGTCCACCAGGAACGACGCGATCTGCGGTGCGGCCGCCGAGAACCCGACGGCGCCGAGGAACACCGCGAGGGTGGCGCCGCGGTACAGCGGCGAGGTGAGCGTCACGCGTACGGCGGACGGGGGCGCCGTAGCCTCGCCGAGCGCCGGGTCCGTGCCCTCGGCGTGATCGGGCAGGGTCATCGACGGCGCCTTCCGGGGACGGGTTCCGCGGTGGTGGCGCGCGTGACGAGTCCGACCGGGAAGCGCTGACGGTGACCGGTGGCGGGGGCGCCCTGGAGGAGCAGACGGGTGGCCGCCGCGGCCATGTCCTCGACCGGCAGGCGCATCGTGGTCAGCGGCGGGTTGGAGCAGACCGCGGCGATGCTGTCGTCGAAGCCGATGATGCTCACGTCGTCGGGGATCCGGCGGCCGGTGGCCGTGACGGCCTGTACGGCACCGGCGGCCATCAGGTCGCAGGCGACGAACATCGCGTCGATGCCGGGGTCGTCCCGCAGGAGCTGCCCGGCCGCCTGGTGGCCGCCGTCACGGTGGAAGTCGCCGCAGGCACCCGCTTCGGGGAGTCCGAGGTCCTGGACAGCGCGTCGGTAGCCGGTACGCCGGTCGATGGCGCAGGGGTTGAAGGCGGGACCGTGGATGGCCGCGATACGCCGCCGGCCGAGCCGGTGAAGCTCCCGGACCGCCGCGTAGGCCCCGCCGATGTTGTCGGCCTGCATCGCGGGGACCGACGGTGAGGTCGGCACCATCGACACCGCCCGGCGGCACCGGCGGTGGAAGCGGTCGGCGAGCTCGGGGGTGATGTCGGCGAGGACGGCTCCCACCGTGGCGTTGGCGGCGAGCTCGTCGATGGCGTCAGCGGCCGTCCCGAGGCCGACCGCGTGCAGCCTGAGCTGCGCGCGGGCCTCCTCCACGACCGGCATCATCCCGGCCAGGACACGGCTGAAGTACGGATGGGCTCCGAGCGGTCCGCTGCCGGGCCCGTACGTCACCGCGACGACGTCCACGACGCGCAGCCGGCCGGAGGCCAGCGCCCTGGCCGCCTCGTTCGGCCGGTAGCCCAGCTCGGCCACCGCCGCCCGGACACGTGCGCGCAGCGGGCCCGACGCCCCCGGGGCGTTGTTGATCACGCGGGAAGCCGTCGCGCGCGACACCCCTGCTCTGCGCGCGACGTCCTCGATCGTGGGCGTGGCTCTGCTCATCGCGCCTGCACTCTCCACGGTGGTCACCCGCCGCCGCGTGCAGGGAGCTTAGACCCGAGAGCGCTCTCATGTTCCTGACGTCCGGCACCGGCCTCACCGCGGGCCGGCCCGGCCGGAGCGCGCACGGGAAAGCGGCAGCAGCCGCTCAGGGTGAAGGGGACGGGGCGGCGGGGGTGGTCGGGCGGTGGGGTGTCGGCTAGGCTTGCAAGTAAGCACTTACTTGCAGAGGGGGCGCGATGGACACCCGATCGCGGGTTGTGGCCGAGGCCATGCGGCTCTTCGGGGCGCAGGGGTACGCGAGGACGACGGTCGCGGAGATCGAGAAGGCCGCGGGGCTGTCGCCCGGATCCGGCTCGCTCTACCGGCACTTCCGGTCGAAGGAGGAGCTGCTGGCCGAGGGGGTGCGCGCGAAGGTCGCGGAGAATGCCGGGCTGCTGGCGATGATCGGTGACCCGCAGGCGATGGCGGCGCTGCCGCTGCGGGAGCGGCTCGCGGGGCTGGCGCGGGCCGGGCTGCGGCGGCTGGAGCAGGAGCGGGACCTCAACCGGATGATCGTGCGGGACCTGGCCGCCTTCCCCGCGCTGCTGGACGAGGTCCGCGAGGGCGAGATGCGCCGCATCCACGCGGCGGTCGCACAGTGGCTGCGCATGCAGGCCGGGCCCGGGGACGCCGAGGGCGCCGGGACGCGGGACTGGGACGCGCTCGCCGTCGTCCTCGTCGGGTCCGTCTCGCACTTCTGGCTGCTGCGGGACGTCTTCGGCGCGCACCCCAGCGGCCTGGACGAGGACCGCTGGGTCGCGGCCTTCGTCGATCTCGCCGAGCAGTTGATCGTCAACACACCTGACGGAGGGTCACGATGAACACCGCACTGTGGATCACGCAGGGTCTGCTCGCCGCCGTCTTCCTGGCCTCGGGAACCATGAAGTCGACACAGTCGAAGGAGCGGATGATCGCGACGGGCCAGACGGGCGTCGCCCCCTTCCCGCTCCCCGCGATCCGGGTGGTCGCGCTCCTCGAACTGCTGGCCGGCATCGGGCTGGTCGCCCCGCGGCTGACCGGCGTCGCCCCGGTCCTGACCCCGCTCGCCGCGGTCGGCCTGGTCGCGGTCATGGTCGGGGCCGGGGCCGCGCACTGGAGCCTGCGCGAATACTCACGGGTCTTCGGCATCAACCTGGTCATCCTGCTCGCCTGCGTCTTCGTGGCGGCGGGCCGCTTCTGAGCAACGACAGGCCCTAGGCTCGGAGCATGGGTGTGGAGACCGAAGTGGTACGCGAGGCGGGCCCGGACGTCGTCGGGGCGCTCGCGCGGCTGCTGCCGCAGCTGTCGAGCAGCGCGGTGGTACTGGACGCGGACGGGGTCGCGCGGGTCGTGGGCAGCGAGGCCAACACCGTGCTGGTCGCGCGGCTCGGCGGGGAGATCGTCGGGACGCTGACGCTGGTGATGTTCCCGCTGCCGACGGGCCTGCGGGCGCGTATCGAGGACGTCGTCGTGGACGGCGCCGCGCGCGGCGCCGGAGTGGGCGCGGCCCTCACCGAACACGCCCTGCGCCTCGCGGAACAGGCCGGTGCCCGCACCGTCGACCTGACCTCCCGCCCCTCCCGCGAAGCCGCCAACCGCCTCTACGAACGGCTCGGCTTCCGCGCCCGGGACTCCCGCGTCCTGCGCTTCACCATCGGCCCGCGCTGACCCCGGGGCGGCAGCCGGGCGCGCTCAGCCCCGGACGATGCAGAAGGGGTGACCCGCAGGATCGGTGAGGACGCGGGCCTTGTCGCCGTGCGGCTGATGGGCGGGGAGGGCGGCGCCGAGAGTGCGGAGGCGGGCCTCGGCGGTGGGGAGGTCGGAGTCGACGGTGAAGCAGATGTGGAGCTGCTGCGGGGAGTCCTGGCCGGGCCACCGCGGGGCGCGGTAGTCGTCGACGCGCTGGAAGCCGAGCAGGAGTTCGCCGTCCGTGCCGCCTATCCCGGCGAACTCGGCGTCGGACTTCGGGTGCGGGGGCAGGCCGGTGGCCGCCTGGTAGAAGGCCATGAGGGCGAGCGGGTCGGGGCAGTCGAGCGTGATCGCGCTCATCCGCAGCTGCGGGGCCATGGGGCACCTCCGTACGACCGCGGGCCGGTCACCCGGCAGTCACCGGCAGCGTATCCCCGGGGTGTGACAGGCCCCCGGCCGCGCCCGGCGCATCTGGGACGTCGAGGTGTCCTGGACCGCGGACGCCGCGGGCCTCGCCACGGACGAGGTGATCGACCGGCACCTCGCCGATGATCACCGCGTGGGGGCGCCGCCCGTAAGCACCGCCGGGAGGTCCAGGGCCGCGAGCCGCGCCGGGTTCCGCACGGTCACCGTTCCGGTGATACGGCCCGCGTCCGACACCGCGAAGGCCACCAGGCCCAGCAGCTTGCCCTGCGGGCCCCACACCGCGACGCCCGGGTCGCCGTTGACCAGCACCGGGTGGGACACCGCCACCGCGCGGACCCCGCGCTGGGCGCGGACGGCCAGCTCGGCGGCCTCCACCCGGGCCGTGACGAGACCCTGGTCGGAGAGCGAGCGCCACTCCACCTCCGGGTCGAGCAGTTCCAGCAGCCCCGCGAAGTCCCCGGCCCGGGCGGCGGCCAGGAAGGCGTCCACCACCGCGCGCCGCCGGACCCGCCCCTCCGCCGTCCCGTGCGGGCCCTGCACCTTGCGCCGGGCGCGGCTCGCCAGCATCTTCGCCGCGTCCGTCGAACGCCCCAGGATCTGCCCGACCTCGTCGAAGGGCACCGCGAACATGTCGTGCAGCACGAACGCGAGGCGCTCGGCGGGCCCGAGGGTGTCCAGCACCACGAGGAGGGCGACGCCCACGGACTCCGCGAGCACCGCGTCGGCCTCGGGCGCCGCCGCCGGGCCGTCGTCCACGACCTCGAACTCCGGTACGTGGGCGCCGTACGGCTCCTCGGGCCGGACCTTGCGGGCGCGCAGCATGTCCACGCACACGCGGCCGACCACGGTGGTCAGCCACGCGGCGAGGTTGCCGATGCCTTGCGGGTCGCTCTGGCGGGCGAGGCGGATCCATGCTTCCTGGACCGCGTCCTCGGCGTCCGGTCGTGAGCCGAGCATGCGGTGGGCCACGGCTGTGAGCTTGGCTCGCTCCTGTTCGAAGAGCCGCGCCAACGCGTCGCCCTCCGGGGCTGGTCCCGTCATGGCCTCACCTTCCGCCGAAGTGCGTTCACGTCTGCGACGTGGCAGGGGCGGAAAACGTAACAGGGCGCCCGTTTCAGGGGCGCGGGGAACTGCGCGGGGAACTGCGCGGGCCGCCCCCACCGGCCGGTGGTCCGGATCGGATCGAACTGCCCCTTCGGGCCGGTGACGGCCCGTGCCACCGTCGTGGCTGGCCGCGCAGTCCCCCGCGCCCCTGAAAACGCGTGCCCCGCGCCCCTGTCGGGCGCCGACCTACGTCGTCAGCTCGCCCGCCGAGCGGATCGCCCACGTCAGAAGGGCCTCCGGGAGGGCCACCGGGGGGAGGGGGAGGCCTGAGCGGGTTCGGAGGGTGAAGACGCGGGTCTCGCCGGGGAGGAGGGTGACGAGGGACTCGTCGACGAGGAGGTCGGACGGGGAGACCCCGAGCGCACCGGCCAGCCGGTCGGGGAAGGCGCACACGTCGCGCAGCAGCGTGTGCGCCGTCACCGTCAGGTGCACCGCGCCGTCTCCCGTGGAGGCGATGACGGTGCGGGCGGGGGGCGGGGCGGTCAGCGCGCGGTCGGGGCGGTAGGCCCACGTCGTACGGGCTGCGTCGGTGTCGACGACGAGCAGCTCGCCCAGGGGGTCCGTCGGCGCGGCGAGTTCGGGGCCGAGGGGGACGTGGAGGAGGCCGCCCGCGGGGCAGGTGAGGTCGAGGAGGGCGGCGGCCAGCTCCGTGCCGTCGAGGGTGACGCGGCGGACGTGCACCGACGGGTGCCAGGCCGCGGACGAGTCGTTGACCAGGGTGAGTTCGAGACCGGCGGGGCCGGTCGGGTCGTGGGTGGGGCCGGGGACGGCGGGGTGGACGGTCGCCAGCCGCGGGGCGAAGGCGTGCCGGAGCGCGTACCAGAGGGGTTTCTCGACGCCCGCGGAGTCGACCGCGGACCAGCTGATGGCGGGCCAGCAGTCGTTGAGCTGCCAGACGACGGCGCCGGCGCAGCGGTCGCGGGAGCGCAGCCATTCGACGCCCGCGGCGACCGCGCGGGCCTGGACGAGCTGGGTCGCGAAGTGCCAGTCGGCGCCCTCCGCGGGGGCGGGGAAGTGCGGCTGGAGGCCGCGGGTGAGCTTGTGCATGCCGTCGATGGCGCGCAGGTGGTGGCGGGTCAGGGGGGACGCGGGGCCGGGGGTCTCGCCGTCGAGGACGCGTTCGAGGGTGGTCCAGGCGGCGGGTCCGCACCAGCCCATCTCGGAGACGAAGGACGGGTCGTGGTCGCGGTAGTGGACGTAGTCGGCGTCGTTCCAGGCGTCCCACAGGTGGCTGGGGCCGTGTGTGACGGCGGCCGGGTCGGCGTCGAGGCTGCCGGACCACGGCGAGTTGGGGACGTAGGGGCGGGTCGGGTCGAGGCGGGCGAGGACGCCGGGGAGGACGTCGAGGTAGTAGGCGGCGCCCCAGCCGCGTTCGCCGATCTGGTCGGTCCAGCCCCAGTGCCGGTGGCCGAGCACGGTCTCGTTGCCGCCGCACCACAGGACGAGGCTGGGGTGCGGGGCCATGCGGGCGACGGCCTGCTCGGCCTCGGCGGTGACGAGGGCGGCGGTGTCGTCGTCCTCGCTGTAGGCGGCGCACGCGAAGAGGAAGTCGTGCCAGACGAGCATGCCGCGTTCGTCGCACGCGTCGAGGAAGTCCTCGGTGGCGAAGTGGCCGCCGCCCCAGATCCGCAGCAGGTTGGCGTTGCCCGCGAGGGCCTGGTCGATGCGGGTGGCGACGCGCTGCGGGGTGGCGCGGCTCGCGAGGGTGTCGTCGGGGATCCAGTTGTAGCCGCGGATACGCACGGTGCGGCCGTTGACGACGAGCGCCCAGCGGGCGCCGGTCGCGTCGGGGGTCTCGTCGAGGGCGACGGAGCGGACCCCGAAGCGTACGGACGTCTCGTCGAGCGGTTCGCCGTCCAGCTCCAGCCGGGCGCGCAGCCCGTAGCGGGGCTGGGCGCCGAGGCCCACCGGCCACCACAGGTCGGGGGCGTCGAGGGAGAAGGTCACGACGGCCTCGCCGTCCTCGCCGACCCAACCGGCAGCGTTTCCGGCGGGGCGCCCGGCCGGGTCGGTCAGCTCGGCCAGGACCCGGGCCCCGGCGGGCGCGTCGGCGGCCACGTGCACGGTGACCTCGGCGCTGTCGTGGCCGGGCGCGAGGGCGACGAGCGGGCGGACGTGGTCGATCCGGCCCGCGTACGTCTCCAGCCGGATGCCGCGCCAGATGCCCGCGGTGACGTAGTGCGGGCCCCAGTCCCAGCCGAAGTTGGCGGCGGCCTTGCGGACGTGGGCGTAGGGCTCGTCGTACGGGGAGGGCAGCGGGCCGTGCGCGCGTTCGTGGGCGAGGGCGGCGTCCCAGGCGGAGGCGAAGCGGACCTCGATCTCGTTCTCGCCCGCGCGCAGCAGGCCGTCGAGCGGGAAGCGGTAGCCGAGGTGCTGGGAGCGGGCGGACCCGGCGTGCCGCCCGTTGACGTACACCTCGGCGACGGTGTCGAGGCCGTCGGCGACGAGGTCGGTGCGCGCGCCGGGAGCCGAGGTCCAGGTGAAGGTGCGGCGGTAGGCCCACTGCGAGCGGCCGACCCACTCCTGCGCGGCCTCGCCGAGCCCCACGTCGGGGTCGGCGAGCAGGCCCGCGGCGAGCAGCGCGGTGTGCACCTCGCCGGGCACCCGCGCGGGCAGCGCCGCCCCGCGGACGGCGGCGGGCGCGGTGTCCGGGCCGCCGGTCCAGCTGAGCTGCCAGGTCCCGCCGAGGTCGTGCCGTACGGCGGCGGCCCGGTCGGGGGTGGTGGAGGTGTGCGTGCTGAGTGTCATCCCTTGACTGCCCCTGCGGTGAGTGCTTCCTGCATACGGCGGCTGGCGAGCGAGTAGGCGACGTACACCGGCAGGAGGGTCAGCACGGTGCCGGCGGTGAGGACGCCGAAGTCGGTCGCGTCGGACACCAGCGTGGGCAGCGCGACCTGGGCGGTGCGCAGGTCCGGTGCGGTGCCGGTGATGGTGAGTGAGAAGAGGTATTCGTTCCAGAAGGTGAGCAGTTGGAGGATCGCCACGCTGACGACGCCCGGCATGGCGATGGGCACGAAGACGTTGACGAGCAGCCGCCAGTTGCCCGCGCCGTCCAGCGCCGCGGATTCCACGAGGGCGGGCGGCACGGTCCTCATGAACTGCGTGAGCAGCAGCACCGACAGCGGCAGCGCGCTCGCGGGCAGGAAGAGCATCTGGAATTCGCGCGTGTAGAACATGTGCAGCTTGATCGCGAGGATCACGGTCGGGATCAGCGCGGCGAACGGCGGGATCAGGAAGCCCGCGGAGAACGCGCCGGTCACGATCCGGCTGAGCCGGTTGTCGAGGCGGGCGAGCGCGAAGGCGGCGGGCAGCGCCAGACCGAGCGTCAGCACGATGGCGACGGCGGAGATCAGCGCGGAGTTCAGCAGCGCCTGCCCGAGGTGGGCGGTCCGCCACGCGGTGCGGAAGTTGCCCCACAGCCAGTCCTTCGGCAGCGCGAAGGGGTGGGTGAAGATCTCGATGTTCGTCTTGAGCGCGCTGACCAGCAGGTAGTAGAGCGGGGCGGCGAGCAGCAGCGCGTACACCCAGGACAGCGGTACGGCGAGCAGTCCGCCGCCGCGCCGCCGGGAGCGGCGGACGGTACGGGTGGTCGCGGCGCTGCGGGCGTGCGCGTGCGGGCGGGCGGAGGTCGTCGTCATCGGGTCTTCTCCAGGGGGCTGCGCAGCAGCGCGCGGATCAGCAGCATCCCGGCGACGCCGATCAGCAGCAGGACGACGCCGACCACCTGGCTGTAGCCGAGGTCGCTCTGCGAGAACGCCTTCTCGTAGACCAGGTAGGACAGCGTGGTGGAGGAGGTGCCGGGGCCGCCCTTGGTGAGCAGCAGGATGAGCGCGGCGGACGTGAAGAGCGTCCACAGGAACTGCAGCATCGTGAGGGTGCGGACGTAGTCCTTGACCATCGGGAAGGTGATCTGCCACATGATGCGGAAGCGCCCCGCCCCGTCGAGCCGGGCGGCCTCGATGACGTCGCCGGGCACGCTGGACAGGCGCGCGGCGAACAGCACGGCGGTCCAGCCGACGCCGCGCCACAGGTCGATCGCGATGAGGCTGGGCAGCGCGGTGGCCGGGTCGGCGAGCCAGGAGTGCGCGAGGGAGTCCAGGCCGAGGGCGTTGAGGGCGCCGTTGGCGCCGCCGTCCGGGGACAGCACGCCGTAGAAGATCATGCCGGTCACGGAGATGGAGATCAGGCCGGGCGAGAAGTAGAGGATCGACAGCACCCGGTAGCCGCGCGGCTTGGTGCTCAGGTGGTAGCCGAGCATGAAGGCCAGCGGGATCATCACCGGGATGACGACGGCGACCTGCACGGCGCTGTTGCGCAGCGCGTCGTGGAAGACCTCGTCGCCGAAGACGTGCCGGATGTTCTCGGCGCCGACGTAGCTCGGGTCGTAGATCAGCCCCTTCCAGCGCAGCGTCGCGATGACGAACATCGCCACCAGCGGGCCGACGGAGAAGACCGCGAACCACACCAGGGACGGGACCGTGAGCCACAGCAGGCGGGGGGTGTTGAGGCCGCCGGGGCGCCGGCGGCGGGCTCGGCCGGAAGTGGACGGCGGTGCGGCGCGGGTGCCGCCGGCCAGGATGCTGGTGGATGTCATGAGCAGGCGTTTCTTTCGGCCGGGGCGGATGCCGGGCGGTACGGGGGCGGGCGGCGTCGTGCGGGAGCGGGCGTCTCACGGGAGCGGGCTTCGCGCGGCAGGGGCCGCCGTCCGGTGCGTGGCGGCGGCCCCTCCCGCGGGGCTCAGCTCTTGGTGGCGTCGTCGAGGCCCTTGCAGATCTTGTCGGCGGAGGACTTGCCGTACGCCCCGGTCAGGACCTGGATGATCGGGTCGGACGCGGCGCCGATCCACACGTCGGGCACCACCGCGTAGTCGACCGAGCCGTCGAGCTTGAGCGACTGCGACAGCAGCGGGTCGGTGGCGTAGGAGGAGAAGTCGCCGGTGGTGGGCGGCAGGATGCTCGCGTCCTTGACGAAGTCGCCGACCGTGGCGTCCGCGTAGAAGGAGGTGATGAACTTCTTGACGTTGTCGATGCGGTCCTTGGACGCGCCGCGCTTGGTGATCATGAAGCCGACGCCGGTGAAGCCCTGGAGGGCGGTCGGCTGCCGGTGGACGGAACCGGCGGGTATCGGCAGGCCGGCCAGCGTGGTGTGCGTCTCGATACCGGTCTTGGAGCCCTTGGCCTCGGTGTACGCCCAGGAACCGGCCGACATCATCGCGGACTTGCCGGAGTAGAAGGAGGCGTACATCGCGTCGGCGTTCAGGCCCGCGGCGTGGTCGGCGAAGACGCCCGCGTCGCGCAGCTGCGTGAAGAGCTGGATGCCCTTCATGACGGACGGCGTGGCGCAGTAGCCGCCGCTCTGCATGACCTTCTCCATGGTCGCGGCGTCCGTGTAGGACTCGGCGAGCTGGTAGAAGAGCTTCTGCCCGGTCCAGTCGTTGCCGCCGACGGTGAGCGGCTGGATGCCCTTGGCGCGCAGCTTCTTCGCCGCGTCGATCAGCTCGTCGGTGGTCGCCGGGATCTTGTCGACGCCCGCCTTCTTCAGCAGGTCGGTGTTGTACCAGACCGGCCAGCTGAAGCCGGAGAACGGCAGGCCCTGGAGCTTGCCGCCGGGCTTGCCGCCGACCCGCCACTCGTCGAGCGCGGCGGGCTTGAGCTTGTCGGCCAGGCCCCACTGGGTGACGTAGTCGTCGACGGGGACGGTGACGCCCGCGTCGAGCCAGCCGAGCGTCTTGTCGTAGAGGTTGACGATCACGACGTCCGGCGACTTGCCTGCGGCGACCGCGTTCTCCACCTGGTCGTCGATGGTCTCCAGGCCGTCGGTGGCGTTGATCTTGACGCCGGTCTTCTCGGTGAAGTCCTGGAAGACCCGGGACTGCGCGGCGGCCGCGGAGTTGCCCGCCGTCCAGCGGGTGACGACGTCGATCGAGTTGCTTTTGCCGGTGTCGCCGCCCGCCTGGTCGCCGCTCGTGCCGCACGCGCTCAGGGCGAGGGCGAGGGCGCTGACGACGGACGCGGCCACGACGCGCACGGCGGCCCGGGGCCTGGTGCGGTGGTCCATAGAGCTTTCCTTTGCTGGGAACGTACGAGCGTGCGCGGCCTGCGGCGGCCGGGCTGACCCACAGAGTCGCGGAGGCCGGGGGCGGTGTCAATAAGAAAGATTAGTAATCTATTAAAGAGCCGGATACCCGCAGGTGAACACAGGGAACGCTGCGTGCCGCCGCGTAAGGGAGCCTCAGAGGCGGCCGCGGACCACCAGGCGCGCGGGCGCGGCCCGTACCGTCGTCGCGGGCTCCCCCGCCAGCGCGCCCGCGAGCGTCGCCCCGACCAGCTCCCCCAGCTCCTGCACGTCATGGCTGACCGCGCTCAGCGGCGGGGCGGCGAGCTGGCACAGCGCGGAGTCGTCCCACGCCACCAGGGACAGGTCCGCGGGGACGGCGAGGCCGAGGCGGGCGGCCTCGTGCAGCGCGCCGAGCGCCATCACGTCGTTGTCGAAGACCACCGCGGTCGGCCGGTCCTCCAGCGCGGCCACGGCCGCCAGCGCCCGCACCCCCGCGCCCTGCGAGTAGTCGCCCTCGAAGGCGGTGGTGCGCACCCCGTGCTCGGCGGCCGCGGCCTCGAAGGTACGGCGGCGGATGATCGTGTGCGCCATGGGCGCGGGCCCGGCGACGTGCCCGAGGTGGGTGTGCCCCGCCCCGACCAGTTCGGCGACCACGCCCCGCATCGCCACGTCGTCCTGCGTCCACACCGCGGGCAGCCCGCCCGCGGTGACCGGGTCGCCGATCACGACGCACGGCAGGCCCAGCTCGCGCACCAGCTCCACCCGCTCGTCGCCGGGCAGCAGGTCGATGAGGACCACGCCCTGCACCTGGCCCAGCCGCGCCCACGCCCGCATCCGGTCGGCGGCCTGCTGCACGGTGGCGACGACCTGGAGCAGCACCGGCACCCCGAGCGGGACGAGCACGCGCTCGATCCCGGCGATGAACTCGTGGAAGAACGGCTCGGCGCCCAGCACCTCGGCGTCCCGCACGAGCGCCAGGCCCACCGGCACCCCGCGCCGCGGCCCCCGGGGCTCTTCCGTGCGCTCCGCGTCGGCGGCCATGGCGTCCTCCTGGTCGGTCGGCCCCTCCGGCACGGATAACCTCGCCGGTAACGTAGTCGTGCGACAGCGTACGGCGAGGCGAGAGGTGGTCGAGGGTGGCCCGACGGGAGTCGGCGGCCGCGGGTCCCGGCAGCCGCGCGCTCATCGTCGACCTCATCAGGTCGTCCGGCCCGATCAGCAGGGTGGAGCTGGTGAACGCCACCGGCCTCACCCAGCCGACCATCTCCAACATCGTGCGGCGGCTCATCGACGACGGTGTGGTGCGCGAGACCGGCGACACGGTCGCGACCCGCGGCAAGCCGCGCGCGATGCTGGTCATCAACTCCCGGGCCGCGTACGGCGTCGGCATCCACGTCGGGGCTGACGCGCTGACCTGCGTCGTCACCGACACGCGGGGCGGGACGGTCGGGCGCCAGCTCGTCGCGGGACCGGGCGCGGCGCCGGAGGGGGAGGGCGGCGACGCGGCCGGGCGGCTCGCCGGGCTCTACCGGGACGTCACCGAGGGGCTCGGGCTGGAGCCGCAGAGCGTGGCCGGGCTCGCGGTCGTCGGACCGGGGCCGGTGGACGTGGCGCGCGGCGGCTTCCTCGCACCGCCCGGCCTGCCGCAGTGGGCGGGGCTGGACCTCGCGGGCGCGCTGGCGGGCGAGCTGGGCGTGCCGGTGCTGGTCGACAGCGACGCGGCGGCCGCGACGGTCGGCGAGTTCTGGGGGCGGCAGGTCTCCCGGGAGCGCACCTTCGGCTGCCTCTACATGAACTCCGGCATCGGCTCCGGTGTCGTACTGGACGGCTCGCTGCACCGCGGGGCCAGCTCCAACGCGGGAAAGATCGGACATGTGGCCGTCCAGCGGGACGGCGAACCCTGCCCGTGCGGCAACCGCGGCTGCCTGGAGCTGTACGCGGCACCGCGGGCGGTCGTCGCACGGGCCCGCGCGGTGCCGGAGCTGGCGGAGCGGCTGCGGATCCGGGCCGGCGACCCGGACGCGCGCGCCTTCGACGTCCTGGCGCGGGCGGCGATCTACGGGGACGAGCCGGCCCGCGCACTCGTCGACGAGTCGGCGGCGCTGCTCGCCGAGGGCGCGGTGGCGCTCGCCAACCTCTGGGACCTGGACACCCTGGTGCTGGCCGGGCCCGGTTTCGCGGTCGCCGGGTCGATCTACGTGAGCGCGATCCGGCAGCGGCTGGCGGAGCGGGCGTACACCCGGGACGTGCACGGGGTGGGGGTCCATCTGTCGAGCAACCCGCGGGACGCCGCCGCGATCGGCGGGGCCGCGCTGGTGCTCCAGGGTTCGGTGGCGCCGGGCCACGGGCCGCAACTGGCCGCGCGCGGCCAGGCGTAGACCGCGGCCGTATCCCCGCGCGGATCACGGCCGTACCCCCCGCGCAGACCGCGGCCGTATCCCCGCAGCCCCCCAACAGCGGGCACTTTCGTCCGATGTATTGCCGCGCCTTCGGGGCGCCGGTACGGTGCACGACCGCCAGACGTTGCCGCCGGACGACGGCCGTGACTTCAATAGATTAATTAAGAAACTAAGTCAGGAGTTCCTGTGAGAACGGGACGCACCCGCAGGAAACACCAGGCCGGGGGCCTGGTCAGGACCCTCACCCGGATATGCGCGACGCTCGGGGCAGCCGCCCTCGCCGTGCTCGCGCTGCCCGCCGCGAGCCCCGCGCACGCCGCCGACGCCCCGCGCGTCATCCACGTCGCCAAGAACGGCAACGACGGCAACGCGGGCACGCAGACGTCGCCGTATCTGACGATCAACCACGCCGCGCAGGTCGCCCAGCCCGGCGACACCGTCGTGGTGCACGCCGGGCTCTACCGCGAGACGGTCAAGCCCGCCCGCGGCGGCACCGACGAGCAGCACCGCATCACGTACACCGACGCGGGCGACGGCGAGGTCACCGTCAAGGGCTCCGAGGAGATCAACTCCTGGACGCACGGCAGCGGTGACGTGTGGAGCGTGACGCTGCCCAACAGCTACTTCGGCGACTGGAACCCGTACGCCCAGGGCCAGCCCAACGGCGGCGGCGGGGGCACCTTCGCGGGCTACACCGCCGGTGACGTCTACCTCGACGAGACCGCGTACTACGAGAAGCCCTCGCTCGCGAACGTGCAGAGCGCGCCCGGCACCTGGTACTCCGAGGTCGGCTCGTCCAGCACCACCGTCTGGGCCAACTTCAGCGGCGCCGACCCCAACGCGCGCCTGGCCGAGATCAACGTCCGGCGGCAGGTCTTCGCCCCGGACGTGTGGGGCCTCGGCTACATCACGGTGAACGGCTTCACGATCAAGCACGCCGCCAACACCTACTCGGACTTCCCCGACAGCCCCGACCGCCGCCAGGCGGGCGCGATCAGCGTCTACGGCGGGCTGAAGTGGATCATCGAGAACAACATCGTGATCAACGCCCGCACCATCGGCATCGACATCGGCCTGAGCAACGACACCTGGGCCGGAAACCGGCCGGGCACCCCGCGCACCGACTTCCACAACACCAGCGCCTACGGCTCGCACATCGTGCGCAACAACTACATCGCCAAATGCGGGCAGTCGGGTATCGCGGGCGTCTTCTCGTGGCATTCGCAGATCCTCTACAACATGATCGAGGACACCGACTACCGCAACGAGTTCAGCGGCGCGGAGACGGCCCCGATCAAGGTCCATTACATGAACGAGGGCCTGATCAAGGGGAATTACGTCAAGAACTCCAAGGGCAGCAACTCCGCGGGCATCTGGACCGACTGGGGCAACCAGAACGTCCGCATCACCGGCAATGTCGTGATGAACAGCCCCTGGGGCTACTACGCCGAGGCGGTGTTCGGCCCCGTCCTCGTCGACAACAACGTCTTCATCGGCAACAGCGACATCCGCACCCTCGACGCGACCGGCGTCGTCTTCGCGAACAACCTCTTCCTCGACAACGGCACCATCCACAACGACGGAAGCGGCCGCGACGCGTACTACTTCCAGCCCGGCACGATGAACGAGACGACCGCGCTCACCTCGCCGGAGAAGTTCTTCTGGCTCAACAACCTCGTCCAGGGCTCGGCCCTCCCGGACAACGCCGCCGACAAGACCCAGGTGAAGGAGGGCAATTCGACCGGGACGCTCAGCAACGTCCACTACACGGCCACCAACACCGGCATGTCGCTGAGCTTCGACCTCGACGCGTCCGGCATCCAGGGCAACACCCCGGTCACCCGGGCCCGGGTGGGCACCATCCCGCTCGCCAACCAGCAGATCGCCGCCGACGTGACGACCGACTTCTTCGGCAAGCCCGTCGCCTCCACCAACACCATGGCCGGGCCCTTCGCCGCCGCGCACGGCGGCAGCAACACCTTCACCCTGTGGCCGCCCGCCGGGCAGACCGTCCCGACCCCGCCCGCACCGCCGGCCGGGACCCCGGTGAACCTCTCGCTCGGCGCGAACGCCAAGGCCACCGCCTCCTACCAGGACGGCACCTACCTGGCCGCCAACGCCATCGACGGCAACAGCGCCTCGCGCTGGTCCAGCGACCACAGCAACGACCCCAACGCCTGGCTGCAGGTCGATCTCGGCGCGGAGTACGCGGTCACGACCGCGCGGCTGGACTGGGAGGCGGCGTACGGGAAGGCGTACAAGATCCAGGTCTCGGACGACGGGAGCCACTGGACGGACGCGTACTCCACCACCACCGGCCAGGGCGGCACCGAGACCGCCACCGTCAACCGCAACGCCCGCTACGTCCGCATGCAAGGCGTCACCCCGGCGACCCAGTACGGCTACTCCCTCTACGAGTTCGCGGTCTACGGCACCCCCGTCACGGGAGCCGCGGGCGGCGCCACCGTCTACGGGGACGCCAACTACGGCGGCCCGTCCGCCGTCCTCGCCCCCGGCAGCTACGACCTCGCCGCCCTCCAGGCCAGGGGCATCGGCAACGACAGCATCTCCTCGATCCGCGTCCCCGCGGGCAGCACCGTGACCGGCTACGCGGACGCGGGCTTCTCCGGCACCGCGTGGACCTTCACCGCCGACACCCCCGACCTCACCGCGACCGGCAACAACGACCTCATCTCGTCCCTGCGCGTCACCTCCGGCAGCTGAGGAGCGAGCCCCCCATGAATCCCCCACCCGCCCACCGGACGCCCGGCGGGAGAAGGCTGCTCGGCGTCGCCGTGACCTTCTTTTTCCTGCTGCTGGCGCTCGCCCTCCAGGCGTCCGTCTCGCACGCCGACTCCCCCGTCAACCTCTCCCGCAACCCGGGCACCCGGGCCGTCGCCTCCTACCAGGACGGCGCCTACACCGCCGCGAACGCCATCGACGGCAGCACCGCCACCCGCTGGTCCAGCGACCACAGCAACGACCCGAACGCCTGGATCTACGTGGACCTGGCGGGCAGTTACGCCGTCACGTCCGTGACCCTCAACTGGGAGGCGGCCTACGCGAGCGCGTACAGGGTCCAGGTCTCGGACGACTCCGTGCACTGGACGGACGCCTACTCCACCACGAGCGGCCACGGCGGCACCGAGACCGCGGCCGTCAACAGAAGCGCCCGCTACGTCCGGATGCAGGGCGTCACCCCGGCCACCTCGTACGGCTACTCGCTGTGGGAGTTCGCCGTCTACGGCACCGCCACCACCGGCGGCTCCGGCGCCGTGGGCTCGCCGACCGTCGCGCCCTCCACGACCTACCCGGCCAGTTACGACGACTGGCAGGACGGGCTGCTCGCCGGCAACGGCAAGCAGGGGGTCATCGTCTTCGGCAACCCGCGCAACGACACCGTCGTCTTCGACGACAAGGACTTCTTCATGGCGCGGACGGAGGCCCACCCGCACCGCACCTTCAACACCGTCAGCCAGGGCGACATCGACACGATCCGCAACGAGCTGATCGCCGGGCAGTACCAGCAGGCCAACACGCTCGCCGCGAACGTGCAGGGCTACCAGGGCGGCGGCGAGGGCAGCAAACACCCCGGCTACAAGATGACCATCCAGATGCCCGACGCCGGGGCGATCAGCAACTACGTCCGCTCCACCGACTACAGCGCGGGCGTGGTCAAGGTCAACTGGAGCGACAGCAAGGGCGCGTGGGAGCGGGACTCGTTCGTCTCCCGCACCGACGGCGCCACCGTCCAGTACCAGGCGGCCCCGCCCGGCCAGAAGGAGACGATGACGCTGGGGCTGTCCGTCGACCCGGGCATGCACCTGCTCGACAAGGGCGTCACCTTCACCGACAACTCCACCACCGACTACCTCGACATCCGCGCCAAGTACCCCAGCGGCAGCTACAACGCGGGCTACGAGGGCGTCACCCGCATCGTCAGCGACGGCACCCGCAGCATCAGCAACGGCCAGGTGACGGTCGCCAACGCCAGCTATGTGCTGCTGCTGTCGCTCACCCAGCGCTACAACGGCACCTACAACGGCGGGGTCCCGGCCGAGCAGGAGTGGAACCGGAACCTGCTCCAGCAGAAGCTGGCCGGGCTGAGCACCGACTACCCGACACTCCTCAACCGCCACACCGGCGCGCACAGTTCGGTCTTCGGCCGCGTCTCGATCGACTTCGGCGCCACCCCCGCCGACCGCGCCAAGTCCACCGAGCAGCTGCTCGCCGAGCAGAAGTCGTCCGCGACGCCGATCCCCGCCCTCTACGAGCGGATGTTCTACGCCGGGCGCTACCACCTGCTCGGCTCCAGCGGCCCCACCGAGGCCCCCGACCTGCTCGGCAACTGGACGGGCGACAGCAACGTCGGCTGGGACGGCTACTACCACCTCGACGCCAACCTCAACCTGCAGATCTCCAGCGGCAACATCGGCAACATGCCCGAGGCGATGGCCGGTTACTTCTGGCTCAACCAGCAGTGGCAGAAGGACTTCGAGACCAACGCCAAGAAGCTGCTCGGCACCCGCGGCATGCTCACCGGCGGCAACACCCCCAACGGGGAAGGCCTGATCTCCAACATCAACTACGACTACCCCTACCAGTACGTGACCGGCGGGGAGTCCTGGCTGCTGGAACCCTTCTGGGAGTACTACGAGGTCACCGGCGACAAGACCTTCCTCGCCGACAAGTACTACCCGCTGATCCGCGACATGGGCGACTTCTACGAGGACTTCCTCGTCAAGAAGGACGCGAACGGCAAGTACATCTTCGCCGGGTCCATCTCGCCCGAGAACACCCCGCCCGGCGGGACACCGCTCGCCGTCAACTCCGTCTACGACATCTCCGGCGCCAAGTTCGCGCTCAGCACGCTCATCCAGACCGCGAAGACCCTCGGCCGCGACGCCGACAAGATCCCGGTGTGGCAGGAGAAGCTCGACCACCTGCCGCCGTACCTGATCAACAACGACGGCGCGCTCGCCGAATGGGCATGGCCCGACCTGGAGAACAAGAACAACTACCAGCACCGGCACAGCAGCGGCCTCATGCCGGTGTGGCCCTACCGCGAGATCACCCCGGAGTCCAACCCCGCCCAGTTCAAGGCCGCACAGGTCTTCCTGGCGAAGAAGGACCAGGGCGCTTACGAGAACGCCGGGCACGGACTGCTGCACGGCGCGCTCATCGCCGCCGACCTCGACCAGGCCGACTCCGTCGGCGCCAAGCTGCTGCGCTTCGCCAAGGACGACTACTACTACAGCAGCATGGCCACCTCCCACTACAACGGCCACAACACCTTCGCCACGGACGTCGTCAACTCCGTGCCCACGGTGATGATGGAGATGCTGGCCGCCACCAGCCCCGGCACCCTGGAACTGCTGCCCGCCCTGCCCAAGGGCCTCGACAAGGGCTCCATCTCCGGGATGCTCGGCAAGAGCCAGTTCACGATCGACAACCTGACGTGGGACACCGCCGCGCACACCGCGAAGGTCACGCTCACCTCGAAGATCGACCAGAACCTCACGCTCATCCAGCGCGCGGGCATCACCTCGATCACGGCGACCGGCACGACCGTGCAGAACTCGCCGCTCGGGACCATCGCCCGGGTGCTGCCGCTCCAGGCGGGCAAGCAGGTCACCGTCAACCTCACGATGGCCGCGCCCAGGGCCAATCTGGCGCTGAACAAGCCCGCTTCGGCGTCGTCGCAGTCCAGCGCCGACCAGTCCGCGGCGAAGGCCTTCGACGGCGACCAGGCCACACGGTGGAGCGCCAACCAGGACCCCAACAGCTGGATCCAGGTGGACCTCGGCAGCACGCAGAACCTGTCCGAGGTGGATCTGTCGTGGGAGGCGTCCTACGCCAAGTCCTACACGATCCAGGGCTCCACGGACGGCACGACCTGGCACACCCTCTACAGCCAGCCCACCTCGGGCGGCGGAACGGAGAAGATCCCCGTCAGCGGGCAGGCACGCTACGTCCGCATGCAGGGCAGCCAGTTGTCTGGGCAGTGGGGCTACTCGCTCTACGAGATGCAGGTGTTCGGCTGAACGACGGGGCCCTCCGCGCGTGCGCGGAGGGCCCCGCAGCTCCCCGTCAGCCCTCGTCCTCCACCAGCAGCCGTGCGTAGACGCCCATCGAGCGCTGGTAGCGCGGCAGATGGGGCGCGAGCGCGCCGACCGTGAGCGAGACCGCCTCCCGGGCCCGCCCCACCTCCGTGAGGGAGAGGGCGAGAACGCACACGACAGCGTCGTCCAGGTGGTCGCTGGTGCGCTCGCGCTCCTCGGTCAGCAGCGCGACGCTCTCCTCGGCGCGGCCGAGGTTCCGCAGCGAGCTGGCCATCTGGATCACCGCCCGGCGGCGGCGCTCCCCGGGCACACCGCCCGCGAGCGCGGCACGGTAGAGCGGGACCGCCTTGTCGGAGTGCCCGGTGGAGTCCCAGGCCGCGGCCCGCTCGAAGAGCCCCGTGGGATCGCCGTCCGGCAGCTCGGCGACGAGCGCGTCCACCGCCGCCCGGAAGTCCTCCGCCGACGGGTAGCCGTCGATCTCCGCCCACAACGCGACGTCCCGCCGCTCCCACTCCTCGGCAGGCGCGGGGGCGGGGCTGCCCGGGTAGTCGTTCATCGCTGCTCACACTCCAGTTCACGGTGTCCGCCGCCCCTCACCGGGCCCGGCGCCGCCATCCTGCGAGCCCGCCCGCACGGCCCACCACTCATTCGGCCCTCGCCGAATCACTTCTTGTACGGTAGGAGCGCCGTCCCCGTCCGCGCGCCGGTTCCCTGCCGCCGCCGCGCGGGGCCCTCCGGGGTCCCCGCCCGACCCGGGCCCACCGCACACCCGAGGAGGTGCCCGCCGTGACCACCCTCCGCTTCGGACCCGACGACCTGCTGCGGTGCCGCTTCGCCTACTCCCCCGCCTTCGAGACGCTCGCCGCCGTACGCGTCGCGACCGGGCCGCAGCCCCCCGGGCACCACGCACGCTGGCTCGCCGAGACCGCACCCCGCCTCGCCGGACTCGACCTGCGCCCCCTCACCCTCCTCCAGCCGCGCCGCGGCTACACCCCCGACTTCCTCTCCCCACCACCCGACGCCGGCGTCGACTCCTTCGCCGCCGACCTCGCCCGTATCGCCGCGACCCCGCCCGAGCAGGCCCGCACCGAGATCGCCCGCTCCCTCGCCGACACCCCGGGCGCCGCCCGCACCGCCACCGGCCGACTGCTGCTCGGAGGCGAGCCCGCCGACGTCGTCCGCATGCTCGCGGACACCGTCCGGGCGGCGTGGCAGGCCCTCGTCGAGCCGTACTGGGCCCGGACCCGGGCGCTGCTCCAGGCGGACATCGCCTACCAGAGCGGACGGCTCGCCGCCGGAGGCCTGGACCGGCTCTTCGCCGAACTTCACCCGTCCGTGCGCTGGCACGACGGTGTGCTCACCCGCGAACACGGCGGGTCCGACCACCGCGACCTCGTGGGCGAAGGCCTCGTCCTCGTGCCCAGCGCCTTCAAATGGGACCAGGTCGTGATCGTCCTGGACCCGCCCTGGCAGCCCACCCTCATCTACCCCGCGCGCGGCATCGGCACGCTGTGGCAGCCGCCGGGCACCTCGGCGGACGCGGCCGCCGCGCTCGGCCGCCTCATCGGGCGCACCCGCGCGCGCCTCCTGACCGCCCTCACCGAACCCGCCTCCACGGCGTGGCTCGCCCACCACCACGGGGTCGCTGCCGCGACGGTTTCCGAGCACCTCGCCGTCCTCCGCGCGACCGGGCTCGTCACCTCCACCCGCCACCACCACGAGGTCCACTACCGCCGCACCCCCCTGGGCGACACCCTCGCCCAGGGATGAGCGTCGCGCCGCCGCGCGGGGCCCTCGTTTTCAGGGGCGCGGGGAACTGCGCTCCCCCAGAGCTTCGCCTGGGAGGTGCCCCCAGCCCCCACCGGGGCGCGGGTAGTCAACCGACCCGGGGGAGCAGTTCGGTCCGATCCGGACCACCGGCCGGTGGGGGCGGGCCGCAGGCCCTCCGCGGGGAGGGGTGGGCTCACAGGAGCGTGATCGTCACCTCGTGGAGGCGGGTGGGGTCGGCGATCACGTCGATGGATGTGATGCGGGCCGGGCCCGTCGCGTCCTCCTCCGTGAAGGAGAAGGCGAGCACCAGGCGCAGCCGCCCCGCGGGGGCCATGACGAGGCCGGGGCGGCCGTCGACGAGGGCGATCTCCGTGAAGGCGACGCGCGCGGCGGCCGCGGAGGCGCCGTGGGCGACGCGCTCGCGGCCCCGGATGTGGACCGGCTCGGGCGTGGGGCCCGCGGCACGGTCGGCGTGCAGGACGACGTCGGGGTCGAGGACCGCGAGGAGGCCTTGCAGGTCGCCGCCACGGGAGGCGGCGCGGAACGCCTCGACGAGCCGCTGCTGCCCGCCGGTCGCGGGCGGCGGCGTGGACGCGCCGCGGACCCGGCGCCGGGCGCGGCTCGCGAGCTGCCGGGCCGCGGCCGGTGTCCGCTCCGTGAGCGCGCCGATCTCGTCGAAGGGCACGGCGAACATGTCGTGCAGCACGAACGCGACCCGCTCCGGCGGCGTGAGCGTGTCGAGCACGACCATCATGGCCAGGCCGACGGAGTCGGCGAGGACCGCCTCCTCCTCGGGGTCGCGCGCCTCGTCACCGGCCGCCGCGGGCTCCCGCAGCAGCGCGTCGTCGAGCGGGTCCTCGCGGTGGGTGGCGCGCGAGCGCAGTACGTTGAGGCAGATCCGGCCGACGACGGTGGTCAGCCACGCGGGCAGACTGTCGATGCCGTCCGCGCCCGCACGGCTCAGCCGCAGCCACGCCTCCTGCACGGCGTCGTCGGCTTCCGCGGCGGAGCCGAGCATGCGGTAGGCGACGCTCCGCAGCCGGGGCCGCTCCGCCTCGAACTGCTCGGCCGACAGGGCGCTTTGGTCCATCGGTCACATTCCCCTTCTGCCGCGGGTCATCACGGTAACCTGCCGCACGGCGGCCCACCGAAGAGGAGTGACGTCCACATGTCGAACACCGAGAAGACCCCCGCGGCCCCGATCCTGCTGACCGGCGGGACCGGCAACCTGGGGCGGCACGTACTGCCGCTGCTGCGTGAGGCGGGGCGTACCGTGCGCGTCCTGAGCCGGTCGGCGCACGCGTCGGACGACGACGGCGTCGTGTACGTGACCGGCGACCTGTCGCAGGACGGCGACCCGGGGACGGCCGGGGCCCTGGAGGGTGTGGAGACCGTCGTGCACCTCGCGGGCAACCCGAAGGGCGACGAGGTGACGACCGGTCACCTGCTGAAGGCCGCGGTCGCGGCGGGCGGGGTGCGGCACTTCCTGTACATGTCGGTCATCGGCGCGGACCAGGTCCCGTTCGGCTACTTCCGCAGCAAGATCGCGGCGGAGGAGGCGGTCATCGCCTCGGGGCTGCCGTACACGATCCTGCGGGCCGCGCAGTTCCACGACTTCGCGACGAACATGTTCAAGACGCTGGCGAAGTCGCCGGTCATCCCGCTGCCGGGCATCATGCGCGCGCAGACCGTGGACGTACGCGACTGCGCCGAGCGTGTCGCGGCCCTCGCGCTGGGCGAGCCCGCGGGCCGCGCCCCCGACCTCGCGGGTCCGGCCGTGCACCCGCTGAACGACCTGCTGCGCGACTACCTCAGGGCGACGGGCAAGCGCCGGCTGGTCCTTCCGGCGCCGATGCCGGGCAAGGCGGGCCGCGCCTACCGCGACGGCGTCAACCTCACCCTGGAGGGCGCCGACCTCGGCACCCGCACGTGGGAGGACTTCCTGGCCGAACTGGTGCGCTGAGGCCGCGCGGTCCGGCCCTCGGGCCGCGTCCACGGGGAACAGGGCCGGCCGGAGCGCCCGCAGCCGCCAGGGCGCGGCCACGGCTCCGTACCCCGTGACGCGGCCCGGCCGCGACCGCGAAACGCGCCGCCGGCGCCCTGGGCCGACCGTCCGAGGGGGCGCGCACGGCGTCACCGGGCGCCCCCTGTCCGCGCCGGGAGTGACCCAGCACCACCCCGCCGGGTGATCCTTTCCCGTGTCGCTGGCATATGCCGTACGCATGGTCCTACTGTCGGACCACGGCCGGTCGCCCCAGGCGCCCAGCTTCCCCCGGACGGCCGGGCGGCGCGTTCCCACTCCCCCGTCGGGCGCGCCGCCCGGTCCCATCGCGGTGTCCGAAAGCCGCCGGAAAGCGGGCTTCCGCGACGGCAGGGTGGAGGGCATGAGCACTGATGACACACGCACTGACCTGCACGGGCGGATCGAGCCCGGCATCCTCTACTGCGGCACGCCGGTCGTGCTGCTCTCCACCCGCAACGAGGACGGGACGGCGAACCTCGCGCCGATGTCGTCGGCCTTCTGGCTGGGCTGGCGGGGGATGCTGGGGCTCGGGGCGCGGTCCCACACGTCGATGAACCTGCTACGGGAGCGGGAGTGCGTACTGAACCTGCCGGACGACACGCTCGCCGACGCGGTGGACCGGCTGGCGCTGACCACCGGGCGGAATCCCGTACCGGAGGGCAAGGCGCTGCGCGGATACCGCCACGAGGGCGACAAGTTCGGGCGCGCGGGGCTGACCCCGGTGCCCTCGGAGACGGTCGCGCCGCCGCGGGCCGCGGAGTGCCCGGTCGCGATGGAGGCCGTGGTGGAGGCCGTGCACCCGCTCGCCGAGGACGACCCGGAGCAGCGCGGCGGCATCCTCGTCTTCGAGGTGCGGATCCAGCGGGTGCTGGTGCACGACGCGATCCGTGTCCCCGGCACCGACGACCACATCGACCCCGACCGCTGGCGCCCGCTGATCATGAGCTTCCAGCAGCTGTACGGGCTGGGGCCGCGGCTGCGCGAGTCCACGCTCGCGCGCATCCCGGAGCGGATGTACCGCGGCCCCGACATCGAGCGCTCCCGCCTGGCGGGTGCGGCCGACGCGCTCAGGGGGTGAGTGCGGCGGCCAGCCGGGACATGCCGTAGGAGAAGGAGCGGTCGACGTCGCCGCCGAGGTTGAAGGCGTCGGCCAGCTCCATGCTGATGAAGCCGTGCGCCCACGCGGTGACGGTACGGGCCGCCTCCAGGGAGTACTCGGGGCCCGCCAGGACCTCGGTGACCTGGAGGACGGGGGCGGCGGCGCGGGCCAGCAGGGCGACGTCGGGGCGGGCGGGCGCCGGGGTGTCGGCGAAGACCAGCCGGTAGGCGGCGGGGCGGGCGTGGGCGAACGCCCGGAAGGCGCGCAGCAGCGCGGCGAGGGTCTCGCGGGGGTCGGCGGCGGGCAGCACGGCCTGGAGTGTGCGTTCCAGGTCGGCGAGCGTGGCCTCGGTGACGAGCCGGACGAGGGCGTCGCGGTTGCGGACGCGCTTGTAGAGGGAGGGCGCGCGGACGCCGACCCGCTCGGCGACGGCCTGCATGGTGAGCCGGTCGAGGCCCTGCGTCTCCAGGATGTCGCGGGCCGCCGCGACGATGGCGTCGAGCGAGGTGCGTTCGGGTGTCGGCATGCGTGCTGCTCCTTCCGGCGGGGCCGCGCCCGTGCGGCCCGCCCGTCGTGTGCTCTCCATCATAGCTATGGACAGTAGCCATGATGGCTATGTATCGTAGCCATCAAGAACGGCTCACGAGGAGACGCACATGAAGCTCGGTCAGCACCTGCACCGCATCGGCAACGACATCGTGGCCGTCTATCTGGTCGTCACCGACGAGGGCGTCACGGTCGTCGACGCCGGGCTGGCCGGCCACTGGGGGGAGCTGACCGCCGAACTGGCCACCCTCGGCCGCACCCCCGACGACATCCGCGGCCTCGTCCTCACCCACGGCGACACCGACCACATCGGCTTCGCCGAGCGCCTGCGCCGCGACCACGGCGTCCCGGTGTACGTGCACGCCGCCGACGCCGCCCGCGCCCGCGGCGAGGTCAAGACCAAGCCGGAATGGGGGCACGCCAAGGTCGGCGCCACCGCGGGCTTCCTCTGGTACGCGGCCCGCAAGGGCAGCCTGCGCACGACGTACCTGACCGAGGTCACGGAGGTCGCCGACGGCGACGTGCTGGACCTGCCCGGCTCCCCCCGGATCGTCGGCATGCCCGGCCACTCGCCCGGCAGCATCGCCGTCCACGTGCCCCTCGCCGACGCGGTCTTCGTCGGCGACGGCCTGACGACCCGCCACGTCCTCACCGGACAGCACGGCCCCCAGCCGGCCCCCTTCACCGACGAGCCCGACCAGGCCCTCACCTCCCTCGACCGCCTCGCCGCCCTGGACGCCACCTGGGTCCTCCCGGGTCACGGCACCCCCTGGAACGGCGGCACGCAGGAAGCGGTGCGCCAGGTCCGCTCGGCGGGCCACTGAGGCGAACGCCCCCGGACGCGGGGGCGCCCGCAGCGGCTTCCCGGAGCGTGCCGCGCGGCAGGGGGCGGCCTTGACACGTGGCGGGTGGCCGCAGAGTCTGAGCAGGGCGTGCCCCGGGGCGCATGAGCCGGCGCAGCATCACATCCGGCGCGCGCCAGGGGGGTTCGGGCGGTGCTCGGGGGAAGGCCGCGCGGAGCCGCACCGCGGGCGGGCGGGCCGCCGCGGAGCCGCACAGCCGAGGAGGAGCCGTCATGCGCGGGCCAGACGCGTATCCGACCGTCTCAGGAGTCGCGGCGGCGGCGCGACTGCTCAGCGCACGGCACCCCGACCTGGTCCGGATGCGGCTGGCCGGGGAGTCGCGGACCGGCCGCCCGCTGTGGCTGCTGTCGGTGGGGCACGGGCGGCGGCACGCGCTCGTCGTGGCCGGGCCGCACGCGGACGAACAGGCCGGCGGCGGCACCGCGCTGTGGCTCGCCGAGCAGGCCGTCGCCGACCGGGAACGCCTCGCCGACGCCGACCTGACCTGGGACCTGCTGCTGTGCCTCGACCCGGACGGCACCGTGCTCAACCAGACCGGACCGGCCGGGCGCCGCCCGCCCGCCGTCCACTTCCGGCACACCTACCGCCCCGCCGCCCGCGACCAGCCGGAATGGGCGAGCACCTTCCGCGCCCCCGGCGACGAACTCCCCGAGACCCACGCGCTCCTGGACCTCATCGACGAACTGCGGCCCTTCGTGCAGTGCACCCTGCACGGCACGGACGTGGGCGGCGCCCGGGTGCAGCTGACCGGGGAAGTGCCGGGCCTGGCCGAGCCGTTCGGGAAGTACGCGGCCGAGCTGGACGTGCCCGTGCAGACCGGCAGCTACGACGCGCTCTTCTGGGACTGCGCCGGCCCCGGCGTCAACCAGCTCCCGGACGGCCCCGGGCGAGAGCGGCTCGACGGCTCCACCTGGTCGCGCCCGCACCGGCACGGCGGGCTCACCGCCGCCGTCGAGGTGCCGATGTGGGCCACCCGGCTCGTCGCCGACCCGGCGCCGCACCCCGAGCCCGCGACCGCCCTGCACGCGCTCGCCGACCGGCTGCGCAAGGACGGCACCGCGCTCACCGGCAGCCTGGACCGCGCGCTGCCGCTGCTCGGCGACGCGGCCGCCCCCGACGCACCGGACGGCTGCGCCGCACTGCTGCTGCGCGGCGTCGAACAGGCCGTCGGCGCCTTCGCGGCGCTCGCCGCGGACTACGACGCGCTCGCCGCCGACACCCCCGTACCGCTCACCGTGGCGCACCTCGCCGCCCTCGACCTCGCCGCCCGCCGCCTGCCGCTGCGCGCCGCCGGAATGCTGCTGCGGCTGCTCGACGCGCAGCCGCTCACCGACCCCGACCCGGTCGCCGAACCCGGCCGGCTGCGCGCCCGGCTCGAACGCCGCCTGGACGCGGGCGCCCGCGAGCTGGTCATGGGCACGGACGCGCGCTGGGTCCCGGTCTACGAACAGGTCGAACTCCAGGCCCGCACCGTCCTGGCCACGGTGGACCGGCTGCTGTGACACCCGCGCCGGACGAACCGGAACCCGGCCCCGGACAAGAGCCGCAAACCGTTGCTGCCGGGCGCCTTGACAGCCCCTCGGGTCCGCCGGAATCTGACAGGACGCGGGAGTCACCCGGGGTGAGTGCTCGACTCCCGTGCGCTAGTGCCAGTGAGCACGAGAAAAGGGGGAGCCACCATGACGAAACGCCTCGTCGTACGACGGCTGAACAAGAAGGAAACCACCGGCGCCAGCAACTCCAACGGAACGTGAGCCATCCCACGGTCGACGCGTATCCGGGCGTCGCGGGGGTCGTTGCGGCGGCCTCCGCGTTCGTCCGCTTCCGGCCCGGACTGTGCACGCTGCGCGTCGCGGGCCGCTCCCGCGACGGACGGCCCCTCTACGTCCTCACCGTCGGGCACGACCGGCCCCGGGTCCGCAACATCCTCGTCGTCGCCGGGGCCCACGCCGACGAACGGATCGGCGGCGCGAGCGCCCTGCGGATCGCCGAACGCGTCGCCCGCGACCCGCAGTTGCACGCCGGAGCCGGAGCCGCCTGGCACTTCGTCCTCTGCCTCGACCCGGACGGCGCCCTGCGTACCGAGGACGGCCCCGCCGTCCGCCGCACCCCCGCCGACCACTTCCGGTACGCCTACCGGCCGCCCGCCGACGAGCAGCCCGAATGGGCGCCGTCCATCCGCCCCGCCCACGACCCGCTCCCCGAGTCCGAGGCCCTCCTCGCCCTCATCGACGACCTGCGGCCCGCCCTCCAGTGCTCCCTGCACGGCAACGACATCGGCGGCGCCTGGGCACAGGTCACCCGCGAACTGCCCGGCTTGTCCGAAGCACTCGGCAAGATCTGCGCGGAACGCGACGTCCCCGTCCAGACCGGCACGTACGACGCGCTGTACTGGCGGGTGTCAGGACCCGGCGTCTACGCGATGCCCGGCCCCGGCGAACGCAGCCAGTTCGACAGCCTGCCCGAGGACGTCGCCGGCTCCACATGGATACGGCCGCACGCGTACGGCGGCATGACCGCACTCTTCGAAGTGCCCATGTGGGCGAGCGCGGGCATCGCCGACTCCACCCCGCACCCCGACCCCGGACGGGCCCTCACCGCCGCCGCCGCACGGCTGCGCGCCCAGAACCGCACGACCGCCGCACTCCTCGACCGCGCCCGCGCCACCGCGGACGACCCCCAGCTCCTGCGCATCACCGAAAGCCTCGTCACCATGGCCCCGCGGGTCGCCGACGAATGGGAGGCGCTGGAGGCCGCGCCGCCCGTCCCCCTGACCCGCGCGCACGTCGCCGCGCTCGACATCGCCGCACGCCGCATGCCCCTGCGCGCCGCGGGCACCCTCCGCCGCCTCACCCCCGCGCGGGGCGCCCTCGCGGAGGAGGCGGACCGGCTCCTCACCACCTGGTCCGCCGACCTCGCCACGGCCCACGCCACCCGGTGGCTCCCGGTCCCGACCCAGGTCGACACCCAGTCCGAATCCGTCCTGGCCACGGCCCGCCTCCTCCTCGACTGAGCCCGCTTTCCGGCTCCCCGCCGGTGGGGGGGGTTCCCGCGCCTGGCGGCGCGGGGTGTTTCCCACCCCCAGTCACCCGTGCAGATTAGTGGGCGTGTGCACGCCTTCCTGTGGGGGTGCGCCGCCGTCGGGGGCGAACCGCAGTCCCTCACACATCCACCCCACCGGCAGGCAGCCGCCGACGAAACGCCGGGAGGGGGACGGTGCGGGGTGCCCCCGCAGGAATGCGCTGTCGGTGGCTCACCAACACGGCAAGAGGCCGAACGCGCATTCCGAGGAGGTGCCCCGTGGCGGCCCCCGCCCCACCCCGCGGCGCGCCGCGAAAGGGGCGCGAGGAACGGCGCGAGCAACCCCCACCGGCAGAAGGTCGCGCGGCGAACCGCAACAAGGCACCCCGGAGCGACCCCTCAGAGCGCCGCCGCAACCAACTCCGCGAGCTGCACCGCGTTCAGCGCAGCGCCCTTGCGGAGGTTGTCCCCCGACACGAAGAGCGCGAGCCCGTTCTCGACCGTCTCGTCGACGCGGATCCGGCCGACGTACGACACGTCACCGCCCGCGGCCTGCAGCGGCGTGGGGATCTCCGAGATCTCCACGCCGGGCGCGCCCGCGAGCACCTCGTACGCGCGCTCCACACCGAGCGGCCGCTCGAAGCGGGCGTTCAGCTGGAGCGAGTGCCCGGAGAAGACGGGCACCCGCACGCACGTGCCGGAGACCTTGAGCTCGGGGATCTCCAGGATCTTGCGGGACTCGTTCCGCAGCTTCTGCTCCTCGTCGGTCTCGAAGCTGCCGTCGTCGACGAGGTTCCCGGCGAGCGGGAGGACGTTGAAGGCGATGGGGCGGGCGTACACCGCGGGCTCGGGGAAGGCGACGGCGGAGCCGTCGAACGTGAGCTTGTCCGCGGACTCGACGACCGCGCGGGCCTGCCCGTGCAGCTCGGCGACGCCGGAGAGCCCGGAGCCGGAGACGGCCTGGTAGGTCGTGGCGACCAGCGAGACGAGCCCGGCCTCGGCGTGCAGCGCCTTGAGCACGGGCATCGCGGCCATCGTCGTGCAGTTGGGGTTGGCGATGATGCCCTTGGGGCGGTCGGCGAGGGCGTGCGGGTTGACCTCGGAGACGACGAGCGGGACCTCGGGGTCGCGGCGCCAGGCGGAGGAGTTGTCGATGACGACGGCGCCCTGCGCGGCGACCTTCTCGGCGATGGCGCGGCTGGTGGCGCCGCCCGCGGAGAAGATGACGATGTCGAGGCCGGAGAAGTCGGCGGTGCCGGCGTCCTCGACGGTGACCTCGGTGCCGTTCCAGGGCAGGGTGCGGCCCGCGGAGCGCGCGGACGCGAACAGCCGCAGCTCGTCCACCGGGAACTTCCGCTCGGCCAGCACCTGGCGTACGACTCCGCCGACCTGTCCGGTCGCTCCGACGATTCCGATCCTCATGGCCGCTACTCTCCGCTCTCGGGGGCTGTCGTGGTCTGTGGGGGTGCCCGCCGTTCGAGTATCACCGCAGGCGGTGGCGGGCGGCGAATGGTTTCAGGTGCCGAGACGTCCGGAGGTACGTACCGCGGGCGGCAGCGCGGCCAGCGACGCGGCGCTCGCGGGCAGCAGCGGCAGCCGTACGTCCGCGGTCGGGATACGGCCCTCCGCGTGCAGGGCGGCCTTGATGACGGTGGGGTTGGGCTCGCGGAAGAGCGCGGCGGCGCGGGCGGCGAGCCGGTGGCCGAGGGCGCGGTCGCCGGTGGCGGCCAGGCGCACCCAGGCGGCGGTGTCCAGGTGGGCCGAGGCGGCGATCACGCCGGTCGCGCCGAGGGCGAGCAGCGCGGGCGCGAAGACGTCGTCCCCGGCGAGGACGTCGAAGCCCGCGGGGCGGTCGCCCAGCAGGTCGACGGTGTCGGCGTCGATGCCGCCGGCCGCGTACTTCACTCCGGTGACGCCGGGGATCGCGGCGAGGGCGCGCAGTGCGCGGGCGGTGAGCGGCTGCCCGGTGCGGTAGGGCACGTGGTAGACGAGCAGCGGCAGCGGGCTGCGCGCGGCGAGCGCGGTGAAGTGCGCGACCACGCCCGCCTCGCCGGGCCGGACGAACGCCGGGACGGTCGCGAGCAGCGCGTCCGGCTCGACCGGCCACGGCCCGAGGTCGCGCCCGCCGCCGACGCCGAGGGCGAAGTACGCGCCCGCCTCGCGGCAGACCCGTCCGACCAGCTCGGCGACGGCGACGCGCTCGTCCGGCTCCAGGCTCTCCGGCTCCCCCGTGGTGCCGAGCGCGAGGAGACCGGCCGCCCCGTCCGCGAGCAGCCCGCGGGCCAGCGCCTCCAGCGCGTCGAGGGCGACGGCGCCGGAGGCGGTGAAGGGGGTCACGAGGGGGACGTACACGGGCGGGGCTGCGGTCATGCCCCGAGTCTCACCCGGAACAACGTGGTAGGTCCAGTGAAATGTTCTCGGGTACACCGTTAAGCAGATGTGAGATGTCAGAACACCTCGGGGCACCACGGGCGGCGTGCGGTGCGGAAGAGCACGTCCGCCGTGGCGGCCGCGCCCGGACGGTGCTCGGCCAGCAGGCCCAGCGTGACCAGCCGCAGCGCGGACTCGTCGCCGAGGTAGAGCCGCCCGAGGTCGGCGACGTCCAGGCTCAGATCGGGCGCGGCACCCGGCGCGGGCGTGCAGCGCGCCGCCGCGTCCGGCGCGGTCTCCAGCCGGAAGGTGCCGCCCGCCAGGCCCGCCGGGTCGCGCACCTCCAGCACCAGGTCCGCGGCGAGCGGGGCGTATTCGCGGGCGCTCAGGGCCACGGGCACGTCCAGCACGCGCAGCCACATGAAGTCCGCGTACGTCTCGACGCTCGCGGCGCGCGGGTCGCCCAGCAGCAGCGGCAGCACGTCGTCCGGCGGGCGGTGGTCCGTGGTGAGCTTCCTGAGCCAGTCCAGGGACAGCACGTGCCGCCACAGGGCCGCCTCCGCCGCGGGCGTCGCGGCGGTCAGGCTCACCACCGTCACGTCCGCGTGCGGCAGCTTGTTCGGCCAGTGCGGGTCATTGACGCGGTACGCCACCAGGCCGTCCACCTCGCCCGTCGCGGTGTCGCGGTAGGCGGCGAAGAAGGGGGCGCTGTAGCCGCTCGACGGATAGACCACCGCGCCCGTGTTCTGGTCCCACCAGGCCTTGCTGCGGCTGATCGCGCCCGGCGTCGCGCGCCGCACCCGCTCGTGCAGGGCGGGCCCGACGGCCCGCACCCCGGCGCCGTCCACCAGCTCGACCGTGCCCTGCGCCGGGTCCGGCCCGGCGTAGCGCCGGTCCAGCCCCGCCCGGTGGATCTCCACCTCGAAGTCCGTGACCCAGGTCGCGGGCCCGAAGCCGAAGCGGCCGTAGATCGGGTACTCCGCGGCGACCAGGATCGCCACCGCGTCCCCGCGGTCCTTCGCCGCGGCGAGGTCGGCGGCCATCATCGCGCTGGCCAGCCCGCGCCGCCGGTGCGTCGGTGTGACCGACACGTTGGTGACCGCGTCGGCGCTGACGGTGCCGCCGCCCGGCACGGTCAGCTCACGCGGCATGCTGCGGAAGGTCGCGACGCATCTGCCGCCCTCGAAGGCGCCGCGCGTACGGTCGAGCTCCAGCGTCGCGCGGCGCAGCGGCACCTCTTCCGGGGTGACCTCCACCGCCCGGTGGAACCCGGTGTTCAGTGCGTTCAGCCACTCTGCGACGTCGTCGTCGCCCAACGTACGAATCTCTGTCCCCATCGGTGCACGGTATGCACTCCGTGCAGGGCGCCGCATCCGGTTAAACGCCCGCCGCGATCGGGCTGCCGCCCGGGGTGAACGATGACGGCGGTCGCCGGGCCTCCCGCCGGTGGGTGGTTGCTCGCGCAGTTTCCCCCGCGCCCCTAAAAACGCTCACCCTGCGCGCAGAGGGCACCCACCAGGGGCGCGTGGGGGTACCTCCCAGGCGAAGCTCTGGGGGAGAACTGCTCGCGCGACCGCCCACCGGCGGACGGTCGCGCAAAGCACCCGGCGGGGGCACCCCGGAGCGCACCCCCTCAGCCGTCGCAGAGGAGATCGTCGATGCGGGCCTCACCCTCGCGGTAGCGGCGGGTGATCTCGGCGGAGCAGCCGTCGACGGTGTGCTGGAGGCGCTGTCGGCGCCCCGACACCTCCTGCTCGTGGCGCGCCAGGCGCGCCATCGCCTCGTCGAGTTCGGCGTCCGTGCGCGCCTCCAGGTCGGAGAGTTCCACCTCGGCGAGTATCTCCTCGGCGAGGCGCTGCACGCGCGGCGTGAGCGGTGTGCCGAGGGTGACGTGGCGGGCGGAGGTGCGGACCCGGGAGGGGCCGTCCGCGAGGATCTCGGGGAGGCGGTCGAGGACGGGTACGGGCGCGTCCGGGCCGGGCTCCTGCCCGGGGGTCCCGGCGGGGGCGCGTCCGCGCAGTTCGGCCCGCAGGATGTCGATCCGTCCGTGCAGCAGGCGGCGCAGGTAGGACAGGTCGGCCTCCTCGCGCTGGGCTTCGCGGCGCAGGGCGCGCAGCGCGGGCAGGTCGAGGGCGCCCAGGTCGGGCTCGGCGGTGTCGGCGAGCGGGGCACGGGGCGCGGGCGGGCCGGACGGCCCGGGTGCGTCGGCCTTGAGCATGGGGTGGCCCTTCCTGGTGGGCGTGGGCTTCCTGGGCGCCGCCGGCCGGTGTGCGCGGCGGTGCCGGGAGTCTGTCCGGCGTCGGTTGCGGTCATGCGTGTCGTCCCCCGCACGCAGCACACGCGCGGTGCGAACGCCCCGCTGCGGCCGGGGCACGCGCGGTGCGCGGGTGCCCCGGTACGCCAACGGGCCGCCGCGTACGCCGGGTGCGGGTCGTTCCCCGGTACGCGACGGGCTGCCGCGGGCCGGGATCCCTGCGTCGATGCTGCCACCTGGGCCCGACGCCCCGCAGCGACTCTGCACCCGAACGGACCTCGCAACAGTTGTGCGAAGCCGCTGCCCCGGCGCAGGGAGCAGGTGCCGCGCGCCCCCTCGCGTACGCCCCACCCCCGGCTCGGCGCCCCCGGCGCGCACGTCACAATGGCCGCATGCGTGCGGTGGCCCAGCGGGTGAGCGAGGCGAAGGTCGTGGTCGACGGGCGGACGGTCGGGGCCGTCGCGGGGCCCGGCCTGTGCGTGCTGGTGGGGGTGACGCACGACGACACCAAGGAGAAGGCGGCCCAGCTCGCCCGCAAGCTGTGGACGCTGCGCATCCTCCCGGACGAGACGTCGTGCTCGGACATCGGCGCGCCGCTGCTGGTGATCAGCCAGTTCACGCTGTACGGCGACGCGCGCAAGGGCCGCCGCCCGACGTGGAACGCGGCCGCGCCCGGGGCGGTCGCCGAGCCGCTCGTGGACGCGGTGGTGGCCGAGCTGCGGGTGCTCGGCGCGACCGTGGAGACGGGCGTGTTCGGCGCCGACATGAAGGTGTCGCTCACCAACGACGGACCCTTCACCGTCGTCCTGGAGATGTGAGCGCCCGGGGCCGCTCAGGGCGCGACGACGGTCTCCTGTGTCGCGGCGGTCTCGTCGGCGACGAGCGTCGCGCCCTCGGGGGTGTTGCGCTTGACGACGGCGAGGGCGATCGGCCCCAGCTCCCAGTGCCGCGCGGACGACGTGACGGTGCCGACGACGCGGCCCTCGCCGCCCTCCTCCGCGACCCGCAGCGGGGTGCCGTGGCCGGGCAGCCGGACCTCGCTGCCGTCCAGGTGCAGGAAGACCAGGCGGCGCGGCGGGCGGCCGAGGTTCTGCACGCGGGCCACCGTCTCCTGGCCGCGGTAGCAGCCCTTGTGCAGGTGGACGGCGGTCTCCAGCCAGCCCAGCTCGTGCGGGATGGTGCGGTGGTCGGTCTCCAGGCCGAGCCGCGGCCGGTGCGCCTCGATGCGCAGCGCCTCGTGGGCGAGCACCCCGGCGGGCGGTCCGGCCTGGACGGCGAACTCCTCCAGGCTCTCGCGCGGCACGAACACGTCCCGCCCGTACGGCGTCTCGCGCACCGCCCAGTCGTCCGGGACGGGGACGATGGAGCCCGCGGGGAGGTGGACGAGGGCGAAGCGCTCCGTCGCGTCGGCGGTCTCGACCCGGTAGAAGAACTTCATGCTCTCCAGGTACGCGAGCAGGTCGCCCTGCGTGCCGGGCTCGACGTGGATCCACGTCGTCGTGCCGTCGTCGACGAGGTAGAGCGCGTGCTCGATGTGCCCGTTCGGGGAGAGGATGAGCGCCTCGGTGGCCTGTCCGGGCGGGAGCTGCTCGACGTGCTGGGTGAGCAGCAGGTGCAGCCACGGGAGCCGGTCGTCGCCGGTGACGGTGACGACACCGCGGTGCGAGAGGTCCACGAATCCGCGGCCGTCGGCGAGCGCGCGCTGCTCGCGGAAGAGGTCGCCGTAGTGCGCGGCCACGCCTTCGTCGGGGCCTTCCGCCGGAACAGCGCCGGGCAGCGACAGCAAAGGGCTCTTCGTCGTCATGCCGTCAAGACTACGACCCGCCCCGCGCGGACTCCGCGGCGTCCTCCGCCGCCTGCCGGGCCGCGGCCTTGGCCGCGCAGTCCCGGCAGCGGCCGAAGATGGCGAAGTGCTTCATGTCCGTCTCGAAGCCGAAGTGTTCGCGCAGGCCCTCGCCGAGCGGCGCGGCGAGCGAGACGTCGGCCTCGGTGACCACGTCGCAGTCGCGGCACACCAGGTGCATGTGGTCGTGCCGGTCCGCGAGGTGGTAGGTGGGAGCGCCGTGGCCCAGGTGGGCGTGGCTGACCAGGCCCAGCTCCTCCAGCAGCTCCAGGGTGCGGTAGACGGTGGAGATGTTGATCCCCGAGGCGGTCCTGCGCACCTCGCTCAGGATGCCGTCGGGGGTGGCGTGCTCCAGGGTGTCGACCGCTTCCAGCACCAGCTGCCGCTGCGGCGTGAGACGGTAGCCGCGGCGGCGCAGGTCGCTCTTCCAGTCGGTGGTGACCACGGGGCCAGTGTAGGGCGGAGGCACCCGTGCGCCGCCGCTCCGGACCCGCGGACAGGGGTGTGACCCCTACCCGGACGCCCGCCAGGACCGCGGCCCGCCGCTACTTGAAGAAGGCGATCCCGTCGTCCGGGAGGTCCTTGAGGTCGGCGGCCCACTCGCGCGGGTCCACGACCTTCTTCAGGTGCGCGGACATGTAGGCGCGCAGCGGGACGGACGGGGTGGCCTTCTCGCCGACCCACATCAGGTCGCTGTTCACATAACCGTAGAGCCGCTTGCCGCCGCTGTACTCCGGGGCGACGGGCAGCCGGGCGACCGCGTCCGTGACCAGGTCGATCTGCGGCTTGCCCTCGGCCAGCTCGCCGGTCCAGATCTCGACGACACCCTCGTCACGGGTGGTCGTGACATCGACCTTGCGGTCGGCGCCGATCCGCCAGTAGCCGGTCTCGCTCTCCAGCGGGCGGGTCTTCTTGCCCTCGGCGTCCAGCACCCAGGTGTGCGAGGCGTACTCCAGGAACGGCCGGCCGTCGTGGCGGAAGACGACCTCCTGCCCGAAGTTGCACTTCTCGGCACCGGGGAAGTCGAACACCCCCGCGCCCTCCCAGCGGCCGAGCAGGAAGGCCAGCGGCACGAGGTCGGGGTGCAGGTCGGACGGGATCTCGATCATGTCAGCGCTGGCCCTGGTAGAGCTTCTTGACCGCGTAGAGCGCGAACGCGGCGACGGCGACGCACACCAGCACGAGCAGGGCGTCGAAGTAGTACTCAATGTGCACGGGACGTGCTCCTCGTGAGGGCATCGGGCAGGGCCGCCGCCAAGTCTAGTGCGCGGCCCCGCGCGGGCGCGGGCAGGCCGTCTGACGTGGGACGCGGCGGGAAGCGCACCGGCCCCCGCGCCGGGCGGGGCGCGGGGGCCGGGGTTCCCGTGGGGACGGGCGGGGGAAGGGTCAGCCGAGCAGCTGCGCCTGGAGGGCGACGGTCTGCGCGAAGGCCTGCTCCGGGGCGGCGCCGCCCTTACGGGTCAGCATCACGACCGCGACGGTGTCGCCCCCGCCCACCGCGGCGTACCGCGTCATCTCGGGGCCGTAGGGCGTCTTCTCGGCGAACGCGTGGACGGCCGTGCCCTGGGGATGGGCGAGGTCGCTCGGCGCGGTGTCCTTCTCGCCCGCGGACACGCCCTGGGGAGGCGTCGCCCCCTGGTTCTGCAGGTAGCGGTCCGCGTAGGCCCGGGAGATGAACTGGAGCAGGTAGACCTGTCCGCGGGTGCCGTCCGGCATCGTCCAGCCGCGGGCCGCGATGTGCCGCAGACCGCCCTCCTTGAGCGCGGCCTCCTGCTGCGGGCCGTCGCCGCCCGGGCGCGTCGCGAGGTACGCGGCCGTCGGCAGCCAGCCCTTCGCGCCCGGGAACGCGGTGTCATCCACCGCGCCCTCCGGCTCGGGCAGGAGCAGGGCCCGCAGGTCGGCGTAGTGCACGGCCGCGGGGTTGCGCGGGGTGTCGAAGGGGCGCGGCCTGCCGCCCGGCAGCCGCGGCAGCGCGAGCGCGGGGTACGTCCAGCGGCCGTCGTCGGGCGTCCCGAGGCCGGGGATCTTCGTACGCTCCGGGCGCGTCACGGCGTAGGCCGTACCGGCGCCGAAGACGGCGAAGACCAGCAGGACGGCGGTCCAGCGCAGCGTCACCCGCGTCCGCGGGCTCATCCGCCGCGGCGCGACGACCGGCACCGGCGGGTAGCCGGGCTGCGGGTAGCCGGGCTGCGGGTAGCCGGGCGACGGGTGGCCGGGCCCGGCGGCCGGCGCGTACCCGGGAGGCGGCGGCGCGGTGGGCTGTTCTGCGGCGGGGGTCGCGGAGAGGTCGGACATCAGACGCCCTCCCCCGGTGCCTTGACGCGGTCGAGCTGGCGACGCAGCAGTGCGGGGATCTCGTCCCAGTCCACCGAGCCCTCCCCGACCGCCTGGAACTGCACCATCAGGTCGCCCTCCGTGGCCTGGCAGAACATCATGTCGACGGACGGGTCGTCGTAGGAGTCGTCGTAGGAGTCGTCACCGCTGGAGTCGTCCGAGTCGTCGGGCGCCGTGGGCTGCACGCACACCGCGTGCGGGTAGCCGGGCACCTCCGGGCCCTTGGAGAGGTATTTCGAGTCCGCCGTCAGGCCGCGGAAGGCCTCGGGCTGGGCGCCCGCGGCCGTCTTGTTGCCGACCTGGACGAGCACCATCTGGTACGTCTGCCTGTTGTCCGCGGTGCGGTAGGTGCGCACGGCGGCGCCCTTGACGTGCATCGCGTCGATCTGGGATTCGAGCGCACGGCGCTGCGCGGACGGGAAGCGGGAGCCGGTGTCGCCGCCCATGAGCAGCTTCTTCGCCCCCGCTGCGTCCAGCACGGTGTCGTTGCCGAACTGTTCGAGGTCCGGGCCGGGCCGCATGCCCTGCGGCATCGGCAGCAGCATCTGGCCGAGGTCGCCGACGTGCGTGCCGCCCGCGGTCACCGCGTACGTGCGGGTCGGTGTCGGGGTGGCCGTCGCCGAGGGCTTCGCCAGGGGTGTGCTCTTGCCGTCGCCGTCCCGGGTGAGCGCGTAGCCCCCGCCGGCCGCGGCGACCACCACGAGGACACCGGCCACGAGCAGCGCGGTACGCCGCTTCCTCCGCGCGGGCGGCACCGGCGGCACCGGCGCCCCCCACGCCGGGTGGGCGTACGGCTGCGCGCCCGGGTAGCCGTACGCGGAAGGGGGCGGCGGTACGGCCGCGGGCTGCACGGGAAGCACGTCCACCGCGGGCTCCTGCGGCGCGGGCACCGCGGGCACCTCGGGCGCGGAGGCCGGTTCTGCGGGCGGGGTGGGCTGCGCGGGGCGCGGGGTCTCGTCGCTCACAGCCGCTCCAGCTGCTCGGTGATCACGGTCCGGAGGTCCTTCTCGTGCACCGGGTCCAGCGAGGAGATGTAGACCTCGACGAAGATGTTGCCGACCCGGGCGAAGGCCTGGCCGACGTAGACCCGGATGTCGTCCTCGTCGTAGGGCTCCGCCGAGGCCATGACCGTGCCGTCGACGGTGCCGGGCAGCGGCACGCCGTGCTGCTGGTGGCCGTGGTCGGTCGAGCCGGCGGCGTCGCGGAGCGCCTGCTCGGTGTAGATGCTGGTGTCGTCCCGGTACTGGGTGAGCGTGACGTCGGTGTTGACCGCCTCGTCGTGCCCGGTGTCCCAGGTGGCCTCGACCGCGCGCCGGAAGCCGCGTTCGTTGAGGTTCTCGAAGGCGCGGTAGGTGCCGAGCTGGTCGGCCAGCTCGGACTGGGTGAGCCAGCCGCGCTCGCCGTTCTTCGCCCCGGCGGGGACCGGGACCAGCAGCTTCAGCAGGTTGCCCTCGTAGACCGCGTCGCGGTCGTCGGCGGCCTGGGGCGCGGGCGCGGTGGGCCCGGGGCCCGCGGGCTGGGTCGGGCCCGCGGCGACGAGCGGCGGCAGCGGCGTGGCCGGCCGGCCGCTCTGCACGGCGTAGCCCGCGCCGCCGCCCGCCAGCACGCCGAGCACGAGGGCGGCGGCGAGAACGAGGGTGAGCTTGCGGCGGGCCATCGGCCGGTAGGGCCGCTCGGCGGCCGCGGGCGCCGCGACCGGGGCCTCCGTCGGCTCGGGTGTCGATTCCGGCGCCGGTTCAGATGTTGGTTCAGGTGCCGGTTCCGGTGTGAGGTGCGGGGCCGGGTCCCCGACGGCTTCGCCGTCGTCGCGGCGCACGTCGCCGCCCGCTTCTTCCATGAATGCCCCCCCAGGCATGTGAACGCACACGTGTGCGACCGATCACACACGGACTCGTATTATGTCCAGCCGCCACACCGCGTCCCCACCGAATATGCACAGGCCCGACGTGACGTGTGCCACATACGCGCGGCGCCTACGCTGGTCGGATGGCGAACAAGCTGGTGATCAAAGTGACGGCGGGCGCGGACGCGCCCGAGCGGTGCTCGCAGGCCTTCACGGTGGCGGCGGTCGCGGTGGCGAGCGGCGTGGAGGTGTCGCTGTGGCTGACGGGCGAGTCGGCCTGGTTCGCGCTGCCGGGAAGGGCCGCGGAGTTCGAACTCCCGCACGCGGCGCCGCTGCCCGACCTGCTCGACGCGGTGATCGGGGCCGGGCAGGTGACCCTGTGCAGCCAGTGCGCCGCCCGCCGCGACATCGGCGAGCGCGATGTCCTGGAGGGTGTCCGCATCGCGGGCGCGCAGGTCTTCGTCAGCGAGATCATGCCGGACGGCGTGCAGGCCCTCGTCTACTGACGTCCGCCGGGGGCGCGTAAAAAACGGGGCCTCGCGGCCCCGGTCTCATCTGCGGTGGTCCTTGCGGCCCCGCCCCTCCAGTTCGTTCCACCAGGCGTCCGACTCCGGGTCCCCGGTGTGGGCGGGGTCGCCCCCGCGGCCTTTCGCGTGGGGGCCGTCCGCGCCCTGGTCGTCCTCGTCGCCGTCCTGCTCGTCGAACCACCGCTCGCCGGGGCGGCGCTTGTTGGCGACGATCGCGGCGAAGGGCGGGATCGTCATCGCCACCAGGCACATCACGATCGCCGCGGGCACGGACCACAGGCGCACCACCGCCCACGCCATGACGAACAGCACCACGCAGGTGCCCATCATGGCGAAGTACCAGTGACGGCGGTGTGCGTCCACAACTCAACGGTACGTCCGCCACGCGGATACCGAAACAGAACGGACGGAACGGACCGCGCCCGTACGGGGACACGGCGGAGGGCCGCATCCGCGCGGGATGCGGCCCTCCGCCGTACAGCGACCGTATGCCGGTCACGCCGTCTCAGACGGCGATGGCCACCTCGGACGGGGTGCCCTGCTGGGCCACGACCGTGCGGTCCACCGTCGCGCCGGGAACGAGCGCGCGCAGCGTCCAGGTGCCGGGCGCCGCGAAGAAGCGGAACTGCCCGGTCGCCGAGGTCGGCACCTCGGCGGTGAACTCGCCGCCGCCGTCCAGGAGTCGCACGTACCCGCTGACGGGCTCGCCGTCACGGGTGACGGAGCCCTGGATGATGGTCTCCTTGGCCACGTCGATGCCCGCCAGTTCCGGGCCGCCGGCCTTCGCTCCACACATAACGTTCAGTCCTCGCCTTGTCGCTGGGGGTCGATCGGTTCCGGGGTCAGTTGGCGCCGAGCTCGATCGGCACGCCGACCAGCGAGCCGTACTCGGTCCACGAGCCGTCGTAGTTCTTGACGTTGCCCTGGTCGAGCAGCTCGTGCAGCACGAACCAGGTGAGCGCGGAGCGCTCACCGATGCGGCAGTACGCGATGGTGTCCTTGGCCAGGTCGACGTTCTCGTCCTCGTAGAGCTTCTTCAGCTCGTCGTCGGACTTGAACGTGCCGTCGTCGTTGGCGTTCTTCGACCACGGGATGTTGCGGGCGCTCGGCACGTGGCCGGGGCGCTGCGACTGCTCCTGCGGGAGGTGGGCCGGGGCGAGCAGCTTGCCGGAGAACTCGTCGGGCGAGCGCACGTCGACCAGGTTCAGCGAGCCGATCGCGGCCACGACGTCGTCGCGGAAGGCGCGGATCGCGGTGTTCTGGGCCTTGGCCTTGTACTCGGTCGCGGCGCGCTCGGGCACGGCGGCGACCAGGTCGCGGGAGTCCAGCTCCCACTTCTTGCGGCCGCCGTCGAGCAGCTTGACCGAGTCGTGGCCGTAGAGCTTGAAGTACCAGTAGGCGTAGGAAGCGAACCAGTTGTTGTTGCCGCCGTAGAGGACGACCGTGTCGTCGTTGGCGATGCCCTTGGCGGACAGCAGCGCCTCGAAGCCGGCCTGGTCCACGAAGTCGCGGCGGACCGGGTCCTGGAGGTCCTGCTTCCAGTCGATGCGGACGGCGTTCTTGATGTGGTTCTTGTCGTACGCCGAGGTGTCCTCGTCCACCTCGACGATGACCACCTTCGGGTCGTCGATGTGGGCCTCGACCCAGTCGGCGTCGACCAGGACGTCACTGCGGCTCATGCTGTTCTCCTCCGGGGCAGTGCGGATGGTGCGGTGGCCGCGCGGTACGCGGCGCGCGATGCGGTTGCGGTGCGAGGTGCGGGGGTGCGGTACGGCCGGCGGCTCCGTGGGCGCGCGACACGGCGCGGGGCAGGCAGGGGCGCTGACGCCTTGCGGCCGGACGCGCGGTGCGGGAGAGCTGCCGCCCCTCAGGGCATGCGACAGAGCATGGCGGCGACGCGGCACAGATCGACTGCCCGCCGCTTCGTGAGATCCGCCTGTCGCTTCATGGTCCCGATCGTAGGGAAGCGGACCCGCGAGTGTCACCGGCGTGTCACATGACGAGACAAGATTGTCCATATAGTGGAAAACGGGCGGGCGCCACAGCGTCCCGCCCGCCTCCGCGGTGATCGTCCCCGGCCCGGGCGGACCCGGCCGGACCCGCCGCTCAGCCCGACACCAGCTCCACGTTCCGCCCCGCGGCCTTGATGTCCATCCCGGTCGCGGTGCCCACCGCCTTGGTCAGCGAGATGCCGGACGGCAGGTGGGTCAGGTTCGTGTCGAAGTCGATCCCGGCGCGGACGGACTTCTCCAGGCCCAGCGCGGTGATCTCCTTGGGCATGCTCTCGGCGTGCAGGGTGATCTTCTGGCCGCTCACCTGGACCCGGCTGAAGACGCTGAGGCCACCGCTGCCCAGGCCGGGCAGCGACGCGGACAGCTTGACCCGCGCGGTGCCGTCGGCGGCCGGCGGGGCCGCGCTCACCTTGACCCCGGGGGGCGCCGACTTCGACAGGTCGTCGTAGCTCACGAAGGCGTCGCCCGTGGCCCGGTCGGCGGTCGCCCTGGAGAAGTTGTCGGTGAGCTTCACCCCGTACAGGTCGGCGGTGAAGGTCGTGATGCGGACGTCCTGGCGGCCGCCGTCCGCGTTGACGTCCTCGGCCTTGATCGAGACGTGCTTGATCTTGCCGAAGAGCACCTGCGTCAGGAACGGCCGCGGGAAGTGGTCTATCGACAGCTTCGGCTTGTGCTCCAGGCCCTCGGACGTACGGGCCTTCTCCGCGGCCCGGTCCTCCACCACGCGCACCGCGAACCAGTCGGCGGCGTAGAACAGGCCGCCGAGTATCACCACGATGATCAGGATCGTCCGCCATACCCGCCACGAACCCATGCGCCCGCCACACTCCCCACTCGGTCCCGCCCCTGACACTTCCCGCATCGCCTGACGGGCCAGGGGGGTGCCGCGGTTCCCCCCGGCTCCGAACCGTTACCTCAGGTCAGCGCGCGGCCCAGAGCGTAGACGACGGGTGCGGCGGCGGTGAGCGGCAGGGCCACCCCGGCGGTGAAGTGCACGAAGCGCGACGGGAAGTCGTAGCTCGCCACCCGCAGCCCGACCAGCGCGCACGCCCCGGCCGCGACCGCGAGCAGCACGCCCTTCCCGGCGCCCAGGTCCACCGCCGGGCCGGTCAGCGCGCCCGTCGCCGCGGCCACGGCCAGCGCGGCACCGAGCGAGACCGGCTCGCCGCCCGGCAGCGGCAGGGCCCGCACCAGCGTCGCGGCGGCCACCGCGACCGCGCCCGCGACGACCGGGCCGTGGCCCGCGTCCGACACCTGGGTCGCGAGATAGCCGCAGGCCAGCACAGTGATCAGGGTCGAGGCCGAGGTCGCGGTGAGGGACGACAGGCGCTCGTCGGCACTGCCGTGGTGGCGCAGTTGCAGCACGAGCACGAGCAGCAGCCACACCCCGAGCGTGCCCAGCACCACGGCGGGCGCGTGGCCGCCGTCCGCGGCGAGCATGCCGACGTCGGCGGTCACCCCCGCGAGGAAGGCCAGCACGATGCCCTGCCGGGCGGGCCACATGCCGTTGAGCCGGAACCACCCGGCGGCCGTGACCGCCTGGAGCAGCACCAGCACGACCGCGAGCCCCGGCTTGCCGACCGCCGCGCCGCCCGCGAGCAGCAGGCCGAGCGCCGCGGTGAGGGCGGCGGGCTGGATGCCGGGCGCGATGATCGGCGAACCGGTCCGCCCGTCCGGCCGCACGGGTGCGGACCCGCCGCGCCGGGAGGCCCGGGGGCCGGGGGCGTCGGAGCCCTCGGCCGGGACCGGGGGCAGCACGGCGGTGTGCTCGGCCGCGTACGGCTCGGCCTCGGCGGGCGCGGTGGCGTACGCGTGCGGGGCCGCCTGCTGGTGGGGGTGCGGGGACTGCGGCTGCCAGGGGGCGCCGGTGTCCACGCCGGTGGCGTCGTAGCCGAGCGGGCCGTGGCCGACGGCGTGCCCGGGGGTGACCTGGTCCGGGCCGTAGCCGGGGTCGGCGCCGTAACCGGGGGCGTGGCCGGCGGCGGGGTCGGGGCCGTAGCCGGAGGTGCCGTAGCCGGCGCCGGTGTAGCCGGGCGTGCCGTAGTCCGGCGTGGTGCCGTAGTCCGGCGCGGTGCCGTAGTCCGGCGTGGTGCCGTAGTCCGGCGTGGTGCCGTAGCCGCCCTCCGGGTAGCCCGCCTCCGGGTAGCCCGCCCGGCCGTCCGGGTACGGGGGCTGCGAGGTCGTCCACGGGTGGGCGGAGGGCGGGGTGGAGCCCCAGCCGTCGCCCGCGGCGGGTACGCCGTAGGCGGCGCCGTCCGGGCCCGGGGCGTGGGCCGACCAGTCGTCGCCGGGCGGCGGGGCGCCGAAGGGCGTGCCGCCCTGGTCCGCGTTCGGGGGCAGGCCGGTGGGCAGCGGCTCGGGCACGTAGGCGCCGTCCGCGGGGTAAGGGGCGGGGGCGCCGTGGGCCTGCTCGTCGTGGCCGCGGCCCTGCGCGTCGCCCTGGCCGTACCCGTAGCCGTACGGGACGCCGTCGCGGTGGTCGCTCATGCCGAGCCTCCCGCGAAGGGCGGCAGCACCTCGACGGTCGCGCCGTCCGGGAGCGGCACCTCGGCGTGGTCGCGGGTGCCCACGGGGCGGCCGTCGACGAGGAAGGAGCAGCGGCGCAGCACGTGCGCGAAGTCCGGCCGGGCGGCGTGCCGCTGCCGGGCGGCGTCCAGCGCGTCCGCGAGCGTCGCCGCGTGGTAGTCCTCCTCCGCCGTGCCCGCGGCGGCCTTGGCGGCGGCCCAGTAGCGGATCGTGCCCGCCGCCGGGCGAGCGGCCGTGTCGGTTGCGGCCATCGGGGCTCCGTCCCTCATCGTGCGTCGTGGTGCGGGTGTCGCTGGTACGTCACCGCGGTCCCGTGCGGGGTGCGGCGCCGTCCATGATGGCCCTTCGCGCCGCCCGGCGTGCCCACCGGCCGCTCACCGGCCCGCGCCGTGCGCGGTGATCCAGGCGCCGACGCGGCCGAGCAGCGCGGCGTCGGCGGCGTTCTCGGCGTGCCCGAAGCCGCGTTCGATCCACAGCTCGGCGCCGCCCTCGCCGGCCGCGTCGGCGAGCGAGAGCGGGTGGTCGAGCGGGAAGTACGTGTCCTGGTCGCCGTGCACGATCAGCAGCGGCACGGGCGCGATGTACGGCACGGACTCGACGGGCGAGCGCGGCACCGGGTCCCAGTCGCGGGTGTGGATGCGGGTGCCGAGGCCGACCCGCGAGACCAGCCGCCCGGCGGGCCGGGTGATGACCCAGTGCACCCGCCGCATCGGCGCCGTCCCGCGGTAGTACCAGCGGGCGGGCGAACTGACCGACACGACCGCGTCGACCGGCCGCAGTCCGGCGCCCGAGCCCGCCCCGGCGTGCCGCAGCACCACGGAGCCGCCCATCGAGAAGCCGACCGTGGCGATCCGCGCGTAGCCCATCCGGCGGGCCCAGCCCACGGCCGCGTCGAGGTCCAGGACCTCCCGGTCGCCGACTGTGGAACGCCCGCCCGAGCCGCCGTGGCCGCGGAAGGAGAAGGTCACGACACCGCCCTCGGCGCCCAGTACGCCCGCCGCCCGGCGCACCGCGGGACGCTCCAGGGCGCCGGTGAACCCGTGTGCGACGACCACCGCGAGGTCCTTCGCCCCGCCCGGCGCCGGACGGTGTTCGGCTTCGATCGGAATACCGTCGGACGTCAACAGAACGGCACGCCGGCCACCCGAAGTGAGCGCGGAAACACACAAACGCCGGTCGTCGGTCTCGGCAGCGGTGGTCATGTCGGCTATTCTTCCGTGCAAGAGGACCTGGGCAATGCCGCCCCCGGGTCCTTTCGTGCTTTTTCGCACCAGTCCGACCGACGGGAGATCCGTGTGAGTTCTCTGCTGCTGCTGACGAACGCACTCCAGCCGTCCACCGAGGTGCTGCCCGCGCTCGGGCTGCTGCTGCACAACGTGCGGGTCGCTCCCGCCGAGGGCCCCGCCCTCGTCGACACCCCGGGCGCCGACGTCATCCTCATCGACGGGCGCCGCGACCTGCCGCAGGTCCGCAGCCTGTGCCAGCTGCTGCGCTCGACGGGACCGGGCTGCCCGCTCGTGCTCGTCGTCACCGAGGGCGGCCTGGCCGCGGTGACCGCGGACTGGGGCATCGACGACGTGCTGCTGGACACCGCGGGGCCCGCCGAGGTCGAGGCGCGGCTGCGGCTCGCCATGGGGCGCCAGCAGATCGCCGGGGACGACAGCCCGATGGAGATCCGCAACGGCGACCTGTCGGTCGACGAGGCCACCTACAGCGCCAAGCTCAAGGGCCGGGTCCTGGACCTGACCTTCAAGGAGTTCGAGCTGCTGAAGTACCTCGCCCAGCACCCGGGCCGGGTCTTCACCCGCGCGCAGCTGCTCCAGGAGGTGTGGGGCTACGACTACTTCGGCGGCACCCGCACGGTGGACGTGCACGTACGGCGGCTGCGGGCGAAACTCGGCGTCGAGCACGAGTCGTTGATCGGTACGGTGCGCAACGTGGGCTACCGTTTCGTCACCCCGGAGAAGGCGGAGCGGACGGCCGAGGAGCCGTCCGGGACGTCCGAACCGGCGGTCCGGCGCGGGAGTCGTTCGTCCACAGAGCAGACGGTATGACAATCCGTGTGACGAACGGATAGACACGCGTAGACTTCCCGTCGTGCCCAAGGTGACGCGCGACGACGTGGCCAGGCTGGCGGGGACCTCCACCGCGGTCGTCAGCTACGTCATCAACAACGGACCCCGGCCGGTTGCCCCGGCCACCCGCGAGCGCGTGCTCGCGGCCATCAAGCAGCTCGGCTACCGCCCGGACCGTGTGGCCCAGGCGATGGCCAGCCGCCGTACCGACCTGATCGGCCTGATCGTGCCGGACGCGCGCCAGCCCTTCTTCGCGGAGATGGCGCACGCCGTCGAACAGGCCGCCTCCGAGCGCGGCAAGATGGTGCTGGTCGGCAACTCCGACTACCTCGACGAGCGCGAGACGCACTACCTGCGGGCCTTCCTCGGCATGCGGGTCTCCGGGCTGATCCTCATCAGCCAGGGCCTCAGCGACAACGCGGCCACCGAGATCGACGCGTGGGACGCCCGGGTGGTGCTGCTGCACGAGCGGCCCGAGGCGATCGACGACATCGCGGTGCGCACCGACGACATCGGCGGCGCGCAGCTCGCCGTGCGGCACCTGCTGGAGCACGGCCACCCGTACGTGGCGTGCCTGGGCGGCACCGAGGTCACGCCCATGGTCGGCGACCCGGTCACCGACCATGTCGAGGGCTGGCGGCGGGCGATGGAGGAGGCCGGGCGCAGCACCGAGGGCCGGCTCTTCCAGGCCCCCTACAACCGTTACGACGCCTACCAGGTCGCGCTCGGCCTGCTGTCCGGCCCGGACCGGCCGCCGGCGATCTTCTGCGCGACCGACGACCAGGCGCTCGGTGTGCTGCGGGCCGCGCGGGAGCTGCGCATCGAGGTGCCCGAGCAGCTCGCCGTCGCGGGCTTCGACGACGTCAAGGAGGCCGCGCTCGCCGACCCGCCGCTGACCACGGTCGCCTCCGACCGGCAGGGCATGGCGCGCGCGGCGGTGGACGCGGTGCTGGACGACTCGCTGCGGGTGCCGGGGGCGCGCCGCGAGCGGCTGCGGCAGTTCCCGTCCCGGCTGGTCGTCCGGCAGTCCTGCGGCTGCCACTGACCCCGGGGATACGTGACGGGCCCCGGTGGTCCGGGGGCGTCCGCTCGGGGCGACCCCGCTCGGCCGGGCGCTCATCTTTATATCGGGCATACGGGGTTCTGTCGGGCTTCTCAGCGTGTGCTCAGCCCGCTCTCATAATCCGGCCGCACAGTCGTAGACATGACCGACGAGAGCAGCCGCAACGGCGACCCCCAGCACCCGCACGACCCGCAGCTTCCGCTCTACTCCGAGTCCCAGGCACCGGACGCCACCCCGTCCGCGCCGCACCCGCAGGGCGCCCCGGCACCGTACGGGCCCCCGGCGCCGGAGAACCCGGTCCTGTCCGGCACGGTCCACCCCGGCGGCCACGCGGGCTTCCCGCCGCCGCCCCCGTACGACCCCTACGCCCAGGCCGCCGCCGGGCACCCCGCCCCGGGCGCGCCCGGCGAGGCGGCGGGACGGCGGCGCCGGGTACGGCGGCCCGTCGCGCTCATGGCGACCGCGGCCGTCGCCGCCGGGCTGATCGGCGGCGGCGTCGGCGCCTTCATCGGGCACGCCACCGACGACTCCGCGAGCAGCGCGGCGCACGTCAGCGCCACCAGCTCCGCCGCCGTCAACGCCGCCGCGCTGGACGGCACCGTGGCGGGCGTCGTGAAGGCCGTCGACCCCAGCGTCGTCGAGATCACCGCCACCTCCGGCCAGGGCAAGGCGACCGGCTCGGGCGTCATCATCACCGCGGACGGCCAGGTCGTCACCAACAACCACGTCGTCGCCGGCGCCCAGCAGATCAGCGTCACGTACGCCTCGGGCAAGTCGGCCACCGCGAGGGTGGTCGGCACCGACGCCAAGAAGGACCTCGCGCTCATCCAGATCCAGGGCGCCTCGAACCTGCCCGCCGCGAGCCTCGGCGACTCCTCCTCGGTGGCCATCGGCGACCAGGTCGTCGCCATCGGCTCCCCCGAGGGCCTGAGCAACACCGTGACCAGCGGCATCGTCTCCGCGCTCAACCGCGAGGTCACCGTCCCGGTCGAGACCGGCCAGAACCAGAACAGCCAGGGCTTCGGCCAGGGCGGCAACGGCGGCCGCGGCGGCGACCAGTGGCCCTTCTCCTTCGGCGGCAACCAGTACAACGGCGACACCGGCAGCTCCACCACGACGTACAAGGCGATCCAGACCGACGCCTCGCTCAACCCCGGCAACTCCGGCGGCGCCCTCATCAACATGTCCGGGCAGATCATCGGCATCAACTCGGCCATGTACTCCGACTCCTCCTCTGACGGCTCCTCCTCGTCGTCGTCGGGCAGCGTCGGCCTGGGCTTCGCGATCCCCGTCAACACCGTCAAGGCCGACCTGCCGACGCTGCGCGCGGGCGGCACCGACAGCACGAGCGGGACGACCGGCACGAGCTGACGCCCGCGGCGGCGTGCGAGGCTGGGGATCCGGCTCCCCCCGAGCCGGCCCCGCCCCCGCACCGCCCTCCCCCGACCCGGCCCCGTTCCCCTCGCGAGGATGCAGATGAACCCTGGTCCCGGCACCGCCCCCGGTACCGCCGACGCCGGCGAGACCGCCGCCCGCGTCCTGGTCGTCGACGACGAACCCGCCGTCCGCGAGGCACTGCGCCGGAGCCTGGCCTTCGAGGGCTACGACACCGCGCTGGCCGCCGACGGCCTGGCCGCGCTCGACGCCGTCGACACCTACCACCCGGACGCGATCGTGCTGGACGTGCTCATGCCGCGGATGGACGGGCTGACCACCGCCCGGCGGCTGCGCGCGACCGGGGTGACCACGCCCATCCTCATGCTCACCGCCCGCGACACCGTCGGCGACCGGGTCACCGGCCTCGACGCGGGCGCCGACGACTACCTCGTCAAACCCTTCGAGCTGGACGAGCTGCTCGCCCGGCTGCGCGCCCTGCTGCGCCGCAGCTCCTACGCCACCGCGGCCGCCGCGGGCGGCGGCGCCGAGCAGGCGCTGTCCTTCGCCGACCTGCGGATGGACGTCACGACCCGCGAGGTCACCCGCGGCGGCGCCCCCGTCGAGCTGACCCGCACCGAATACACCCTGCTGGAGCTGTTCCTCACGCACCCGCGGCAGGTCCTCACCCGCGAGCAGATCCTCAAGGCCGTCTGGGGCTTCGACTTCGAGCCGTCCTCGAACTCCCTGGACGTCTACGTCATGTACCTGCGCCGCAAGACCGAGGCCGGCGGCATGCCGCGGCTGGTCCACACCGTGCGCGGTGTCGGCTACGTGCTGCGCGCGCCGGACGGCGGTCACGCGTGAGACGGCTCCCGCTGCGCTCGCGGCTGGCCCTGCTGACGGCCGCGGCGGTGGCCGTCGCGGTCGCGGCGGCGGCGTTCGCGTGCTGGTTCATCACGCGCGACCAGCTCGTCGCGCAGCTGGACTCCACGCTGACCTCCCAGTTGGAGAACCAGCTCACCCCGCGCGACGGCAGCGCGTACATCGACTCCATCCTCGCCCGCTGCCAGACCAACGCGCCCAGCAACAGCAACCTGCCGCCCGGCCTGACCAGCGTGCAGATCGTCGACTCCCACGGGCAGCGCTGCGTGGGCGCGGGAGCCGTGGCGCTCAAGGTGCAGCACGCCGACGTGCAGGTGGCCGAGGGCACCCGGGACGCCGCGAAGCACAACGCCCGCACCGACAGCGGGCAGCACGTGCGGGCCGTGACGCTGCCGCTGCTCCAGGGCAACACCCGGACGAACCTCGCGATTACGGTGTCCCGTCCGCTGGACGAGATCGACCGGACCCTGGACCACCTCGCCTGGCTGCTGCTGGCCGTCGCCGGGATCGGCGTCGTCGGCGCCGCGACCGCGGGGCTGTGGGTCGCGCGGACCGGGCTGCGGCCGGTGGACCGGCTGACCGAGGCCGTCGAGCACGTCGCCGCCACCGAGGACCTGAACGTCCGGCTGCCCGTCGAGGGCGAGGACGAGATCGCCCGGCTCGGGCAGTCCTTCAACGCGATGACCGCGGCGCTCGCCTCCTCGCGGGACCGCCAGCGGCAGCTCATCGCCGACGCCGGGCACGAACTGCGCACCCCGCTGACGTCGCTGCGCACCAACATCGAGCTGCTGGAGCGCAGCGAGGCGACCGGCAGGCCGCTGCCGCCCGAGGACCGCCGGGAGCTGCTCGCGTCCGTCAAGGCGCAGATGACGGAGCTGGCCGCGCTCATCGGCGACCTCCAGGAGCTGAACCGGCCCGACTCCGCCACGCCCTCCCTCACCGTGGTGCCGCTGCACGAGATCGCCGGGACGGCGCTGCGGCGCGCCCGGCTGCGCGGCCCCGGCCTGACGATCGGCGCGGACCTCGCGCCCTGGTACGTCCGGGGCGAGCCGGCGGCGCTGGAGCGGGCCATCGTCAACCTGCTGGACAACGCGGTGAAGTTCAGCCCGCCGTCGGGCGCGGTCGACGTGGCCCTGCACGAGGGGCGGCTCACCGTGCGCGACCACGGGCCGGGCATCCCGGCGGAGGAGCTGCCGCACGTCTTCGAGCGCTTCTGGCGCTCCCCCACCGCGCGCTCGCTGCCGGGCAGCGGGCTCGGGCTGTCGATCGTGGCCCGCACCGTCCAGCAGGCGGGCGGCACCATCACCCTGGCCCCCGCCGAGGGCGGCGGCACGCTCGCCACCGTCCAGCTCCCCGGCGCCCCCACGGCCCCGCCGGAGACGCTTCCGGACACCTGAGCCGTCTCACCATACGAAATACCCGTCTCACATCCCGGCGGACGGAGAATACTCGGTCGCACCGTCCACATCAGGGAGGTGCGCCGGACATGCGGCGTTGGATCATGCTGGGCCTGGGGACCGCCGCGCAGACCGCGGCCTGCGCCTTCGTCTACGGGGTGCCCTACCTCGCCGACGAGCTGCGCGGACGCGAGGGGCTCACACTCACGCAGGTCGGCGTGCTCGTCGCCTGCCCCACCGTGGGCCTGGTGCTCGCGCTGTACGGGTGGGGCGCCGCCGCCGACCGCTGGGGCGAGCGGGTGGTCATCGCCGCCGGACTCGGCGGAGCCGCCGGGGCACTGGCCGCCGCCGCGTGGGGCGTGCACGGCATGGTCGCCCTCGGGGCGCTGCTGGCGCTCGCCGGGGCCGCCGGGGCGTCCGTCTACTCCGCGAGCGGACGGCTGGTCATGGGCTGGTTCGGCAAGGAGCAGCGCGGGCTCGCCATGGGTATCCGGCAGACCTCCACGCCCCTGGGCATGGGCGTGGCCGCGCTCGCGATGCCGCCGCTGGCGAGCGGACACGGGCTGACCGGCGCCTTCGGCTTCCTGGCCGTCACGTGCGGGGTCATCGCCGTCCTGATCGCCGTCTTCGCCGCCGACCCGGCCCGCCCGCAGGCCGCAGCCGCCGAGCCCGCGCCCAACCCCTACCGCGGGTCCAGCCTGCTGTGGCGCATCCACGGCTCCGCCGCCCTGCTGGTCGTCCCGCAGTTCACCGCCGGTGCCTTCGCACTGGTGCTGCTGGTGGACGTACGCGGCTGGACACCCGTGCACGCCGGGCAGCTCATCGCCGCCGGACAGGCCCTGGGGGCGCTGTCGCGCATCCTGGTCGGGCGCTGGTCGGACCGGGTCGGCAGCAGGCTGCGGCCCATGCGGCAGCTGGCGCTGGTGACCGGGGCCGTCGTGGCCGCCACCACACTGGGCATCGCCTTCCCCTCGCCGCTCACCCCCGCGCTGCTGGTCGTGTCGATCGCCATCACCTCCAGCACCAACGGGCTGTCCTTCACCTCCACCGCCGAGCACGCCGGGCCCGCGTGGTCCGGCCGCGCGCTGGGCGTCCACAACACCGGGCAGAACTTCACCGCCGCCGTCGTACCGCCGCTCATGGCCGCGCTCATCAGCGCCGCCGGCTACTGGCCCGGCTTCGCCCTCGCCGCGGCCGCCACATGCGCCTCCGCCGGGCTGATTCCGGTGGCCCGAGCCGTGCCCGCCGCGGACCGCGCGGACCGGCCCCGTACGATTCCCGCATGAGCGCCCGGCGGATCGACACCCTGACCGAACTGCCCGCCGGCACCGCGCGCGCGGTGCTGGACCTGATCGCGGACGCCGCGACGGCCGACGGCCAGCCCGCGGTGTCCGAACAGGGCCGGCTGCACGTACGCCACCCCGGCCGCCCCGGGGTGCGCCACCTGCTGCTGTGGGCGCCCGAGGGCGACGGCGGACAGGACGTACTCGCCGGATACGCGCAGATCGAGGACACCGACCCCGTCGAGGCACCCGCCGCGGAATTCCTCGTCCACCCGCGGCACCGGCTGCACGGCCACGGGCGGGCCCTCGGCGAGGCGCTGCTCGGCGCGACCGCCCGGCGGCTGCGGGTCTGGGCGCACGGCGGCCACCCCGCCGCCCGGCACCTGTCCGTCCAGCTCGGCCTCCAGCTCTTCCGCGAGCTGCGGCAGATGCGCAGGTCCCTGGACGCGGAGCTGTCCGGGCTCGCCGCACCCGTGCTGCCCGAGGGCGTCACCGTCCGCACGTTCCGCCCCGGCGAGGACGACGCGGCATGGCTCGCCGTCAACGCCGCCGCCTTCGCCCACCACCCCGAGCAGGGCTCCCTCACCCAGCGCGACCTCGACGACCGCAAGGCCGAGTCCTGGTTCGACCCCGACGGCTTCTTCCTCGCCTTCCGCGGCGACCGCCTCGTGGGCTTCCACTGGACGAAGGTGCACGCCGACCTGGGCCTCGGCGAGGTGTACGTCGTGGCCGTCGCCCCCGGCGAGCAGGGCGGCGGCCTCGGCCGCGCCCTCACCACGATCGGACTGCGCCACCTTGCCGCGGACCGCGGCCTCCCCGGCGTCCTCCTCTACGTCGACGCGGACAACACCGCGGCCGTCTCCGTCTACGAACGCCTCGGCTTCACCACCCACGAGGTCGACCTCATGTACCGCACGGAAAGCTGACCGCCGGCCGGCGGGGTCCGCCCCGGGCTGCCCCCCGGGGGTGCTTTACGCGATCTTCCGCGCGCTGTGGCTGGTCGCGCAGTTCCCCGCGCCCCCAGGTGATCGCCACCTGGCGTGACATGCCGCCTGTCCGCCCGGTGGGGGCTGAGCGCTCCGTTCTCCCCCAGAGCTTCGCCTGGGGGTACCCCCACGCGCCTCTGGGGTGTCGCCCTGCGCGGCACGTGCGAGAGCCCCTGCGGGGGCAGGCTTTGCGGGCGAGGGCACTCGTTTTTCAGGGGCGCGGGGAACTGCGCGACAAGCCCCCACCGGCGGACGGTCGCGGCGTACCCCCCGCCCGGCAGGGCGGAGCGTCACCCTCCCGGCGTAAGGGAACGGAGGTCCGAGGGGGTCACCCCGCGCAGTGACGGCAACCCCGCCGGAGGCGCTGCGCTTGCCTGACGGCAAGACTCTCGTTACCAGCGGTTCAACCGCAACCGCCAGCATCGCAGGATGCAACCCGCCGCCCCCCACCGGCCGAACTCCCCCGACCTGCCGGAAGGCACCTCCGCACGAGACAATGGAGCGACGGCTGGAGGCCGCCTGACGGGGGGTGTCGGCCGCGCGTACCACGTGCCGGATCCGGAGGAGGGCTCGCACATCATGGCCCAGACGAATCATCCCAGCGTCCCCGTCCAGCCCCAGCCGGGGCAGGGCGAGGACGACACCGACGGCTTCGGCGCCTTCCGCCCCCGGGTCGTACCGGATCTGGAACCCGACCCGGAGGCGAGCGGCATCGCCGGAGAGGGCGAGTTCGGCGAGGCCCTCCCGGAGGGCCGTTTCCTGGACCGCGAGCGCAGCTGGCTCGCGTTCAACGAGCGGGTGCTGGAGCTCGCCGAGGACCCGTCGACCCCGCTGCTGGAGCGGGCGAACTTCCTGGCGATATTCGCGAGCAACCTGGACGAGTTCTTCATGGTCCGCGTCGCGGGCCTCAAGCGCCGGATGGCGACGGGCGTCGCGACCCGCTCCGCGTCCGGCCTCCAGCCCCGGGACGTGCTGGACCTGATCCTCACCCGCTCCCGCGAGCTCATGGCCCGGCACGCCGCCTGCTTCCAGAACGACGTCGCCCCGCAGCTCGCCGACGAGGGCATCCACGTCATCCGCTGGGGCGAGCTGACCGACAAGGAGCAGGCGCGGCTCGCGACGCTCTTCCGCCAGCAGATCTTCCCGGTGCTCACCCCGCTGGCGGTGGACCCGGCGCACCCCTTCCCGTACATCTCCGGCCTGTCGCTGAACCTCGCGGTCGTGGTGCGCAACCCGGTGTCCGGGCACGAGCACTTCGCGCGGGTCAAGGTGCCGCCGATCCTGTCGCGCTTCCTGGAGGCGGGCCCGCAGCGGTACGTGCCGCTGGAGGACGTGATCGCGGCGCATCTGGAAGAGCTGTTCCCGGGCATGGACGTGCTGGACCACCACATGTTCCGCGTCACCAGGAACGAGGACCTGGAGGTCGAGGAGGACGACGCGGAGAACCTGCTCCAGGCCCTGGAGAAGGAGCTCATGCGGCGCCGCTTCGGCCCGCCGGTGCGGCTGGAGGTCGAGGAGTCGATCGCGCCGCGCGTGCTGGACCTGCTGGTGCACGAGCTGAAGATGAAGCACACCGAGGTCTACCCGCTGCCCGGCCCGCTGGACCTGACCGGGCTGTTCGCCATAGCCGGGCTGGACCGGCCGGAGCTGAAGTACCCGCGCTTCATCGCGGGCACGCACCGCGACCTCGCGGAGGTCGAGTCGGCGTCCGCGCCGGACATCTTCGCGGCGATGCGCGAGCGCGACATCCTGCTGCACCACCCGTACGACTCCTTCTCGACGTCCGTGCAGGCCTTCCTGGACCAGGCCGCCGCCGACCCGAATGTCCTGGCCATCAAGCAGACCCTGTACCGCACCTCCGGCGACTCACCGATCGTCGACGCGCTCATCGACGCCGCCGAGGCCGGCAAGCAGGTCCTGGTGCTGGTCGAGATCAAGGCCCGCTTCGACGAGCAGGCCAACATCAAATGGGCCAGGAAGCTGGAGGAAGCCGGCTGCCATGTCGTCTACGGGCTGGTCGGCCTCAAGACGCACTGCAAGCTCTCGCTGGTCGTCCGGCAGGAGGGCGACACGCTGCGCCGCTACAGCCACGTCGGCACCGGCAACTACCACCCCAAGACGGCCCGGCTCTACGAGGACCTGGGCCTGCTGACCGCGGACCCGCAGGTCGGGGCGGACCTCTCGCACCTGTTCAACCGGCTGTCCGGCTACTCGCGCCGGGCCACGTACAACCGGCTGCTGGTGGCCCCGCGCAGCCTGCGCGACGGCCTGGTCACCCGCATCATGGCCGAGATCGAGCACCACAGGGCGGGCCACCCGGCCTTCGTCCGGATCAAGGTCAACTCGATCGTCGACGAGGCCGTGATCGACTCGCTCTACCGCGCCTCGCAGGCCGGTGTCCCGGTGGACATCTGGGTCCGCGGCATCTGCGCGGTACGCCCCGGGGTGCCGGGGCTCTCGGAGAACATCCGGGTACGCAGCGTGCTCGGGCGCTTCCTGGAACACTCCCGGATCTTCGCCTTCGGCAACGGCGGCGAGCCCGAGGTGTGGTTCGGCAGCGCCGACATGATGCACCGCAACCTCGACCGCCGCATCGAGGCGCTCGTCCGGGTCGCCGACCCGGCCCACCGCGCCACCCTGAACCGCCTGCTGGAAACCGGGATGTCCGACACCACGGCGTCCTGGCACCTGGCGGCCGACGGGAACTGGACCCGGCACAGCGCCGACGCCGAAGGGCGCCCGCTGCGCAACGTCCAGGAGATGCTCATCGACGCCCGGAGGCGCCGGCGTGGCCCGTCAGCAGCAACCTGACCGCGTCCCCCCGGCCCCTGCCGCGCCGGGCGCCGCCGACCCCGGCCACGCGGACCCCGGCCACGGCGGGAGCACCGGTGGGACGGGACCGCAGGCCGCACGGCGCGCGGGCGCACCCGCGGCCGGTGAGTCGGCGACGCATCCGCCGCCTGAACAGGCGGCGGCAGCACCGAGCAGGAACAGGCAACCGCGCCTGCTGTCCGCCCGTGGCGGCAGGGCACCGGCAGACAACGGGGACACGGGGACCAGCACCATCATGAACGCCGAACCGTACGACGTCATGCCGCAGGCCGATGCCACCGCCGGCGAGGTGCTGACCCGCTACCTGCACGAACGCGCCGCGGGCTTCCTGCGCGGGCTCAGCCTGCGCGGCGAGAACGAGGCCGAGGCCGACGCGCTGCTGCGCGGCAACGCCCGGCGGATCGGCGGGGCCCTGCACACCTTCGGGTCGCTCACCGACCCGGCGTGGGCCGAGCCGCTGCGCGCCGAGCTGGCCTGGCTGTCCAGCACGCTCGGCCGCGAGCCGCAGCACGCCGGGCGGCTGGCCCGACTGCTCGACGCGCTACGCCGGCTGTCCATCACCGCGCCCGAGGGGCAGGAGCCGGTGCTCGCGGGGGGCTCCGGCGCCACCAGGACCGCCAAGGCCGGGCCGTCCGCGCCACCGGCCGCACCCGCCGCGGGCGGCGGGCCGCTCGCGCTGGGCGCCGCCCGCGCCGGCGCGCTGCTGGAACGCCAGCTCACCCTGGCCCGCACCCGCGCCCACTCGGCGTCCCTGCAGGCCATGGGCTCCAGCCGGTTCCACGCGCTGGCCGACGCCATCGCCGTACTCGTCTCCGAGGTGCCGCTCTCGCCCGCCGCCGCCGGACCCGCGACGAACGTGCTGCCGCAGCTCTCCGGGCAGGCCTACCTGCGGCTCACCGACGCCGTCGGCGCACTGCCGCTGCACCGCGCCGCCCACCCGTACAACGCCGACGCCGTCCAGGCCTCCCTCGGCGCCGAGCTGACCGCCGACCTCCAGGACGCGCCCTGGCACCAGGTCCGCATCCTGCTGCGGCTCAGCCGCTACGCCGCCGAGGTGTCCGGCCCCGAGGACGACGGCACCGACCGGCAGCGGCTCGCCGACGCCGCCCGGCTGCTCGAACGCCACCGCGAGGCCGCCGAGTCCGCCGCGGCCGTCGCCTCCGCGGCCCGCACCCCGCGCATAGCGCCGGCGACCGCGTACGCCCTCGGCGTCCTGCACGCCGACCAGCGGCACGAGGTCGAGGCCGCGCGCTTCGCCTTCTCCCGGCTGTGGCAGCCCTCCCTCCCGGGGGCGCGCCGGGAATGACCACGCCCCCTCCCGGCCAGGACAGCCCCGCCGTACGCGCGGCGGGCACCGTCCTGTGGCGCGCCACGCCGGGCGGCATCGAGATCGCGCTCATCCACCGCCCCCGCTACGACGACTGGAGCCTGCCCAAGGGCAAGCTCAAACGCGGGGAGGGCTACGCGGCGGCGGCACTGCGCGAGACCCGCGAGGAGACCGGCCTCGACTGCGAACTCGGCGCTGCGCTGCCCGCCCGCCACTACCTCGTCGCCGGGCGCCCCAAGGAGGTCCGCTACTGGGCGGCCCGCGCGGCGGACGCGGGCGGCTTCGCCGCGAACGCGGAGGTGGACGCGATGGTGTGGCTCCCCCCGGCCGCCGCCCGCCACCGCCTCACCCACGACCGGGACCGCCCGCTCATCGATGCACTGCTGCTGGCGCTGGCCTCCCCGAGAGCTGACCTCCCCCCACGGGGCGAGCACCCCTAGCCCGCGCCTGCGCCGCGGGGCCCGTCACGGCACGCCTGCGCCGCCCAGCACCCGTTTTCAGGGGCGCGGGGAACTGCGCCCCCAGCCCCCACCGGGGCGCGGGTCGGATACCGACCCAAAGGGTCTCTTCGGTCCGATCCGGACCACCGGCCGGTGGTGGGTTGCTCGCGCAGTTCCCCGCGCCCCTGAAAGAACAAACGGGCGCCCGGCGCGGCTGGAGGGGCGTGCCCTCAGGGGCACAAAGGGGCATCACCGGGCTGACGGGTGAGGTTCACCCGGCGTTCACTCGCCCCCGCAGGTCGCTTCACCTGATCTGCCTAATTTCGGCCTTACCGGCGGCCATCGGCCGCCAACGCGGAAACACCAACCCTCTGCTTCGCCGTGCACCGGCGGGCTCTCGGAAGGAACACACGAAGGTGAAGCTTCAGCGTAAGAGCGGGCTGCGGGCCCTGACCGTCGGCGCGGTCGCGATTACCGGTGCGCTGGTCCTGTCCGCCTGCGGCTCGGACGACAACAGCGACAGCAGCGGTTCGGACACGTCGACCTCGGCGGCCAGCACCACCGGCGGCTCGGGCGGTGACGCCAACGCGCTGGGCATCACCTGCGCCACCGGCCAGATCAAGGCGTCCGGCTCCAGCGCCCAGCAGAACGCGATCGAGGCCTGGGTCAAGGACTACCAGCAGTCCTGCAAGGGCGCGACGATCAACTACAAGACGTCGTCGTCCGGCGAGGGCATCGTCGACTTCAACCAGGGCACGGACGCCTTCGCGGGCTCCGACTCGCCGCTGAAGCCGGAAGAGGTCGACGCGTCGAAGAAGGTCTGCACCGGCGGCCAGGGCATCAACATCCCGATGGTCGGCGGCCCGATCGCCATCGGTTACAACCTGCCCGGCGTGGACAACCTGGTCCTGGACGGCTCGACCCTGGCGAAGATCTTCAACGGCAAGGTCACCACCTGGAACGACGCGGCCATCGCCAAGCTCAACCCGGGCGCCAAGCTCCCGAGCACCAAGATCCAGTCGGTGCACCGCCAGGACGACTCCGGCACCACCGACAACCTGACCAAGTTCCTCAAGGGCTCCGCCCCCGCCGACTGGCCGTACGAGCACGCCAAGGCGTGGGCGGCCAAGGGCGGCCAGGCCGCCCCGAAGTCCTCCGGTGTCGCCGCGCTGGTGAAGCAGACCGAGGGTTCGATCGGTTACTTCGAGCTGTCCTACGCGACCGCCAACAGCATCCCCACCGTCAAGATCAACACCGGCGCCCCGCAGCCGGTCGAGGCCACCACGGCCAACGCCTCCGCGGGCATCGGTGCCGCGAAGGTCGTCGGCACGGGCTCCGACCTGGCCCTGGACCTGAGCGCCGCGTACACCACCAAGGAGCCGAACGCCTACCCGATCGTCCTGGTGACCTACGAGATCGCCTGCGACAAGGGCAACAAGGCCGACACGCTCGCGCTGACCAAGTCCTTCCTGAACTACATAGCCAGCGAGCAGGGCCAGCAGAAGCTGTCCGCCGCCGGCTACGCCCCGCTCCCGACGGAGATCGCGACCAAGGTGCGCACCACCATCGGTTCGCTCTCCTGACCTCGCGCGACGGGTCCCGCGGCCCTGAGGTCGCGGGGCCTGTCGCGTATCCGGTGCACCGCCGCCGGGGGACGCCCGTACCGCGTCCCCCACCCAGACCGGAGAAACGATCACATGACAACCACCGCCCCACCCCCCACCAAACCCGAGCCGCACCGGGCCACCGGGCCCGTGACGCGGCCGGGCGACCGGATCTTCGCGGGGCTCGCCCGCGGCTCCGGCATCCTGCTCCTCGCGGTGATGGCCGCGATAGCACTCTTCCTCACCACCCGCGCGGTCCACGCGATCTCCAAGGACCACGGAAACTTCCTGACCACCTTCGAGTGGACGCCGAGCCTCAACCCGCCGGTCTTCGGTATCGCCGTCCTGGCCTACGGCACGGTCGTCAGCGCGGTCATCGCGATGCTCATCGCGGTGCCGATCGCGCTCGGCATCGCCCTGTTCATCACGCACTACGCGCCGCGCAGGCTCGGCGGCCCGATCGCCTTCGTGATCGACCTGCTCGCCGCCGTGCCCAGCATCATCTACGGCCTGTGGGGCGCCCTCTTCCTGGTGCCGCACCTGCGCGGGCTCAACCTCTGGCTGGACGACTACCTCGGCTGGACGGTCGTCTTCCACAAGGAGGACCCCAGCTCTGCGGCCCGCTCGCTGTTCACCGTGGGCATCCTGCTGGCGGTCATGGTGCTGCCGATCATCACCAACGTCAGCCGCGAGGTGATCAACCAGGTGCCCAGGATGCACCAGGAGGCGGCGCTCGCGCTCGGCGCGACCCGCTGGGAGGTCATCCGGCTGTCGGTGCTGCCCTTCGCGCGCTCCGGCATCATCAGCGCCTCCATGCTCGGCCTGGGCCGGGCGCTCGGCGAGACCATGGCGGTTGCGACCGTGCTGTCCGCCTCGCCCGAGCTGTCGGCGCACATCCTCGACCCGGTCGGCGGCACCTTCTCGCAGAACATCGTGTCGAAGTTCGGCGAGGCCGACGAATTCGGCCGGGACGCCCTGATCGCCTCCGGTCTGGTGCTGTTCCTCATCACCCTGCTGGTCAACGGTGCCGCGCGGATCATCATCCAGCGGCGCAAGGAGTACTCGGGGGCCAACGCATGACCGACGCGACCATCGACGAGGCGCCCGCCGCCCGTCCCGCCCCCGTCCGCCTGTCCACCCGACACCTGCCCCGCTGGACCCCGCTGGCCATCGCCGCGGGCGCCATCGCGGTCGGCTGCGGCATCGGCGCCGGCGCCGGGCTGAGCAGCCACATCCAGTGGGGTCTGATCGCCCTGCTGCTGTTCGTGCTGGGCTCCTACGTCATCACCGCCCGGGTCGAGGGCCGCCGCCAGGCCAAGGACCGGGTGGCCACCAGCCTGGTGTGGTCCAGCTTCGTGCTGGCCGTCATCCCGCTGTACTCCCTGGTGGAGACGACGATCAGCAAGGGCGCCGGCGTCATCGACGGCACCTTCCTGAGCCACTCCATGAACAACGTGCTGACCATCCAGCCCGGCGGCGGCGTCTACCACGCCATCATCGGCACCCTGGAGCAGGTCGGCATCGCGACCGTCATCGCGGCCCCCCTCGGCCTGCTGACCGCCGTCTACCTGGTGGAGTACGGCAAGGGCGCGCTCGCGAAGTGGGTGACCTTCTTCGTCGACGTCATGACCGGCGTCCCGTCGATCGTGGCCGGTCTGTTCATCCTGTCGATCTGGTTCGTGCTGCTGGGCAAGGCGCCGGCGAACGGCTTCGCGGGCTCGCTCGCGCTGGCGATCCTGATGCTGCCGGTCGTGGTGCGCTCGACCGAGGAGATGCTCAAGCTCGTCCCGAACGAGCTGCGCGAGGCCTCGCTCGCGCTCGGCGTGCCCAAGTGGCGCACGATCGTCAAGGTCGTCGTGCCGACGTCGATCGGCGGTATCACCACCGGTGTGATGCTGGCCGTCGCCCGTATCGCCGGTGAGAGCGCCCCGATCGCGCTGCTGGTCTTCGGCAGCAACCTGATCAACACCGACCCGTTCCACGACCCGCAGTCGTCGCTGCCGTACTACATCTACGAGCAGTACCAGAACGGCAACGACCCCAGCTACCAGCGGGCCTGGGGGGCCGCCCTGGTGCTCATCGCCTTCGTGATGATCCTGAACCTCGTCGCCCGGGCCGTCGCCCGATGGAAGGCGCCGAAGGCCGGTCGCTGACGCGGCCACGCAACCAGTCAGCCAGACCGTCCCAGAAGAGAAGTGATCCAAGCCATGGCCAAGCGCATCGACGTCAGCGGCCTGTCCGCGTACTACTCCGCCCACAAGGCGATCGACGACATCTCCATGACCATCGAGCCCGGCTCGGTGACGGCCTTCATCGGCCCCTCCGGCTGCGGCAAGTCCACCTTCCTGCGCACCCTCAACCGTATGCACGAGGTCACCCCCGGCGGCCGGGTCGAGGGCAAGGTGCTGCTGGACGACGAGAACCTGTACGGCTCGGGCGTCGACCCGGTCACCGTCCGGCGCACCGTCGGCATGGTCTTCCAGCGCCCCAACCCGTTCCCCACCATGTCGATCTACGACAACGTGGCGGCGGGCCTCCGGCTCAACGGCATCCGCAGGAAGGGCGAGCTGGACACCATCGTCGAGCGCTCCCTCAAGGGCGCCAACCTGTGGAACGAGGTCAAGGACCGGCTGAACAAGCCCGGCTCGGGCCTGTCCGGCGGCCAGCAGCAGCGGCTGTGCATCGCCCGCGCCATCGCGGTCGAGCCCGAGGTGCTGCTGATGGACGAGCCCTGCTCGGCCCTCGACCCGATCTCCACCCTCGCCATCGAGGACCTGATCGGCGAGCTCAAGAACCGTTTCACCATCGTCATCGTGACGCACAACATGCAGCAGGCCGCGCGCGTCTCCGACCGCACCGCCTTCTTCAACCTGGCGGCCGTGGGGCAGCCCGGCAAGCTCATCGAGATCGACGAGACCGAGCGGATCTTCTCCAACCCGTCAGTGCAGGCCACCGAGGACTACATCTCGGGCCGCTTCGGGTGATCAAGACCGCCGTGCGGTGCTGCATGGCGGTGCCACCGCAAGGCGCAGGCCCCGCTCCCCGAAGGGGGGCGGGGCCTGATCCGTGCTGCGGGCCGGGCGCCGTGCGTCAGCCGAAGACCAGCGCGACGATCCAGTAGCACCCGGCAGCGACGAGCGCCGCGGCCGGCATCGTGATGAACCAGCCCGCGACGATGTTCTTGGCCACGCCCCAGCGCACCGCCTTGACCCGGCGGGTCGCGCCGACACCCATGATCGACGAGGTGATGACGTGGGTCGTGGAGATCGGCGCCTGGAAGATGTACGAGGTCGCGTAGAGGATCGACGCCGAGGTCGTCTCGGCCGCGAAGCCCTGCGGCGGGTCCAGGTCGATGATCCGGCGGCCCAGCGTGCGCATGATGCGCCAGCCGCCCGCGTACGTGCCCAGCGACATCATCGCCGCGCACACCAGCTTGACCCAGATGGGAATGCCGAAGCCCTTGCCCGGGTCGTGGATCACCAGCGCCAGCACCACGACGCCCATGGTCTTCTGCGCGTCCTGCAGGCCGTGGCCGAGGGCCATTCCGGCCGCCGACACCGTCTGCGCGATCCGGAAGCCGCGCTTGGCCTTGTGCGGGTTGGCACGCCGGAAGAACCACAGGATCGTCAGCATCACCAGATAGCCCAGCACCAGGCCGACCGCGGGCGACACGAACATCGGGATGACGACCTTGTCGACCACTCCCGACCAGTGCACCGCGATGCCCCCGGCGAGCGCCGCGCCCACCAGACCGCCGAACAGCGCATGGCTGGAACTCGACGGCAGACCGAAATACCACGTGACCAGATTCCATACGATCGCCCCGGCGAGCGCGGCGAACAGGATGCCCATCCCGGAGCGGCCCTCGGGGGTGTCGATCAGGCCCTTGCTGACCGTCTTGGCGACGCCGCTGCCCAGGAAGGCGCCCGCCAGGTTCATCACCGCGGCCATCGCCAGCGCCGCCCTGGGGGTCAGCGCCCGGGTCGACACGGAGGTGGCGATGGCGTTCGCGGAGTCGTGGAAGCCGTTGGTGTACGTGAAGAAGAGCGCCACCGCGATGGTGACGACCAGCACGAAGGTGTCCACGTGGGTCAGGACTCCTTGACCGCGATGGTCTCCACGGTGTTGGCCACGTGCTCGAACGCGTCCGCCGCCTCTTCCAGGACGTCCACGATCTGCTTGAGCTTGAGCACCTCGATGGCCTCGTACTTGCCGTTGAAGAGCTGTGCGAGCAGCTTGCGGTGGATCTGGTCGGCCTGGTTCTCCAGCCGGTTGACCTCGATCCAGTACTCGGTGAGGTTGGACATCGTGCGCAGGTTGGGCATCGCCTCCGCGGTCAGCTCCGCGGCCCTCGCCAGCACCTCGATCTGCTGCTCGACGCCCTTCGGCAGCTCCTCCACGTTGTAGAGGACGACCAGGTCAACGGCTTCCTCCATGTAGTCCATGATGTCGTCCAGCGAACCGGCGAGAGTGTAGATGTCCTCCCGGTCGAAGGGCGTGATGAACGAGGAGTTCAGCTGGTGGAAGATCGCGTGGGTCGCGTCGTCCCCCGCGTGCTCCGCCGCCCGCATGCGCTCGGCGATCTCGACGCGGGTGGCCGAATCGGCTCCCAGCAGTTCCATGAGGAGCTTCGAACCGGTGACGATGTTGTCCGCGGAGGCGGCGAACATGTCGTAGAAGCTCGTCTCCCTGGGGGTCAGACGAAAGCGCACGTGGGTTCCTCGGGATACATGGGAGTCGTCTCATTGATGCTAGGCGCAACATCCGGCCACAGCTAACCGGCGCATCCAGTGTCGCCCATGGGACACAGTCCCCCGGACGGGGGATGCCTCGCACACGATATCGATTCGGTAAGATATACCCTCTAGGGGTATAAGGGGACAGAGAGGGCGGATGGCGGGATGACGGACGCGACGACGGAACGGGCGGCGGTGACGGAACCGGTGGCGGAACCAGCGGCTTCGGCAGCAGACGAGATTGTGGCGCCGCAGGGCCCGCATGGCTATAGCCATGACAAAGAGTCGCACCTGAAGCGGCTGCGCCGCATCGAGGGCCAGATCCGCGGACTCCAGCGGATGGTCGAGCAGGACGTCTACTGCATCGACATCCTCACCCAGGTGTCCGCCAGCACGAAGGGGCTCCAGTCCTTCGCGCTCCAGCTCCTGGAGGAGCACCTGCGGCACTGCGTCGCCGCCGCGGCGGTCGGCGGCGGACCGGAGATCGACGAGAAGGTCGCCGAGGCGACGGCGGCGATAGCGCGGCTGCTCCGCACATAGCCGCACCTAGCCGCACGCAGCCGCCTGCTACGGGCGGTGGACGCCCAGGACCTCGTCGATCCGGGCGAAGCTCAGCCGGTCCTCGACGGCGGTGGACGCGGCGATCATCAGCTCGCAGGTCAGCTCGATCTCGGCGAGAGCCACCGGATCGTCCTGGAGCGTAGCGCCGGGCGACGGCACCATTCCCCCTCCTCGCCGGGTGTGCGTCCTGTTGCGGCCGCGCATGCCTGCGGCCGCACATGCGGCCGTCCTCCAGCGTAGGGACACTCCTTGCCCCGCCGCATGGCACGTAATGACCATTTCCGGGGGCGCGCCGGGGTGCCTGCTGCGGTGACCCGCGCGACCTCCCGCCGGGTGGGCGGTTCCGCCGGGGGCGCCCTCTGCGCGGAGGGTCAGCGTTTTCTGGGGGCGCGGGGAACTGCGCGACAAGCCCACCACCGGCGGAAGGCCGCGCAACGCACCCCCGGGGCAGCCCGCGGCGCGACCGCCGGGTCAGCCGGACGCGGGGGGAGAAACGATCTTGCCGGCCCAGATGTCCGCCGCCGGCGGAAGCCCCAGGGGCGGGACGGCCGCGCCGAACCCGGAGTACGTGGTCGTGGAGACGACCTCCACCGTGTGCCGGGCCGGCCCGTACGCGTACCGCAGCGTCACCCGGGCCGGCCGGCCCTCCGCGTCGACCCACACCTCGAAGGGCACCCGCCCCACCGCGAAGCCCTTCGCGGCGGCGGACAGCGCGACCGGCGGCCGGGGCCCGTACGCGCGCGCCGCCCGCGCGATGGCGAGGGTCCCGGTCAGACGCCGTACGGGCACCCCGTCGAGCGTCCGCTCCCCCGCGAGCCGCGCGGTGAGCACCCCGCGGAGCAGCTGCGCCGCGGCGAGCGGGTCGGTGGCGCCGCCGGTGACGAGATCGCCGTCGGGCAGCGCGGCGACGTCGACGCGTACCCACTTGTCCGCGGGCACACCCGCGCCCCGGTTCTTCATGTAGAGCGCGCCCGGCGTGAGCAGCTCGGTGACCGGCGCGTGCTCCTGCGCCCCGGCCGCGTCGCGCGGCAGGACCAGGGTGAGCGTGCCCCGCGCCTGCGCGTAGTCGTACCGGCCGCTGCCGGTGACGGTGACCCAGGTGCCGCCGCTGGCCATCCGCAGGGACGTGCCGACGAGCGAGCCGCCCGCCCGTACCAGCGCGTCCGCGGCGCCCCGGACCACCGCCGCGGGGTCGGCGGCCGGGGCCGGGGCGGCCCGGCCGGTGTCGCCGTGGGCGGCGCCGCAGCCGGCCGGCAGCACCGTCGCGCACCAGGCCACGGCCACCGCGGTCAGCGTCCGCAGCGCCGTGGACTTCGCCGCCGTCATCCCTCAACCATCCCCGTCGTCGCCTCGGCCCCTTCTCCGTAACGACGGTCGGAAGGGGCCCGTCACGCCCGTTACCGTGGTGGGGTGCCGCAGCTTCGTACCCACGACGAGACACACGCCGCCGAGGGCCACCGGACGTCGGTCACCGAGCGCGGCTCGTTCGCCACCGCGCGCTGCACGTGCGGCTGGCACGGCCCCGCCCGAAGGTCGCGCGACCGGGCCCGGCGCGACGCCCGGGAGCACACCGACGGCTGATCGCGTACCGCCCGCCGCCGACCGCAACCGGCGCCCGCCCGGTCACGTCTAGGACTGTGCAGACAGCCCTTGATCAGTTCCGGTCGCCGGCGACCCCGGCGGGATGCGGCGGTGAATCGCGTGAACGACCCGGTCCCCGGCTCCCGGCAACTGCGGCGGCGTAGCGCGCTCGCGGCCGGCGGCGCCCTCGCCGCGGCCTGGCTCAGCGGCTGCGGCCCCTCCGACGACGGCAAGGCGAGCGGCAGCACGGGCACCGGCACCCCGTCCGCGACCCCCGCCACCACCACGGCCACGCCCGCCACCCCGTCCGCGAGCGTCCGCCCGCCGTCCGCCGCGGACTGGTCCGCGCTCGGCTCGGCCCTCCGGGGCACCCTGGTGCTCCCCAAGGACAGCGCCTACGCGACCGACCGGCGGCTGTACAACACCCGCTTCGACAACCTGCGCCCGGCGGCGATCGCGTACGTCACCGGCACCGACGACATCGCCCGCTGCCTGGACTTCGCCCGCAGCACCGGCAAGACCCCGGCGATCCGCAGCGGCGGCCACTCGTACGCGGGCTACTCCTCCGGCGACGGGCGGCTCGTCGTCGACGTCTCGCGGCTGAAGTCCGTCCGGCTGGACGGCACGGTCGCGACCGCCGCCGCGGGCGCCAAGCTCATCGACGTCTACGACACGCTCGGGCGGCAGGGCCGGACCGTCCCGGCCGGTTCCTGCCCCACCGTCGGCGTGTCCGGTCTCGCGCTCGGCGGCGGTCACGGCGTCATGAGCCGCTCCATGGGCCTGACGTGCGACAACCTGATCGGCGCGACCCTGGTGACGGCGGACGGCACCGTCCACGAGATCTCCGAGGACAGCGAGCCCGACGTGCTGTGGGCGCTGCGCGGCGGCGGCTGCGGCAACTTCGGCGTCGTCACCTCGCTGCGCTTCACCACCCACCCCGCGCCCGCGGTCGTCACCGGGTACCTGACCTGGCCGTGGAGCCGGGCCGCCGACGTGGTGGCCGGCTGGCAGGGCTGGGGCCCGGACCAGCCCGACCACATATGGTCGGCGCTGCACCTGGACTGCGCGCCCGGCGGCTCCCCCACGGTGTCCGTGCCGATGCTCTCCAGCGGCTCGCGCGCCGACCTCGCCGCCGCGGCCGACAAGCTCGCCTCGGCCGTGGGCGCGGACGCCTCCTCCGTGTCACTGCACCAGCACAGCTACCACGACGCGATGTTCTCCTACGCGGGCTGCGGCTCCTGGTCCGCCGCCCAGTGCCACCTGGCCCCCGCGGGGCGGCTCGGGCGCGACACGTACACCGCGCGCTCCGACTTCTACGACACCGACCTGTCCGCGGCCGGGATCAGCGCGCTGCTCTCACAGGTCCAGCGGCTGGCCGGGACGAAGGGCGGCGGGGCGGGCAGCGTCGCCCTGACCGCGCTGGGCGGCGCCGTCAACCGGGTGGACCCGACGGCGACCGCCTTCAGCCACCGCCGCTCGCGCTTCCTCGCCCAGTACCTGGCCTCCGGCGCCCTGTCGACGGCCGGCTGGCTGAACACGACGCACGACGCGATGCGCCGCTACGCCTCGGGCGCGGCCTATCAGAACTACACCGACCCGGCCCTCACCGACTGGCGCACCGCCTACTACGGGCCGAACGCCGACCGGCTGTCCGCCCTCAAGCGCCGCCTGGACCCGGACCGGCTCTTCGACTTCCCGCAGGCGGTGTGAGACCGCCCCTGCGGGAGGGCGGCGGGGCGGATCCCGGGCCGGAGGCGGCCGGAAAGCGCCTTGACGCCGGGTCAGGGCGGGGTCAGGCGGCGAGGTCCTTGTCGTCCGCGCGGTGCCGGTGGTGGTGCGCGGCGGCCGCCCGCGTCCGGCGGTGCGGCTCGCGGCGCGGCGCCACCACCAGGAACCGGGCCCGTGTCGCGGCCACCCGCCGGGTCAGCGCGGTGAGGCCGACGAGCGCGAGGGGCGCCGGCAGCAGCACGGTCGCGGCCCCGAGGGCGAAGCCGCCGATGACGTCGGTCGGGTAGTGCGTGCCCAGGTAGACCCGGGTGAAGCCCTCGGCGAGCGCGACCACGAGGGCGGCCGCCCCCGCCTTGCGGCTCACCATGAACAGCCCGACCGCGACCGCCGCGGCCAGCGCGGTGTGGTCGCTCACGAAGGACGTGCCGTGGTGGCCGGAGACGAGCACGTCGATGCCGTCGTGGTCGGCATACGGGCCGGGGCGCCGGACCAGCGCGCGCACGGGGAAGTCCAGCAGCACCGCGAGGCCCGCGGCGAGGACCGCCCACAGCACGCCGGCGACCGCGGCCGGGGCGTCGGCCGACCGCCGGGCCACCCGCCACCAGCACCACCCGGCGAGCAGCAGCGCCAGCGCCACCAGCCCGTACTCGCCGGCGAACGCCACGGCCCGGTCCACACCGTGCGGGGCCTGCTTGGCGAGGTCGTTGATCGATCGGAGCAGGGAGACGTCGGGGTTCGCGCTGTCGTTGGCGCCCTGTGCCATGGCGGTGGTGCCCCTCTAACAACTAGCAACTGACCGTGTCTCAGCGGCACGGCACGTCTGCAACCCCCGTCGCTTGCGTACCAGGCCATTGTCGCCCGTACAACGCCCGGCACTGTACGTAGCGTTCCGGTCTTCGCCAGAAGATCACCATGCTGTTATGCAAGGGTGACCGCGCAGGCCGTTTGACGGCCGACCGTAGGCCAGAGGGTGACGCTCAGATGACGGGCGAGCGAACCCGCGGGCCCCGGCGGCAGCCCTGTCCACCCGCCGGACACTCTGCGTCAGGAGCCGTCGGGAACCGTCAGGAGCCATCAGCAGCTGTTTGTAGCCGTCAGCAGCCTTCAGGAACCGGGGCGCCGTCCGGGGGTCAGGACGTGGCGGCCGCCGGCAGCGCCCGCGCGCCGTCCTGGGTGACCCGGGTCGCGCCGATGTAGTCGGCTCCGTCGATCGGGTCGAACCGGATGAGCGCGCCGGTGTGCGGGGCGTTGATCATATGGCCGCCGCCGACGTAGATCCCCACGTGGTGGATGGTGCGCGGGTCGCTCAGGTTGGTGGCGAAGAAGACCAGGTCGCCCGGCAGCAGCTCGTCCCGCGCCGGGTGCGGCCCGGCGTTCCACTGGTCGGCGGCCACCCGCGGCAGCGTGATGCCCACCGACGCGTACGCGGCCTGCGTGAGCCCGGAGCAGTCGAACCGCCCGTCCTGCGCCGCCGTGCCCTCACCGCCCCACAGATAGGGGGTGCCGAGGCGCTGCTGCGCGAAGTAGATCGCCCCCGCCGCCTGCTGCGACGGCGCGACCGCCCCGATCGGCGCGGCGAAGCTCTTCTCCAGCGTGCGGATGCGCTTGACGTAGTTCTGTGTCTCCGCGTACGGCGGCACCCCGCCGGCCTTGATGACGGCGTAGGCGCCCGCGTTGTACGCCGCGAGCATGTTGTCGGTGACGTCGCCCGGCACGTTCTTCACGTACGACGCCAGGTCGCAGTCGTACTGCGCGGCCGACGGGATCGCGTCCTGCGGGTCCCACACGTCGGCCTTGCCGTCGCCGTTGCCGTCGATGCCGTGGGTGGCCCAGGTGCCGGGGATGAACTGGGCGATGCCCTGGGCGTTCGCCCCGCTCTGGGCGCGCGGGTTCCAGCCGCTCTCCTGGTAGAGCTGGGCGGCCAGCAGCGCCGGGTTGAGCGCCGGGCACAGATCGCCCCAGTCGCGCACCAGCGACTGGTAGACGTCCGGCACCGCGCCCTTGGCCAGGCCCACCGCGTTCGTCCCGCGGCTCGCCAGGCCCGCGGCCGCCGAGAAGGTGCCCACGACCAGCAGGGCCAGGAAGGAGAAGAACAGGCCGGCGCCGATGCCGAAGCCCATCCAGAGCTTACGCCCCATCAGTCACCCCTCCCCTTCCGCCGGTCACCGGCCTCCGGCCCTTCGCCGGACCCCTTCTGTCAGCTCGTCAGATCGTCGCCCCGTCATCTTCTCGGACGTCCGCCGCCGCACCACGCGGGAACGTGCGTTCCCCTCGTTGCCCAGCGGTTATGCTCGTGATACACAGAGTAGTCAAGCATGTCCCATCGAACACCGGTCCGTCCACCAGTCTGACGGCTCCGGGCCGGATCACACGGACGATCCGCCGAGAAAGTTGCCGAGCGACGCGCAACAGCGGAAACGTCCGTCAAGATAGATGCTGGCCCCTTGCGCCCCGGCAGGGGAGCCAACTGACAGAGCGGGGTGGTGAGTTACATGTTCGTGGCAGCCCCCAAGGGCGATATCAACACCATCATCGGCGGCATCGCGCCCGACTGGGGACCCTTCGGGTCACTGGGCCAGGAAGCCCGTGTGATGATCGAGGTGGTCATGGCGGTGGCGATCCTGCTGTGCCTGGCCATGGCGATCTGGGGTGCGGCCAAGCAGCGGATCGGTGCGACGGCGCTGCGCGACACCTTCAGCGCCGAGCAGGGCAAGGGACTGATCATCGCCGGACTGACCGGCGTGTTCATCATCGGCTCGCTCGGCACGCTGTTCACCATCGTCTACGGCATGGCCGTGTAGCCCGCTCACGCGCCCGGCCCCGCAGCGCCGGATCCGGGCCCCGTTCCGTTCTCGCCTCCTCCCTCCCGCCGGTTCCTCCCGCCTCTCCCGTCCGATCCGAGCAACGTCCCGCGGAGCCCGTCCCGGCTCCACTTCCCACCCGAGGCTGCGTGCTGATGCCCACTCGACCAAGCAGCGGAGCCGTCCGCCCGAACCGTGGCATCCGCACGCCCGCAACGCTCCGAGGGGCGGTCGCGCGATGAGTCTCGGCCAGGACGGACCCCCGACCAGGACCCGGCTGCCGGAAGGCCACTCCGCGCACGGCGGCACCCGCCGCCCGCAGCCGCGGCGCGCGCTGGTCACCGTCGTCGGCATCGTCGTCCTGCTGATCGCCGCGCTCGCCTTCGCCAACCGCGGCGACCACCCGTCCGCGGCGCACGACAACGCGGACGGCAGCGGCGGCACCCCGGGCAGTTCCTCGAGCGGCTCCACGGGCAGCTCCACGGGCACCGCGACCGGCAGCCACGGGGCCAAGACCGCGCCCACCGATCCGACCGGGCAGCAGCCCGTCCAGGGCAAGAGCGCCGCCGGCATCCCGGCCGGCTTCGCCCACACCGAGCAGGGCGCCCAGTCCGCGGCGGCCAACTACGCGGTCGCGCTCGGCTCCGCCGACATGTTCAACGCCACCCGGCGGCACGCCATCGTCACCGCCATCTACGACCCGTCCGTCCGCGCCACCCTCCAGCACGACCTGGACAGCGCCTACTCCGGCGACGCGCTCAAGAACCTCGGCCTCGACGCCGACGGCACCGCCCCGGACGGCCTCACCTTCGTCTCCCGCACCGTCCCGATCGGCACCAAGGTCACCGCGGGCGGCGCCGCCGGCTCCGGCACCACGACCGTCGAGGTCTGGTGCACCGACCTCGTCGGCCTCGCCGGCACGGGCTCCACCAAGCCGGTCAGCACCGCCTGGTTCACCATCACCGAGCAGCTGGTCTGGTCGGGCGGCGACTGGAAGCTCCGTTCCTCCTCCCAGAAGGACGGCCCCGCCCCCGTCGCCGCCGACAACCAGGCCGCCTCCGCCGACGAAATCGCCGGCGCGGTCCGGGACTACGGAGGGTTCACGTATGCCAGGTAGCCGCCTCCTGCGCCGGTCCCTCGTGACCGCCGCCGTCCTCGCACTGAGCCTCGGCCCCGTCTCCGCGGCCCTGGCCGACACGCCGACGCCGGGGGCGACGGCGACAGCCACCCCGAGCGCGACAGCGACGGCCGCCGCCGGCAACGAGAAATGCCGGCTCCTGGTCGGTTCCGCCAAGGACTTCTGCGAGAAGGACAACAAGGGCAGCGGGAGCGGGAGCGGCGGCTCCAACGGCATCACCGACTCCCTCGACCCCCTCTCCTCCCTCGCCAAGGGCTGCGGCAACGCCGCCGGGTGGACGATCGACAAGCTGTCGGCCGCGGTGACGAAGACGACCGCGGTCGACTTCACCAACACCTCCTTCCTCCGCCAGTACGCCGTCGTCTTCGCCGCGTCCACGATCCTGACGCTCATCCTGTGGCTGCTCGCGGTGGCCAAGCGGGCGGTGCGCGGGGTGCCGATGACGGAGGCGCTGACCGAGGCGGTCGGCTTCCTGTGGCTGACGGTGCTGGCGTCCGCGTTCACGCCGCTGATCCTCTACACCGTGGTGTCGGCGACCGACGCCGTCACGGATGTGATGTCGTCGGGCACGAAGTCCGACACCGACGTGTTCTTCGGCTCCTTCTCCGCCGCGCTTACCAAGGGCACGGACATCGGCGGCGGTCCGATCATGCTGATCGTGGTGTCGATGGTGTCGGTGCTGGCGGCGGGTGTGCTGTGGCTGGAGCTGGTGATCCGGGCGGCGCTGCTGTACGTGGGCGCGATGCTGGGCACCGCGGTGTACGCGGGGCTGGTGGACAAGAACATGTGGCACCACGTCAGGCGCTGGGCGGGGGTGATGATCGCGGTCATCCTGGTCAAGCCGGTGATCGTGATCGTGCTTGGCCTGGCGGGCGCGCTGTCCTCGTCGGACAACGGGCCGGACTCGTTCTCGGCCGTGGTGTCGGGTCTGGCGATCATCCTGCTGGCGATCTTCGCGAGCTTCATGATCTACCGCTTCGTGCCGGGCTTCGGCGACGACGTGGTCAACCTGCGCAACAGCCGCAAGGCGAGCGGCCAGAGCCAGGCGGCCGCGGTGATCTCGTCGCCGGCCGCGCTCGTCAAGCAGGGCATCAAGACGCACAGCGCCCGCGGCGGCCCGCAGGAGCAGGCCCAGGGCGGTGGCCCGCAGCCGTCGAACCCGGTGGCGGGCGGCATCGCGGCGCACAGCGCGCGCGGCGGCGGCCAGGGCGGTGGCGGCGCGACGCCACCCCGCCCGGGTGGCGGGGGCGGCGGCTTGGGGGCGCCTTTCCGGGCGAACCGGGGAACGGACAACGGCACTTCGCAGGGAGGTGATCGCGGGTGACGACCCAGTCCTTCACCCAGCCGCGGCGCACGTATCTGATCGGCAAGGCGCGGCCCAACGCGATCGTGGGCAAGAACCGCGAGACCGGTGAGATCGTGCTGATCGTGCTCGGCGCGGGGCTCGGCATGCTCAACGGGCTGCTGGTGCCGTTCCTGCTGCTGCGCATCGTCGGTCTGATCGGCTGGCCGGTGCTGGCGCTGGCCGCGGTCTTCCTGCCGTACCGCAGGCGGACGTTCTACCGCTGGTTCGAGATCAACCGCACCTACCGCCGTACGCTGCGCGTCGCGCCGACGTACCGCTCGTCGGTGCAGGAGGCGGGCACGGCGTTGGACGGGCGGGAGGTCGAGGTGGGGCCGCCGCCGGGGATCGGACGGATCAGCTGGCTCGCGGCGCCCTTCGGGCCGGACGAGATCGCGGTGCTGCTGCACGTGGACCGGCGGACGGTGACGGCGGCGATCGAGATCGAGGGCCCCGGCGTGGGCCTGCGGGACAGCGAGGACCAGGAGGCCCTGGTCGAGCGGTTCGGCACGCTGCTGAAGCATGTGGCCAACGGCGACGGTTTCGTCACCCGGCTGCAGATGCTGGCCCGTACGCTGCCCGCCGATCCGGACGCGCACGCCAAGGACGTGGCCCAGCGCGGCGACCCGGAGGCCGAGCGGTGGCTCAAGGACTCCTACGACCAGCTCCAGTCGATGGTGTCGACGTCCTCCGAGCAGCACCGCGCCTACCTAGTGGCGTGCATGCACTTCACCCGTGAACTGGCGGCCGAGGGCAACGCGCTGGCTCGGGCGTCGAGCGGGCGCGGCCGCAAGGTCGACAAGGACGCGGGGCTCGCGGCGGTCATGGCGCGCGAGCTCAACGACATCTGTGCGCGGCTGGCGGAGGCCGACATCCGGGTGCGGCAGCCGCTGGGCCAGGCCCGGCTGGCGTCGCTCATCCACTCGATGTACGACCCGGACCACCCCATCGACCACATCCAGGCGATGACCCGGCGCAACGCGTGGCCGGCCGAACTGGACGCGACCGAGCCGACGTTCCTCCAGGCCAAGACGCGCGAGTCGACGACGCGAGCGCCCTGGCACCACTCCACGGCGTGGGTCAAGGAGTGGCCGATGACCCCGGTGGGCGTCAACTTCCTGGCGCCGCTGCTGGTCCACACCCCGGACGTGATCCGTACGGTCGCGGTGACGATGGACCTGGAGCCGACCGATGTCGCGATCGAGCGGATGCTGACGGAGAAGACCAACGACGACGCCGAGGCGAGCCGCGCCGCGAAGATGAACCGCACCGTGGACCCGCGCGACATCGCGCACCACGGCCGGATCGACCAGCGCGGCGAGGACCTGGCGAGCGGTGCGGCCGGGGTGAACCTGGTGGGCTACCTCACGGTGTCCTCGCGCTCCCCGGAAGCGCTGGCGCGCGACAAGCGCACCATCCGCGCTTCCGCCGGTAAGTCGTATTTGAAGCTTGAGTGGTGCGATCGTGAGCACCACCGGGCATTCGTCAATACGTTGCCGTTCGCCACCGGCATCCGCCGCTAGTCGCCGTCCTGAGGAGGCCGTCGCCATGCCCATGCTGGATCCGCTCGCGGCGCTCACCGAGGCGTTCACCAGCTTCCTGTTCGGCCGTGTCGAGACCACCCGGCTGCCGGTGCGCACCTCGACGGGGCAGGCGCAGGCGGTCTACCTGCCGACGGCGGCGCCGGGCCTGGGCGACTCCGGGGTGATCATCGGCCGCGAGGTCTACTCGGGCAAGGGCTACATCTACGACCCCTTCCAGCTCTACGGCCAGCAGCTGCCCGCGCCGCACTGGCTGGTGCTGGGCGAGTCCGGCAACGGCAAGTCGGCGCTGGAGAAGACGTACGTGCTGCGCCAGCTGCGCTTCCGGGACCGCCAGGTGGTCGTGCTGGACGCACAGGGCGAGGACGGCGTCGGCGAGTGGAACCTCATCGCGCAGGCGATGGGCCTGACCCCGATCCGGCTGGACCCGATGGCCGCGCTGGACGGCGGCATCAAGCTCAACCCGCTGGACCCGGCGATCACCGTGACCGGCCAGCTGGCGCTGCTGCGCACCATCATCGAGGTCGCGATGGGCCGCGGCCTGGACGAGCGCTCGGGCTTCGCGCTGAAGGTCGCGCACGCCTACGTGGCCGACACGGTGACGGACCGCCAGCCCATCCTGACCGACATCGTCGAGCGGCTGCGGCACCCGATGCCGGAGTCCGCCGAGGCGATGAACGTCGACCTGGACGACGTACGGGCCTGGGGCCTGGACGTGGCGCTGGTGCTCGACCGGCTGGTGGACGGCGACCTGCGCGGCATGTTCGACGGGCCGACGAGCGCGGGCATCGACCTGGATTCGCCGCTCATCGTCTTCGACCTCTCGCACATCGACCGCAACTCGATCGCGATGCCGATCCTGATGGCGATCGTCGGCGTGTGGCTGGAGCACACCTGGATCAGGCCCGACCGGAAGAAACGCATCTTCCTGGTCGAGGAGGCCTGGCACATCATCAACTCCCCCTTCGTCGCGCAGCTCTTCCAGCGGCTGCTGAAGTTCGGCCGTCGCCTCGGCCTGTCCTTCGTCGCGGTCGTGCACCACCTGTCGGACGTCGTGGACGGGGCCGCGGCCAAGGAGGCCGCGGCGATCCTGAAGATGGCCTCGACCCGCACGATCTACGCCCAGAAGGCCGACGAGGCGCGCGCGACGGGACGGGTGCTGGGGCTGCCGCGGTGGGCGGTCGAGATCATCCCGACGCTGACGCCGGGCATCGCGGTGTGGGACGTCAACGGCAACGTACAGGTCGTCAAACATCTGATCACCGAGGCCGAACGCCCCCTGGTCTTCACCGACCGCGCCATGACCCAGTCCTCCTCGGAGCACGCCGCCGACATGGCGGAGGCGGAAGCCGAGGCCGAGGCACGGGCGGAGGCGCACGCCGCCGCCCAGGTCGCCCTCGCCAAGCAAATGGCCGACGACGCGGTGGCGTGAGGCGGGGGCATGGCGGCGCAGAAGCGGGAGCAGAACGGCGGCGGCCTGCCGGACGGGCTGGTCGTCGGCATCATCGCGTTCCTGCTGGGCGTCACGCTGCTGGTGTGGACGGCCACCGGTATCGCGGGGCTGCTGGCGCACGGCTCGTGGCCCGCGGGGCTGCACTTCACCCGCACCCCGCGGGCGATGCGGGCGCTGGTCGGCCAACCGCACGACATCCCCGCCGCGTGGCCGGACACCGAAGCGGGCGGGCTCTCGGGCCCGGGGCTGTTCTGGGGCATCTTCGTCGGGCAGTTCATGGTGCTGTTCACGGTCGCGGTGTGGACGATGAACGTGACGGCCCGGCTGCGCGGCAAGGGCCGCCGCCCCGTCCCCAGGCCGGTGCCCGTGGCCGCCGCCGAGCCGGGGCCCGCGCCCGAGCCGGTCGCAGGCCCGGCGGAGGCCCCGGGGGACGTGCCCGCGCCGCGCCGCCGCGGCCGCACACCGGGCGACGCGCACGGCAAGGGCGACGGGCTGGACGCGTGGTTCCGTACGGTGCCGCAGGCGGCGCCGCCGCGCGCCGCCGACCCCGTCACCGCCGAACTGCCCCCGGTCGCCGCCGCGCCCGAGCCGCGCCCGGCGGCCCTGGACGGCGGCGAGGTGACGCGCACCTACGCGCTGTTCGCCGGGCCGCGCGGCGACCAGGCCAAGCGCGTCGTGCAGCCGGCCGTCCTCGCAGCCGCGGGCCCGGTCCTGGTCACCACGGCGGACCCCGACACGTACCACCAGACGGTCGGCAACCGCAGCAAGCTCGGGCCCGTCCACGTCTACGACCCCGCGCACCTGCTGGACGTGCCCGGACGGCTGCGGTGGGCGCCGCACGGCGGCTGCGAGCAGCCCGCGACCGCGGGGACACGGGCGGCCGCGCTGCTCGCCCCGCTGCGTACGTCGCGCGCCGACGAGGCCATCGTGCACTCCACCGCCGTGACGCTGCTGCGCTGCTGGCTGCACGCCGCCGCGGTCGACGGCCGACCCTTCCGCCAGGTCCACCGCTGGGCGGCGGGTGGCCAGGCCGCGGCCGACGCGGTGCGCATCCTGCGCTCCGACCCGCGCGCGGCCTCCGGCTGGAGCGGCGAACTGGAGTCGGTGCTGCACGCGCACCCCGACCGGCGGGACGCCGCGCAGGCGCTCATCCGGCAGATCCTGGAGCCGCTGGGCTCCGTGCACATCCGCGACGCCTGCAATCCGCCGCGGACCGGGGGGCTCGACGTGGAGTCGTGGGCCGCGGAATTGGGAACGCTCTACGTGGTGGGTGAGCGGGTCGAGGACCCGCGGGCCCATCTGGGTGCGATGCCCCTGCTCACCGCACTCGTCTCCAGCGTGGTCGAGCACGGCCGGCGCATGGCCGCAGGGTCACCCGCCGGCCGGCTCGACCCACCACTGACGTTCGTCCTCGACGACGTCGCGGCGCTCGCGCCGGCGCCCGACCTCCCCGTCCTCCTCGCGGAGGGCACCGCGGCGGGCCTCCCCACGCTGGCCGTCCTCCGCTCCCCCGAGCAGGCCGCCGCCCGCTGGCCCACCCCGCTCTGGCCCGCGGCCGATCTCCGCCTCACCCTCGACCCGTCGTCGACGGCGTCCGTGGTCCCCGACGCGCTGCCGCTGCGCTAGCGGAGGGGGCGCTCCGTTCTGCGTGGTGCGGTGCGGTGTGCGACCTTCCCTGCGGTGGGGGCTGAGCGCTCCGTTCTCCCCCAGAGCTTCGCCTGGGAGGTACCCCCACGCGCCCCTTTTCGCGGCGCGCCGGTGGGCGGGTCGGGGGCCGCCACGGGGCACCTCCTCGGAATGCGCCTTCACCCTCGTACCGAGTCGGTGAGCTACTCCCAGCGCATTCCTGCGGGGGCACCCCGCACCGTCCCCCTCCAGGCCGGTTCAGCGGCTGCCCGCCGGGAGAGAGTTCCCGTTTCTCGGGGCGCGGCTGCGTGGGAGAGCACCCGTTTTTAGGGGCTGCGTGGGGGTACCCCCAGGCGCAGCTCTGGGGGAGAACGGAGCGACAAGCCCCCACCGGGCGGACGATCGCGACGCCTACCGCAACAGGCACCCCCTGGCGCAAAGGGGCGCGGGGACTGCGCGCTCAGCCCCCGGCAAGGGGGAGGTCAAGCGATACGCGCGAGGTCTTCCGCGGCGACAGCGCCGCGCAAAGGGGCGCCGGAGAGGAAGCGTTCGACCTCGTCCACCGCGTACGCGCCGAGGCGGGCGACCTCGGAGCCCTGGCAGCCGGCGATGTGCGGGGTGAGCAGCACGTTGCGGAGCCGGTGGAGCACGTGCTCCTCCGGCAGCGGCTCGGGGTCGGTCACGTCGAGGTACGCCTCGATCCGCCCGCTCTCGCATTCGCGCGCCAGCGCTTCCGTGTCGAGGAGGCGGCCGCGTGCGGTGTTGATGACGGCGGCGCCGTCGCGCAGGGTGCGCAGGCGGCGGGCGTCGAGGAGGTGGTGGGTCTCGGGCAGGTCGGGGGCGTGGATGGTGACGATGTCGGAGGCGGCGCAGAGTTCGTCGAGGTCGACGAGCCGTACGCCGAGGGTCTGGGCGTCGTCGGGCGTGACGTACGGGTCGGCGAGGAGGATCTGGAAGTGCGCGTCGGCGGCGCGCAGCCGGGCGATGACGCCGCGGCCGATGCGGGAGGCGCCGATGACGCCGACGACGGCTCCGTCGGCGCCGCGTCGTTCGGCGTGGGCGGGCTGCTGCCCGTGGTGGTAGCCGGCGGCGTAGCCGAGGGTGCGGCGGGCGGCGAGGGTGACCGCGGCCATGGTGAATTCGATGACGGGTGCGGCGTTGGCGTCGGCGGCGGAGGAGACGGCGATGCCGCGTTCCCACACCTCGGGCCCTACGTGGTGCTTGACCGTTCCGGCGGCGTGGATGACGGCGGCGAGGTGCGGGGTGCGGGCGAGCAGCGCGGTGTCGATCCGGGGGGCGCCCCATCCGGTGAGGAGGATCTCCGCTGCGGTGAGGGCCGTGTCGGAGGCGGGGTCGGCGGCGTCGGTGACGAGCAGCGGGTGGACGTCGGCGAGCGTGTCGAGCCGGGCGCGCAGCGGTGCCGGGAGGACGAGGTCCACGATGTCCTGCTGCATCGCCAGCACCAGCTTCGGACGCTCCGCCATGTCTGCCCCTTGCGTGTGATCGCCGTGTAATCGGTTACTTCCTGATGCACTCACATTAAGTGCGTGAACCCCATGGGTCAACGCTTTCCCGTGCACAAGGGCTTGACCCTGTCGTAGTAACCGGTTTAGGTTCCCCCCACCTCAAGGCGTCGAGGAGGACGCAATGGCGATAGCCGAACGGGACGCCACCGGCCGCACAGGGGCGGCGGGTGCGTCCGGTGCAGACGGACGGGCCGGACGGGCGGGGCGTGGGACGCGCCTCAAACGGCTGCGCAGGGACTGGGCACTGCTGGTGCTGATGGCCCCGGGCGTGGCGTACTTCCTGGTCTTCCACTACGGCGCGCTGGCGGGCAACGTCATCGCGTTCAAGGACTACGTCCCCTTCGACGGCCTGTGGGCCAGCGCATGGGTGGGCTTCGACAACTTCCAGACCATGTTCGGCGACCCGGACTTCTGGCACGCGCTGCTCAACACCGTGGTGATCGCGCTGCTCCAGCTGGTCTTCTTCTTCCCGGTGCCGATCGCGCTGGCGCTGCTGCTGCACAGCCTCACCCGGGACAGCGTCCGGCGCTTCGTGCAGTCGGTCGCCTACCTGCCGCACTTCCTGTCCTGGGTGATCGTCGTGGCGGTCTTCCAGCAGGTGCTCGGCGAGACGGGCCTGCTCAACAACGTCCTCGGCGACGCGCACCTGCACACCGTGAACGTCATCGGCAACCCCGAGGCGTTCAAGCCGCTGGTCATCGCCCAGGTCATCTGGAAGGACTGCGGCTGGGGCACGATCATCTTCCTGGCCGCGCTCGGCCAGGTCGACGAGCAGCAGTACGAGGCCGCCGCGCTCGACGGGGCGGGCCCGTGGCGGCGGTTCTGGAACGTCACGCTGCCCGCGATCCGGCCGATCATCGTGCTGCTGCTGATCATGCGGCTCGGCGACATCCTGTCGGTCGGCTTCGAGCAGATGCTGCTGCAGCGCGCCTCCGTCGGCACCGGCGCGGCCGAGGTCATCGACACCTTCGTCTACTTCAAGGGCCTGGTCGGCGGCGACTACGGGTACGCCGCCGCGGCCGGCCTGTTCAAGGGCGTCGTCGGCGCCGCACTCGTCTTCGCCGCGAACAAGGTCGCGCACCGCCTCGGCGAGCAGGGGGTCTACCAGTGAGCAGCTTCGCCCAGGGCCGCCGCCGGCCGCGTCCGGCGGCCCGCCGCCCCGCCCGCCCGGCGTGGATGGAGCGCCCGCGCCCGGTCACGCAGGCCGCGAAGGCCGTCGCGCTGGTCGCGGTCGTGCTGCTGGTGTGCGTGCCCTTCCTGATCATCGTCGCGACGAGCCTGGCCTCGACCGACGAGGTCGTCGCCAACGGCGGCTGGGTGCTGTGGCCGCAGCACCCCACGCTGCGCGCCTACCACCAGCTCTTCGACGGCGGCATCGTCACCCACGCCCTGTGGGTCAGCGCCGGCATCACGATCGTCGGCACCGCGGCGAGCATGGTCTGCACGATCGGCCTGGCCTACGCGCTCAGCCGCCGCGATGTCTTCGGCGGCCGGCCGATCCTGCTGCTGATCCTCTTCACCTTCCTCTTCCCGCCCGGCATGATCCCCTCGTTCCTGCTGGTCAAGGGCCTGCACCTGCTCAACGGCTACAGCTCGCTGGTCGCCCCGGTGCTCATCAACGTCTTCAACCTGGTCGTGCTGCGCGGCTTCTTCCAGTCGCTGCCCGAGGAGCTGTACGAGGCCGCCCGGCTGGACGGCGCGAGCGAGTGGCTGATCCTGCGCCGCATCGTGCTGCCGCTGTCCAAGGCCGCGCTCGCCGTGGTGGGCCTGTTCTACGCGGTGTCGTACTGGAACGCCTGGTTCTACGCCTCGATCTACCTCGACTCCGGCAAGTGGCCGCTCCAGCAGGTGCTGCGCACGTACGTCATCGGCGGCGCGCAGCTCGCGGACTCCGGTGTCGGCGACGCCTCGCAGGTCGCCGCGCCGCAGACGATCCAGATGGCGGTGCTGGTCGTGGCGACCGTACCGATCCTGCTCGTCTACCCCTTCCTCCAGAAGTACTTCACCAAGGGCGTGCTCACCGGCGCCATCAAGAGCTAGAGCAACAAACCCCTCTCCGAAAGGACCTCCCGTGAGTACCCCGTCGTTCTCGCGGCGCTCCCTCCTGCGCTCGATCGCCGCAAGTGGTGCCGCCGTGGCCGCGCCGTCCGTTCTCGCCGCCTGCTCCACCTCGGGCAAGAAGCACGACGTGGGCAACGCCGGCAAGAAGCTCGCCCCCTGGCCCGCGTACGTGCCCTTCTCCGGGCCCGCCCCCGACCTGCCCGGCACCGCCGACGGCATCCAGCCCGGCTACCTGAGCTACCCCAAGGAACTCGCCACCGCCGTCCACGACAAGCCCGGCAAGGGCGAGACGATCAAGGTGATGACGATCACCTACGGCACCCCGCCCAAGCCGGCCGGCGAGAACAAGTTCTGGACGGCGATCAACGAGGCGCTGGGCATCAAGCTGGAGTTCACGGTCGTCCCGGACTCCGACTACATGACCAAGATGGCCACCATGATGGCGGGCAACGACCTGCCCGACGTCATCAACTTCGGCGGCGGCCACACCCTCCCCCGCGAGGCCGACTTCGTCGTCTCCAAGTGCGCCGACCTGTCCGACTACATCTCCGGCGACGCCATCAAGGCCTACCCGAACCTGGCGAACCTGCCCACGTACGTCTGGCAGGACATGGGCCACATCAGCGGCCGGCTGTGGGGCATCCCCGTCCAGCGCTCGGCGCCCGGCAACTGCCTGTGGATCAACAACGACGTCTTCACCGCCGCCGGGATGAAGGACGGCTGGACCTCGGACGACTTCCTGGAGGTCGCCAAGGCCGCCACGCACGGCAGGAAGTACGGCCTCGGCTCGTCGGCGCCGCTGCTGTTCGGCGAGACCATGCACTCCATGGCGTGGGGCGCCCCGCAGGAGTGGAAGCTCGACGGCGGCGCCTTCGTCAGCGCGTACACCACCGACGAGTACCGCGCCTCCATCGAGTACATGCTCAAGCTGCGCCAGGCCAACCTCTACAACCCCAACGTCCTGGGCACCTCGACGGTCGACTGCAAGACCTTCTTCTACAACGGCACCGTCGGCTCCATGGTGGACGGCTTCGGGGCGCTCAGCACCTCCATCCCCAGCATCAAGGACGCCTTCGTGCTCGACGCGGCCGTCCCGTACATCCCCTCCAACGGCGCCAAGCCCGGCATGCAGCGGGCGAAGGGCGCGTGGGGCTACACGGTGCTGAAGAAGACCACGCCCGACCGCATCAAGCTCATCCTGCGCGTCCTGGACTACCTCGCCTCGCCGTTCGGCACCAAGGAGTACGAGCTCAACCACTTCGGCGTCGAGGGCACCCACTTCACCCGCGACAAGAACGGCTCGCCCATCCCCACCGAGCTGGGGCAGGTCGAGAACCCGGTGCAGCTGCCGATCAAGTACCTGTGCGACGCCCCGCAGGTCCTCTACCTGCCCGGCCGCCCGGACGTCGTCCAGCGCAACCACGCCTGGCAGCTCAAGGTCGCCCCGATGCTGGTGAAGAACCCGCGCTTCGGCCTCCAGTCCCAGACCGTCAGCCGCGTCGGCGCCGCCGTCGACCAGCTGCGCACCGACACGATCGGCGACATCGTCAGCGGTCGCAAGCCCCTGAGCGCCTGGGACGACACCGTGAAGAAGATGCGCAACCAGGGCCTGGACCAGATCGCCGAGGACTACGCGAAGGACTACGCCTCGAACCACTGACACCCGCACCCGGCACACCGCCGGGACGGGCAGCAGACCACGGACGACCACGGACGCGCACCGGCCCCGCGCCGCCGCACCCGGCCCACTACGCTGGGGCGGCGGCGCACGGCCGGGGCGGACACCGGCAGCACCGGGCACACCGGTGCGCCGGGGACATCGGATGGCGGGGATGGCGGAGACTTCACCAGGGCCGGGCAGCACGGCAGGACCGGGCAGCACGGCAGGCGGCAACGGCACGCGCCGCGTCACCATCCGCGACGTCGCTGACCGCGCGGGCGTCTCGGTCGCCACCGTCTCCCGCGTCCTCGCCGGGAACTACCCGACGTCGGCCGCGGCACGCGCCAAGGTGCTGCGGGCCGTCAAGGACCTCGACTACGTCATCGACGGCCGCGCCCGCGCCCTCGCCGGCACCGGGCCCAAGACCATCGCCGTCATCGTCTCCTCCGTCGACAGCGCCTTCTACGCCTCCGTCGCCCAGGGCGTCGAGCAGGAGGCCGCCGCCCGCGGCCGCCTGTGCATGGTGTGCAGCCACGGCGGCGACGAGGCACGCGAACTGGCCCTCGTCCAGATGATGCGCGAGCAGCGCTGCGAGTTCGTCGTCCTGGTCGGCGGCGCCGTCGAGGACGAGCGCTACCAGGCCCGGCTCGGCGAGTACGCCCACGGCCTGGCCGCGGCCGGCTCCCGCCTCGTGCTGTGCGGCCGCCCCGCGCCCAGCCCCGACATGCCCGTCCTGGTCGTCGAGTACGACAACGAGGCCGGCGCCTACGCCATTACCAGCCACCTGCTGTCCGCCGGGCACCGCGACATCCTCTTCTTCGGCACCATGCCCGGCCACACCACCATCGAGCCGCGCATCGCCGGGTACCGCCGGGCACTCGCCGACCACGGCCTGCCGCCGTCCGCCGAACGCGTCGAGGGCATCGGCGTCGGCCGCGCCCACGGCTACGCCAACATGCGGCAGATCCTCGCCGACTGCGCCGGACGGCCCGACTTCACCGCGGTCTTCGCCGGGGACGACCAGGCCGCGGCCGGCGCGATGGCCGCGATGCGCGAGTACGGCCTGCGCACACCCGAGGACATCTCCGTCGTCGGCTACAACAACGACGGCCTCGCCCAGGACCTCAACCCCCCGCTGACCACGGTCAACATCCCCGCCTACGAACTCGGCCGCGAGTCCGTCCGCCTCGCTCTCGCCGAGGAGTCCGCGGGCCCCCGCTCCACCGCCCAGTCCCGCCACCTGCTCGGCACCCACTCCGTCCTGCGCTCCAGCGTCCGCCGCCTGCCCTGACGGCCCCCGTCCCGCAGGTCACCTCTCGCGCAGGGACCGTGCCATCCCGAAGGCTCCGAGCAGCCCGGTGTCGACGAACCGCGTCATGTCCGCCACCCGGCCACCGGCGAGACCCAGCACCATCACGCCGTGCGCGTGTGCGATCGACGAACCCCGGTCCCGGCGGTAGAGCGCGAACGCCGGCTGCCCGTTCGCCCGCACCGGCCGGAGCACATAGCCGCGCCCGTCCGCGAAGACGACCGTCCGCAGGAAGTCCGCGACCGCCGGCACCCCCTCGTACGTCGCCTCCAGCGGCGGCATCGTGAGCCGCGCGTCCGCCGTGAGCAGCTCCACGAGCGCCGCGACGTCCCCCGCCTCGAAGGCCCGCGCGAACGCGTCCACCACCCGCCGCTCCTCCGCCGACCCCGGCAGCGGCGCCCCCTCCCGGTCCCGCCCCGGCAGCGCCGCGTCGAGTACGGCCCGGGCCCGCCGCAGCGCCAGGTGCACGGCGTTCGCGGTCGTCCCGAGCATCACCGCGACCTCCGCGGCCCGGAAGCCCAGCACGTCCCGCAGCACGAGCACCGCCCGCTGCCGCGGTACGAGCTGCTGCAACCCCACGACGAACGCGAGCGACACCGCCTCCCGCGCCTCGTACCGCGCCTCCGGTCCTGGCTCCCGGTCCGGCAGTGCCGCCAGCAGCGGCTCCGGGTACGGCTCCAGCCATGCGGGTTCCGCGGGCCGCCGCGACGGCTCGGGCAGCACGACCGTCACCTCCGGCCGCGCCCACCGCCGCTCCCCCGCACGCAGCGCGTTCAGACAGCGGTTGGTGGCGATCCGGTAGAGCCACGTCCGTACCGACGCCCGCTCCTGGTAGCCGTCGAGCCCGCGCCACGCCGCGAGCAGCGTCTCCTGGAGCAGGTCCTCCGCGTCCTGGAGGGAGCCGAGGATGCGGTAGCAGTGCAGCTGGAGCTCCCGCCGGTAGGGCTCGGTCAGCTCCCGGAAGGCGTCCCCGTCCCCCGCCCGCGCCCGCGCGAGCACCGCCTCGCCGTCCCGCCACGTCTCCGCCGCCATCTCCGGACCCTCCTCACCGCGCGCGTCCGCCCTCGCCTGTACGGACACCGGCCGCCACGGAAAACTGTCGCCGCTCGGCGGTTCTGAACGCAGAAAAGCGTCAGCCCCCGTGCTGGGCACGGGGGCTGACGCTTCATCAATATTTGTTCGGCGGTGTCCTACTCTCCCACAGGGTCCCCCCTGCAGTACCATCGGCGCTGAAAGGCTTAGCTTCCGGGTTCGGAAT
>NZ_JBIRPW010000021.1:0-119630 GCF_044332905.1 Streptomyces sp. NPDC021224 | reverse complement strand
TTCATCAGCCTCGACCCCCTCTTCGAAGCCACCGACGACCAACTCCTCAACGGCTACACCTACACCCGCGACAACCCCATCGGCCAAGCCGACCCGACGGGACTGATTCCGCTCGGCCCCACCGACGGCGGCGTCAGCAGCGACAACGCCTGGGCTGCACAGCGGGGGATGAAGGCCGGCTACAGCTACAAGAACGGCTCGTACACGTGGCACCAGACTGTCCAGAAGGACAGCGCCAGTCGGACCAAGTACAGTCGCTACAAGGCCAATCCCGCGCATTACATGATCGACGACAAATACGCCAAGGAAGCCGCGGCGAAGGCTCACCAGCAGATGATGGAGGCGTTCGCGGCCGCAGCCGGAACGTGGGCGTTCGGTCAGGCACGCGTGGGAGAGAACTTCAGCAGCCCGGTAGTGGTGAACGGGCAGAAATATCACACCATTACAGATCTCTCGGACGCCATACGCTCGGGCGAGGTGAGCGTCGACGACATTCAGGTCGAGGCGTTCGAGAGGGACGGTGTGACTATCGCGCTGAGCAACAGGCGAGTTACTGCGATCGTTCTGGCAGGGCGCGTTCCGACGAACATCGTTTATCGCGAACCCACGAAGAACGAGCTCAAGCGCTTGAACCAGCTCTCCGTCCTGGGTGAGAAGTTGCCGTCGCGCCGTATCGCGATAACTGCGTCGCAGTCCGACAGAACTGCTATCGGTGATCCGGTCTCGTTCGACGACGTCGGCAACGAATCTGCGCTGGCCGCGGAACAGCAGTCGGTGGCGATGGCTGAGACGGCGGAGGCGGAGGCGATCGCCGAGGCGGAGGCGCGTGCGATGATTGCTGCTGAAGAGGCAGAGGTAGAGGCCGAGGCCGAAATGATGGAATGGTAGATGCGTGTGGGAACTGTTCGGCTGGACGAGTTCGATCTCGGCTTCGAGGTAGCCGCGACTGGTGGTGGCATGTTGCTTATGGACGAGTATTCGTGCAGCGTGCTCGTCACCACCAGTGAGTACGAACCCGCCCTGGTTCGATTCTTGGGATGCACCCAAGTTAAATTTGGTTACCCGAACGACGAGGCGCTGATCGGAGACGACCTGTACGGCGACTGTTCCTATGGGCTCTGGGAAGTGTTCGGCTCTGATTGGTTCGACCGGCTCCAGGAGAAGAACAGGGCGAGATTTCCCGATGTGAATTGGGTCAAAAAACGGCACTTCGCATTTATTTTCCATGAGTCCATGGGTGAGTTCCTCGCGGATGAGGTGCAGGTGGAGCGGTTCGGTGGCCGATTCGACGACATGGCACTCAAGGCGATGCAGGGAGCCTTGGAAGCCCAGCGTATTTCCTTCCCGGGTTTGATTCCCGAACAGGAGATCTGACTGGGCGGTTCCTGACGCCGCGCCGTCCCCGCCTCCTCCCGTGGGGCGGGGAGGCGGTCAGAACGACGGGTCGCAGAGGAGGGCGTTGAGGGCCGCGTTGATCGCGATGCCCTGGGCGTCGGTCAGCGGATGGCCGGGGGTGCTGAAGCGCTGGGCGGCCTGGTGGCCGGTGCCGTCGCCGCGGCCCGCGAGGACCTGGCACTGGGTGCGGGCGGAGGCGATCGTCTGGTCCGGGTCGGCCGCGAGGGCGGGGTCGACTTGCTGGAGGGAGCCGATGACCAGCTGCTGGGTGGCCGGGTCCGGCTTCGCGGGGACGCCCGCGCCGCTCGTGTCGCCCGCGGTGGAGTCTGCGGGGGAGTCGGAGTCGGAGGGGGACGCGGGCTGGGTGGTGGCCGAGGCGGTGGACCGGCCGTCGGTGCCGCCGTCCTTGTGGTCGGACGAGCACGCGGTGAGGGTGACGAGCGCGGCTGCTGCGACGGCCGCGGCGGCGATTCGGGTACGCATCGGGCCAGCCTCGCGGAGCCGCGGATGCGGGGCGGGCGCTGTGACGCAGGTGTGACCGGGCCGGGACGGAACGGCGTGTTCAGCGGGGCAACTTCACGCAGTCAGAAGACAGGTGGAGGGAAGTCCGCGCAGGCCGACGGAGCACGGCTCTTCCACGACGGCTGCCCCAGCGGCGGTTCTGCGGTGTGAGGGGTCAATTGTCGTGCTTTCGGCGCGACATGACGTGACGTCAGGCGTAGGGTGCACGGCATGGTCGCCGACGGGGGAGACGGAGGAGGCGGGGGAGACGCCGACAGGGGCGGCGCTGCCCGGCCCAGTGCCGTGGCGACACCGTCGTGGGCCGTGCGGATCCGCCGGGCCGACGGGGAGATCGCGGGCAGCGGCATCCTGCTGAGCCCCGACCGGGTGCTGACCGCCGCGCATGTGCTGGGGCGTGACGAGGAGGTCGTCGCGGAGTTCGTCGGCGCCGGGGGCGCGCACGTGCCGCGCGTCGCGGCCCGGGTCGCCGGGGACGCCTACCGGCCGGAGGAGCGGGACGCGGACGGCGACCCGAGCGGCGACGTCGCCCTGCTCGCGCTGGACCGCCCGCGCCCGCCCGGCGAGGCCACGACGCTGCACCGGCTGTCCGCGCCCGGCCGCGAGGTGCGGATGTACGGCTTCCCCGCCGACTTCAACGGCGGCCTGTGGCTGCCCGCCACGATCATCGGCGGCTGCGGGCGCGACGGGCAGGTGCAACTGCGCCCGCCCAGCCCGGCGGAGGCCGCCCGGCCCGGCTTCAGCGGCGGCGGGGTCGTGGACCTCGCCACCGAGCAGGTCGTCGGCATGGTGCTGGCCGGTCCCTCGGAACCCGTCGGCGGCTACTCCTTCATGAGCCCGGCCGAGACAGTCGTCCAGCACCTGCCGGACGTCGCCGACTGGACGGACGGCCCGGCCGCCGTCGACGAGGAGCTGCGGGCCCAGGAGTCCGGGGCCGGTCCGGCGCCGCTCGACCAGCCGTTCGCGGAGCGGCTGGCCCGCTGGCTGCGCGGTGACGCGGCCGTACGCGGCGACGGCGCCGCACCGCAGGTGAAGATCAGCCTCGTGCCGGAGGACGACGCCGCCCGCGCGGCGACACTGCGCCGCGCGATCACCCTGGCCGACCGCGAACTGCGCACCAGCCTCTCGACCCGCCGCGCCTCGCTCGACGCGCCCGGGACCGTGCCCGCGGCGGGCGGCCTGGACCTCGCGCTGTACGTCGCGGGCAGCGACACCGCCTCGGTCGCCGAGCGCATCGCCCTGCGGATGGGCCTCGGGCAGAACCGCGAGCTGCCGCCCGCGCAGCGGATCGCGGCGGCCCGCGTGACGATCACCCTGGTCGTCGTCGGGGTGGACGCCGCCGCCGATCCCGCCTCGCTGCTCGACCTGCTGGCCGTGCTAGTCGCGGGCGGCAGCCGGGTGCTGCTCGCCTTCGGCACCGCCGGGGACCACTTCGCGCGGGCCCGCGAGGAGCTGCTGGTACGCCCCGCCGTGCAACGCAGGCAGCAGCTCGCCGCGCGCTACGCACGGATCTGCGGGACGGCCGCGCCCGAGCTGGACGGGCTCATGGCACGTGTGAAGGGGCCCGAGGAGACCGCCGACCTCGCCGACCGGGCCGTCCGCGCCCTGGTCCACGTCATCGCCGCCCGCGCCGAACTCACCGCCGGACGCGGCCCCTTCGCCCTCCCGCCGGACCGGGCACCGGACCTGGGCCACTACGAACGCGTCGCCGCCCGCGCCGAGCACCGCATCCCGCCCGCGGTGACGGCGCTGACCGAACTGCTGCACCGGCGCAACGAGTTGCGCGGCCGCCTGGTCAACTACCGCCGGGTGTACGAGGAAGGGGCCGCCCGGACCGAGGACCTCGCGGCCGACGACCTCTACCTCACCGCCCACCGGCTGCTGCACGAACGCCCCTGCGACGTCCCCGCGTCGGAGGCGGCGACCCGCGCGTACGTCGCCTTCGTCGACGGCCCTGTCCCCGGTCCGCCACCGGAGGAGCCCCAACCGGCGCGGGAGAGCGGTCAGTTGCCCCCGGCGGACGGTCCACCGCCGGGCCCGCCCGAGCAGCCCCGCACCCCGCCCGGCACCCCACCCCGCCCACCGCAGCCGCCGCACGTCCCGGGCGCACGTCCGGGCCCGCACCCGGTCCCGCCGCCCCGCCCGCCGGGACCTCCGGCCGTACCGCCCGGCCCGGAGCCCGCCGGGCCCGGGGCACCACCCACCGGACCCCCTGACGTACCCGCGGGGCCCGGGGCACCACCCACCGGACCCCCTGACGTACCCGCCGGGCCCGGGGACCCGCCACCGCGAACCCCCGCGCAAGCCCCGCCGCAAGCCGCGCCGCGAACTCCGACCCCACCCAGCACCCCGCCCCCGACGACCCCGCCGCCCGGCGGAGGAAGTGCGGGGCACCCCCGAGGGGGCCTGCCGCAGTGACCGCGACCGCCGAGGCCGGCGCCGGAGCCGCCCGCCCCTGCCCGTATCCCGACTGCCCCGGCACGGTCGGGCCCACCGGCTTCTGCGCCCGCTGCCGCCGCAGCGCCGCGAGCGCGCCCGCCGCCCCGAGCCCGCGTCCCGCGGGCGCCCCGGCGCAAGCCCGCGCGCAGACGCGCACGCACATTCCCGCGCAGCCCCCGGCGCACACCCCCGAGCGACCCCGGCCCGCCCCCGGCACCGGCGGGCTGGACCGCGACGGGCTCGTGCAGCTCCCGAACGTCCCGCCGCCCCTGGACGAGGAGGCCGTCCGCCGTACCGCGCGGCGGCCCGAGGGCGGGCGGCCGTGCGGCACCCCGGAGTGCCCGGGCACGATCGGGGTCGCGTACGACGACGGGCCCGCCCCCGACCACGGCTTCTGCCCCGACTGCGGGACCCCGTACGACCTGCGGCCGCAGCTCGGTCCGGGGGACGTGGTCGCCGGGCAGTACGAGGTGCTGGGCTACCTCGCACCCGGCGGCACCGGATGGGTCTACCTCGCCCGGGACGTCGCGCTGCCGGACCAGCGGGTCGTGCTCAAGGCGCTGCTCAACACCTCGGACGCGGCGGCCCGCCGCAAGGCCGTCGAGGAGATGCGCTCGCTCACCAGCCTGCACCACCGCGACATCGTGCGGATCGTCAGCTCCACGCGGCACCGCGCCGACGGCCACGACGAGGCCGCGGACTACATCGTCATGGAGTACGTCGCGGGCAAACCGCTCGACCAGTTGCTGCGCACCTCCGCCGAGGAGCTGGCCGAGCTGTTCGGGGAGCCCTTCGCGCTCGACCACGTCCTCACCTACGGCTGCAAGATCCTCGGTGCGCTGGAGTACCTGCACGACCAGGGGCTGCTCTACTGCGACATGAAGCCGGAGAACGTCATCCACTACGGCCGCGAGATCAAGGTCATCGACCTGGGCGCGGTCCGCCGGGCCGACGACCGGACCAGCGCGCTCGTCTACACGCCGTGGTTCGCGCCGCACAAGCGCGAGCGCGACACGCGCGGCTTCCTCGTCGACACCGACCTGTTCACGGTCGGCCGCACCCTGGAGGCGCTGGCCCGCCGTGCCGCGCCGCCCGCCGGGCTCGCCGCGCGCTCCTTCGACCGGCTCGTCGGCCGCGCCACGCACGACGAGCCCGCCGCCCGCTTCACCTCGGCGGCGCAGATGTCCCGCCAGCTGTGGGAGGTGCTGCGCGAGCACCGGGCGCTCGGCCGCGGCGAGCGCTACCCCGAGCGGTCCACCCGCTTCGAGCCGACCGCGCTGCTGTTCGGCGCGGACCTCGGGACCGTGCCCGCGCTCACCCACTGGACGGACCGTCCCGCGGGGGGCCCGCCGCCGGACCTGGCGGCGGGTCCGCCCAGCCCGCAGGAGACCGCCCGCGCGCTGCCCGGACCGATCGCCGACCCGGCCGACCCGGCATCGGTGCTGCTCGGCGGCCTCGCCGGGGACGCACCCGAGCGCACCGCCGAACTGGTCCGGGAGGACCCGCAGTTGCGCACCGTCGAGATGGCGCTGTGGCTGTGCCGCTCGTACCTGCTGCGCGACCCCGCCGACACCGCGCAGGCCGAGCGCTGGCTCGCCGAGGCCGAGCGGCTGCTCGGGCCGGGAGCCGCGGGCTACGACTGGCGGCCGCCGTGGCACCGCGGGCTGCTGCACCTGACGCGCGGCGAGGTCCGCAAGGCGGAGGGGGAGTTCGCGGCCGTCTACGCGGCCGTACCGGGGGAGTGGGCGCCCAAACTGGCCCTCGGCTACTGCGCGGAACACCTGCGTGGGCGGCCGGGCCCGGACGTGCCGCCGCCCGCGTCGGACGCCGAACGGGCCGTCGCCGCGGAGGCCGAGGCACGCGCGGAGGCGGAGAGCACCGCCTACTACGAGGCCGTGTGGGAACGCGACCGCTCGCAGGCGAGCGCCGCGTTCGGGCTGGCGCGGCTGCGGCTGCGGCACGGCGACCGGGCGGGCGCGGTCCGCCACCTCGACCAGGTGCCGACGACGTCCCGCACCTACGACGCCGCCCGCGTCGCCGCCCTGCGCGTCCTGGCGGGCCGCCTCGACGGCAGGGCGCCCACCGCGGACGACCTGCGGCGGGCCGGTGAACGCCTCGCCCGGCTGCCGCACGACGACGCGCGCGAACGGCTCGTCGCCGAGATCCGCGAGAACGTCCTCGCCGGACGCCGCCCCCCGGACCGCCCCGCACTGTGGCGGTACGCGCTCGGCCGCCGCCCGGACGGTCCCGACTTCGCCCCCCTGCCGCCCGGCGAACTCTTCGCGGGCACCGACAGCCTCGCCGTGCTCGCCGGGCTGCTGTACGGGTCGCTGCGCGCCCTCGCGGCCCAGGCCCCGCCCGCCCTGCGCGCCGAACTGCTCGACCGCGCCTACGCCATACGCCCCGAGAGCCTCGTCTGACCACGCGCCCGCCCGTAACGAACCCCGCAGCCCCCGCGGTTGCAGCCGCTCAGCGGTGAGGAGTCACAGCGACAGTGGACACCACGAACCCCGCGCACCCCGACAGGCCGGAGAGCGCCGAGAATGCGGAAGCCCCGGCGATCACCGTCGACCTGGCCGTCAGCCAGCAGAAGTACCTGCCCGCGGGCGGTGGCGTCCAGGAGCTGCACGCCGTCGTGACGGTCCGGGTCGGCGGGGCCGCGGGCGCCGTCCCCGGGCCCGCGCTCGCCGAGGTCCTCGTCGTCGACTGCTCCAGCTCGATGGACCGGCCCCCGGAGAAGTTCCGCGAGGCCAAGAAGGCCGCCGTCGCCGCGCTCCAACTCCTGCCCGACGGCACACCGTTCACGGTCGTGGCGGGCACCCACGAGGCCGCGCCCGCCTACCCGCCCGGCGGCGCCATGGCACTCGCCGACGACCTCACCCGGGCCGCGGCGACCGCCGCCGTGCACGAACTCGTCGCCGCGGGCGGTACGTGCCTGGGCCGCTGGCTGGACCTGGCCCGCCGCGAACTGGCCGCCCAGACCGCGCCGATCCGGCACACCCTGCTGCTCACCGACGGGCGCGACGAGCACGGCCACTTCCTGCCGCTGGCGGGCGTACTGGACGACTGCGCGGGGCAGTTCGTGTGCCACGCCTGGGGCATCGGCACCGACTGGGACGCCCGGCTGCTGCTCGACGTGGCCGCCGCCCTGCACGGCAGCGCCGACGCCGTACGCGTCGAGTCCGACCTCGCCGAGCGGTACCGGACGCTGATGCGCGCCCTGCTGGCCAAGACCGTCCCCGAACTGACCGTCACCGTGGGAGCGTTGGCGCCCGGGGCCGAACTGCGGTACGTCAAGCAGACGTTCCCGCACGAGAAGCCCATGACGCCCGAACCGGACGAGCCCGGCACGTATGTCACGCGGGCCTGGGGCGAGGAGCTGCGCCGCTTCCACATCTGCCTCACCGCCGACCCCGAGGGCGAGCTGCGCGACCAGGACCTGCTCGCTGCCGAGGTCGCCGTACGCCTCCCCGCCGGATCCGGTGTCGCACCGCCCGCGCCGCAGCCGCTCGTCGTGCACTGGACGGACGACCCGGCCCTCTCCGGCCTCACCGACGGGCAGGTGGCGCACGCCCAGGTGTGGGAGGAGCTGGGCACCGCGGTCGCCGACGCGACCGACGCCCACGCCCGCGGGCAGCACGACCGGGCCGAGGCGCTGCTCGGCCGGGCCGTCGCCCTCGCCCACCAGGCGGGCGCCCGGCGGCTGCTGGCCGAACTGGCCCGGCTCGTCGAGATCCACGACGAGGACACCGGGCGCGTCACCCTGCGCTCCCATGTCGATCCGGTCGACTTCCAGCACCTGATGACCGCCAGCAGCCACACCACCCACGGCCCGGACGGCTCCGCGCCCGCCGGGCCGCCCCGGCAGGGCGGCGAACTGGTCCCCTGCCCGCGGTGCCGCCACCGCTACCCCGCCCGCTCCCGCTACTGCGGCAACTGCGGCGGCACGATGGGGGCTTCGTCATGAGCGGGCCCGACACCCCGACCGGGCCCGACACCCCGACCGGGATACGCCGCGGGGGCCGCCGCACGACCCCGTCCGACGCGGGCGGCCCGGGAGAGCCTGAGTCCGGGTCGGGGTCCGGGCCGGGGCCGGGGCCGGGGTCCGGCGGGACGCTGCGCGAGCTGACCCGGCGCCGTCTCGCGCTGCTCGCCCTCGTCCTGCTCACGACCGTCGCGCTGTTCGCGGCCTTCCAGGGCGTGCACGCCGACGCCCGCCCGCTGCGTACCGCCGACGTGCCCGGCATCCTCGCCGTCGACACCGCGATGGACGCGCTCCGGCAGGCCCAGAAGGACATCGACACCGCCGAGGACTACGCCACGGCTCACCCGGGGGAGAGCGCCCCCGGTACCGGCGCAGGCAGCAGCACCACCTTCCACACCCGTGTCTCGGTCGCCCACCAGAGCCTCGCGCGGGCCGCGGCCGCCGACGTGACCGGGGCGCAGGGGCGGCTGTCCATCCAGACCGTCACCGGCCTGATCACCACCTACTCCGGCTGGATCGAGGACGCCAACGCCCTGCCGCCCGGCTCCCTGCTGCACCAGGCGTACATCTCCTACGCGAAGTCCATGCTCGACGACACCGGCACCGCCGCCGACGCCACCATCCTCGGCCGGCTGCGCGACCTCCAGGCCGGGCAGCAGGACAAGGCGCGCCACCACAGCCGCTTCGGGCCGCTGCTGTGGGCGGGCTGGAGCCTGGCCGTCCTGCTCGCGCTCGCGCTGCTGGTGCTGCTCGGCGAGGCGGCGCGGTTCAGCAGCGCGCGCTTCCGGCGGCGCTGGAACGTCCCGCTGATCGCCGCCCGCCTGCTGCTCGCGGGCGGCCTGGCCACGCTCGTCGCCTTCACCGTCCTCACCCACGCCGCGCTGCGCGACGCGCAGCAGGCGCTGGCCCCCACCCTGACGGGCGACGGCATCGCCAGCACCGGGGCGCACGCCTCCGCGCGCCTCGCCGGGACCGGCTTCCGCGCCGCCGCCGCGGACTGGATCGCGGTCGGCGGGCTCGTCCTCGCCGCGCTCGTCCTGCTGGCGCTGCAACCGCGCATCAACGAATACCGCGTCCGCGTCACCGCCTGGCGCCTGCCGCGCCCGCGCACCCTCGGGGCCGTCGCGGTGAGCCTCGCGCTGCTCGCCGCGCTCGGCGTCGTCGCCGTGCAGGCCACCGGCTGGAAAGGCTCGGTGACCCTGCTCGCCAACTGGACCGGCACGCAGGAGCAGCAGTTCAAGGACAACGTCATCGACGACTTCCAGAAGCGGTACCGCATCCGCGTGGACTACGAGGGCAGCTCCGCCGAGAGCGCCGTCCTCGCCGCCGAGGTGGAAGCGGGCACCCCGCCCGACGTCGCCGTGCTGCCCGGACCCGGCGAACTCGCCGGATACGCCGAGAGCGGGCGGCTCACCCCCCTCGACGACATCGTGCGCCCCGCAGGCTTCGCCCCGACCTGGGTGCCGAAGGTCGACGGCCACTTCTACTGGGTCCCCATCAAGACCGACCTCAAGAGCATGGTGTGGTACCCGTCGGCGCGGCAGGACGGCATCACCGCCGCCGCGCGCAAGCCCGCCAACTGGTGCCTCGGCCTCGCCGACGGGGCCACGTCCGGCTGGCCCGGCTCGGACTGGATCGAGGACATCCTGCTGCAGCGCAGCGGCAAGGACGTCTACGAGCAGTGGGCGGCCGGCACGCTGCCGTGGACCGACTCCCACGTCAAGGACGCCTGGACGACCTGGTACGACCTCGTCCGGCCCGGCGGCCAGGCCGCCGCCCGGCACGCCCTGACCACGCCCTTCGGGCAGGCCGCGAAGGGCGTCGCCGGTCCGGGGCCCACGTGCGAGCTGGAGCACCAGTCCTCCTTCGCGCGCGGCGACGTGGGCTGGGCCGGGACGCCGGCCTCCTTCATCCACTCCGCCCAGCTCATCCCCGGCGCCCGGGGCGGCCCGGCCCGCTGGGAGGTCTCCGGCGACCTCGCGGCCGTCCTGCACGACACCCCGCAGGCCCACCAGCTCATCAGCTACCTCGCCTCCGACCGCGCCCAACGGGCCTGGGCCAGCACGCAGTCCGGCTTCTCCGTCCGCGGCTCCGTCCTGTCCGACACCCCGGCCGACCCGCTCACCGAGAGCATCACCAAGGCCCTGCGCGACCCCGAGGCCGTCCACTGCTACGACGCCTCCGACGCGATGCCCACCGCCGAGCGCGACGCCTTCGCGCTGGCCGTCCTGCGCTACCTGGCCGACCCGGGAACCCTGGAGGACCAGTTGACGGCCCTGCAGAGGACCCGCGACCAGGACGGGGAGACGGGGCTCACCGACGTGTGCACGCCGGGCTGAGCGCGTGGTGCGGCGGGGGCCGTCATGGGCGGGCCCTCAGGGGACCAGCAGCGTCGCGCCCACCGTCGCGCGGGACGCCAGCTCCGCGTGGGCCGCGGGTGCCTCGGACAGCGGGCGCACCGCGTGGATCCGGGGCGTCAGCCGGCCCGCCGCCGCCTCCGCCAGCGCGCGGGACGCCGCCGCGTACTGCTCCGCCGCCGGGCGGGCGAAGGCGATGCCCGCCGCCGCGACCACCGTCAGGCCGCGCACACCCAGCTCGTACGCGTCGAGCCGCACCCACGAACCCGACGTGAAACCGTACGTGCCGAAGCGGCCGCTGCCCTTGCGCAGGGTGCTCATCGCCTGCGCGGCCAGCTCGCCGCCCGCCGCGTCCAGCACCACGTCGGTCGCCCCGGCCCGCTCGGCCCAGCCCTCCTCCGCCCAGTCCACGACCCGGTCCGCGCCGAACTCCCCGGCGGCCCGCACCTTCCGCGCCCCGGACGCCGCCCCCACCACCGTCGCGCCCGCCGCCTTCGCGAGCTGCACCAGCAGCGACCCGACCCGCCCGGCCGCCGCCGTGACCAGTACCGTGTCGCCCTTCTCGACCCGCATCGCCGCCAGCAGCCCCGCCGCGAGCGCGCCCGCCTGGAAGACGGCCACCGCGCGGTGCAGCTCCAACTCCTCCGGCAGCACGTGCACATCGGCCACCGCCGCCCGCGCCAGCTCCGCGTAACCGCCCTGCGAGCCCGGCGTCGTCGCGACGACCCGGCGCCCCAGCAACCCGGCGTCCCCGTCCGGTCCCACCGCCACGACCCGCCCGCCCACCTCCAGACCCGGCACGTACGGCAACGGGAACGGGTAGCCGCCCGACCGCACGATGACGTCCCCGTAGATCACCCCCGCCGCCTCCACCGCCACCACGACCTCACCGGCCGCCGGCCGCGGATCGTCCACGTCTACCACCCGCAGCACCTCCGGCGGCCCGAACTCCCTTACCTGCACCGCACGCATCGCCTGCCCCTCACCCGGGCCGCACACGCCGGGCGCGACACCGTGTCCCGCCCCGGACGGCCCGTCCGGCACCGAGTCTCACCGCGCCCGCGCGGCCCCGGCAAGGAACATCAGCGGCGGTCTGTCGCGAACGGGACACTCCACGGAAGCTGTCTCACCTGCGACGATTCGCCAGCGGTGGGACCGGTGGGACCTTCCCGGCAAAGCCGGGGCAAGCGGGCCCCGGGGGTTTCGTCACGCCACACCCGTCCCATAGGGTCCATGCGCCATGGATTACTGCTACGCGTGCCGCCGCCACCTCAACGGCGCATACTCCTGCCCGGGGTGCGGTACGCCGGCGGACCAACTGCAGCTCCCGCAGGTCGGGGAGACGGCACAACTCCCGCTCGTCCCCGCGGACGACGAGGCGCTGCCCTCCTCCGCCCGGCCCGGCGGCGGGCGGGCCGCCGCCCGCAACCGGGCCCGCATCCGCAAACGGCGGCGCAGCCGCGACCGGCAGCAGCGGGCCGCCGTCTACGGCGTCGGGGCGGTCGCCGTCGCCGGCGCGCTCGCGATGCTGTCCATGGCGGCGCTGTCCGGGGGCGGGGCGGCGCCGGCGCCGTCGGCCCCGGACGTACCCGACGGGACGTCGCCGTCCCCCGGCACGAGCGCGCCCGACGCGTCGGAGTCGCCGTCCGCGGCGGTGTCCGCGCCCACGGTGTCCGCGCCGCGTCACTCCCGGCCGCCGAGCACGAGCGCGTCGCCCTCGACGACCTCCCCGACGGCGACGGCCTCCCGCCCCACGGTGCCCGTGACCCCGCGCCCCACCCGCACCACGGCCCCGCCGACGACGGCGCCGCCGCCGTCCACGGTCCCGTCGTCGCCGTCGGCGTCGCCGACGTGCAAGCAGGTGCTTTGGTGGTGTGACTAGGGGGGCGCTCCGTTCTGCGTGGTGCGGTGCGGTGTGCGCCCTTCCCTTTGTGGGGGCTGAGCGCGCAGTTCTCCCCCAGAGCTTCGCCTGGGAGGTACCCCCACGCGCCCCTTACGCGGCGCGCCGCTGGGTGGGTCGGGTGCCGCCACGGGGCACCTCCTCGGAATGCGCCTTCGCCCTCCTACCTGGTTGGTGAGCTACTCCCAGCGCATTCCTGCGGGGGCACCCCGCACCGTCCCCCTCCAGGCCGGTTCAGCGGCTACCTGCCGGCGGGGGTGAGCGTTTATGGGATGCGGGCACCCGTTTTCCACGGCGCTGGGCGCCGGTGCGTGGGAGGGCACCCGTTTTTAGGGGCGCGGGGAACTGCGCGACAAGCCCCCCACCGGGGGACGGTCGCGACGTCTACCGTGAGAGGCAGTCTGGGGCGGGCTACGGGGTGAGGAGCGCGAGGAAGTCGCGGAAGGCGGCGGGCATGTCGACGGAGTCGGGGTCGAGGAGCCACTGGATCTGGAGGCCGTCCATCGCGGCGATGAGCAGCGTCGCGGCCCGCTCGGGCGTGAGTCCCCCGGGGAGCCGGTCCCCGTAAGCCGCACGCAGTGCCTCCGCACCGCCCGCCCGGACCCGGGCGTACCGCTCGCGGAAGTGGTCCTGTGCGGGGTGGCCGTCGGTGACGCTGTCGCCGACGAGGACGGTGAAGGCCTGGACGATCCCGGGGCGGGTCGCGTTGTATTCGACGAGTTCGGCCACGATGTCGAGCGGCCACGCGCCCTGCGTGCGCAGCGCCGAGGAGGCCATGTCCCACTGGTCGCGCGCGTCGAGGACGGCGACGAGGAGTGCCTCTTTCGTGGGGAAGTGGTGCATGAGGCCCTGTTGGGTGAGGCCGACGCGTTCGGCGACGGCCGCGAGCGTGGCGCCGCGGTAGCCGCGTTCGGCGATGACCTCGGTGGCCGCCTGGATGATCTCCGCCCGGCGCTGCCCGCGGTCGCTTCTGGTCCTCGGCACGTGCTGCCCCCGCTCGGGTCACGGATCGGTATCCATACCTACCGTACGGCAGGCAAGGTGGCCCCGCGGGGCCAGCATGGAGCGATGACGGTGGACTCGAACGGCCTGGACGGTACGGCGGGGGACGCCGAGCGCGAAGCCGCCGTGGAGGCGGCGCTGCGTGCCCTCGGCCTGGACGACAAGGCGCGGTTGCTGGCGGGGCAGGACATGTGGTCGCTGCCCGCGCTGCCCGCGGTGGGGCTCGGCTCGCTGGTGATGTCGGACGGCCCGGTGGGGGTGCGGGGGCGGCGGTGGAGTGCGGACGACCCCTCCGTGGCGCTGCCGAGCCCGACCGCGCTGGCCGCGTCGTGGGATCCCGGACTCGCGCGCCGGGCGGGCCGGTTGCTGGCGCAGGAGGCGCGCCGCAAGGGCGTGCACGTGCTGCTCGCGCCGACGGTCAATCTGCACCGCAGCCCGCTGGGCGGGCGGCACTTCGAGGCGTACAGCGAGGACCCGCTGCTGACGGGGGCGATCGGCACCGGGTACGTGCGGGGGGTGCAGGACGGCGGGGTCGGTGTCACCGTCAAGCACTTCGTGGGGAACGAGGCGGAGACCGACCGTTTCACCGTCGACAACCGCATCCCGGAGGGCGCGTTGCGCGAGCTGTACCTCGCGCCCTTCGAGGCGATCGTGGCGGACGCGCGGCCGTGGGGCGTCATGGCGGCGTACAACGCGGTGAACGGCGTGACGATGACGGAGCACGCCGCGCTCAACAACGGCGTGCTGCGGGGGGAATGGGGCTTCGACGGTGTCGTCGTCTCGGACTGGCTGGCCGCCCGTGACACCGCGGCCGCGATCCGGGGCGGGCTCGACCTCGCGATGCCCGGGCCGCGTACGGTCTACGGGCCGCCGCTGGCCGCCGCGGTGCGGGCGGGCGAGGTGCCGGAGGAGCTGGTGGACGCCGCCGTCCGCCGGGTGCTGCGGCTCGCCGCACGGGCGGGGCTGCTGGCGGGCGTCTCCGCCGCCGTTCCCGAGGCCGACCGGCCCGCACCGGTGGACGGGGACGCCCTGGCGCGGGAGATCGCCGTCCGGGGGTGTGTGCTGCTGCGCAACGAGGCGGTGGGGGAGACGCCCGTGCTGCCGCTCGAAGGGGACGAACTGCGGCGCGGGGTCGCGGTGTTCGGGGCCGCCGCGCGGGAGCCGAGGATCCTCGGGGGCGGGTCCGCGCAGGTCTTTCCCGGGCATGTGGTGTCGCTGCTCGACGCGTTGGGCGCGGTACTGCCCGAGGGGACGCCGCTCACGTACGCCATGGGCGCGGATCCCGCCGAGGAACTGCCGCCCGCGGCGGGCGGGTTCGCGCTGCGGGCTGTCGCCCGCGCGGCGGACGGGCGCGAACTCGGCACCGAGCCGCTGCCCGGCGGGCAGGTGCAGTGGTTCGGCGAGATGCCGCCGGGCGTCGACTACGACACGCTGCACTCCGTCGAGATCCGCGGCACCTTCACCCCGCGGGTGAGCGGCCCGCACCGCTTCGGGACCCGCGGCACGGGCGGCTTCGCCCTCACCGTCGGCGGTCGTGTGCTGTACGAGGGCCCGCAGTTCGACCCGCACGGCGACCCCTTCGAGGCGTTCTTCGGCACCCCCACACAGCGCGGCACCGTCGTGCTCACCGCGGGCGAGCCGGTCGACGTGAGCCTGCTGCACCTGCCGCCCAAGCCGGACGAACTCCCGCTGCCGGCGGTCGGGTTCGGCCTGCTGCACGCCGAACCCGAGCAGGACGGGGAGGCGTTGCTCGCCGAGGCGGAGGAGGCGGCGCGGGCCGCGCACACCGCGGTCGTGGTCGTCGGCACGACCGAACGCGTCGAGTCCGAGGGCTTCGACCGGCGCGACCTGCGGCTGCCGGGGCGGCAGGACGAACTGGTCGCGCGGGTCGCCGCGGCCAACCCGCGGACCGTGGTCGTCGTCAACTCCGGTGCGCCCGTGGAGCTTCCGTGGCGTGCCGACGTCGCCGCGGTCCTGCTCTGCTGGTTCCCCGGGCAGGAGGGCGGGGCCGCCCTCGCGGACGTGCTGCTCGGCGCGGAGGAACCCGGGGGACGGCTGCCGACGACCTGGCCGGCGCGGCTCGCGGACGCGCCCGTCACGCAGGTCGTGCCGCGCGACGGCGTCCTCGCGTACGAGGAGGGGCCGGCCGTGGGATACCGCGCCTGGCAGCGGGCCGGGGCGCCCGCCCCCGCGTACGCCTTCGGGCACGGGCTCGGGTACACGTCCTGGGCGTACGAGGAGCTGATCGCGCTGCCCGCGCAGGATCCGGCGCTGCTGGCGTCCGTGACCGTCCGCATCCGGAACACCGGGGCCCGCCCCGGGCGGGAGGTCGTCCAGCTCTACCTCCACCGGACCACCCCGGAGGGCCCGGTCACCACCCTCGCCGGTTTCGCCGTGGTCACGGCGGCGCCGGGCGAGGTCGTGGTGACGGCGATCCCGCTCCCCCGCAGGGCGGCGCAATCCTGGTCCCCCACCACCCATACCTGGGAGCTCCCCCCGTCCCCCCTCACCCTCTCAACCTCCACCCTGACGGTGGCCCTCGCCTGACCCCGCACCCGCCGGCGTGCCCCTTGCGCACCGGGGTGCCCCTTGCGGTGGGCGTCGCGACCTTCCCCGCCGTCGTGGCTGGTCGCGCAGTTCTCCCCCAGAGCTCCGCCTGGGAGGTACCCCCACGCGCCCCTGAAAAACGCTCACCCTGCGGGATGGGGCACCCCCAGGGGCCCGTGGGGGCACCTCCCGGGCGAAGCCTGGGGGAGAACTGCGCGCTCAGCCCCCACCGGCGGACGGTCGCGCGCGGCAGTGCGAGGCGCACCCCGGTGCGTCACCGCGGCGGTCGTGACGCGATCCCCGCCAGCAGGGTGGCCAGCTCGTGCTGGCCCTGGGGGTTGGGGTGGAACCAGTCCCACGTGCTGAGCTGGCCCGCGGTGAAGGCGTAGCGGAAGACGGCCCCGCCGTCGTACCGGCAGCGCACGTACTGCGCGCACACCGCGCCCATCGCCGCGTTGTAGGCGACGACCCGCTCGCGGACGGCCGTCCGGCGCGAGCGGGCGGCGGCGGTGTCGGAGCCCGGGTCGTCCAGCATCGTGGGGCACAGGCCGAGTTTCCAGAGCTGCTGGGCCAGGGGGTTGCCGCGGCCCACGGACCACAGGTGCTGGAGGTCGGGGACGGAGGCGACGAGCACCTGTGTGGCGGGCAGCGTGCGGTGCAGGTAGCTCAGCGTCTTCGCGAAGTCCGCGCGGAAGTCGGCGACGGACGTCATCGCCGCGGTCGTCGAGCGGCACGCGTCGTTCGCGCCGATGAGGATCGTGACCATGGCCGGTTTGTGCGCGGCGGCGGCCTTCGCCTGGGCGGGGAGGTCGCGGACGCGGGCGCCGGTGCGGGCGAGGTTCCAGCTGCCGCCCGTGGTGACGCGGCTGGCGACGCTGCCGACGGTGTCGCGCGAGCCGGTCGCCCAGGAGACCTCGGGGCAGTCCAGCAGGGGCTTGCACGCGTCGAAGCCGCGGGTGATGGAGTCGCCGAGGGCGGCGACGGACGCCGGGTGGACGTTCCAGGGGTGCGCGGGGGCCGCGGGCGCGGGCCTGGGCGCGGAATGCGAGGTGTGTGCGGAGGGCGACCCGGCCGAGGGGCCCTTGGTCGCGGCGGGCGTCCCGCCCGTGGAGCATCCGCCCAGCAGAGCGGCACCGGCGACGAGCGCCAGGGAGTGTCGCAGGAGCGCGCGCATACGGGACTTCCCTCCGACGAGTGGGTGACATCCGCTACCAGCCCGACCGTACGTCACGCTCTCGGAGACGCCGCAAGGTAGCTTTTTCCCTGACACCCGGGTGAGATGACGGGAGGTCGGCATGACCGGGCGTCACACGTCTGGTGTTGTCCTGTTTGTCGTGAATAGTGCAGAATAAAGCCTGATGTTGCCCCGGGAGCAGCCGGTTCGGGTGGCGAGGCCGCTGGGGAAGGCGAACCTCGTCCCACACTGGAGGTACCGGTGACGACACGTGGTGTTCTGTACGTGCACGCCGCTCCGCGCGCGCTCTGCCCGCATGTCGAATGGGCCGTCGCGGGCGTCCTCGGCGTGCGCGTGAGCCTGGACTGGATCCGGCAGCCGGCCGCGCCCGGCACCTGGCGTGCCGAGTTCTCCTGGCAGGGCGAACCGGGCACCGCCTCCAAGCTGGCGTCCGCGCTGCGCGGCTGGCACCTGCTGCGTTTCGAGGTCACCGCGGAGCCTTCGGCGGGCTCGGAGGGCGAGCGCTACAGCGCCACGCCCGAGCTGGGCATCTTCCATGCCGTCATCGGCATGCACGGCGACATCCTGATCCCCGAGGACCGGCTGCGCGCGGCCATGCAGCGCGCCCGCAAGGGCGAGGCCGATCTGGAGGCGGAGCTGGCGCGTCTGCTGGGCAAGCCGTGGGACGACGAGCTGGAGCCCTTCCGCTACGCGGGTGAGGGCGCCCCGGTCCGCTGGCTGCACCAGGTCGTCTGAGGTCACCCGGACGGCCCGCACCCGGCGCGGTGTGACCCGTTCGGGCCCTGCCGCGGCAGCGGTCCCGCACCGTAGCCTGCGCTCATGTCCGACAACCTCACCGTCGCGGTCCTCGGCACCGGCCTGATGGGCGCCGGGATGGCCCGCAACCTGTCCGCGGCCGGCCATCACGTCCGGGTCTGGAACCGTACGACCGCCAAGGCGAAGCCCCTCGCCGCCGACGGCATCGACGTCGTCACCGCCCCCGCCGACGCCGTACGCGGCGCCGACGCCGTGCTGACGATGCTGCTGGACGGCCCGGCCACCCTGGAGGTGCTGACCGCCGCCGAGCCCGCCCTTCCCGCCGGTGCCGTCTGGCTGCAGACGGGTACGGTCGGGCCCGAGGCGCAGGCGCTGCTCGCCGCCCGGGCCGCCGCCCACGACCTGCTCTTCGTCGACGCGCCCGTGCTCGGTACGCGCTCGGTGGCCGATTCCGGGCAGCTCACCGTGCTCGCGGCCGGGCCCGACGCCGCCCGGCCGGTCGCCGACAAGGTCTTCGACGCGATCGGGCGGACGACCGTATGGCTGTCCGGCGCGCCCGAGGAGGGCCCGGCCAGCCGGCTGAAGCTCGTCCTCAACAACTGGGTGCTGGCCCTGACCGCCGCGACCGGCGAGACGCTCGCCCTGGCCAAGGCGCTGGACGTCGACCCGGACCGCTTCTTCGAGGCCATCGAGGGCGGCGCGATGGATTCGCCGTACCTGCGGACGAAGGCCGCGGCCATCCTCGGCGGCGACTTCACCCCGAGCTTCACGGTCGAGGGCGCCGCCAAGGACCTGGACCTCATCGTCGCGGCCGGGCAGGCGGCGGGTGTGCGGATGGACGTCGCCTCGGCCGGTTCCGCCCGCTTCCGCCGGGCCGCCGCGCAGGGGCACGGCGGCGAGGACATGGCGGCGGGCTACTTCGCGAGCTGGGACGCGTAGGGCGGTGGAAAAACGGGGGACCCGGGGCGGGCACGCGGCCCGCCCCGGGTCCCCGGCGCGCTCGTACGGCGGAGGTCAGCCGTTCCAGCTCCGCACGGCCAGGACGACGTTGTGGCCGCCGAAGCCGAAGGAGTCGTTGAGGGCCGCGATCGTGCCCTCGGGCAGCGGGCGGGCCTCGCCGGAGACGATGTCCGCGTCGGCCGCCGGGTCCTTGCTGACCAGGTTGATGGTCGGCGGGGCCAGCCGGTGGTGCATGGCCAGCACGGTGGCGACGGTCTCGATGCCGCCCGCGCCGCCCAGCAGGTGGCCGGTCATGGACTTGGTCGCGGAGACCGCCATGTGGTCCACGTCGTCGCCGAAGACGCTGCGCAGCGCCTTGATCTCCGCGATGTCGCCCTGCGGGGTGGACGTGGCGTGCGCGTTGACGTGCACGATCTCGGCCGGCTTGAGGTCGGAGTTGTCCAGCAGGTGCTGGAGGGCCGCCGCGATCCCGCGGCCGCTCGGCTCCGGCTGGGTGATGTGGTGGGCGTCGGCGGAGATCCCCTGCCCTATCACCTCGGCGTACACCCGGGCGCCGCGCGCTCGCGCGTGGTCCGCGGACTCCAGCACGATCACGCCGGCGCCCTCGCCCATGACGAAGCCGTTGCGGTCCGCGTCGAAGGGGCGGGAGGCGCCCTGCGGGTCGTCGTTGTTCTTGGACATCGCCATCATGTTGCCGAAGGCGACGATGGGCAGCGGGTGGATCGCCGCCTCGGTGCCGCCGGCCACCACCACGTCGGCGCGGCCGGTGCGGATCATCTCCACCGCGTAGCCGATGGCCTCGGCGCCCGAGGCGCACGCACTGACCGGAGTGTGCACGCCGGCCCGCGCGTTGACCTCGATGCCGACGTTCGCGGCCGGGCTGTTGGGCATCAGCATCGGCACGGTGTGCGGGGAGACCTTGCGGACGCCCTGCTCCTTGAGCACGTCGTACTGCCCGAGGAGGGTCGTCACACCGCCGATGCCGGAGGCGATGACCGCGCCGAGCCGGTCCGGGTCGACCTTCTCGTCCTCGCCGGCCTTCGCGGTGTAGCCCGCGTCCGCCCATGCCTCGCGCGCGGCGATCAGCGCGAACTGCGCGCTGCGGTCCAGCTTGCGGGCCAGCGGCCGCGGCAGCACCTCGGCGGGTTCCACCGCGATCTGGGCGGCGATGCGGACCGGCAGTTCGGCGGCCCAGTCCTGTTCGAGCAGGCGCACGCCGGACCGTCCGGCCAGCAGCGCCTCCCAGGTCGACGCGCTGTCGCCACCCAGCGGTGTGGTTGCTCCGATACCGGTGACGACCACGGTGCGATTGGTCGGGCTCACAGGAATTGTCTCTCCACTCTAGAAGGGCGGGCGACAGGCGCGTCGTCCCGGTTGCCGGTCCCCGGGCCGAGGCCGAGGGATCGTTTCGGCCCGGTTACGGGCGTCAGGCCTGCTGGGCCTTGAGGATGTAGTCGGCCGCGTCGCCGACGGTCTTGAGGTTCTTGACGTCGTCGTCCGGGATCTTCACACCGAACCGCTCCTCGGCCGCCACGACGACCTCGACCATGGACAGCGAGTCGACGTCCAGGTCGTCGGTGAAGGACTTGTCGAGCTTGACGTCCTCGGTGGGGATGCCGGCGATCTCGTTCACGATCTCGGCGAGACCTTCGACGATCTCTTCCTGGGTGGCCATTGTCTTCGGGGCTCCTTGATGTGTAACCGAAAGCGACGGCGCGGGACTGCGGCGCCGCGGGGGTGTGACTAGGGGAGAGTAACCACAGTCGCCGCGTACACCAGACCCGCCCCGAAGCCGATGACCAGCGCGGTGTCACCGCTCTTGGCCGCACCGGTGGCGAGCAGCCGCTCCATGGCGAGCGGGATGGACGCGGCGGAGGTGTTGCCGGTGGTCTCGATGTCGCGGGCGACCGCGACATGGTCGGGCAGCTTGAGCGCCTTGATCATCGAGTCGATGATGCGCATGTTGGCCTGGTGCGGGATGAAGGCGTCCAGCTGGTCGGCGCTGACCCCGGCGGCGTCCAGCGCCTCCTGGGCGACCTTGGCCATCTCGAAGACCGCCCAGCGGAAGACCGCCTGGCCCTCCTGGGTGATGGCGGGGAACTTCACCTTGCCGGACGAGTCCACCGGCAGTTCGGCCGCCTCGGCGCCGCGGAAGTGCTCGTCCCACGACACGGTCTGCTTGATGGTCTCGGACTTGTCGCCCTCCGAGCCCCACACCGTCGGACCTATCGCCGGCACCTGGGAGGGGCCCACGATGACCGCGCCCGCGCCGTCGCCGAACAGGAAGGCCGTCGCCCGGTCCTCCAGGTCCGTCAGGTCGCTCAGCCGCTCCACACCGATCACCAGCACGTACTTTGCGGTGCCGTCGGTGACCATGCCCTTGGCGAGGGTCAGGCCGTACGTGAAGCCGGCGCAGCCCGCGGAGATGTCGAACGCGGCCGGCTTGCCCGCGCCGATGCGGTGCGCGATGTCGGTCGCGACGGCCGGGGTCTGCTTGAAGTGCGACACCGTCGCGACGACGACGGCGTCGATCTCGGAGGCGCTGATCCCGGCGTCGGCGATGGCCTTGCCGCCCGCCTCCAGCGACATCTCCGCGACGGTCTCCTCCGGGCCCGCCCAGTGCCGGCTGGCGATGCCGGACCGCGAGCGGATCCACTCGTCGCTGGAGTCGATGCGCTCCAGGATCACCTCGTTGGGCACCACCCGGCTCGGGCGGTAGCCGCCCACGCCGAGGATCCGCGCGTACGGGGAACCCTTGCTGGGGCTGATCTTCGCTGTCATCGCTGCAACGGCTCCTGTTCGGCAGGTGCTTCGGATGCGGCCGCTGCTTCGGCGTCCTCCGCGATCAGCTCGCGGGCCGCTTCCAGGTCCTCGGGGGTCTTCAGCGCCAGCGTCCGCACCCCGGGCAGCGCCCGCTTGGCCAGCCCGACGAGGGTGCCGCCGGGCGAGACCTCGATGATCGCGGTGACGCCGCGCTCCACAAACGTCTCCATGCACAGATCCCAGCGCACCGGGTTGGACACCTGCACCACGAGCCGGCGGACAACCTCGGCGCCACTGTCCACCGTCTGCCCGTCGGCGTTGGAAACATAGGGGACGGACGGGTCGTTTACGGCCAACTTCGGCGCGAGCGTCTCCAGGGCGGCGACGGCCGGGGCCATATGGGCGGTGTGGAACGCGCCCGCCACCTTGAGCGCGATGACCCGCGCCTTCTCCGGGCGGTTCGCGGACAGCTCGGCGAGCTGCTCCAGGGTGCCCGCGGCGACGATCTGACCGGCCCCGTTGATGTTCGCCGGGGTCAGGCCGAGCGCGTCGAGGTGCGCCAGCACGGTGTCGGGGTCGCCGCCGAGGACCGCGGACATACCGGTCTCGGTCACCGCGGCGGCCTCGGCCATCGCCCGGCCGCGCGCGGCGGTGAAGGCGATGGCGTCGTCCGCCGAGATCACTCCGGCGAGCGCGGCCGCGGTGATCTCGCCGACACTGTGTCCGGCGAGCACGGCGGGGGTGACACCGAGCGCGTCCGCGGACAGCAGACCGGCGGCCACCAGCAGCGGCTGCGCCACCTTGGTGTCGCGGATCTCGTCCGCGTCGGCCTCGGTGCCGTAGCGGGCCAGGTCGAGTTCGGCCGCGGCGGACCACCCGGCGAGGCGGTCGGCGGCGCCGGGCAGTTCGAGCCATGGGGCGAGGAAGCCGGGCGTCTGGGCGCCCTGGCCGGGAGCGACGAGTACGAGCACGTTCACACTCTCTCTCGCCGACGGGGTCCGACGCCCGTGGGGACAGGGACCAAGAACTGTGAGGTGATTTGTGGGTGTCCAACAAACCCCTAGCGAGGCCGCTCGCTCTCGGAGAGCCGGCCGAGGATCAGGGCAATGCGCAGGGTGAACGCCGAGCGCACATCGGAGGGTGACCAGCCGGTGACATCGGTCACACGTCGCAGCCGGTAGCGAACGGTATTGGGGTGCACGAACAGCATGCGCGCGGCCCCCTCCAGTGAAGACGCCTGCTCCAGATAGACACTCAGCGTCTCCAGCAGCGCGGAACCCGCCTCTTCGAGCGGCCTGTAGATCTCCTCCACCAACTGCTCGCGGGCCGTCCGGTCGCCGGCCATCGCCCGCTCCGGCAGCAGATCGTCCGACGACACCGGCCGCGGCGCGTCCGGCCACGCCTGGCAGGCCCGCAGACCCGCCGCCGCGGCCCGCGCCGAACGGGTCGCCGACAGCAGGTCGCCGACCACCGGGCCCGCCACCACAGGACCCGGCGCGAACGGCCCGATCAGCGCCTTCGCGACCCGCAGCGGATCGTCCGAGCCGCCCGCCACCACAACCAGCCGCTCGCCCAGCACCCCGGTCAGCACCTGGAGCTTCGCGTGCCGCGAGGCCCGCCGGATCGCCTCCACCGTCAGCTCGCTGTCCCCGTTGGGCGCGGTGCCCAGCACCACCACGATCTTGTCCGGCGAGTTCCAGCCCAGCGCCGCGGCCCGGGACAGCACGCCCTCGTCCGCCTCGCCCGACAGCACCGCGTTGACCACCAGCGACTCCAGCCGGGCGTCCCACGCGCCGCGCGCCTCCGCGGCCTGCGCGTAGACCTGCGCGGTGGCGAAGGCGATCTCCCGCGCGTACACCAGCAGCGCCTCGCGCAGCACCGCCTCGTCGCCGGGCGCCGCGACCTCGTCGATCGCGGCCTCCATGACCTCGATCGTGGTCCGCACCATCTCCACGGTCTGCCGCAGCGAGATCGCCCGGGTCAGCTCGCGCGGCGCGGTGCCGAAGACGTCCGTGCTGATCGCCTGCGGCGCCTCCGGGTGCCGGAACCACTCGGTGAAGGCCGCGATGCCCGCCTGGGCGACCAGGCCGATCCAGGAGCGGTTCTCCGGCGGCATCGCGCGGTACCACGGCAGCGTCTCGTCCATCCGCGCGATGGCGTTGGCGGCCAGCCGCCCCGCCGACTTCTCCAGCCGGCGCAGCGTCGCGGAGTGCTCCCCGCGACCGGGTTCGGCGGGGGGCTGCGGAGACTGCGAGGCATGCGGCACATGGCCAAGCCTATGGGGTCCGATTTCCCGCCATTCGCCGGATGCCCGTTCGCGGGCTTTCGCCCCACTTCCCCCGCCGGTGGATACGGTGGGCCGCATGATCGACGTACGGCGGGCCGCCGACCGCTACCGCGGCGGGGACGAGGCCGCCGGGATCGACACCCGGCACGCCTTCTCCTTCTCCGGCTTCTACGACCCCGGCAACGTCCGCTTCGGGCTGCTCGTCGCCTGCAACGAGGAACGGCTCGCGCCGGGCGCCGGATTCGCCGAGCACACGCACCGCGACACGGAGATCGTGACGTGGGTCGTCGAAGGCACCCTGGAGCACCGGGACGCCTCGGGGCGCGTCGTACGGCTGGCGGCCGGGGACGCGCAACTGCTGGGCGCGGGCTCGGGGGTACGGCACATCGAGGCCAACGCCGGGGCGGGGCCCCTGCGTTTCCTCCAGATGTGGCTGCACCCCGGCGCCTTCGGGGTGCCCCCGCGGTACGCCGCCGCGACCGCGCCCGTGCCGGTGGGGCCCGGCCTCACGCTCCTCGCCGGGGAGGGCCCCGACGCGGTGCTGCCCCTGCGGCAGCCCGCGGCGGCCCTGTGGGCGGGGCGCCCGTCCGCGCCGGACGAACTCTCCCTGCCGGGGGCCCGTTTCGGGTACGTCCACGTACTCCGGGGCACCGTGCGGCTCGACGGAGCCGAGCTTTCTCCGGGCGACGCCGCCCGCCTCACGGACGAGCAATCCGCTGCGCTCAGCACGGAGGGCCCGGCGGAATACGTCTACTGGGCGATGTCCGCGGAGCCCTCCTTCGGCTGAGGCCCAGCCCCCCCGGGCTGCCCCTTGCGGCAGTCCCGGGACCGTCCGCCGGTGGTGGGTTGACCGCGCAGTTCTCCCCCAGGCTTCGCCCGGGAGGTGCCCCCACGCGCCCCTGGTGTGTTGCCCTGCGCGGCAGGAGCAGGCCCTTACCGCGCAGGGTGAGCGTTTTCAGGGGCGCGGGGAACTGCGCGCTCAGCCACCCACCGGCGGGAGGTCCCGCGACGGCGGGACGGGGCAGCCCGGAGGGCACCCGCAGCCCCCGCCCGGCAAGGGCATCCGCACCCCCCTACGCGAGTTCGGCCAGCACCGCGTCGGTGAAGGGCGGCCATGCCTCGATGGCCCAGGGGCCGAAATCGCGGTCGGTCAGGGCCGCGCAAGCGAACCCCGCGTCCGGGTCGCACCACAGGAACGTGCCGGACTGGCCGAAGTGACCGAAGGTCGCGGGGGAGGAGTGCGCGCCGGTCCAGTGCGGGGACTTGGTGGAGCGGATCTCGAAGCCGAGGCCCCAGTCGTTGGGGGACTGCATGCCGTAGCCGGGGAGGACGCCGCGCAGGCCGGGGAAGGCGACCTCCAGGGTCGCGCCCGCCACCGTCGTGGGGTGGAGCAGGCGCGGCGCCTGCACCTCCGCGGCGAAGCGGGCCAGGTCCGCGGCGGTGGAGACGGCGCCCGCGCCGGGGGAGCCCGGCAGCTCGGTGGCGGTCATGCCGAGCGGCTGGAGCACGGCCTCGTCGAGGTAGGAGGCGAAGGGCATCCCGGTGGCCTCGGCGACGGTCTCGCCGAGGACCTCGAAGCCCGCGTTGGAGTAGATCCGCCGGGTGCCCGGCGCGGCCACGACCCGGTGTTCGTCGAACGCGAGGCCCGAGGTGTGCGCGAGCAGATGCCGTACGGTCGAGCCGTCGGGCCCGGCGGGGTCGTCGAGCTCGTAGGCGCCCTCCTCGAGGGCGACGAGCGCCGCCCAGGCGGTGAGCGGCTTGGTGACCGAGGCGAGCGGGAAGGGCCGGTCCTGGGGGCCGTACGTGCCCGCGAGGGTGCCGTCCTTGCGTACGACGACCGCCGCCGCGTTCGGGACGGGCCACTGTTCGATCATCCGCAGGGTCTGCATGCGGCGAGCCTAACCGGCCGTACTTGCTTCGAGTGCACTCCAAGGTCTTAGCGTGGAGAGCATGACGGTCGTCCAGATGGTGCAGCAGGAAACACCCCCGGCCGCGGTGTGCACGCCGCCCCCGCCGTATCCGAGACCGGACGGGCGGGACCAGTACACGATCAGCGAGGTCGCCGAGCTGACCGGGCTGAGCGCGCACACGCTGCGCTGGTACGAGCGGATCGGGCTGATGCCGCACGTGGACCGGTCGAACACCGGGCAGCGCCGCTTCCGGAACCGGGATCTGGACTGGCTGGCCCTCGTCGGGAAGCTGCGGCTGACGGGTATGCCGGTCGCCGACATGGTGACGTACGCGGAGATGGTCAAGGCCGGTGAGCGGACCTTCGCGCAGCGCAAGGCGCTGCTGGAGGCGACCCGGGAGGACGTGGTCGCGCGGATCGCCGAGCTGCAGGACACCCTGACGGTGCTCGACCACAAGATCGGTACGTATGGGGGCGCCGAACCGGCGCCGGAGAGGACAGGTGCATGATGGCCGCCGCACGGATCGAGACGGTACGGCTGGGCGCGGGCGGCCCGCTGGTCGGTGTCCAGGGCCTGGGCTGCATGGGCATGAGCGAGTTCTACGGCGACACCGACGAGGCTGCCGCCCGCGAGACGCTGGAGACCGCGCTGGACGCGGGCGTGACGCTCTTCGACACCGCCGACATGTACGGCATCGGTGCGAACGAGGAGTTCCTCGCGCCCTTCCTCGCCGCGCACCGCGACGAGGTCACCCTCGCGACGAAGTTCGCCAACGAGCGCCGCGCGGACGACCCGACCTACCGGGCCATCCGCAACGACCCGCCGTACATCCGGCAGGCCGTGGACGCGAGCCTGCGCCGCCTGGGCATCGACATCATCGACCTGTACTACATGCACCGCCGCAACCCGGACGTGCCGCTGGCCGAGTCGGTCGGCGCGATGGGCGAGCTGGTGGCCGCGGGCAAGGTGCGGCACCTGGGGCTGTCCGAGGTGACCGGGCCGGAGCTGCGCGAGGCGCACGCGGTGCACCCGATCGCCGCGGTGCAGTCGGAGTGGTCGCTCTTCAGCCGGGACGTGGAGAAGTCGGTGGTCGGCGCGGCGGCCGACCTGGGTGTGGCCTTCGTGCCGTACTCGCCGCTCGGGCGCGGCTTCCTGACCGGCTCCTTCCAGGACGCCACCGTGGATCTCGCCGCGAACGACTTCCGCCGCCACCAGCCGCGCTTCACCGGTGACAACGCCCGGCGTAACGCGGAGCTGCTGGAGCCGATCCGCCGGGTCGCGAAGGCGCACGACGCGACACCGGGGCAGATCGCGCTGGCGTGGGTGCACTCGCGGGCCCAGGCGCACGGCCTGACGGTCGTGCCGATCCCCGGCACCCGCAAGGCATCCCGGGTCCTGGAGAACGTCGCGGCGGCCGGGATCGTCCTGGACGGCGCCGAGCTGGCCGAGCTGGACGCCATCGCCGGGCAGGTCGCGGGCGACCGCTACCCGGACATGAGCTCGACGTCCGACGCGCGCGAGTGACCCGCGGCTACGGCCGGACGCGGGCCGCCCGGATCGCCGCGAGCACCGCTGCGGCGAACGGCAGCGACTCCTGCACCGGGCCGTAGCCGAGGCCGAACAGCACGGCGGCCGGGTCCTGGTCGGGTTCGCCCGGCTGGGGCCCGCCGTCGCGCCGCAGCAGCCGCAGGTAGCCGTGCAGCAGCTCCGGTGAGCGCCAGTCGACGCCGCGCAGCTCCTCGACCGGGAAGCTCTGGTCCCCGGCCTTCCACTTGGCGGTGGACGCGCCGGTCCAGAACCACCGGAAGCTGACCGTGCGGCCGTCGAACAGCACCCGCGCGTCGTACGCCTTGAAGGCCAGCGGCGGGGCCGGGGCGTCCACCAGGAAGCGGGTCAGCGGCTCGCCGGGTCCGGCGATCACCGCGCGTAGCTCGTCGCGGTAGAACTCCGCGAGCACCTCCGCGGAGTCGGGCAGGATCAGCCGGTAGGGGTCGGCGGTCTCCTTGAGCTGACCGGCCGCCGCCTCGACCACCGGGTCGGCCCCTGCCCGCGGCACCGCCCGCAGCACCACATGGCCGCGGCGGCCCGCCTCCAGCTCCACCGCCTCCAGCGCGGCGTGCGGGATCCGCCGCTCGCGCAGTGCCGGGAGCAGCCGCGCGTTGCGGCCCGCACTCCGGCTGTACCGGATCACGACGGCGTCGGGCTCGAACTCCCATACGGCATTGCTTCCGGCCAGCACATCGCCCATACGCGTCACCCTATGCGTAATCGGTCCATCCCTCTGCCCCACGGTGCAGGCCCGTTACGCGGAGGGGGGCGCAGACTTCAGCGTGACCAAGGAGTAGCGGGCCAGCGCGATACGGGCGAAGTTCGCAAGGCTCGCGGTGCCGGGGACGAAATATCCGGCGTGCCCCTCGGCCCGCCCCGTCCGCACCACCCGGGCGCCGAACGCCGCGGCGACCGGATCCGTACCGTGGCCGAGCCCGGCGAACTCGATGTGCGGGACGTCCGCTATCCAGTCGCCGTCGTCCCGGGCCGCCCACACGTGCGCCGCGGTGTGCAGATCCGCGGCGCTCCCGACGTGCATCCCGGGGCTGCCGGACACCGCGATGTCGGTCACCTGCCCGCGCCGCAGCCGGGGCGCGGCCACCCCGCACAGCACCGAGCCGTACGAGTGGCAGAAGAGGGCCACGTGCTGCCGCCGCGGCAGGGCGGCCAGCAGCCGCAGCAGCCGGGGCGCGCCGCGTTCGGCCAGCTCCGCGGTGGAGGCGTCCAGGCCGATGCCCTGGGGGGCGGTCCAGTCGGCCCAGGCGATGACGGCGACCCCGGCGGACGGGTCGAGGGCGCGCTCGCGCCGGTAGAGGGCGCGGGCCATGCCGACGGGGGCGGAGTAGCGGCCGTAGGTGCGCTCGAAAGTGAGGATGTCGGTGCCGACGCCTGGCACGACGACGGCGACCCGGGCCGCCGTCGTGAGGTCGCCGAAGACCTCGGCGGCCCGCCCGTCCCCGGCGGGGTCGAACGCGAGGATCTGCCGGCCGCCGCGCAGCAGCGAGGCGTAGCGGTTGGCGAGCCGCCCGGCGTCCGTGCGGCCCGCGGGTGACAGGGCGGCGTCGGCCGAGCGGCGCCGCTCGCGGTCGCGGGCGGCGCGCAGCGCGTACCGGTTGGCCTGGTAGCGCAGCGCCACGGGCGCCCCGTCGAGGTTGCCGACGACGAGGGCGTAGCGGCGGGCCAGGGCGAGGGCCTGCGGGCGGCTGAGGGACGCGAAGAAGCGCGCGACGGCGCCCGGCGGCGCGGTGTCCGGGTCCGGCAGCCGGTGGCCCGCGACGGTGGCCCGCCGCCAGGCGTGCACGGCGGCGGTACGGGCGTCGCGCGGCCCGTGCGGGCGGACGGCCGTCCACCCGGTCGTGGCCAGCAGCACGAAGGCCACGGCGAGCGCCACCAGCACCCGCGCCGACCCGGGCCCCCTCCTGCCGGGCAGGAAGACGCGGGCGGCCGGCGGCGCGGCCTTGGCGGGTACCGCCTTCGGGGGTACGGCTTTCGGGGGTACGGCCTCGGTCCGCGGACGCGGCAGCGCCACCGCCCGCGCGGGACCGGTGCCGGGGCGGGGCCCGCGCGGGCGCGGCGGGCCTCCCGCGGCGGGCCGGGCCCCGGTGCGGCGTGGCTCCCCGGCAAGGGGTTCGCGGGGGAGGGGCGGCGCTGGAGGTGCGGACACTCGCGGTTGCCTCGGGACGGAGCGGGCGTGGACCGTGCGGGGGTGCGGGCGGCCCGGCCGGGGGTCAGGGGACGGCGGCGCGCCCGGTCAGCCTAGACAAGCCGGGGCCGGGAAAGCGCGTGACGAGGCCCGGGAACGGGCGGAGCCCCGGGCGGCAGGGCTGCCGTCCGGGGCTCCGGGGTGCTCCGTGGTGCGGGTGTCAGGCGTCGCCGCCGGCGGCGCCGGGGTCGGCGGCCGACGCGTCGAGCAGCTGGTAGCGGTCCACGGCCTGCTTGAGCACCGACCGGTCGACCTTGCCGTCACGCGCCAGCTCGGTCAGCACGGCGAGCACGATCGACTCGGCGTCGATGTGGAAGAAACGCCGTGCCGCCCCGCGCGTGTCGGCGAAGCCGAAGCCGTCCGCGCCCAGCGAGGTGTACTGCCCGGGGATCCAGCGGGAGATCTGGTCCGGCACCGAGCGCATCCAGTCCGAGACGGCCACGAAGGGCCCCTCGGCGCCGGTGAGCTTGCGCGTCACGTACGGCACCTGCTGCTCCTCCTCGGGGTGCAGCAGGTTGTGCTCCTCGACGGCGACGGCCTCGCGGCGCAGCTCGTTCCAGGAGGTCGCGGACCACACGTCGGCCCGTACGTTCCACTGCTCGGCGAGGATGCGCTGGGCCTCCAGCGCCCACGGCACGGCCACGCCGGACGCCATGATCTGCGCCGGGATCGCCCCGGCCGCCCCGGCCCGGATCCGGTGGATGCCCTTGAGGATGCCCTCGACGTCCACGTCGGCGGGCTCGGCCGGGTGCTGGATCGGCTCGTTGTAGACCGTCAGGTAGTAGAAGACGTCCTCGCCGGGCTGCCCGTCGGCCGTCTCGCCGTACATCCGGCGCAGACCGTCCTGCACGATGTACGCGATCTCGTACGCGTAGGCGGGGTCGTAGGCGACGCACGCCGGGTTGGTGGACGCCAGCAGCTGGGAGTGGCCGTCCGCGTGCTGCAGGCCCTCGCCGGTGAGCGTGGTGCGGCCGGCCGTCGCGCCCAGCACGAAGCCGCGGGCGAGCTGGTCGGCCATCTGCCAGAACTGGTCGCCGGTGCGCTGGAAGCCGAACATCGAGTAGAAGACGTAGACCGGGATGAGCGGCTCGCCGTGCGTGGCGTAGGCCGAGCCCGCCGCGACGAGCGAGGCCGTGCAGCCCGCCTCGGAGATGCCGTCGTGCAGCATCTGCCCGGTCGGCGACTCCTTGTAGGCGAGCAGCAGCTCGCGGTCCACCGACTCGTACTGCTGGCCCAGCGGGTTGTAGATCTTCGCGCTCGGGAAGAACGCGTCCATGCCGAAGGTGCGGTACTCGTCGGGGGCGATCAGCACGAAGCGCTTGCCGATCTCCTTGTCCCGCATGAGGTCCTTCAGCACCCGCACGAAGGCCATCGTGGTGGCGATGGACTGGGCGCCCGAGCCCTTCTTCGCCGCCGCGTACGTCTTGTCGGCCGGCTGCGGCAGCGGCTTGGCGCGCACCACCCGGGTCGGCACGTACCCACCGCAGGCCTTGCGGTGGTCGTGCATGTACTGGATCTCCTCGGAGTCCCGGCCGGGGTGGTAGTACGGCGGGTAGCCCTCGTCGAGGCGCTGGTCGGTGATCGGCAGGTGCAGCCGGTCGCGGAAGCGCTTGAGGTCGTCGACGGTGAGCTTCTTCATCTGGTGGGTCGCGTTGCGGCCCTCGAAGTTCGGCCCGAGCGTCCAGCCCTTGATGGTCTGGGCGAGGATCACCGTCGGCTGGCCCTGGTGGGCCAATGCAGCGGTGTAGGCGGCGAAGATCTTGCGGTGGTCGTGGCCGCCGCGCCCGAGGTGCAGGATCTGCTCGTCGGTGAGGTTCTCGACCATCTTGCGCAGCCGCTGGTCGCCGCCGAAGAAGTGCTCGCGGATGTACGAGCCGGACTCGGTCGCGTACGTCTGGAACTGCCCGTCCGGCGTGGTGTTCATCTTGTTGACGAGCAGGCCGTCGCGGTCCTGGGCCAGCAGCGGGTCCCAGGAGCGGTCCCAGACCAGCTTGATCACGTTCCAGCCGGCGCCGCGGAACTGCGACTCCAGCTCCTGGATGATCTTGCCGTTGCCGCGCACCGGGCCGTCGAGGCGCTGCAGGTTGCAGTTGACGACGAAGGTCAGGTTGTCCAGGCCCTCACGGGCGGCGATGGACAGCTGGCCGAGCGACTCCGGCTCGTCCATCTCGCCGTCGCCGAGGAAGGCCCACACGTGCGACGCCGAGGTGTCGGCGATGCCGCGCGCGTGCATGTAGCGGTTCATCCGGGCCTGGTAGATCGCGCCGAGCGGGCCCAGGCCCATCGACACGGTCGGGAACTCCCAGAAGTCCGGCATCAGCCGCGGGTGCGGGTAGCTGGACAGGCCGTTCGGCGCCTTCGACTTCTCCTGCCGGAAGGCGTCGAGCTGCGCCTCGGTCAGCCGGTCGAGCAGGAAGGCGCGGGCGTAGATGCCGGGGGAGGCGTGGCCCTGGAAGAAGATCTGGTCGCCGCCGGTGCCGTCGTCCTTGCCGCGGAAGAAGTGGTTGAAGCCCACGTCGTAGAGCGAGGCCGAGGACGCGAAGGTCGCGATGTGGCCGCCGACGCCGATCCCCGGGCGCTGCGCGCGCGACACCATGACGGCGGCGTTCCACCGGGTGGCGTTGAGGATGCGGCGCTCGATCTCCTCGTTGCCGGGAAAGAACGGTTCGTCCCTGGTGGCGATCGTGTTGACGTAGTCGGTGCTGCGCATCTCGGGCACCGCGACGCGCTTCTCGCGGGCGCGCTCGATGAGCCGCAGCATCAGGTAGCGGGCGCGCTCACGGCCGCGTTCGTCGATGGCCGCGTCCAGCGAGTCCAGCCATTCCGCCGTCTCCTCGGGATCGAAATCCGGGACCTGGCTCGGAAGGCCGCCAATGATGATCGGGTTGCGATCGGATGCGGAAGCCACGCTGTTCCTTTGCTGCTCGGTGGTGGTGCTCGTTTGCACCGCGGGGTCGCGCCGCATCCATCGTGGACCGCCCCGCGTCAAACGTCATCTCTACCCAGTGGTAACCGCGGAACATCCGGGACTGCGGCAATTCGGGCCGGGTCCCACCCGCGGCCAAACGTGAACTCTACGCCCACTCGGACGTACGACCGACTGGCGGCGCCAATCGTGCGTAACACCGGCAAACCGTCGTGAGCTGCGTCACCATAGGGGGTACGGGTTGCGGTGACACGGTCGAATCGTCACCGTTTCGGCGGTCTCGTACGCCGGGTACTTGCGCGATCCGCCGCGCCCGTGTGGACTACCGCCAATAAGTCCGCGTGCGCGCGGGCTCACCCCATGACAGGAGGCAAAGCGTGAGCGCGACCGCGGACCACGCGGAGGAGCGGACCAACCCGGCGAGCCGGCTTGGTTTCGAGCCCGGACAGGTGGTCCAGGAGCTCGGGTACGACGAGGACACCGACCAGGAGCTTCGCGAGGGTATCGAGGAGCTCACGGGCGAGGAGCTCGCCGATGAGGAGTACGACGACGTGCCCGACGCCGTCCTGCTGTGGTTCCGCGAGGACGACGGCGACCTCACCGACGCGCTCGTCGACGCGACATCGACGGTCGACCCCGGGGCCCCGATCTGGCTCATGACGCCCAAGACGGGCCGCGACGGACACGTCGAGCCCAGCGAGATCGGCGAGGCCGCGCAGACGGCCGGACTGGCGCAGACCAGCAGCGTCAACGCCGCGAAGGACTGGACGGGGACGCGTCTGGTCACGCCGAAGGCGGCGAAGGCCGGCAAGCGGTAGCCTTCCCGGCTCACCCGGCGGTGCGGCTCCCCGCCGCCGGGGCTATTTGCGTTGCCGAGTGCCACTCGCGGTGGGCTGAGCGCGCCGTTCCCCGCGCCCCTAAAAAACGCTCGCCCCGCGTGAAGAGGGCGCCCTCACGGGGCGCGTGGGGGCACCTCCCGGGCGAAGCCTGGGGGAGAACTGCGCGCTCAGCCCCCACCGGCGGACGGCCGCGGGGACACCGCAAGGGGCAGCCCGGGGCGCCCGCCGCCAGGAGGAAGAATGAGCAGCACCCTGCCGAGGCCGGCACCCGACTTCGCGCTGCCCGACCAGCACGGCCGGACGACCACCCTCACGAGCTTCCACGGGAAGAAGAACCTCGTGCTGGTCTTCTACCCGTTCGCCTTCACGAGCGTGTGCAGCGGCGAGCTGCACGCCCTCCAGCGGGAGCTGGACGCCCTCCAGCGCGAGGACACCACCCTCCTCGCGGTCTCGTGCGACTCCATGCACGCCCAGCGCGCCTTCTCCGACCAGGAGGGCTTCGACTTCCCGCTGCTCAGCGACTTCTGGCCGCACGGCAACGCCTCACGCGCCTACGGCGTCTTCGACGAGGAGAAGGGCTGCGCGCTGCGCGGCTCGTTCGTGATCGACCGGGACGGTGTGATCCGGTGGTCCGTGCTGAACGGGCTGCCGGACGCGCGGGACCTTCACGACTACGTAAAGGCGCTGGAAGCAGTGCGGTCGACGGGAACGGGTCACTAAGCTCACCTCGTTGACCGGGTGGATCGCCCGGTGGCACGAACGTATACACACGAACCGATGGGGAGGACTCGTGGGAGTCAGCCTGAGCAAGGGTGGCAACGTCTCGCTGACCAAGGAGGCGCCCAATCTCACGGCGGTCGTCGTCGGTCTGGGCTGGGACGCACGCACGACCACCGGAGCCGACTTCGACCTCGACGCGAGCGCGCTGCTCACGAACGAGGCGGGCAAGGTGCTGTCGGACCAGCACTTCGTGTTCTTCAACAACCTGCGCAGCCCGGACGGCTCGGTCGAGCACACCGGTGACAACCTCACGGGTGAGGGCGAGGGCGACGACGAGGTCATCAACGTCAACCTCGCGGGCGTGCCGGCCGACGTCGTGAAGATCGTCTTCCCGGTGTCGATCTACGAGGCCGAGCAGCGCCAGCAGAGTTTCGGCCAGGTGCGCAACGCCTACATCCGCGTCCTGAACGCGGCCGACCAGCGCGAGCTGGCCCGCTACGACCTGACCGAGGACGCCTCGACCGAGACGGCGATGGTCTTCGGCGAGCTGTACCGGCACGGCGGCGAGTGGAAGTTCCGCGCCATCGGCCAGGGGTACGCCTCCGGCCTGCGCGGCATCGCGCAGGACTTCGGCGTCAACGTCTGACCCGGGCCGGTTCGACCGAGCGGCAGCGACGAGCAGCAGCGACAGAGCACCGACCTAGGGGGAAGGACCACCATGGGCGTCACACTGGCCAAGGGAGGCAACGTCTCCCTCTCCAAGGCCGCGCCGAATCTCACCCGGGTGCAGATCGGCCTGGGCTGGCGGGCCCGCTCGACCACCGGCGCCGAATTCGACCTGGACGCCAGCGCGCTGCTGTGCGGCAACGGCCGGGTGCTGGGGGACGAGTTCTTTGTCTTCTACAACAATCTGAAGAGTCCCGAGGGCTCCGTCGAGCACACCGGTGACGATCTCACCGGCGGCAGCGGCGGCGACGACGAGACGATCCTGGTGGATCTGACGCTGGTCCCGGAGCGGGCCGACAAGGTCGTCTTCCCGGTGTCGATCTATGACGCGGACGCCCGTGCGCAGACCTTCGGCCAGGTCAGCGACGCGTACATCCGGGTCGTGAACCAGAGTGACGGAGCCGAGCTGGCCCGCTACGACCTCACCGAGGACGCCTCGACCGAAACGGCGATGATCTTCGGCGAGCTCTACCGCTACAACGGCGAGTGGAAGTTCCGTGCGGTAGGTCAGGGGTACGCCTCCGGTCTGCGCGGGATCGCCCTAGACTTCGGGGTCAACGTTTCGTAAAGCCCGCACCGTGCGGGGGACCTCGTGGTCATAGGTCACAAGGATTGGGTGGGAAGCACGTGCTCCTCAGAACATTCGGCTGGTCGTTCGGCATCACTGCCGCCGGCCTCGCCCTGGCCGGCGTCCTCTGGGGGTGGCACGGACTCGCGATCGTAGCGATCCTGTCGGTCCTGGAGATCTCGCTCTCGTTCGACAACGCCGTCATCAACGCGGGCATCCTGCGGAAGATGAACGCCTTCTGGCAGAAGATGTTCCTGACGGTGGGCGTGCTCATCGCGGTCTTCGGCATGCGGCTGGTCTTCCCGATCATCATCGTGGCGATCACCGCGAAGCTGAGCCCGTGGGAGGCGGTCAAGGTCGCGATCAACGACCACGACCGCTACGAGGCGCTGGTCACCGGAGCCCACCCGGCCATCGCGGCCTTCGGCGGGATGTTCCTGCTGATGATCTTCCTCGACTTCATCTTCGAGGAGCGCGAGATCACCTGGCTCGGCTGGCTGGAGCGCCCGCTGGCCAAGCTCGGCAAGCTGGACATGCTCTCGGTCGTCATCGCGCTCGTCGTGCTCGTGATCGCCGCCACCACGGTGGCCACCGGTGTCCCGGTGCACGGCGGGCACGGTGAGATCGACAAGGCCGAGACGGTCCTGCTCGCCGGTGTCGGCGGCCTCATCACGTACCTCGTGGTCGGCGGCATCTCCGGCTTCTTCGAGGAGCGCCTGGAGGACGAGGAGGACGACGACGAGGACGGGGACGGGGACGGGGACGACGAGGCCGAGGGCGCGGCCGCGGAGAAGAGCGGCCCCACCGCCGGGCAGGTGGCGGGGCTGGCCGGCAAGGCCGCGTTCTTCATGTTCCTCTACCTGGAGGTCATCGACGCCTCGTTCTCCTTCGACGGTGTCGTCGGCGCCTTCGCCATCAGCAACGACATCTTCGAGATCGCGCTCGGCCTCGGCATCGGCGCGATGTACATCCGGTCGCTGACCGTCTTCCTGGTCCGCAAGGGCACGCTGGACGACTACGTGTACCTGGAGCACGGCGCCCACTACGCGATCGGCGCGCTGGCCTTCATCCTGCTGGCCACCATCAAGTACGACATCAGCGAGGTCGTCACCGGCCTCGTCGGCGTCGTCCTGATCGCGGCGTCGTACTGGTCGTCGGTGGTACGCAACCGTCGTCTCGGGGAAGGTTCCCAGTCGGCGGACGACGACAAGACGGAAGTCACGACCGGCGTGTGACCGGTCACCCGTGACGTCCCGCTGCCCCCGCCGCCCGGCGGGGGCAGCGGCACGTGAGCGGGGGGAGCTACGGCTACGGAGGGGTGGCGGCAATGGCGTGGCGGGACTTCTTCCGGCCCAGCGGCGCGGCGCAGTTCGACATGGCGAACGCGCACACGGTCGAACTGACCAAGCGGCACCCGGTGGTGTCGCTGACCAAGCAGGGCGCGGCGGTCGGCAACATGCGGGTCAATCTGTCGTGGTCGATGCGCTCGTCCGACACCGGCAGCTGGGCCACCGACGAGCGCGGCTTCCTGCGCCGCCAGTTCGACGTCTTCCGGCCCCGGGTGGTCCAGGCCGCCGGTCCGGCGATGGTCAACGTCGACCTGGACCTGGCGTGCATGTACGAGCTGGCCGACGGCAGCAAGGGCGTCGTCCAGCCGCTCGGCGAGTTCCACGGCGACCTGGACGCGCCGCCGTACATCCAGATGAGCGGCGACGACCGCTTCGGCGGCACCTCCGGTGAGACGCTCTACATCAACTTCGACAAGCGCGACGAGTTCAAGCGGCTGCTGGTCTTCGTCTACATCTACGACGGCACGCCCGCCTTCGACCGCACGCACGCCAAGATCGAGATCTTCCCCGGCTCCGGCCCGCGCATCGAGATCCCGCTCAACGAGCGCGAGCCGCAGGCCCGCTCGTGCGCCGTGGTGCTCATCGAGAACAACAAGGGCGAGCTGACCGTGCGCCGCGAGGTCAAGTACGTCTACGGCTTCCAGGCCGAGATCGACCGGCTGTACGGCTGGGGCCTGCAGTGGGGCCGCGGCTACAAGTCCAAGCTCTGACCGCGGTCCCGGACCGCCCCGTCAGCGCTGCTGCTGGAACTGCGGCCCCTGCGGGGGCAGCACGAAGGCCGGGCCGCCCACCGCGGAGGCGGCCACCGGCTGCGGGTAGCCGTACGCCGGGTAGCCGGGCTGCGGCTGCTGGTGCACCTGCGGTGCCACCGAGGGCGGCGGCGGGGCGGCGACGGGCTGCGGGTAGCCGTACGCGGGCTGGGCGGGGACGTGGCCGACGGAGGGCGCGGGCAGCGGGTAGCCGTACGCGCTGGACTGGTCGGGCGAGGGCGCGGGGTGCGGGCGGGTCTGCACCTGCGACGGGCTCGGCGGCTGCGGCGGGCGGTTCGGCGCGGGGGCCTGGGCCTGGGCCTGGGACGTGGCGTCGTCGCCCTTCGCGGCCTGGGCGCCCTCCTCCGCCGCGTCGTCCACCGTGATGCCGAACTCGGTCGCCAGGCCTACCAGGCCGGTCGCGTAGCCCTGCCCCACCGCGCGGAACTTCCAGCCGCCGTCCTTGCGGTACAGCTCGCCGCAGTTGAGCGCGGTCTCGGCGCCGGTGTCGGGGCGTACGTCGAAGGTCAGCAGCGGCGGGCCACCGGGCGCCGCGGTGTCGTACAGCAGCACGCACAGGTCGCGGACCAGCCGAAAGGGCCCGCCGTCGCAGGAGGCGGCGATGACCGCCCGCTGGACGTCGGGGTCCAGCGCCGCGAGGTCCACCTCGACGGTGTCGGTCAGGCCCTCGGCCACTCGGTGCTTGGGCAGGTGGCGGGCCACGCCCGAGGGGTGCCGGGGGGCGTTGTAGAAGACGAAGTCGGCGTCCGAGCGCACCTTGCCGCCGGGGCCCAGCAGCAGCACGGAGGCGTCCACGTCGGGTGTTCCGCTGCCGGGGCTCCAGCGCAGCACCGCGCGGATGCCGGGGGCGTCGAGGGGGACGTTCGAGCCCTTCACCATCATGTGCGTCATGCCCGCCATCCTGCCCTTCCGGCGGGCCGCCTCACAACGTCGGACGGGGGCGCCGGGCCCCGCGGCGGCGCTTCCGCCGCCCCGGTCGCCGCCGTACGGTGGACGGGATCCTCCGGGTCACCCCGCCGACCTGCGGTGGTTACGTGTTCTTCACGTTCGGAGGGAACGTCTGGGGCATGCTCACTCGTACGATAATCGGCCAGTTGTCCTCAAGGCCCGTCACTTGACCCGTACCTGGAAAGGGGGCGCCATGCGACACTTCGGCCACCTCGCCGCCGAAACGCGGCAGGAGCTGTTTCACATCGAGCCGAGGGAATTCACCTCGGATTCGCCCGCGGCGATGCTCGCGGCCGCCCTCGGCGCGACCCTCTACTCGCCGGCGACGCGGCCCTCGCTCGCCGACGACGTGCTGAAGCAGGCCGCGCGCGGGGTCGTCTCCATGGTGCTGTGCCTGGAGGACTCCATCGACGACCGCGACGTGGAGGCCGGCGAGGCCAACATCGTCCGGCACTTCCGCGACCTCGCCGACCGCCCGGACGCCGCCGGCGCCCTGCCGCTGCTCTTCATCCGGGTCCGCACCCCGTGGCAGATCACCGACCTCACCACCCGGCTCGGCGACAGCGTCGCGCTGCTGTCGGGCTTCGTGCTGCCGAAGTTCACCGAGGAGACCGGCGTCCCCTTCCTGGAGGCGCTCACCGCCGCCGAGGCCGCGTGCGGGCGCCGGCTGTTCGCCATGCCCGTGCTGGAGTCGCCCGAGCTGATGCACCTGGAGACCCGGGTCGAGGCGCTCAACGGCATATCCCGCACCGTCGACAAGTACCGCGAGCGGGTGCTCGCGCTGCGCCTGGGCGTCACCGACTTCTGCTCCTCCTACGGCATCCGCCGCGGGCCCGCCATGACCGCCTACGACGTGCGGATCGTCGCCTCGGTGATCGCCGACGTCGTCAACGTCCTCGGCCGTGCCGACGGCTCCGGCTTCACCGTGACCGGCCCGGTCTGGGAGTACTTCCACCACCAGGAGCGCATCTTCAAGCCGCAGCTGCGCCGCAGCCCCTTCGCCGAGGGCGAGTCCGAGGAGCTGCGCGCCGCGCTGCTGGAGCGCGACATGGACGGGCTGCTGCGCGAGATCGAACTGGACCGCGCCAACGGACTCCAGGGCAAGACCTGCATCCACCCCACCCACGTCCCGATCGTGCACGCGCTGAACGTCGTCACGCACGAGGAGTACAGCGACGCCGCCGACATCCTGCACGAGGACCGCAGCGGCGGCGGAGTGCTGCGCTCCGCGTACACGAACAAGATGAACGAGGTCAAGCCGCACCGCGCCTGGGCCGAGCGCACCCTGCTGCGGGCCGAGGCCTTCGGCGTCGCGCGCGAGAGCATCAGCTTCGTCGAACTCCTCGCGGCCTGTGTTCCCGCCGCCTGACCAGGCATCCTTGTACAAGACATGAAATTCACCGGAGAAGACCGCCCCCGCCCCGCCGCCGACGCCCCCTGGCCGGGCCAGTGGGTCGCCGACCGGCTCGGCATAGCCCTGCACGGCGAGGGCCTGCCCGACCTGCTCGGCCTCGCCCTGCGCCGCAACCCCAAGCGCGCCCACCTGCTGGTGTCCAACGTGCTCGGCAAGCACGTCCCGCAGCGCCCCGGCACGGTCTACGGGCACGCCCACGACCTGGGCCTGCGGGTCCGCGCGCTGCTCGGCGAGCAGGACGCGGCCCGCACGGTCGTCGTCGGCTACGCCGAGACCGCGACCGGACTCGGCCACGCCGTCGCCGACGGCGTCGGACCCGTGCCGTACCTGCACTCCACCCGCCGGGAGGTGGCCGGGCTCGCCTCCGGCGGCGCCTTCCAGGAGGAGCACAGCCACGCCACCGGCCACCTGCTGCTGCCCGAGGACCCGGCGCTGCTCGCCGGGACGGGGCCGCTGGTGCTCGTCGACGACGAGTTCTCCACCGGGCAGACGGTCCTCAACACCATCCGCGACCTGCACGCCCGCCACCCCCGCGGCCACTACGTCGTCGTCGCCCTCACCGACATGCGCGCCCCCGCCGACCACGCCCGGCTCACGGCCTTCGCCGCCGAGCTGGGCGCCCGCGTCGACGTGCTGTCACTGGCCGCCGGGACGGTCACGCTCCCGGACGGCGTGCTCACCGCCGCCCAGGCCCTCGTCGCCCAGCTGACCCCCGCCGCCGAGGCGGCCGACGCCCCCGCCGCCGAGGTCCGCCGCGTCGCCCTGGACTGGCCCGCCGGCGTGCCCGACGGCGGCCGGCACGGCTTCCTGCCCGCCCACCGAGCCGCCCTGGAGGCCGCCCTGCCCGCCATGGGCCGCCGCCTCGCCGAGGCCCTCCCGGCGGGCGCCCGCCGGGTGCTCGTCCTCGGCACCGAGGAGCTGATGTACGCGCCGCTGCGGCTCGCCCAGGTCCTGGAGGCCTACGCGCCCGGCGCAGCGCCCGCGGGGCCGCAGGAGGGCGCCGAGGGGCTCCCGGCGGGAGCGGAGGCGGAGGCGGCGGCCGGGGTGGCGGCGTACTTCTCCACCACCACCCGCTCTCCCGTGCTCGCCGTCGACGACCCCGGCTACGCGATACGCAGCCGGCTCGTCTTCCCCGCGCACGACGACCCCGCCGACGACGGCTCGCGCGAGCGGTACGCCTACAACGTCGCGGGCGCCGGATTCGACGCCGTCGTGGTCGTCACCGACTCCGCGGGCGACACCCCGGCGCTGCACGCGCCCGGCGGGCTGCTCGCCTCCCTCGCCCCGCACACCGGCGCGGTGCTGCTCGCCGTCGTCCCCACCCATGAGCCGGCCCCCACCCACGAGCCCGCCTCCGCCCATGAGCCCGCCCCCGAGCCCGCCCCCTCCCGACCGAACGGAAACCCCGGCCTGATGAGTGCAACCCCCGGACCGCTGCGCGGCCCCGCCTTCGGCTCCTATGCCGCGGACGAGGTGGGCTGGCTGCTCAAGGACCTGTCCGACGTGCAGCTCGAAGCACCCACCGAGGAGCGCGAGGAGGCCATCCAGAGCGGCGGCGCCCACTACGCCGAGTCGCTGCCCGTCGAGTACCAGCCCAGCGCCGCCTACCAGGACCTCTTCCGGGCGGCCCTGGAGACCTCCGCCGGGCGCATCGCCCGCGCGGTCGGCGCCGTGACCGAGCTGGTGCTCGCCGAGCGCGGCCCCGACGCCGTCCTGGTGTCGCTGGCCCGCGCCGGCACCCCGGTCGGCGTGCTGATGCGCCGCTGGGCCCGGCAGGCGCACGGCCTGGACCTCCCGCACTACGCCGTCTCCATCGTCCGCGGCCGCGGCATCGACCCCGCCGCGCTGCGCTGGCTCGCCGCCCACCACGACGCCGCCGGCTGCGTCTTCGTCGACGGCTGGACGGGCAAGGGCGCCATCACCCGCGAACTCGCCGACGCCATCGGCGCCTTCCCCGAGTTCGCCCGCTTCCGCCCGGAGATCGCGGTGCTCGCCGACCCCGGTGGCTGCGTGTCCACGTACGGCACCCGCGACGACTTCCTGATCCCCTCCGCGTGCCTCAACTCCACCGTCTCCGGCCTCGTCTCGCGCACCGTGCTGCGCGCCGACCTCGTCGGGCCCGGCGAGTTCCACGGCGCCAAGTTCTACCGCGAGCTGGCCGGCTCCGACGTCTCCGGACTCTTCCTCGACACCGTCACCGCCGCCTTCGACGAGGTCGGCGACGACGTCGCCCGCGACGTCAAGGCGCTGCGCGCGCAGGACCGCTCCCCGACCTGGGCGGGCTGGGCGGCTGTCGAGCGGATCAGCGAGGAGTACAGCATCGGCGACGTCAACCTCGTCAAGCCCGGCGTCGGCGAGACCACCCGGGTGCTGCTGCGGCGCGTCCCGTGGAAGATCCTCGCCTCCCGCGGCGCGGGCGCCGACCTCGACCACGTTCGCCTGCTCGCCGACCAGCGCGGGGTGCCCGTCGAGGAGACCGACGACCTGCCCTACTCGTGCGTCGGCCTCATCCACCCGCGCTACACCCGCGGCGCGACCGGCACCGACGGCAAGGCGGTGGCAGGCCGGTGAACCGCGCCTACAGTCGGACGATCGTCGCCAGCGACCTCGACCGCACCCTCATCTACTCGGCCGCCGCGCTCGCCCTGGGCATGCCCGACGAGCAGGCCCCGCGGCTGCTGTGCGTCGAGGTGCACGAGAGCCGCCCGCTGTCGTTCATGACCGAGACCGCCGCCCGCGTCCTGGCCGAACTGTCCGACGCCGTACGCTTCGTGCCCGCCACCACCCGCACCCGCAAGCAGTACCGCCGGATCAGCCTGCCCTGCCCGACGCCGAGCTACGCGATCTGCGCCAACGGCGGGCACCTGCTGGTCAACGGGCGCACCGACCACGACTGGAACACCGAGATGCGCCGCCGGCTCGCCGACGGCTCCGCCCCGCTCGACGAGGTGCGCGCGCACCTGGCCGCGACCGCCGACCCGGAGTGGCTGCGAAAGGAGCGGATCGCCGAGGACCTCTTCTGCTACCTGGTCGTCGACCGCGAGCGGCTGCCCGCCGGGTGGGTCAAGGAACTCGGCGCCTGGGCCGAACCGCTCGGCTGGACGGTCTCCCTCCAGGGCCGCAAGATCTACGCGGTGCCCCGGCCGCTGTCCAAGAGCGCGGCCCTGGCCGAGGTCGTCCGCCGCACCGGCGCCGACCGCGTCCTGGCCGCCGGCGACTCCCTGCTCGACGTCGACCTCCTGCTCGCCGCCGACCGCGGCTGGACCCCCGGCCACGGCGAACTCGCCGACACCGGCTGGACTGCCCCCACCGTCACCCCCCTCCCCACGGCGGGCGTGGCCGCGGGCGAACAGATCCTCCGGGAGTTCCTGGCACACGTGTGAGGGCACCCCGGAGCCCTAACCCTCCCGCGGAGAGACGACCCGGTCGCACAGCCCCCGCCCCTTCTCCACACGCATCGCGTTGACGCGCTCGCTGGAGGCGATGAACTCCCGCGCCTCCTCCTCGGTCCGCCCACCGCGCAGGTGCCTGCGCAGGAGCCGCCGCTCCCGCAGGCCCCGCGGCGTCTCGACGTACCACAGCTCGTCCAGCAGGTCGCGCACCCGCGCCCAGCCGGGGCCGTCGTCGGCGAGGTAGTTGCCCTCGGTGACGACGAGCGCGGCGCCGGGCGGCACGACGAGACCCGCCGCTATCGGCTCGTCCAGGCGCCGGTCGAAGTCGGGCGCGTACACCGGGCGCGCCCGCTCCGCCCGCAACCGCTCCAGCAGCACCACGTAGCCGTCCACGTCGAACGTCTCGGGGGCGCCCTTGCGGTCGCGCAGGTCCAGCCGGTCCAGTTGCGCGTTGGACAGGTGGAAGCCGTCCATCGGCACATACGCGGCCGTTCCGGCGCCGAGCCGTTCGTCGACGCCCGCGACCAGCCGCCTGGCCAGCGTCGACTTGCCCGCGGCGGGCGCGCCCGCGAGCCCCAGCAGCGCGCGGCGGCCTGGAATGCTGGGCACGAGGGCGACCGCGTCATCGACAAGCATCCCGTCACCCTAAGTGCCAGACCTGGGAGCAGACTCGTGTACGAAACGAAAAACCCGCAGCTCACGCCCGAGCTGTACGCATACGTCCTGGAGCACAATCCGCTCGACCCGGTGCAACGCGAACTGGTGGACGTCACCCACCAGCGGCTCGGCGACGTCGCGGGCCTCCAGACGGCGGAGGAGCAGGGCCCGCTGCTGGCGTTCCTGGTGCGGCTGACCGGCGCGCGGCAGATCGTCGAGGTCGGCACCTTCACCGGCTTCTCGACGCTGTCGATGGCCCAGGCGCTGCCCGAGGACGGGCGGGTCATCGCGTGCGACGTCTCGGAGGAGTGGACGGCCGTGGGCCGCGAGGCGTGGCAGAAGGCAGGCGTCGCCGACCGTATCGACCTGCGCATCGCCCCGGCGATCGAGACACTGCGGGCGCTGCCGGAGGGCCCGTGGATCGACCTGGTCTTCCTCGACGCCGACAAGGGCGCGTACGTCGACTACTGGGAGGAGCTGGTGCCGCGGATGAACCCCGGCGGCCTGCTGGTCGTCGACAACACCCTCTTCCACGGCGACGTCAGCGACCCGGACACCACGGGCGGCGGCGCGGCCATCCGCGCGTTCAACGACCACGTGCGGGCCGACGACCGGGTCGACGACGTCCTGCTCACGGTGGCGGACGGGCTGACCCTGGCCCGCCGCCGCTAGGTCCGCCCGGCACGGCTGCCGCGCACATAGGCCACCGGTCGTACCTCATACGTATGGCCGGTGGCCTGTGTGCCGCCGTCGGGGCGGAGATCAGTGCTGCGGGATGCCGCGCGGCGGCGGGCGGCGCTGCGGGGCGGCCGCCTTCTCGCGGGCCTCGTACTCGCGTGCGGCCTCCTGCGGGTGCCGCTTGCGCCAGTACGGGTTGTCGTGCGGGAGACCGCCCGTCACCCGCCCGTACATGCCGAAGAAGAGCAGCAGCAGCCCCACCCCGAAGCTGAAGAGCACGTTGGACATCTTGAACGCGAGCAGGTTGCTGTCCGTGTCCAGCAGCGCCAGGTTGACGAAGCCGCTCATCAGGAAGGCCGCGCCGACGCAGATGTTGAGGGTGGAGGCGAAATTGCCGCCGATGACCATGCCGACGAACAGCAGCGCGCCGACGCCGATCGAGATCGAGCTGAGCGCTCCGTTGGAGTTCAGGCCCGCGACGCGCTCACCCGCCTGGTTCAGGAACGAGACGTGGTTGAGCAGGCCGAGGATGCCGAAGACGACGAGGATCAGGCCCATCAGTCCGGCGCCGAAGCGGTAGACCTGGCTGAGCCGGTGGTCGACGGGGACGTGGTCGTTCAGCTGCATGGGCGTCTCCTTCGGGGAGGTTGACCGGTCGAGGACGCCACTTCCCAGGATAGGCCGGGGACCGCCGCCCGGCAGCGCGGCCCCGATACGCTGTGGCCATGCCTCGTTACGAATACCGGTGCAAGACGTGCGGCGCGACCTTCGAGATGCGCCGCCCCATGTCGCAGTCCGCCGCCCCCGCGCCCTGCCCCCAGGGCCACGGCGACACCGTCAAGCTGCTCTCGACCGTCTCGGTCGGCGGCACCGCCTCGTCCGCCGGCGGTTCCGCGGCCGCCCCGGCCCCCGCGGGCGGCGGAGGCGGCTGCTGCGGTGGCGGCTGCTGCAGCTGACGCCGTACGGACGCGGCCCGGGGCCGGGTCCCGGGCCGGGGAGCCGGGAAGCCGGGAAGCCGGGGAAAGGATTCCTCAGCGGCCGGCCGCGCGGTCCTCGCGGATGTTGGACACCACACGGTTGACCTTCTCGCGCACCGCGGCCGTCTCGGTCAGGAACGCCCAGTAGTCCGGGTGCGCCCCCTCCAGCCCGGCCAGCGCCCGGTCCAGCCGCGCGACCGCCTCGTCCAGCGGGCGGGCGTGCCGCGGCTCGGGCTGGGTGCGGCCCTGCATCGCCAGCCGCTGGGCGTCCCGGATCGCGAAGCGGGTGCGCTCGACCTCGGCCTTCGGGTCCTTGCTGACCTCGTTGAGGCGCTGCAACCGGTCCCGCGCGGCGCCCACCGCGCCGTCCACGTCGTCCATGAGCGTGCGCACCGTCGCGAGCTTCGCGGTGGCCTGCGCCCACTGCTGGGCGTCCCGCGCCCGGCGGGCCTCGGCGAGCGTCGCCTCCGCCTGCCGTACGGCCTGCGCGGCCTGCTCCGGCACCGGCTGGAGGTCCTGCCAGCAGGCGAGCGAGAAACGCCGCCGCAGCTCGCTGAGCACGGGGGCCACGCCCTCCGCGCGGGTGCCGAGCGCCTGTACCCGGGTGCGCAGCGACACCAGGCGCTTGTCGATCTCCCGGGCCTGCTCCGGCAGCCGCTCGGCCTCGGCCCGGATCGCCTCCGCCTTGAGCCGGATGTCGTTCGCGCGCCGCACGGTGTCCTGGACGCCGTGCTTGGCGGCGCCCTCGTTGAGCTTGGTCAGCTCGGGGGCGAGCGCCGCGAGCCGGGCCGCGAGGTCGTCCGCGGCCAGCCCCGCGGCGCGTACGGCGTCGAGTGCCTGGCTGGCGGCCAGCAGCGTCTGCCTGGCCTGCTCACGGGCCGGGGCGAGCCGGGCCAGCTGGGTCTCGGCCCGGTCCAGCAGCGGGGCCGTCTGCGTCTGGTAGCGCTCCAGCTCCTTGCGCACGTTCGCCAGGTCGTCCTTGGCGCGGTTCAGCTCGGTGATCGCGCGGTTGGCGGCGCCGTGGTCCAGGTCGTCCCGGTCCAGGTCGTGGGCGTCGACGGTGCGGATGTAGGCCGCGCTGGCCTCGTCGATGCGGTTCTTGAGCGCCTCGAAGCCGGACAGTGCCCTGCGGGCCTCGGCGGACTGCTCGACCGCCGAGATCGTCTCGATGGAGATCTCCAGCTCCCGCTGCGCGGTGTCCAGCTCGTAGAAGGCCTGCGCGGCGGCGTCCTTCGCGGCCTGGGCCTCGGCACGCGTGTTGTCGCCGCGCCGCCACCACGAACGTGCCGTCGTCACGTTTTGCTCTCTCCCCGTGTCGCCGCCCCACACCGTCGCGTCCCATCCTCCCACCCACCCGCCCCGAACACACGGCCCGGTCCGCCCGCCCCCGGGACCCCCGTACGCGCCCGGGTATGCCCTTGCCCACCGGCCCCCGCGGCGGGGTAACCTGTGACGTCGCATTCTGCGGGGCGTGTAGCTCAGTGGTAGAGCGCCGCCCTTACAAGGCGGATGTCGGCGGTTCGAAACCGTCCACGCCCACCCCTCACCGACGGTCCTGCCGGCCGTCCGGTTCCCCCCCGGCGGCGGCCCGTTCCGGCGCCGGAGGAGTCCGGAGAGGAACCGGAAGAAAAAAACCTGCTCCGTTTCCGCGCCCTGTGTCGATCCGCGCGTCCGCCGCTCGACCTGGGATAGAGAGGGTCGACAGACGCGACCCCCCGGACGAGGAGAGCCACGATGGCGAAGTACATGCTGATCATGCGCGGGACGGACGAATCCGTCGCGAAGATGATGGAGACGCCCTTCGACGAGATGCTGGAGACGGTGGGGCGCTTCAACGAGGAGCTGATCCGGGCCGGGGTGCTGGTCGCCGCGGAGGGGCTGGACGACCCGTCGCAGGGGGTGGTCGTGGACTTCGGGGCGGAGACGCCGGTGGTCACCGACGGGCCCTACGGGGAGACCAAGGAGCTGTTCGGCGGCTTCTACCTCATCGACGTCGCCTCGAAGGAGGAGGCGGTGGAGTGGGCCAAGCGGCTCCCGGCGACCGCCGGTTCGAAGGTCGAGATCCGGCGGGTGCCGGGTATCGACGAATTCCCGCAGGACAACGAGTGGATCGTCAGGGAGCGGGCCTGGCGTGAGCGGACCGGCCAGCTCTGATGGCCGAGGTCGGCGGCGGCCCGCCGGGCGCCGAGGCGGCGCGGCGGGCCGCCTCGGCCGTGTGGCGGATCGAGTCCGCGCGGATCGTCGGCGCGCTGGCCCGCTGGACCGGGGACTTCGCGCTCGCCGAGGACGTCGCCCAGGAGGCGCTGGCCGAGGCGCTCGTCGGCTGGGCGCGAAACGGGGTGCCGGACAGCCCGGTGGGGTGGCTGCTCGCGACCGCGCGGCGGCGGGCCGTCGACGCCTACCGCCGCCGGTCGGCGCTCGACGAGCGGTACGCGCTGCTCGCCGGGCAGCTGGCCGAGGGCGAGTTCAGCTCGGGCGTGCACGCGGTCGCCGGGCAGCCGGACGACCTGCCGTGGGACCCCGACCGGGTGGACGACGACGTCCTCGCGCTGATGTTCACCGCCTGCCACCCGGTGCTGTCGCCGGAGGCCCGGGTGGCGCTCACGCTGCGCGTGGTGGGCGGGCTGTCCAGCCAGGAGGTCGCCCGTGCGTTCCTGGTGCCCACCGCGACCGTCCAGGCCCGGATCACCCGGGCCAAGAAGACGATCGCGGCCGCGCACGTCCCCTTCGAGCTGCCGCCCGCCGAGGAGCGCCGGGAGCGGCTCGGCGCCGTCCTGAGCGTCCTGTACGTGATCTTCACCGAGGGCTCGACGGCCACGGCGGGCGACGAGCTGATCCGCCGCGACCTCGCCTACGAGGCGGTCCGGCTGGCCCGGACGCTGACCGCGCTGCTGCCCGCCGAGCCGGAGGCGCACGGACTGCTCGCGCTCTTCGAGCTGACCGCCGCGCGCTTCCCGGCGCGCACCGGGCCGGACGGGGAGCCGGTGCTGCTGGAGGACCAGGACCGGCGTCGCTGGGACCGCTCGGCGATCCGCCGGGGCCTGGCCGCGCTCGGCCGGGCCGGCGGCGCCGGGCGCGGCCTCGGGCCGTACGGGCTGCAGGCCGCCGTCGCCGCCTGCCACGCGACGGCGGCCTCGGTGGGCGAGACGGACTGGGAGCGGATCGTGCTGCTCTACGAGGCGCTCGGGCGGGTGGCCCCCTCACCCGTGGTCCAGCTCAACCGGGCCGTGGCCGTCGCCATGGCGAGCGGGCCGGAGCCCGCCCTGCGCATGGTGGACGAGCTGGCCGCCGCCGGGGGGCTGTCCGGGTCGCATCTGCTGCCGAGCGTGCGCGGCGAGCTGCTGGCCCGGCTCGGCCGCACCGCCGAGGCCCGGGAGGAGCTGGAGTTCGCCGCACGGCTGTGCGGCAACGCCCGCGAGCGGTCCGTGCTGATGCGCAAGGCGGCCGCGCTGGGATGACCGCCGCTGGGATGACCGCCGGGGGCGGTCCCCGGGGAGCCGCCGTCACAGGTGGGAGAAGCCGGACGCGGCCCGGTGCCTCGAACGCGTCGAGCGCGGAGATGCCGTCGGCGACGAACCGCGCGGTGTCCCGCAGACCCTCCATGACCTTGGTGCAGCCCTCGCGGCCGAGCCGTACGAGGTTGTAGTACTGGCCGACGATCTGGACGTCGGAGCCCGTGACCAGGTTGGGCCGGTCCGCCGGCAGCCCGGCGGCCTGCCTGCGCTGCCGCCGCTTCGGCCTCGGGGTCCATCCACGTCGTCACGAACGTGGCCATGCTCGGCCGCGAACTCCCGTCGAGCAGCACCTCGTCGTGGATCATCCGGTGGGCGGCTCACCGGACCGGGGGATTCGAGCAGGTGATCGTATGTTTGACGGCCTTGGTCCCCCTTACGGGGAATGCCGCCGATCTGTCTGTGCGGTGGCTTGCGCGGTGCTGACCATGAACGCGTGAGCACTCCCAGAGGGAGGCGCTTGCGGGCCTGGACGGTGGTCGCCGTGGTGACGGCGGCCGCCGGGGCGTGGGGGGTCAGCGGTGCGGCGGAGGCCGCGCCGGGGCGCCCGCGCCCGCCCGGGTCCGTGCGCGCGCCCGATCCCGCCGACCGGCCGTCCTCGCCCGTACGCGCCTCCGCGCGCGCCCCGGGCGCCGTCTCCGTGCGGATCCCCGCACACGTCTCCGTACGCGTCTCCGGCGGGCAGGTGGACGTCCGCGTCCGGGTGCCGGAGCCCGCGGTCCCGGCCTCGCACCACACGCCGAAGCCCCGGCCGCCGCACCCCGCGCACCCGTCGCACCCGTCGCATCCGCCGCACCTTCCGAAACCGCCGAAGCTGCCGCGGCCCTTCCACTGGTGCGGGCACTGGCACCGGGAGTGGAAGTGGCCCGCGCCGCTGCACTGCCACCGGCCGACGCCCCCGCCACCACCCCCGACCACACCGCCGCCCCCGCCCCCCACGACACCTGCGCCGACCACGACCCCGAAACCCACGGCCGTACCGCACCCGAAGCCGAAACCCACGAAGAAACCGGTGGTGAGAGCCATCCCCCAGCCCCCGCCCGCCCCGAAGCCCAAGCCGAGACCGAGCCCCCGGCCGCCGGAACCGGCACCGACCACACCCGCGCCCGAACCCGCGCCGCCCGCCGTGCACTGGCCCGACCGGCCGCCCGTGCCCGCCTCGGCGCCCGTGCAGCACCGCCGCAAGCTCACGACCGTGCTGCTGGTCACGACGGTGCCGGGGCTGCTGGCAGCGGCCGTGCTCAAGCCCGGATCGGGCGCGTATCGCAGGAACAACCGGTAGGACACGAGGGGGAGTTCATATGACGCAGTGGGTGGCCCTGCTGATCGCGATGGTCGCGGTCTGCGCGGTCGTGATCGCCATCGTCGTCCTGCGGCAGCGCAGAATCGGCGACGACGACGACCCGAACGAGACACCGGACGTCATCGAGTACATGGTCATGATGATCGGTGTGATCTACGCGATCGTGCTGGGCCTGGCCATCGCCGGGGTGTGGGAGGGCCAGAGCGGAGCGCAGTCCACCGTCCAGGCCGAGGCGCAGGCGCTGCACGAGGTCAAGGAGCGGGTGCAGGTCTACCCGCCCGCGATTCGCGACAAGGTGCGGGCCGACGTGGACGCCTACGCGTCCTTCGCCGCCGAGAAGGAGTGGCCGTACATGCGCCACCACGGCGGCCTCGCGCCGCGCGGCACCCAGTTGCTGGACCAGGTCCGTACCGACATCACGCAGTACGACCCCAAGACCGACCTGGAGGCGCAGGCCTACCAGCCGCTCGTGGACGAGGTCGCCGCGGCGGACGCGGCCCGCACCGCGCGCGGGCAGAGCGCGGGGGCGACGATGCCGCCGGTGGTGTGGTTCGGCCTGATCACCGGGGCACTGGTGACGGTCGGCCTGATCTTCACGCTGCAGATCCGGCGCTCGGCACGCGAGTTGCTGCTCGCCGGGCTGTTCAGCGCGCTCATCGCCTTCCTGCTCTTCCTGATCTGGGACCTCGACTCGCCCTTCGGCAGCGGACTCGCCGTCTCGGCGGACGCACTCCGGGACATCCTCGGTTAGGGCCTGTCCGGCGGATCCTGCGACGTACGGACAGCCGGCCCGTCGGGCCCCGTCCGCTGAGGCATGATCCGCCGGACCGGGCAGTTGTGAGGCCCGGCCATGGACCACGACCCGTCCCGTGCGGAGCGAACCGAAGGGGGAGGCCCCGCCGCCCGGACCGGCGGCGGGGCCTCCCCCTTGTGGGCTGAGGGTCAGCCCCAGTTGGACACGTTCACGTTCTCCAGCACGCCGAGCGCGTCCGGCACCAGGACCGCGGCCGAGAAGTACGTGCTGACGAGGTAGCTGATGACGGCTTTCTCGTCGATGCCCATGAAGCGGACGTTGAGCCCGGGGGAGTACTCGTCGGGCAGGCCGGTCTGGTTGAGGCCGACGACGCCCTGGTTGTCCTCGCCCGTACGGATGGCGATGATCGAGCTCGTACGGGCCTCGGTGACCGGGATCTTGTTGCAGCTCAGGATGGGAATGCCGCGCCAGGCGGGCACGGAGTGGCCGTGCAGCTCGACGGGGGTGGGGTAGATGCCGGCCCGTGTCCACTCGCGGGCGATCGCCGCGATCGTGCGCGGGTGGGCGAAGAGGAAGCGGGTGCCGCGGCGGCGGCTGATCAGCTCGTCCAGGTCGTCCGGCAGCGGCGGGCCGGCGTGCGGCTGGATGCGCTGGTCGTACTCCGCGTTGTGGAGCAGGCCGAACTCCGGGTTGTTGATCAGCTCGTGCTCCTGGCGCTCGCGCAGCGCCTCGACCGTCAGCTTGAGCTGCTCCTCGGTCTGGTTCATCGGCTCGTTGTAGAGGTCCGCGACGCGGCTGTGGACGCGCAGCACGGTCTGCGCGACGCTCAGTTCGTACTCGCGGGGCTTCAGCTCGTAGTCGACGAAGGTGCCGGGCAGCCGGGGCTCGCCGCGGTGGCCGGAGGCGAACGCGATGTCGGCCTCGCCCTTGCGGTTGGTGCGCTGCTGCGGGACCGCGCGCACCGCGTCCAGATGCGTACGCAGCGGCTCGGCCTGGGCGGTCAGTTGCTCCAGATCCTGCCGCGTCAGCGCGAGGACGGTCGTGGTCGTCACCGCGCGGGCGGTGAAGTCCCAGGCCGCGTCGGCCGACAGGAGGGCCTGCTCGCCGAAGTACCCGCCGTCGGCGACGCTGCCGAGACGGTTCTCCTCGCCGTAGGAGCCCTCGCCGAGCTTGTCGACCTTGCCGTGGGCGATCAGGTAGACCGTGTCGGCCGGTTCGCCCGCCGCGGCCAGCACGTCGCCCGGCGCGAACTCGCGCTGGACGAAGCGGTCGGCGAGGGCGGTGAGCACCTCCTCGTCGGTGAAGGTCCGCAGGGCGGCGATCTCGCCCAGCTCCTGCGGAATGACCCGGACCTGCGACCCGGTCTTGACGAAGGTCACGCGCCCGTCCCCGACGGCGTAGCTCAGCCGCCGGTTCACGCGGTACGTACCCGCGTTGACGTTCACCCAGGGCAGCGCCTTCAGCAGCCACCTGGACGAGATCCCCTGCATCTGGGGCGCGGACTTCGTGGTCGTGGCCAGATTCCGCGCGGCGGCCGTGTCAAGGCTCGTCCGCGCGTCATCCGGGGAGTTGCCGAGTGCGGTGTCCTGGCCCGCATCTACCGACATGGTGCCTGTCCTTCCCGTATGGGGGTGATACGGGAGCATTCTTTCGGTGACGCTGCGTGCTGACTATTGCCGTATCGAGTGAGAATACTTTGACGGCGGGTGGGGGAGAGCAACGGAAAACGCCTGCACAACTGCCCCTGCGGACAGCCGTGCAGGACGGGCGGAGCAGGGTGGCGCCGGGTGGTGAAAGGCGGAGAGGGGGCGCGAACGGCAGGCGCGCGACGCGGTCGGCCGCCCGGCGTGCGCTCCGGGGCCCGCGCGGGGCTCCACGGCGCCCTGCCGGGCTGCTACAGGGCCTCGACGACCGAGGTGCGGTCCGGACCCGCGGCGCTCTGCGGCGGGATCGTGAGCGGCACGGCCGCGTAGCTCGCGGCGGCCAGCGCCGAGCGCCGCTCGCGGCGGAAGACGTACGCGGCGAAGACACCCGCGCCCAGCAGCGCGACGAAGGACATCAGCGTGCCCAGCCAGCTCGCGCCCAGCCACTCGCCGCCGACCCAGCCCAGGCCCACGCTGTAGGTGGCCCAGCAGACCCCGGCGAGGGCCGACCACGGCAGGAACTCACGCGGCCGGCGGCGGGCCGTACCCGCGCCGAGGCTCACCACACTGCGGCCCGCGGGCGCGAAACGGGCGAGGACGACCAGGGCGCCGCCACCGCTCGCCAGCACCTGGCCGAGCCGGTCGTGCGCGGCCGTCAGTCGCCGGGAGGCGGCCATCCGGCGGGCGAACCACTCCCCGCCGCGGAAGGCGAGCCGGTAGGCGAGCAGATCCCCGAGGCAGGACGCGATGGCGGCGCAGGCGAGCAGCGCCACCACGTCGAGTATGTCGTCGCTGGAGCCGGTCGAACCGGCGGTCGCCGCGCTCACCACCAGCACACCGCTGGGCAGCACCGGCACGAAGACGTCGAGCAGCACGGACAGTGCGACGAGCAGATAGATCCACGGCCACTCGAAAAGAGAGCCCAGGCCTTGCAGCACCGCGCCTCCTCGTCCTTGCCGGTCCTACATGTCGCTTCCGGGTCCTGTCAGGTCCTGCAATGACGAATCGATCCTGACCATTCGCACAGGTCAGGGCCTTGTGAACGCTCAGTGCCGGTCTTGCGTCAACGCCGGCGGATCTTCATCCGCCGTCAGCCGTACAGCGTACGCCAGCATGGCCGGGCGGTACCGGTCAGGGTGAGTGACGTACGAGACAATCACGACCTTGTCACGACAGGAATACCTCCTGAAGCAACGTTCCCGCTCCGCCCCAAGTGCCGCCGATACCGCATCGTTACGGCCCGCGCCGCCGCCGTTCCACTCCTGTGCCCGGGATATGCCCAGGTCCGGGGTCCCGTACACTGGTGGGCAGCAGAAGGGGAGTAGCTCTTCGCCGGACCGTCGACATACTGCCGGGTTCGTATGCGGTGCCGTAAGGCGCGGCAGGCGACCTGGCCGGCGCCCGGAGCGGTGGGGCATCGCACGCGATGCGCACCGCCAGCGAGACCTTCGGCCGCAGTGTTCCGACGCTGCCGTGCCGAAGCGACCCCCTTTTTCCGGTCTCTCGGCAGGGCGCCCCTACCGATCGAGGAAACCGACCCGTGCTCAGCCTGACCGTCATCGTCGTCGTCTTCGGCGTGATCTTCCTGGCCGAACTCCCCGACAAGACCGCCCTCGCGAGTCTCATGCTCGGCACCCGCTACCGGGCGTCGTACGTCTTCGCGGGCGTCGCCGCGGCCTTCCTGGTCCACGTCGCGCTCGCCATCGCCGCCGGCAGCCTGCTCACGCTGCTCCCGCACCGCCTGCTCCAGGCGATCGTCGGCGTCCTCTTCCTCGGCGGCGCGGTGATGCTGCTGCGCTCCAAGCCGGAGGACGAGGAGAACGTCAAGGCGCCCGCCGACCAGAGCTTCTGGAAGGTCGCGGGCGCGGGCTTCATGCTCATCCTGGTCGCCGAGTTCGGCGACCTGACGCAGATCATGACCGCGAACCTCGCCGCCCGCTACGACAACCCGCTCTCCGTCGGCATCGGCGCGGTCCTCGGCCTGTGGGCGGTCGGTGCGCTCGGCATCTTCGGCGGGCGGATGCTCATGAAGAAGGTGCCGCTCACGCTCATCACCAAGATCGCCGCCGCCGCCATGGCGGTGCTCGCGGTCTTCAGCCTCTACGAGGCGATCGCCGGCTGACTATCCGACGGTCACCGTGAGCAGGCCCTCCGGGCCTGCGGTGACCGTCACGTCCAGCAGCGTGGCGGCGAGCGCGTCCGGCCCGTACGCCGCCGCGCGCGGACCCACACCGACGACCGGCATCCCCCCGGCGCGCGCCGCCGCGACACCGACCTCGGCGTCCTCGAAGACCAGGCACTCGGCGGGCGCGAAGCCCAGCTCGGCGGCGCCCTTCAGGAAGCCCTCCGGATCCGGCTTGCTCGCGCCGACCCGCTCCGCGGTCACCATGACCGGCGGCAGCGGCAGCGCGGACGCCTCCATACGGGCCCGCGCCAGACCGTCGCTCGCCGACGTCACCAGCGCGTGCGGGAGCCCCGCGAGTGAGGCGAGGAACGCGGGGGCGCCGGGGACCGGGACGACACCGTCGAGATCGGCGGTCTCCTCGGCCAGCATGACCGCGTTCTCCGCGTAGTTCTCCGCCATCGGGCGGTCCGGCAGCAGCTCGGCCATCGTGGCGTGCCCCTGCCGTCCGTGCACGACCGCGAGAACGGCCGCGGGCTCCAGCCCGTGCCGGTGCGCGAAGCGCGACCAGCAGCGCTCCACCACCGCGCCGGAGTCGACCAGCGTGCCGTCCATGTCGAGGAGCAGGGCGCGGACGGTGAAGACGGACGGCATGGTTCTCCCTCGACGTGGCGCAGTGGCTCCGCCCGCCGGTCAGGGGAAGCGGGCGGAACCACTTTGTTCCCATACGATACAAACGGATGGGCGGTACCACAAACGCGCTGCTCAGCGATCCGCGACGTACTGCAGCAGGCCCCACGTGAAATGCGCGACCAGCCGCTCGCCGGTCTCCGGCGCCGTCAGCGCGAGCCGGGCGCGGCTCGGCGCGTCCGGCGGCAGCGGCTCGGTCGGCGGAAACGCCCGCGCCACGTCCTCGACGACGCACGACCACGGCTCCAGATCCGCGGTACGGCCCAGCGCCGGACGAGCCGCGCCCGGCGCGCGGACCAGCCACTCGTTCCACACCCCGCCGCCCGGCGCGCACAACACCTCGAACCGCAGGTCCGGCCACAACGGCAGGGGCCACAGCAGTGCGGTGCACGTCAGATCACCGATCCGCCGCTCCACCTCCCGCTCGGGAGGCCCCAGCGCCATCCGGTACCGCCGGGCACCCCCCGGATGCGTGCGGGATCGCAGTCGCGCCTGCCACCCGTTGTGCGCGGCCCGCAGGTCCGCGTGGGAGGCGCTCAGCGCGCGCAGGGCGTCGTCCACCAGTCCCGGCTGGTGATCCGCCATGCGCCGCAACAGCATGAGCTGAAACTCGTCCACTCCATAGGGCGCCATCGCCCTGACCCTAGCCCCTTCTTTTACGCCGCCCCTTGCGCCCCGGGGGGGCCTGTTGCGGTTCGCCGCGCGACCGTCCGCCGGTGGGGGCTTGTCGCTCCGTTGGGGGTACCCCCACGCGCCCCTGGGTGGTTGCCACTTGCGGTGGCAGTTCGCCCTCGCCCCGGTGGGGGCTTGTCGCACAGTTCCCCGCGCCCCTAAAAACGAGCACCCTCAACCTCACCCCCACCGGCAGGCAGCCGCTGAACCGGCCTGGAGGGGGACGGTGCGGGGTGCCCCCGCAGGAATGCGCTGGGAGGGGCTCACCTACTACGGGTGAGGGTGAAGGCGCATTCCGAGGAGGTGCCCCGTGGCGGCCCCCGACCCAGCGACGGCGGCGCCGCGAAAGGGGGCGCGTGGGGGCACCTCCCAGGCGAAGCTCTGGGGGAGAACTGCGCGACCAGCCACCCACCCACCGCGAGGTCGCACAACGCACCGCGACAAGCCCCCCGGAGCGCCCCCGCAAAGAGCTACCAGCGATGGTGCCCGTTCCCCGAGGACGCCGTCGCAGACATCAGCGCCGAGCGCGTCGCCGGACCGTAGACGCCCGCGGGGTCGCCCTGGACGCCGTACCAGATCTGGAACGTCGCCACCGCACGCTCCGTCGCCCGGTCGTACGTGCCGCTGACGGGCCCGGCGTAGACCCACACCTGGGTCAACCGCTGCTGGAGGTCGCTGACCTCCGCCCCGCTCGCGCCGAGCCGCAACGTCCCGCCGTCCGACGGCGGAGCCGTCACCGGTGGCGAGGCGCTCTGCGAGGGCGGCGGCGCGCTCACCGTCGCCGTGGCGGACGGCGGCGCGGTCGTGGCGGCCACGGTGGGCGTCGCGGACGCCTTCGGCGCGAGCCGGGGCGCGGGTGAGGTCGTCGCCCGCATCGGCGGCGTGTGCGTGACGGCGACGGGCTCGGACGCGGCGCCCGGCGCCGCGTCCGCGGGCAGGGTGACGTCGGGCGTCGCGGCGGACGGCTCGGGCAGTGCTCGCGTCCCGCCGTTCTCCTCGCCCATGACCGAGCCGGTCACGGCGACCGCCCCGGCGGCGAGCGCGGACGCGGCGACCGCGGCGGCGGCCACGACGATGCCGCGCCGCCTGCGCCGGTGCCGCCCGTGCGCGGCAGCGGCAGCGGCGGCAGCGCCCGCGGCGGACGGCTCGTAGAGGTCCGGAACCGCCCCGCCGTCCTCCGCGAGCAGCGCACCGTGCCCGGTGGGGCCTCCCGTGGGGTATTCCTCGGCCGCTTCCATCTCGGCGTAGGCCGTGGGGAAGAGGCCGAGGTCGGTGGTGGCGGGGCCGCCGTCCGGGTCGACGTCGATGAGGGCGCGCGCGGTCGTACCGGCGGCGGTGCCGTCGTCGGAGGGCCCGACGTAGGGGCGTACCCGCAGCGGGTGGAAGCCCTCGGTCACGGCGAGCGCGGCGGCGCGTTCGGCCGACCGCTCGGCGGCCCGCCCGGCGCCGTACTCCCCGCCGTACCCCGCGGAGCGTTCGGCGGCGTACCCACCGCCGCCCGCGGAGACGACCGTGCCCTCGATGACCTGGCCGCGCGCACCGCCCGGCCCCCCCGTCACATCGGTCACACCGTCTTCCACGGGCTCGTACGAACCGGCTGCTCGGTGCGGCTGCTGCGGCGCCACTGGGTTCCCCTCCTGCCGTCGTTCGCGCGTTCGCAAAGACGTGTCAGTGATTATGCCGACACACCATGCCGCCGCACAGCCGGTCCCTCCCCAGTGGCGCACTCCCGCAGGCCAAAGCCGTACCAATGGTGTGAATATGGGAGTCCGACCGTCGGGGGGCGACGCGAGGAGCCGTTGATGGCGCAGGACACCAGCACCACGGCGGTCGCGCCGGGGGAAGGCCAGGACCGGCGGCAGGTGCGGATCGCCATCGGGGCGCTCGCCCTCGGACTGCTGCTCGCCGCCCTGGACCAGACGATCGTGTCGACCGCGCTGCCGACCATCGTCAGCGAACTGGGCGGCATCGACCACCTGTCCTGGGTCGTCACCGCCTACCTGCTCGCCTCGACCGCCGCGACCCCGCTGTGGGGCAAGCTCGGCGACATGTACGGCCGGAAGCGGCTCTTCCAGACCGTCATCGTGATCTTCCTGATCGGCTCGGCGCTGTGCGGTGTCGCGCAGAGCATGGGGGAGCTGATCGCCTTCCGGGCGCTCCAGGGCCTGGGCGGCGGCGGGCTGATCGCGCTGTCCATGGCGATCGTCGGCGACATCGTGCCGCCCCGCGACCGCGGCCGCTACCAGGGCGTCTTCGGCGGTGTCTTCGGTGCGGCGAGCGTGCTGGGGCCGCTGCTGGGCGGGGTGTTCACCGAGCAGCTGTCCTGGCGCTGGGTCTTCTACGTCAACCTGCCCATCGGTGTCGTCGCGCTCGCCGTCATCGCCGCCGTGCTGCACATCCCCGCCCGCCGCACCTCGCACCGCATCGACTACCTGGGCATGGCCACCGTCGCCGCCGCCGCGACCTGCCTGGTGCTGGTCACCTCGCTCGGCGGCACCACGCTCTCCTGGGGGTCGCCGTCGATCATCGCGCTGGCCGCGGCCGGGGTGCTGCTGGTCGTCGCGTTCGTCGTCATCGAGCGGCGCGCGCAGGAGCCGGTGCTGCCGCCGAAGCTGTTCCGGGTGCGGACGTTCGTGGTCTGCTCGGTGATCTCCTTCATCATCGGCTTCGCCATGTTCGGCGCGATGACCTACCTGCCGACCTTCCTCCAGGTCGTGCACGGCTACTCGCCGACGCTGTCGGGTGTGCACATGATCCCGATGGTCGTCGGCCTGCTGCTGGCGTCCACGGTCTCCGGGCAGATCGTCAGCCGTACCGGCCGGTACAAGATCTTCCCCATCCTCGGCACCGCCGTCACCGCGATCGGGCTGCTGCTCCTGCACACCCTCGACGAGCACACCGCCACCTGGGTGATGAGCCTGTACTTCTTCGTCTTCGGCCTCGGCCTCGGCATGGTCATGCAGGTGCTCGTGCTCGCCGTGCAGAACGCCGTCGGCTACGAGGACCTCGGCGCCGCGACCTCCGGTGCGACCTTCTTCCGCTCCATCGGCGCCTCCTTCGGCGTCTCCGTCTTCGGCACCGTCTTCACCAACCAGCTCTCCGACAAGCTCACCGCGGCGCTGCGCGGCCTTCCCGTACCGCCCGGCTTCGACCCGGCGCGCCTCCAGGCCGACCCCAAGGCCATCGGCGGGCTGCCGCCGAGCGTCAAGGGGCCCGTGCTGCACGCGTACTCGCAGGCCATCACGACCGTCTTCCTGTGGGCGATCCCGGTCGCCGCGCTCGGCTTCGTCATGGCCTGGCTGCTCAAGGAGCAGCCGCTGCGCGGCAGCGTCACCGTGCCCGACGGCGGCGAGACGGTAGGCGTCAACCCCGTGGAGCGCTCCTCGCTCGACGAGATCGCCCGCTGCCTGTCGCTGCTCGGCAGCCGGGACGCCCGGCGCGACCTCTACCAGCGCATCACCCGGCTCGCGGGCGTCGACATCCATCCCGCCACCAGCTGGCTGCTGCTGCGGATCGCCCACGACGGCAGCGCCGACCCCGTCGAACTCGCCCGCCGCACCACCGTGCCCAGCGAGCTGATCGAGACCGCCGCGGTCGAGGCGGAGGCCGGCGGCTACGCCGTACGGTCCGGCAACCCGCTCGTGCTCACCGCTTCCGGCGTCGCCCTCACCGAGCAGCTCACCGAGGCCCGCCGCTCCGTCCTCGCCGGACTCCTCGGCGACTGGGACCCGGCCGGGCACGCCGAACTGGCCGCGCTCGTCCGCAAACTCAGCAGCGAGCTGTGCGGCGGCGACGCCGACCGCCCGGAACCGCGGACCGCCGCCCGCAGCGGCTCCTACCGCACGGAGGCGTAACCGCCCGGCGGGGGCGGGCTGTTACGGGTTTGCGCGGCGGAATGGCGGCAAGCCGAACGTCTGAGGCCCACACCGGGACAGACGGGAGCAGACCATGTCCACAGGAACGATCATCGCCCTCGTGGCGGCGATCGTCGTCATCGCCGCGGCAGTCGCGGCCGTCCTGCTCAAGGGCGGCGGCGCGGGACCCGGCGTGAAGCGGCGGTTCGGCCCCGAGTACGAGCGCACCCTCGCCCTGCACGACGGCGACGCGCGGGCGGCCCGCCGTGAACTCGCCGGGCGCGTCAAGCGCTACCGCGACATGGAGCGGACGTCGCTCGACGACAACGCACGGCAGCGGTACGCGGGGCGCTGGACCGCGATCCAGGGGCAGTTCGTCGACGACCCGAGTGCCGCGCTCGCCGAGGCGGAAACCGTCGTCGGCGAACTCGCCGTCGAGTGCGGCTACCCCCCGGCGGACTCGCCCGAGCACCTCGACGCGCTCTCCGTCCACCACCCCTACCACGTCCAGGGCTACCGCGACGCGCACACCGCGGCGACCGACGCCTCCCTCGACACCGAGGGGCGCCGTACCGCGCTCGTGGCCGCGCGCGGCCTGTTCGAGCAGCTGCTCGGGGCGGCGGCCGTGCCCGCGGAGCGGGCCGGAGGCGCGGACGAGGCCGACAAGGCCTACGAGGCCGACGAGGTAACGGACGGCTCCGAGAAGGCGCCGCTCGGCAAGCGGTTCTCCGCGCTGACCGCGCGGGACCGGACGACGACGGGAACGGGGATGGAACGATGACCGACACGCACACGAAGCCGAACACGACCGAGACGTCCGAGACCTCCGAGGCTGCCGAGGCACGCGAGACGCACGAGGCGCGTGAGACGTCCGAGGCGCGCGACACCCGCAAGGCGTCCGGCGCGCGCGGGGTGCCCCCGGTGCCCGAGGCACGCGAGACGTCCACCAGGGCGTCCGAGGCACGCGAGACGCGCGAGACCCCCATGACGTCCGAGGCGCGCGGGACCACCGACCGACGGGACATGCGCAAGGCGCCCGAGGCGGCCGAGACGTCCGGGTCGCGCGAGACACCGGAGCGCCCTGCCGCTCCGCCCGCCTCCGCTCCGCCCGCCTCCGCCCCGGCCACCGCGCCCGCCTCCGCCGACCGCCGTACGCCGTCCGCCCAGCCGGGCGGTACGGGGGACGCGCTGGAGCAGCGGATGCAGAAGGCGGTGGTCAGCTTCGTCGACGAGCCGAAGTCGGCGGTCGGCGAGGCGGAGAAGGTGCTCGCCACGGCGCTGGAGCAGGCCGAGCGTGCCGTCGCCGGTGCGCGGGCCGCGGTGGCGCAGGGCGGCAGCGACACGGAGGCCCTGCGTCTGGCCCTGCGCCGGTACCGTGCCCTGACCTCCCACCTCCTCGCCCTCCCCACGCCGTGACCGGCGCGCCGGGAGGCGTCAGGAGGCGCCGGAGCCGCGCTTGATCGCCTGAAGGAAGCGCGCCAGCGCGCCGGGCGTCGTGGACAGCACGACGCCCGGTTCGTCGCTTTCGCGTATCAGTACCGCGCCACCCGCCGAGACGGCGACCTCCACACAATCGCCCGAATCGTTCGAGTACGTGGATTTCTGCCAGGACGTGGTATGCGCGGTCATCGGCTGCCTTCGGATGTCAGAGGTCTCGGGCGACGGCGTGGATGAAGTCCCGTGACGGGGACTCGTCGAGCGCGGCCGCGGCGAGACGCTGGTGGATGACGCGGTAGTTGGCCAGGTGGGGCGCGGCGTGCAGGAAGATCGGGCCGGGCGAGGAGTCCATCTGCACCGTGTCGAGGGCGGGTACGGCGCCGCACACGTACAGGTGCACGTGGCCGGAGCTGAAGTACGCGTGGGTCGCGAACGGCACGACCCGGACGCTTATCCGCGGCAGGTGGCTCAGCTCCAGCAGATGGTCGAGCTGCGCTCGGGCGATCTTGGGGCCGCCGTACCCCATCCGCAGCGCCGCCTCGTGGATCACCGCCTCGTACGGAGCCCCCGAGTCGCGGTAGAGGACGCCGCTGCGCTCCAGCCGGTGGGCCACACGGGCCTCCAACTCGGCCTGGGGCAGCGGCAGGACGGTGTTGCTGAACATGGTGCGGGTGTAGTCCTCGGTCTGGAAGACACCGGGGATGTGGGTGATCTGGACGGCGCGCATCGCGGTGCCGTGGAACTCCAGCTCGGCGATGTCCAGCAGCGGGGCCGGCACGACCCCCCGGTAGGCCTCCCACCAGCCCTTGCGGCCGATGCCGTTGGCCATCACGACCAGCGCGTCGATGAGGGCCTCGTCACCGCACTGGTAGAACGACGCGAGGCGCCGCAGCCGCTCCTCGCTGACGCCGAGCCGTCCGGCCTCGATGTGGCTGACCTTGGCCGGGTCGGTGCCGAGCAGACGGGCGGTGTCGCGGGCCGTGATTCCGGCTGCCTCGCGCATCTTCCGTAGCTCCGCACCGAGGCGCTCCTGACGGGCGGTTGCGGTGCTTCTGAGCGGCATGGTGTCCCTTCTTGACTCTGGTTCGAGTGTGCCGTTCCGCTCACGCCGGGTCCAGATCGTTTCTGGAAATTTCGGCGACAAGGTTGCAGAGGGGCAGTATTGCCCCATAAGGTTCGGCGGTACATACGTCTTCGGACAGTCAACTCCCTTATGACGTAGGGGTGTTGACGGGGTACGCGGTTGCTGTGGTCTTTTCGCACGGTGCAGCCCACAGCGGGTCCCGGGAGGCCCCCGAATGGCCGAGGAACATCAGCCGGACGGCGTCCGTTCCGCCGGGCGGCGCGTTGACGCCCCTACGCCGCACGGCAGTTGACATCCCCTCCGGTCGCACCCGCGACCACCGCCCGCGACCGCCCGCGGGACTACGCCGACGCGCCCGCCGGACCCGTGCGTTCGTCACGGCCAGGACGTGACAACAGTGACTTCTCCGCCCGCCCGCCGATATGGAAATCTCGTGTCCGTCACCGCCACAAGGGGGATCGATGGACAACCGCTACGAGGTTTTCTGCCTCGCGGACCGGCATTTCTACGAAAGCCTCGACCGGCTTCCCATGGCCGTGTCCAGCGATTCCGCTTCGGCATCCGGCGCGGTGGCCGGCGCGGTGTCCGGCGCGGTCTCGGGAGAGGGGCCGGTCCGGACGCCGGTCGCCGCCTTCGAGACCGCGCAGCGCGAGGTACCGGCCGGCTGGCACACGCTCCGGGTCGGGGACTGGCTGCACCTCGACCCGGGCCCCAGCGGTCGGGACGGAGCCGGACGCCCTTTGCAGGGCTGGAAGATCCATGTCTCCGCCGGCCTCGGCAACGCCGACAAGGTCGCCGCCAAGGTATGGGACCACTGCGTGCCGCGCGGCATTCCGTTTAAATTCGTGCCCAGCCCGCAGCTGCTGCACCTGCGCAATTCGAAATACGCCGGGCGCGACACCAGCGGAAAGTTCGTCACCATTTACCCGGACGGCGACGAGCAGTTGCACGAGATCCTCGAAGAACTCGGCGAACTCCTCGACGGCGAGAGCGGCCCGTACATCCTCACCGACCTGCGCTGGCGCGAGGGCCCGCTCTACGTGCGCTACGGGGCCTTCGCCAAACGCTTCTGCGTCGGCGAGCACGGCACGCTGGTCTCCGCGATCGAGGACGCCGAGGGCCGGCTCGTCCCCGACAGCCGCGCGCCCGCCTTCCACGTACCGGAATGGGTGACGCTGCCGGACTTCCTGCGCCCGCACCTGGAGGCGCGCAACGCCACCACCGTCGGCGAACTGCCGTACCGCATCGAGAAGGCGCTGCACTTCTCCAACGGCGGCGGCGTCTACACCGGGACCGACACCCGCACCGGGGAGAAGGTCGTCCTCAAGGAGGGCCGCCCGCACGCCGGACTCGCCTCCGACGGGGCCGACGCCGTCACCCGCCTGGAGCGCGAACGCGACGTGCTGCGCGCGCTCGGCGGATCGGGCGTCGCCCCCGAGCTGCGCGACTGGTTCACCCTCGGCGACCACCGCTTCCTGGTCATGGAATTCCTCGAAGGCAAGCCGCTCAACAGCTACTTCGGCCACCGCCACCCGCTGCTCACCCCCGAGCCGGACCCGGAGGCCGTCGCCGACTACACGCGCTGGGCGCTGCGGATCCACGAGGGCGTCACGCGGGCGGTCGCCGCCGTCCACGCCCGCGGCCTCGTCGTCAACGACCTGCACATGTACAACGTCATGGTCGGCCCCGACGACGAATCCGTCCGCCTGCTGGACTTCGAGGCGGCGACCGACGCCGGCGACGGGCGCGGCCAGTCCGTCGCCCACCCCGGCTTCATGGCGCCCCCCGACCGCCGCGGCACCGCCGTCGACCACTACGCCCTCGCGTGCCTGCGGCTGGCCCTCTTCCTCCCCGTCACCACCCTGCTGCCCATCGACCGCACCAAGGCCGCCCACCTCGCGGAGGTCATCGCCGAGCAGTTCCCGGTGCCGCACGAGTGGCTCGCGGAGGCGGTCCGGGAGATCACCCGGGACACCGTTCCGGACCACCCCCGCGCGGCGGCCGCCCGGACGGACGGCACGAGCGGCTACCTGCCCGTCGACGTCGGGGACTGGCCCGCCGCCCGCGACGCCATGGCCCGCGCGATCCTCGCCTCCGCGACACCGCGGCGCGACGACCGGCTCTTCCCCGGCGACATCGCGCAGTTCGGCGACGGCGGCGGGCTCGGCCTCGCGCACGGCGCCGCCGGAGTGCTGCTCGCCCTCGCCGAGACCGGACTGCCCCGCTACCCCGCGGGCGAACGCTGGCTCCTGGACCGCACCGCGCCGCCCCCGAACGGCACCCCCCTCGGCCTCTACGACGGCGTCGCCGGGATCGCGTACGTCCTCGACCGGCTCGGCCACACCGAGCGCGCCCTCGACCTCGTCCACAGCCTGCTCGACGAGAAGTGGCAGCACCTCGCCTCCGACCTGTACGGCGGCCTCGCCGGACTCGGCCTGGTCCTCGACAGCCTCGCCCGCAGCACCGGCGACATCTCGCTGCGCGACCGCGCCCTCGAAGCCGCCGGCATCGTCGCCGCCCGGCTCTCCGGCGGCACCCCCCGCGCCGGGCTCATGCACGGGGCGACCGGCGCCGCACTGCTCTTCGTCCGCCTCCACGAACGCACCGGCGCCCGCGGCCTGCTCGTGCACGCCGCCCGCGCCCTCTCCCTCGACCTCGACCGCTGCGTGCACACCGCCGCGGGCGGCCTCGACGTCGACGAGGGCTGGCGCACCATGCCCTACCTCGGCGACGGCAGCGCGGGCATCGGCATGGTCCTCGACGACCTGCTGCCGCTCGCCCGGCACGCCGGGACCCTCACGTCCGACGAGGCCGTCCGCTTCGAGCAGGCCCGCACCGACATCGTGCGCGCCGCCACACTGCGGCTGTACGCCCAGCCCGGCCTCTTCGCCGGCCGGGCCGGCACGCTGCTGCACCTGGCCCGCACCCGCACCCCCGTGCCCGCCGGCGCACTCGCCGAACAGACCGGCGCACTCGGCTGGTACGGCATGCCGTACGGCGGCGGGCTCGCCTTCCCCGGCAACCAGATGATGCGGCTCTCCATGGACCTCGGCACCGGCACCGCCGGCTGCCTGCTGGCCCTGGGCGCCGCGACCGGCGGCGCCGCCGCCGCGGGGTTGCCCTTCCTCCCGCCCTTCAGGGGCGGCTCCTGAACCGGGCCCGGCCACCGGCCGGGACCGCGCACCACCCATCCACGCACAACCGATCGAAGGGACATGTCATGGCGCTCCTCGACCTGCAGAACATGGAGACCGAGAACCACAGCGGCGGCGGCGCCGCCAGCTCTCTGAGCCTGCTGAGCTGCATCAGCTCCGTGAGCTTCCTGATCTGCCTCTAGCCCGCGCGGCGGCGGCCCCGGACGGCGACCCAACCGCCCCCGGGGCCGTCCCCGTACCCCGCCCCCGCGGCGGGCCCCCCTTCGCCACGGGCTGCCCCTTGCGGTGGACCTCGCGACCTTCTGCCGATGGTGGGTTGCGCGCGCAGTTCTCCCCCAGGCTCTGCCTGGGAGGTACCCCCACGCGCCCCTGAAAAACGCCCGCCTTCGCCCGCAAGGCCAGCCCCCGCAGGGGCTCGCGCATGCCGCGCAGGGCGACCAGCCACCTCGCGCGGAAGATCGCGCGCTGCGCCCCGGGGGCAGCGCGGAGCGTGAAGGGGCGCGTGGGGGCACCTCCCAGGCGAAGCTCTGGGTCGCGGACACCTCCGCAAGGGGCACCCCGTGGCGAACACGGTGGCGCGGGGGCACCGCAGTACGCAACCCGGAGCGTCCCGGAAGGAGAGGTCATGGGAAGCGTCGCAGCCGCCGCGCGGCGGGACGTGGGGCGGGTCACCGCGCTGACCGCGCTCGGGCTCGCCTCCGCGGCGGGAGCGGTCGCGCTGCCCGCCGCCCTGGGCCACGCCCTGGACCTGCTGCTGCGCGGCGAGGCCGCGACCCGCTGGGTCGCCCTGTGCGCGGCGATCGTCGCCGCCCAGGCGGCCACCGCCGCGGCCGAAGACCTGCTCACGGGCGTGACGACGGCGCGAGCCACCGCGTTCGTGCGCCGCCGCACGCTGCGGCACGTGCTCGCGGCGGGTCCGGGCGCGGCCGCCCGGCACGGCGAGGGCGACCTCGTCACACGGCTGGTCGGCAACGCCGCCGACGCCGCAGGCACCCCCGCGGCCGCCGCCGCCCTCCCCGCGGCGCTGGCCGCACCGATCGGCGGCATCGTGGCGCTGGCCCTCACCGACCTCTGGCTCGCCGTGGTCTTCCTCGCGGGCGCCCCCCTGCTGACACTGCTGGTGCACCGTTTCGCCCGCGCGTCGGCGGACTGCGTGACCGGCTACCAGGAGACGCAGGGCCGGATCGCGACGCTGCTGGTCGAGGCGCTCGGCGGGGCGCGCACCATCGCCGCGGCCGGGACGGAGCAGCGCGAGACGGCCCGTGTGCTCGGGCCGCTGCCCGAACTGGGCGTGCACGGGCGGAAGATGTGGCAGGTGCAGGGCCGGGCGACGGCGCAGGCGACCGTTCTGGTGCCGCTGCTCCAGATCGCGGTCCTCGCGGTGGGCGGCATCCGGCTGGCGCAGGGCGCCCTGAGTCCCGGCGATCTCCTCGCGGCGGGCCGCTACGTCCTGCTGGCCACCGGAATCGGTGTGGTCGTGGGCCAGTTGGGCGCGGTCGTACGCGGCCGGGCCGCGGCCGCGCGGATCGCCGACGTGCTGGCCGAGCCCGTACCGGCCTACGGGGAGCGGACGTTGCCGCCGCACGGCCCGGGGACGCTCGAACTGCGGGACGTGACCGCGTGCCGCGGCGGCGAGACCGTACTGGACGGGCTCAACCTGACCGTGCCGGGCGGCAGTTGCGTCGCGGTGGTGGGACGCTCGGGAGCCGGCAAGTCCGTACTGGCCGCGCTCGCGGGGCGGTTGGCGGACCCGGAGCACGGCACCGTGCTGCTCGACGGCTGCCCGCTGCCGGACCTCACCGAGCGCGAGCTGCGCGACGCGGTCGGCTACGCCTTCGAACGGCCCGTGCTGTTCGGCGAGACGGTCGGGGACGCCGTCGCGTTCGGGCCGCGGCCCCTCCCGGCCGTGGACGTCACGCGGGCCGCGCGCGCCGCGGAGGCGGACGGCTTCGTGACGCTGCTGCCCGCCGGTTACGCGACACCCCGCGCGGACGCGCCCTTCTCCGGCGGGGAGTTCCAACGCCTCGGCCTGGCGCGGGCGTTCGCGCACCCGGGGCGGCTGCTCGTGCTGGACGACGCGACGTCCAGCCTCGACACCGTCACCGAACTGCGCGTGGCCCGCGCCCTCTTCCACGACCACCCGCACCGCACCCGTCTGCTCACCACCCACCGCGCGACCACCGCGGCCCGCGCCGACCTCGTCGCCTGGCTGGACGCGGGACGCCTCCGCGCCCTGGCCCCGCACGCCGCCCTGTGGCCCGACCCCGACTACCGCACCCTCTTCGGAGCGTTCGATGCGTAGCGCTTCCAGCGCGGAAGACCGGCCCGACCCGGACGAGCCCCGTGCGGACGGGCAGGAGCCGGCCGTTGCGGCCGGGGGGCGGGGCGGCGCCGACGCGTGGCCCGCGTCCACCGGCGGCGTCCCGGACGCGGGCCGCACGAGCGGGCCGACGGAAGGAGCCTCCGCCGGACGCCCGCCCGGTGCCGGCGCGTCGGCCGCCCCCGCCCGCGGCGGCCCGCGTCCGGCCCCGCCCGGGAAGGCCGTCCCCGGCGCCGGGGCGCACCGCGACGATCCCGCCCCGCCCCCCGGGGCGCACGCCGATGGCGGCCCGGGGGGCGGGGGGATGCGGGTGCGGGACGCGTTCCGGGGGCGGGGCGGGGTCGTCGCGGTGCTGCTGGGGTGGTCCGTGCTGGAGGCCGGGCAGACGTTCCTGCTCGGCTACGCGCTGGCGCGGGCGATGGACGACGGCTTCCTGCGCGGGCGCCAGGGCACCGGACTGTGGTGGCTGGCGCTGGCCGCAGCCGGGGTGCCCGCGGGGGCGTACGGGACCGCGCGGGTCTTCGGGGCGGTCGCCGCGCTCGTCGAGCCGTTGCGGGACCGGCTGGTGCGCGGGGTCGTACGGCGTGGGCTGCGGGACGCCGTACGGGCGGCCGGGGGCGGCGGGCGCACGGCGGACTCCGCGGTCGTCTCGCGGCTCACCCACCAGGTGGAGATCGCGCGGGACGCGTTCGGCGGCATCGTCATGGTGCTGCGCTCCTTCGTCTTCACGGCGGCGGGCGCGCTGGCCGGGATGATCGCGCTGGCACCCGTCCTGCTGCTGGTGGTGCTGCCGCCGCTGGTGGCGGGCGTCGGGCTGTTCGTGGCGGCGCTGCGCCCGCTGGCGCGGCGGCAGGACCGCTACCTCACGACGGACGAGGCGGTGGCGCGGGAGTGCGGCGCGCTCGCGGCGGGGCTGCGGGACATCACGGCGTGCGGGGCGCGCGAGACCGTTGCCGCGCGGGCCGACGAGCGGATCGGGGCCGCGCTGGGCGCCGCCCGCTCGCTGGCCCGCTTCGGGGTGGTGCGTACCGCGGCCCTCGCGGTCGGCGGCCAGCTCCCGCTGGTCCTGCTGCTGCTGGCGGCGCCCTGGCTGCTGTCCTCGCACCGTCTGACGCCGGGGGCGCTGCTCGGCGCGTTCGCCTATCTGACGCAGTCCCTCCAGCCCGCCCTGCAGAACCTCGTCCACACCCTCGGCGCCGCGGGCACCCGGCTGGGCGTCATCCTCACCCGGCTGGCCCCGGCGGGGGCGGATCCGGCGGAGGCCGCGAGGCCCGTGCCGGGGAGCCCGGCGCCCGGGGCCGCCGTCGAGCTGCGGGGGGTGGGTTTCGCGTACGGGCCGGGCGCGGCGCCGGTGCTGGACGGGGTGGATCTGGCGGTGGGGGAGGGGGAGCACCTGGCCGTGGTGGGGCCGAGCGGGGCGGGGAAGTCGACGTTCGCGGGGCTGGTCGCGGGGATGCTGCGGGCCGGTGCGGGGGAGGTGCGGGTCCGCGGGGAGGTGGTGCTGGTGCCGCAGGAGGCGTACGTCTTCCGCGGCACGGTCGCGGAGAACGTCGGCTACCTGACGGCGGGAGGGCCGGGAGAGCGGGCCGTCCTGGAGGCCGTCGACGCCGTGGGGGCGGGGGAGCTGGTCGCCGCGCTGGGCGGGCCGGACGGCTGGGTCGATCCGGCGGCCCTGTCCGCGGGGGAGCGGCAACTGCTCGCGCTCGCACGGACGTACGCGGCCCCCGGCCGGGTCGTGCTGCTCGACGAGGCGACCTGCCATCTGGACGCGGACGCCGAGGCCCGCGCGGAGCGGGCGTTCGCGGCGCGGCCGGGGACGACCCTGGTCGTCGTCGCCCACCGGATCAGCTCCGCGCGCCGCGCCGCCCGCACCCTGGTGCTGGACGGCGCGCACACCGCGTGCGCCCCGCACACCGAACTGCTCGCGCTCTCGCCGCTCTACCGGGACCTGGCCGCCGCCTGGACCCCGGCCCCGGCCCCTGCTCCGGCGCCCGCCGCCGCGGCGGCGCCGCTCACACCCACCCCGCGAAGCGGGAGATCCTGATCGCGTCCACCCGGTTGCGCGCCCCCGTCTTCCGGGTGATGGCCGCGAGGTAGTTGCGCACCGTGCCGTTGCACAGGTGCAGGCTGCGGGCGATCTCCGTGACGGACGCGCCCTCCGCGCTCAGCGACAGCACGCTCAGCTCGCGCGGGGTGAGCGGCATGTCCGCGGCTTGCAGGAATTCGACGGCCAGCGACTCGTCGACGAACCGTTTCCCCGCCGCGACGCGGCGTATCGCCGCCGGTAAGCGATCCGCGGAACGGTCCTTGTTGACGAAGCCGAGCGCGTCGGCCGCGTACGCGCGCCGCAGGTTGCCCGGTTTGCCGCTGCTGGTCAGCACGATGACCGCGCTGCACGCGCCGCCGCCGGAGCCGTTGCCGCCGTCCGTGCGCCTGCGCACTCCGGCGGCCGGGGTCGCGTAGCGGTCGGCGTGCCGGCGCCAGCCGGGGCAGTCCGCGTCCACCACGCACACATGGGTGCCGCGACATCGGCCCGGCTCACCCATCTGCTGCCATCCCACGTCGGTCACCTCGAAATCCGGCTCGTTGCCCAGCAGCGCCGCCAGTGCGGACCGCATCAGGCTGGTGTCATGGGCCACCAGAACGCGTATCAACTCGGCCGTCCCCTTGTCTCGGCGCACGCCGGTCGCCACGGACGGGACCGGAAGAGAGCGGTCCATTCCTACCCTGGCGAGTTGTCCTGGAGGACCCGTATTCGCGTCATTCAGTGGTGGACAGGGGTGAATCGGATGCTTTTGGGGGCGCGCGGCGCGACACGTTTCGCGCCACCCGTGTGGGTGACACGGTCAGGCTTTGGCCAAACATCGGCGCGGCCTCGTCCCGCGCCTCACCCGCGTCTCGCCCGCGCCTCACCCCGCCGGGATCAGCCGGCACACCGTGCGGATGTCCGTCTGCACCTGCCGTACCGCCGCGCGGTCGGTCAGCCAGCTGACCAGCGCCGCGTGCCAGGTGTGCTCGACCACCCGGACGGCCGAGAGGCACTCCGCGCTCGGCTCCCCGCCCAGCCGCATCGCGTCCAGGATGATCGCCCGGGTCAGCACCGACACCGTGTCGACGTCCTCGCGCACCGACCGGTCGGCGAAGATCACCGCCCGCACCATGGCCTCGGCGAGCAGCGGCTCGCGCTGGAGCGCCCGGAAGGCCCGCAGCAGTGTTTCGGCCACCCGCTCGCCGGGGGTGGCGGCGGCCGGGGGGCGGTCCAGCAGCGTGCCGTGCAACCGCCCGAGCTGGTCCTGCATGACCGCGACCAGCAGATGGATCTTGGACGGGAAGTAGCGGTAGAGCGTGCCGAGCGCGACCCCGGACTCCTCGGCGACCTCCCGCATCTGGACCGCGTCGAAACCGCCCCCGGCGGCGAGCCCGGTGCTGGCCTCCAGGATGCGGCGCCGCCGGGCTTCCTGTCGTACGGTCAAACCGGACAGACTTGTCACACGGTTCGCACTGGTCACACCGGTCCTGCCGGTCACACCACCGGTCACGCGGTCCATGGGCACGTCCGTCCGTCGCGCAGGCGGCCCCCCGGGGGCGCCGTCCGGCCCGCGGGGGGCCGTCCGGTTGCCGGGTGATCCACCCTCTGTACCATCGAGTCTGAAACTTGTTCTAGATTAGCGCGACCGGTTACGCTCCGGCTCAATCGCTGCGAAGGGGGCCGGAGTGACGGCAGATTCCAGACCGCTGCGGATCGCGCTGCTGAGCTACAAGGGCAACCCGTACTGCGGCGGCCAGGGCGTCTACGTACGGCACCTCTCCCGTGAGCTGGCGGCGCTCGGCCACCGCGTCGAGGTGATCGGCGCCCAGCCCTACCCCGTCCTTGACGCGGTCGGCGCGGGTGTCACCCTCACCGAGCTGCCCAGCCTCGACCTCTACCGCCAGCCGGACCCGTTCCGTACGCCCTCGCGCGGCGAGTACCGCGACTGGATCGACGCGCTGGAGGTCGCCACCATGTGGACCGGCGGCTTCCCCGAGCCGCTCACCTTCAGCCTGCGGGCGCGCCGTCATCTCGCCGCCCGCCGCGCCGACTTCGACGTCGTCCACGACAACCAGACGCTCGGCTACGGACTGCTGGGCCTGCGGATGCCGCTGGTCACGACCATCCACCACCCCGTCACCGTCGACCGGCGGCTGGAACTGGCCGCCGCGCAGGACTGGAAGCGGCGCGCGTCGGTACGCCGCTGGTACGGCTTCACCCGCATGCAGAAGCGGGTGGCCCGGCGGCTCCCCTCCGTGCTCACCGTCTCCGGCTCCTCCAGCGCCGAGATCACCACGGACCTCGGAGTACGCCCCGAGCGCGTGCACACCGTGCCGATCGGCGCCGACACCGCACTCTTCAGCCCCGACCCGGCGGTGCCCGAGGTACCCGGCCGCATCGTCACGACCTCCAGCGCCGACGTGCCCCTCAAGGGCCTGGTCTTCCTCGTCGAGGCGCTCGCGAAGGTGCGGGCCGCGCACCCGGACGCGCATCTGGTCGTCGTCGGCAAGCGCCCCGAGGCCGGGCCCGTCGCCGAGGCGATCGAGCGCTACGGGCTCGAAGGCGCGGTCGACTTCGTCAAGGGCATAAGCGACGCGGAACTGGTCGACCTCATCCGCAGCGCCCAGGTCGCGTGCGTGCCGTCGCTCTACGAGGGCTTCTCGCTCCCCGCCGCGGAGGCGATGGCGACCGGCACGGCGCTGGTCGCCACCACGGGCGGCGCCGTCCCGGAGGTCGCCGGGCCCGACGGCGAGACCTGCCTGGCCGTCCCGCCGGGCGACGCCCCCGCCCTCGCCGCCGCCCTCGACCGCGCCCTCGCCGACCCCGCGCTCCGCCACCGCCTCGCGTCCGCGGGCCGCACCCGCGTCCTGACCCACTTCACCTGGGCCCGCGCGGCCGCCCGCACGGCGGACCTCTACCGCGAAGCGATCGCGGCGTACGGCGCCGTTGCGCAGGAGGGCACCCCCCAGGGGCGCGTGGGGGCACCTCCCGGGCGAAGCTTCGGGGGAGAACTGCGCGCTCAGGCCACCACCGTGGCGCGCGTCGCCACCGACCCGGAGGGGCGGACGGGTCCGATCCGGACCACCGGCCCGCGGGTGGTTGCTCGCGCAGCTCCCCGCGCCCCTGGGGGCCCGGGCCCGAACGGAAACGTCAACGCACCCGGAACGGGGAGCACCTCATGCTGACCGTGGATTTCACCCGCTTCCCCGTCGCCGAAGGCGACCGCGTGCTGGATCTCGGCTGCGGCGGCGGCCGCCACGCCTTCGAGTGCTACCGCCGCGGCGCCCGCGTCGTCGCGCTGGACCGCAACGGCGAGGAGATCCGCGAGGTCGCGAAGTGGTTCGCGGCGATGCGGGAGGCGGGCGAGGCGCCCGCGGGGGCGAGCGCGGTGGCCATGGAGGGCGACGCCCACCATCTCCCCTTCCCCGACGACAGCTTCGACGTCGTGATCATCTCCGAGGTGATGGAGCACATCCCCGACGACAAGGGCGTGCTCGCCGAGATGGTGCGGGTGCTGCGGCCCGGCGGCCGGATCGCCGTGACCGTGCCGCGCTACGGGCCGGAGAAGGTCTGCTGGGCGCTCTCCGACGCCTACCACGAGGTCGAGGGCGGCCACATCCGCATCTACAAGGCCGACGAGCTGCTGGAGCGGCTGCGGGAGGCGGGCCTGCGCCCGTACGGCACGCACCACGCGCACGGCCTGCACGCGCCGTACTGGTGGATCAAGTGCGCGGTCGGCGTCGACAACGACAAGGCCCTGCCGGTGAAGCTCTACCACAAGCTGCTGGTGTGGGACATCGTGAAGAAGCCGCTGGCCACCCGGCTGGCCGAGCAGGCGCTCAACCCGCTGATCGGCAAGAGCTTCGTGGCGTACGCGACCAAGCCGCAACTGCCGGACACCGCCGCGGTGTTCGACGAGTCGCTGGACGCCCCCGCGTGACCAGGGCCGGGCGGTGGCGCGGTACCGAACGGCTCGTGCTGCCCGGTGTGCTCACCGCCGAGCAGGCCGAGCACACGGTGGACGCGGTGCTCGCCGCGCAGCGGCCGGACGGGGCGATCCCGTGGTTCCCCGGCCACCACCTCGACCCGTGGGACCACATCGAGGCCGCGATGGCGCTGGACGCCGCGGGCGAACGGGACGCGGCGGAGGCCGCGTACACCTGGCTCGCCCGCCACCAGCAGCCGGACGGCGGGTGGTTCGCCGCCTACCAGGACGGCGATCCGGCGCGCCCGGTGGACCGTTCGCGCGAGTCCAACTTCTGTGCGTACGTCGCCGTCGGCGTCTGGCACCACTACCTGGCCACCGGCGACGACGCGTTCGCCGACCGGATGTGGCCGACCGTCGTCGCCGCCGTGGAGTTCGTGCTCGCGCTCCAGCAGCCCGGCGGGCAGATCGGCTGGAAGCGGGAATCCGTGGAGGACGGCGGGGCGGTCGTCACCGACGCGCTGCTGACCGGGAGTTCGTCGGTGCACCAGGCGCTGCGCTGCGCGCTGGCGCTGGCCGAGCACCGCGAGGAGCCGCAGCCGGACTGGGAACTGGCGACCGGTGCGCTGGGCCACGCGATCCGCCGGCACCCCGAGCGCTTCCTCGACAAGTCCCGCTACTCGATGGACTGGTACTACCCGGTGCTGTCCGGGGCGCTGCGCGGCCCGCGCGCCGTGGCCCGGATCGAGGAGGGCTGGTCCCGCTTCGTGGTGCCCGGCCTCGGGGTGCGCTGCGTGCTGCCCAACCCGTGGGTGACCGGCGGGGAGAGCGCCGAACTGGCCCTGGCGCTGTGGGCGGTGGGCGAGTCGGACCGCGCGGTGCGCATCCTCGCCGACATCCAGCACCTGCGCGCGGACGACGGGCTGTACTGGACCGGCTACGTCTTCGACGACGACGCCTACTGGCCCGTGGAGCGCACCACCTGGACGGCGGGCGCGCTGCTGTTGGCGGTGGCCGCACTCGGGGGGGACGAGGCGACCACCGCCGTCTTCGGGGCGGAGCGGCTGCCGAACGGCCTTGCGCCCGGCTGCTGCCCGCCCCGGCTCCGAGAGTGCTGAACGTTCTGAAGGAGAAGGCTCCGGTGGGTCACCGGGGGCCGGTCAGCGGTTGACCCGGCCGGCTACCACCTGGGCGATGGCCAGGTAGACCACGGCCGGCAGGCCGTAGTTGAGGACCGTGCGCCAATTGGCGTTGTCCGGGGTGAAGAGGTCCCTCGACCAGGTCGCCAGCCAGTTCGCCGAGTGGTGGACCCAGTTCACCAGGTCGTTGCCCCGGTTGGCGTCGAAGACGAAGAAGATGATCCACAGGATGAGGATCAGCGCAGCGATGTCTGCGGCGATCATGATGATCGCCGCGGCGGGGTTGCCGCCGTAACGTCTGTACATGACGGCTGTCTTGCCGCGATCCGTCGTTCGAAACCCCGTGCGGGAGCGGTGCGCACGCGCGGGCCCGGACACGCGGAACGGCGGCCGGCCGCCCCGGTGCGGGGAGGCCTGCCGCCGTGTGGTGCCTTGAGGAGATACGGTTCAGCCGCGCTGGATTCCGCTGCTGTCCTGGAGGACGCCGCGGCGCCCGTCCTGGGTCTGCGCGATGAGCTGCGCACCGCGCTGGTCGACCGCGAGGTACCAGGTGCCCGGGGTCAGTTCGGCGATCTGCGCGCCGGAACCGTCCTCCGCGTACAGCGGGCGCGGCACCGGCACCGCGAACCAGAAGGCGCTGAAGTCCGAGGCCGCGGCGGTCGGCTGCGGGGCCTGCGGCGCGGCGGTCTGCGCTCCGTACGGCTGCTGGCCGAAGTTCGGGTCGACGGACTGGGCGCCGCCCGGGTAGCCGTAGCCGGCCTGCTGCGGGGTGGCGCCGTAGGACGGGCCGCCCACCGCGTAGGGCTGCTGCGCGGCCGGGGCGGGGGCGCTCGCCAGCGGCGCCTTGAGCGCCGGGAGGCGGTCCGACAGCGGCGCGACGACCGCGATGACCACGCCGAAGACGAAGGTCAGCCAGGCGCCCGCGCCCTTGTCGTACCCGCCGAAGTCGGTGAAGAGCACGGCCCACACGGCCGTCCAGCCCGCGAAGAGCGACAGCGCCACCGACCACTGCTTGAACGACAGCCCGAGCACCTGCTTGCCGTTGAACTGCGGGGCGTGCGAGGCGAACACCGCCGCACCGGCGGCGACGGCCGTCAGGGTGACCGCGGGCAGCACCGGGAAGAGGCCCGAGTGCCAGAGGTTCTTGGACGCGGACCCGTACTGCGAGTCGATGCTGATGTACGGCAGGAAGGAAGCGATGAGCAGCAGCGCCGCTGCTCCGATCACCGCGCCGTCTCCTCGGGTCAGGGAGCGGATGTTCACGTCAGGTCCTGTCCTTTGTCGGTACTGCTTCTGCTGGTGTCTGTCGTGCTCTCGCAACGGCTCTCGCACCCGCCGCGGGTGCGGCATGTGCGCCCTGGCACCGTCGAGTTCGGGGAGGTGCCCCATGGTACGGGGACGATCTTGACCGGGTGGCCTCGTATACGCATTGGTGCACGATCCATACCGGACTGCTACAGCCCTGTCACCTCTTCCCTTCCAGGAAGGCGGTGAGTCCGTCGGCGATCCCCTCGGCGGCCTTCTGCCGCCAGGCCGGGTCGGTCATCTCGGCGGCGTCGCGCGCGTTGCGCATGTTGCCGCACTCGATGAAGACCTTCGGCACCCTGGTGAGGTTGAGGCCGCCCAGGTCGTCGCGGACGGTGAGGCCCTTGCCGCCCAGGTAGTTGGCGAACGGCTCGCCCGTCACGGCCGTGAAGTGCGACCGCAGGGTGGTCGCCAGGCGCAGCGAGGGCGCCGCGACCGCGCGGGTGTCGGCCGCGCCCTTGTGCACGGACTTGGGCGCGATCACATGGAAGCCGAACTTGTCGGCCGGTGCCCCGTCGGCGTGGATGGACAGGGCGGCGTCGGCGTGCGCCGCGTTGCCCGTCCGGGCCCGCTCGTCGACACAGGGGCCGTACGGGCGGTCGCCGTCGTAGGTGAGCACCACCTTCGCGCCGCTCGCCTCCAGCAGCGCCCGCACCCGGTGGGTGACGTCCAGGGTGTACGTCGCCTCGGGGTAACCGGCGTTCGTCGCCGTGCCGGTGGTGTCGCACGCCTTGCGGTTGGTGCCGATGTCGACGGACTTGTCGATCTCGGCGGTGTGCCGGGCGTTGCCGAGGTTGTGTCCCGGGTCGAGCACGACGACGCGGCCGGTCAGCTCCCTGCGGGGCGCCGCGGACGCCGGGCCCGCAGTCGCGGAGTCACCGTGTGCGACCGGGGCGGGGCTCGTACGATCGGCGGCGGGCGCCGCCGCGGGCCCGCGGCCGTCCGCCGTACCGGCGTCCGTACCGCGGTGCGCGTCGTACACGAACCAGCCCCCGGCCAGGGCCGCGACCACCACGACTGCCGTGACGGCCAGCGACCTGCTCCGAGTGCCCCCGTGTGACTCGTTGCTGAACACGCCCGCGACTCTATCGGCCCGGCTCGCCGCCCCGCACCGCCCCCGCGCAACGGCCACCCGGCGCGACCGGGCCGCTACCGTACGTCCGCCGCGGGGCGGTGGCGGTCACCGCGTGTGATCGCCTCCGGTCACTCTGCGCAGCAGCCGCAGCGAGCCCGTCACCGACTCCTCGGCGAACTCGCCGGACTCCAGCGCGCGCAGGTACACGCGGTAGGGGGCCTGGCCGCCGTCCGCCGGGTCGGGGAAGACGTCGTGGATCGCGAGCAGCCCGCCGGGCGCCACGCGCGGCGCCCAGCCCTCGTAGTCGGCGCCCGCGTGCTCGTCGGTGTGGCCGCCGTCGATGAACACCAGACCGAAGGGACGTGCCCACAGCGCCGCGACCTGCGGCGACCGCCCCACGACGGCGACGACGTGATCCTCCAGGCCCGCCGCGTGCAGGGTGCGGCGGAAGTGCGGGACGGTGTCCATCAGCCCGGTGTGCGGATCGACCAGCGTCGGGTCGTGGTACTCCCAGCCGGGCTGCTGCTCCTCGCTGCCCCGGTGGTGGTCGACGGTCACCACGACCGTGCCCGCCCGCCGGGCCGCGTCCGCGAGCAGGATCGTCGAACGCCCGCAGTACGTACCGATCTCCAGGACCGGCAGCCGCAGCCGCGCGGCCGCGCCGCGCGCCGCCGCGTGCAGGGCCAGGCCCTCGTCCGCGGGCATGAACCCCCGGGCCGCCTGGAACGCGGCGAGCACGTCCGCCGCGGGTCCCGCCGTCTCCGCCGTCTCTGTCATCCCCGTCGCCTCTGTCATCCCCGCATCCTACGAAGCCGCAGGTCGTGCGGGTACGCAGGGCGCGTCCTCCCGGGTCGGCGCGGCGAGCGGCCGCCGGTCCCGCCGGACGCCCGGCGTACGCCCCCCGGGCCGCGGGCGGTAGCCGCACGCGGGCCGCGCGGCGTAGGCACCCGGGGCCATGGTCGTAGTCCCAAGTCCCGATGCGGAGAAGGCCTCCGGACCGGGAGCATGGGGCCCATGAGTGAAATCCTCGGAGAGCGCACCACCCCGTCCGACCGCGGCACGCGCAGGGCGGCACCCGCCTGGGCGGTGCTGCTCGCGGTGTGCGCCGGGCAGTTCCTCGTGGTGCTCGACGTGTCGGTGGTCAATGTCGCGCTGCCCTCGATGCGCACCTCGCTCGGCCTCGGCGAGAGCGCGCAGCAGTGGGTCGTCAACGGATACGCGCTCACCTTCGCCGGCTTCATGCTGCTCGGCGGCCGCGCCGCCGACCTGCTCGGCCGCAAGGCCACCTTCGTCACCGGCCTCGGCCTGTTCACCGCCGCGAGCCTGGCGGGCGGCCTCGCGCAGAACCCGGCGATGCTCATCACCGCGCGGGCGGTGCAGGGCCTCGGCTCGGCGGTGCTCGCCCCCGTCACCCTGTCCATTCTCACCACCTCCTTCCCCGAAGGCCCCGAGCGGACCCGGGCGATAGCCACCTGGACCGCGGTCGGCGCGGGCGGCGGCGCCGCGGGCGGCCTCGTCGGCGGCGCCCTCACCGACTGGCTGTCCTGGCGCTGGGTGCTGCTCGTCAACGTGCCGATCGGCGCGCTGGTGCTGATCTGCGCGGTGCTCTTCCTCACCGAGAGCCGCGGCCAGTCCGTGCGCCGGCTGGACATCCCCGGCGCGGTGCTCGTGACCGGCGGCGTCGCCGCGCTCGCGTACGGGATCGCGGAGACCGAGTCGCACGGCTGGACGTCGGCGCGCTCGCTGGGCCCGCTCGTCGGCGGCCTGCTGGTGCTCGCGCTCTTCACGGCGGTCGAGGCACGCACCGCCGAACCCCTCATCCACCTGCGGCTGTTCACCATCCGCTCGGTGTCCTCGTCGAACACGCTGCTCTTCGTGTCGGGCGCCGCGACCTTCTCGACGTGGTACTTCCTGTCCCTCTACATGCAGCAGGTGATGCACTACAGCCCGATCCGCACGGGCCTGGCGTTCCTGCCGCACACCATCGCGATCGTCGCCGGGTCCAAGCTCGCCCCGCGCCTCATGGCCCGCTTCGACGCCCGGCTCCTGGTCGCCTGCGGCGGCCTGATCTCCGCGGCGGGCCTGGCCTGGCAGAGCCGGGTGAGCGCCGACAGCACCTTCGTCGGCATCATCCTCGGACCCGGCCTCCTCACCATGTTCGGCGCGGGCCTGATGATGACCCCGGTCGCGGCCGCCGCGATGTCCGGCATCGGCCGCACGGACCAGGGCCTGGTGTCCGGCCTGCTCAACACCTCCCGGCAGCTCGGCGGCGCCCTGGGCCTGACGATCCTCGCCACGATCGCCGCCTCCCGCATCACCGCGCGCGGACACGCGGGCGCGAGCGACGCGGTGGCGCTGTCCTCCGGCTACGGCCTGGCGTTCCTGGTGAGCGCGGCCTTCCTGGTCGGGGCGAGCGCGCTCGCGGTGCTGCTGCCCAAGCCGCAGCCCCAGCTCAAGGGATGAGGCCCCGGCCGCGCTGAGCGGTCACGCGCCGCCCGTCAGAGCCAGCCGTTCTGACGGGCGGCGCGCACCGCCTCCATGCGGTTGCGGCTGCCGGTCTTGCCGATCGCCGCGGACAGGTAGTTGCGGACGGTCGACTCCGAGAGGAAGAGCTTCCCGGCGATGTCGGCGACCGTCGCGCCGTCCGCGGCCGCGTTGAGCACGTCCCGCTCCCGCGCCGTCAGCGGACTCGGCCCGGCGCTCAGCGCCGCGGCGGCCAGCGCCGGATCGATGACCCGCTCCCCGCGCAGCACCCGCCGGATCGCCCCGGCCAGCTCCTCCACGGGCCCGTCCTTGACCAGGAAGCCCGCCGCCCCCGCCTCCATCGCCCGCCGCAGATAGCCCGGACGTCCGAACGTCGTGAGGATCAGCACTCGGCACTCCGGCAGCTTCTCCCGCAGCTCCGCGGCCGCGTCCAGCCCGCTCATCCCCGGCATCTCGATGTCGAGCAGCGCCACGTCGGGCCGTACGTCCAGCGCCTCGGCCACCACCCGGTCCCCGGCCCCGACCTGCGCGACGACCTCCATGTCGTCCTCCAGGTCCAGCAGCAGCGCCAGCGCCCCCCGCATCATCCCCTGGTCCTCGGCGAGCAGCACCCGCACCGACCGCGCCCCGTCCTCCGTCACCCCGCCACTTTACGGCCCGCCCGAGCGGGCCTTTCCCCGAGCCCGGGGCGCTCCGGGCGGGGCCGGGGCGCTCCGGCCCGGCGGGCCGTGTCCGGGCCGCGCCCGCGGTGGCCTTCGGCGGCCACCGCGGCGGCGGACCCGAGCGTCGCCGCGGCCAGACCGCCCCACAGCGCGGCCGGGCCGTGCGGGGCGAGCGCGGTGATGACGGCGGGGGAGACGGCGAGGCCGAAGCCCGTGGAGAGCTGGAAGCGGGCGAGGGCGCGGCCCAGGACAGGCGCCGGGGCGAGCGCGGTGACGAGGGCGGTGGCGCTGCCCGCGTAGACGATCTCGCCGACGGTGCAGAGCACGGACACCGCGGCGACGGCGGGGACCGCCCGGCCGCCGCCCAGCGGGACGGCCGCGAGGAAGCCGAGGTAGGAGACGGCCAGCAGCACCCCGGAGGCGGCCAGCACGGTCCGCCGCGGGAAGCGGGCCAGCGCGGCGGTGAGCGGCACCTGGAGCGTGACGACCAGCACCGTGTTGGCCACGAACACCGCCCCGGGCCACACCGCGGACGCGTGCAGCTGTGTCGTCAGGACCAGCGGGAGCGCGACCTCGGGGACGTTGAGGCAGAAGACGTAGACGACGTTGGCGGCCAGCAGCAGGCCCATCCGGGGCGCGGGCGCGGGCATGCCGGTCCCGTCCCCTGCCGGGACGGTGTCCGCCGGGTCCGCGCGCACATGGACCGACCGGGCGAGGGCCGCCGCGGCGAGGTAGGCGAGCGCGGTGACGGCCGCCAGCGTCCGCAGCGCCCCCGTGCCGCCCGCCATGCACGCGGTCGCGAGCAGCGCCCCGGCGCCGAGGCCCGCGTTGCGCAGGGCGCGGGCCCCGGCGAGCGCGGTGTCGCGCTCCCTGCCGTGCGCGACCGTCGCCACGAGCGCGGCATGTGCGGCCGGCCAGGCCTGGTTGCCGATGCCGAGGAAGAGCGCGGCCGCGACGAAGAGCGGGACGTGCCCCGCCGGAGCGGCCAGCAGCAGCGCCACACCCAGCACCCGTACCAGCATCGACGCCGCCACGACGGTGCTGCGCGCGCCGCGGTCCAGCCACCGGCCCACCAGGGGCATGCACCCCAGGCCGACGACGATGCCGGCCGTCATCGCGGTGCCGGTGACCGGGGCGGACAGCCCCAGCACCGTCACGCCGTACAGCAGCAGGAAAGGCCGCAGCAGGCCGGTGCCGAGCGCGTCCACGGCCAGGGCGACGGCGTAACGGGGGCCTCCCGAGGCGCGGACGAGGGCGCGGGGCCGGAGCGCGGTGGTGGTTGCCATGACGTCAGACGGTGCGCCCGGCCGCCGCGGCGGGGCACGCCGGTTGACGCCTCCCGTCAATCGGCGCCGCCACCCGGGCCCCCGTGCGGTGATGATGGGGGCATGACGCTGAGGATCGACATCAGCGGCGCGCCCTCCGAGCCGGTGCGGTTCGCCGCCTCCCCGCTGGCCGAACTGACCGCGATGCTGCACGTGCTCGCCGAACCCGGCCACCACCCGCAGTTCGCCGCGTGGGCCGCGGACGTGTGGGCCGGGCTGCCGCCGGAGCTGGCCGAGCGGCTGCGGGAGGCGGAGTTCCTCTGGCGTTACACGCAGGCCGACTTCCTGATCCCCGGGCGGCCCCGGTCCACCCTCGCCGAGGAACTCGACGACGTGGACCGGATCGACGACGAGACGTACGTGACGGCCGCGCTCGTCACCACCTGCGGCAGCAATCGGGTGCACTTCCGCGGGGCCTCGCCGCTCACCGACGCGCGGGCGCGCGAACGGGCCCTGGAGGTCGCGCAGGCCCGCGGGGCGCTCCAGGAGGCCTTCGCCGAACGGCTGCTCGCGGACCCGGCGGCGGTGCGGGCGCGGGTGCGCCGCACCCTGGAGCAGTGCGCGGAGGCGTTCTTCGACGCGGCCTGGGCGGGCGTCGTGGTGCAGCTCGCGACCGATCTGCGGCTGAAGAACGAGCTGCTCAGGCGGCAGGGCCTCGGGGCGGCGCTGACCTCGGTCTCCGGCGCGGTCGGCCTGGCGGCGGACGGCGGGTGCATCGTCGTGGACAAGGTCCAGGACAAGGCAACCGCCGCCCGCGTCGCCGGGGCGACCTTCATCCCCAGCGTCTTCAACCGCCCGCACCTGGTCGCCGTCCACGCGCCCGGGTGGCACCCGGTCGTGCAGTACCCCGTCGCGGGGCCCGCCCCGGCCGAGCCGGTCTCCGTGGAGACGGTCACCCTCCGGCTGGAGGCCCTCGCCCACCCGGTACGGCTCCGGCTGCTGCGCACGCTGGCCCGCGGCCCGCACACCACCAGCGAGCTGGCCCACTTCTGGGGGCTGTCGCCCCCGGAGGTCTCCCGCCACCTCGCCGTCCTGCGCCGCGCGGGCCTGCTCACGTCCCGGCGGCACGGCCGGTACGTCCGCTACTCCCTCAACCTTCCCGACCTGACGGCACTGGGCAGCGACCTGCTGTCGGCCGTCCTGCGGTGAGCAGGAGACCGGCCACGCCCGGCCTCGCGGCCGCCTTCCGCTCCGGGCGCGTGGCCCGCGGGGGTGAGCCGCTAGCGTGACGTGCCATGACGAGTGGAACAGAGGGCGGCGCCGAGCCGCCGGGGATCATGCAGCTGGGCTTTCCCGGGGAACTGCGCGACCAGCTGGTCGCCGCGGTGCTGGACGGCAGCAAGACGTCCACGACCGGGGTCGTCGCCGACTACACGCACGAGGGGGAGGAGCTGCCGCGGGTCGGGGAGCGGTCGGTGGTGCTGGACTCCGCCGGGCAGGGGGTCGCCGTCGTCGAGGTCACCGAGGTGCGGGTGGTGCCGCTCGGGGAGGTGGACCTCGCGCACGCGGTGGACGAGGGGGAGGGCTACACGACGGTCGAGCAGTGGCGCCGCGGCCACGAGGCCTTCTGGCACAGCGACGCGATGCGCGAGGCCCTGGACGACCCGCACTTCACGGTCGACGACACCACCCCGGTGGTGCTGGAGCGTTTCCGCGTCGTGGCCGACCTGCGCACGCCGACCCCGGAGGCCTGACCCCGCGCGGCCGGACACCAGGCCCGCCCCGGGCCCCCGGCTCAGCCCGCCGTGTCCTCGCCCGTCGGCAGCACCGCCGTCACGCGGAAGCCGCCCGACGGGGACGGGCCGGTCGTCAGCGAGCCGCCCGCCGCGGCGAGGCGCTCGGTCAGGCCGCGCAGGCCCGTGCCCGTACGAGGCAGCGTCGCGGTGCTCCCGGCGGCCGTGGGGCGCGGCGGGGCGGCGGGCGCGGGGCCGCAGCCGTCGTCGGTGATCGTCAGCCGGGCCTGCCCGTCCGCCGCGTGCAGCTCGATCCGGGCGCGGGCCGCGCCGCTGTGCCGTACGACGTTCGTGACCCCCTCGCGCACCACCCAGCCCAGCAGCGCCTCGGTCTGCGGCGGCAGCGGCGGGCCTGACTCCCGCACCACGACCTCGATGTCGGAAGCGGCCAGCGCCGAGCGCGCCCGGTCCAGCTCGGTCGCGAGGCTGCCCTCGCGGTAGCCGGTGACGGCCTCGCGGATCTCGGTGAGGGCCTGCCGTCCGACCGCCTCGATGTCGCCGACCTGCGTCAGCGCCGCGTCCATGTCGCGCGGCGCGAGCCGCCGCGCGGCCTCCGCCTTGACCACGACGACGGACAGCGTGTGCCCCAGCAGATCGTGCAGGTCGCGCGAGAAGCGCAGCCGCTCCTCGGCGACGGCGTTGCGCGCCAGCTCCTGCCGGGTGGCCTTGAGCTGCGCCACCGCCTGGAAGAGCGTGATGATCAGTGACACGACGAAGCCGGACAGGAACGTCCCGTACGCCAGGCTCGTGGTGCTCCAGAAGCCTTCGTGGTGCAGGCTCGACACCACGCCCGCCGAGGCGCTGAGCACCGTCAGTGAGGCGCCCAGGAAGCGGCGGCTGCGCGACACGCAGCCTGCGCCCAGCGACGTCAGCACGAAAAGCAGCATGAAGTTGCCGCCGTAGCCGATCGCCAGCGCGAGCGTGACCGCGCCGAGCGCCGCGAGCAGCCGGTAGGGCACCCGGCTGCGCCGCCACCGCTCGCTGAAGGACGAGCGGACGGTGGACACGTACAGCACGCAGAAGAGCAGGAGCCCGCTCCCGGCGAGCCAGGGCAGGGCCACCTCGCCCTTGAGGATGTCCGCGCCGGGGCCGATCACCATCAGCAGCCACGGGATGAGCGCCCCGCCGTCGGGTGCCTTGAGGTGCTCGATCTCCTGCTCGAAGTCCTCGGGGCCGCGCCGCCACCACATGCGGCGGCTGCACGTCTCGTCCGGGGCGCCGGCGTCCGCTTTCGCGTTGCCTGCCCGTTTCGTCCTCGTCCTTGCCATGGTGGTCCCCGTCCCCCGTCGAGTGCGCTGCCGCCTTGCGTCCGCCGGGGGAGGCGACGCCGGTCCGTACGGTCGTACGGTCATACGGTCCGGGCGCTCCGCCGGTAGGAGAACACAGCGTAACCGGCGAAAACGACCAGCCAAAGGCCCAGCACCGCCACCGTGCCCGGACCGGGGGCGTGCCGGTCCAGCACGCTCCAGCCCAGATCGCCGAAGCGGGCGGTGGGCGTCCAGCGCGAAATCGCGGCCAGCCAGCCGGGGAAGACGTCCGCCGGCAGCCACAGCCCGCCGAGCACCGAGAGCCCCATCATGCTGACCATGCTCACGACACCGGCGGTCTGCGCGGTGAGCCCGTAGCCGTTGCCGAGCCCCAGCAGGGTGAAGGGGATCGTGCCCAGCCACATCAGCACCGCCGCCGCGGCCCACTGCCACACCGCGAGCCGCACCCCGTCCACGAGCGCGCCCGCGGTGAAGACGGACACGATCGCCGGGAGCACCGTCACCCCCGCCGTCAGCGCCCGCGCCAGCACCACCTGGAGCGGGGTCAGCGGGGTGACCCGCAGCTGCCGCAGCCAGCCGCGCGCCTTGTCGTCCGCGATCCCCGGCCCCACGCCGAGGGCCGCGCCCATCGCCCCGTACGCGGCCATGCCGATCATCGAGTAGCGGGCGTAGTCCATGGTGTCCTCGGCGGACTCCCCGGTGCCGAGGTTGGTGAAGAGCAGGTACATCAGCAGCGGGGTCGCGATCCCCACGACGACGAAGCCGGTGTCGCGCAGCGTGCGGCGGACCTCCAGGCGGATGTAGGCGAGCATCATCGGACGGCCTCCTCGTACGGGGCGGTGGCGGGCCCCCGGCCCTCGGTCTCGTGCGGGGTGTCGTGCGCGGTCAGGGTGAGGAACGCCTCCTCCAGGCTCGCGGGCGTCACGCTCAGCCCGCGCACCCGTCCGGCGGCGGCCAGCGCCAGGACGGTCGCGTCGGAGTCGGCGCTGCGCAGCACCGCGCGCTCGCCGCGCACCTCCAGCGACAGCACCCCCGGCAGCGTGCGCAGCCCCGCGGTGCCGCCGCCCGCGAGGTCGAACGCCACGAGCGTCGCGCCGACCCGCCGCTTGATCTCCTCGCCGGTGCCGTCGGCGACCGTACGGCCCTCGTCGAGGACGACGACGCGGTCCGCGTTGCCGTCCGCCTCCTCCAGGTAGTGCGTCGAGAACAGCACGGTGTTGCCGCGCGCCGCGTACCCGCGCATCGAGCGCCAGAACGCCCGCCGGGCCTCCACGTCCAGCGCCGCCGTCGGCTCGTCCAGCACCAGCAGCTCCGGCCCGCCCGCCACCGCCAGCGCGAACCGCAGCCGCTGCGCCTGCCCGCCGGACAGCCGGTCCGCCCGCCGCTCCGCCAGCTCCCCGATCCCGGCCAGCTCCAGCGCCTCGCCCGCGGGCAGCGGCCGCGGATACGTGGCGGCCACGAAGTCCACCAGCTCCCGTACGGTCGCCCGCGGCACAGGGCTGCCCGCCTGGAGCATCGCCCCCACCCGGCCCGCCCGCACGGCCTCCCGCGGGGTCCCGCCGAAGACCCGCACCTCCCCGTCGTCCGGGCGGTCCAGCCCCAGCAGCAGCGCGATCGTCGTGGACTTCCCGGCGCCGTTGCGCCCGAGCAGCGCGCAGGTCTCGCCCGCGGCGAGCCGCAGATCGAGCCCGGCGACGGCCTCGACGCTCCCGAACCTCTTCCGTACTGCGCGTAGCCGCGCGGCATCTTCCATGCAACTGACGCTAGGGGCACGGGGGTTGGCCGGGGCAGCACCGAATGTCCCCGGGGCCCCGGTACAAATGTCCCGCCCGCGGGGTGGGCTCGCCGGGCGCCCCCGGCACGGTCCCGGAGAAATCTTCCGCCGCCGTGTCGATTCCGGCCCGCGCCGTTCGACGCACTTGTATAGGGGCATCCGCCCCGCGCGAGAGCGTACGAGAAGGAACGGCGAGGTCAACGCCATGGGACAGCTGCTCAGGGTCATGAACTTCTGCGTCTCGCAGGACGGCGTCGCAGCCGCGGAGAACCAGAGTCTGGAGATGCCGTTCGGGCTCCCGCATCCCGAGCGGTTGTTCGGCTGGGCCGGGGCGACGGCGAGCTGGGTCGGCCGCACCGAGCCCGGTGGGACGCGCGGGCTGGACGACTACTTCACGCGGGACTTCCTGAACAACATCGGCGCCGAGATCATGGGCCGCAACAAGTTCGGGCCGCAGCGCGGCCCGTGGGAGGACCACGAGTGGCAGGGCTGGTGGGGTGACGAGCCGCCGTTCCGTACGCCGGTGTTCGTCATGACGCACCACACCCGGCCGTCGTTCTCGCTCTCCGACACCACCTTCCACTTCGTCGACGCCGACCCGGCGGCCGTCCTCGCGCAGGCGCGGGAGGCGGCGGACGGCAAGGACGTCCGCCTCGGCGGCGGGGTCTCCACCGTCCGCGAGTTCCTGGACGCCGACCTCGTCGACTCCCTGCACGTCGCCGTCGTCCCGCTGGAGCTGGGGGAGGGGCTGCGGCTGTGGGACTCCCCGAAGGACCTGGAGGACCGCTTCCACCTGGAGGTGATCCCGAGCCCGAGCGGCATCGTGCACCACCTGTTCTGGCGCCGCTGACCGGCGGCGCCCGGGTTGCCGATCCGGAAGTCGACCGGGGCGGAGTTCCACCGGCCCCCGGGAAACCGTCCGCCCCGAGAAGCCCCCGGCGGGAGAATCGGTGCCGGAGGTGGTGCAGGGTGGTGGACACGGCGCCCGGCGGGCACGGGGGCGGACGCGGGCTGAGGGCCGGGCGGGACGTGGAGATCCGGGCGGCCGGGGGAGGGTTCGCGGTCGGGGCGGCCGAGCAGGTCACGCTGTACGCCGCGCCCCGGCAGCCCGCGACACTGCCGCACCAGGTCGGGGTGCTGCCCGCGCTCGCCCAGTCCTTCCAGCCGCGCCCGGAGTCCGCCGAGCTGCGGGCGGACGGGCCCTGCCACGTCCTGACCGGGCTCGGCGGCGTCGGCAAGACGCAGCTCGCCGCCGCGCACGCGCACCGGGCGTGGGACGCCCGCGAGCTGGACGTCCTGGTGTGGGTCACGGCCACCGGCCGCCCAGCCGTCGTCGCGTCCTACGCGCAGGCCGCCGCCGAGCTGTGCGGGGCGGACCCGGCGGAGCCGGAGCAGGCGGCCGCCGCCTTCCTCGCGTGGCTGCGGGCCAAGCCCCACCGCTGGCTCGTCGTGCTGGACGACGTCGCCGACCCGGCGGACCTCAGGGGCCTGTGGCCGCCGGACAGCCCGGCGGGCCGCACCCTCGTCACGACCCGCCGCCGCGACGCCGCCCTGACCGGTACGGGCCGCCGCCGCGTCGACGTCGGCCTGTTCACCCCGCAGGAGGCCACCGGTTACCTCGCCGGAGTCCTGGCGGCGCACGGCCGCACCGAGCCCGCCGCCGAACTCGCCGCCCTCGCCGGGGAGCTGGGCCGCCTGCCGCTGGCCCTGTCGCAGGCGGCCGCGTACCTGGCGGACCAGGCCGTCGGCGCCGCCGCGTACCGTGCCCTGCTCGCCGACCGCACCCGCACCCTCGCGCACGCCCTGCCCCGCCCCGACGCCCTGCCCGACGACCAGCGCCTCCCGGTCGCCGCGGCCTGGTCCCTGTCCGCCGAGCTGGCCGACACCTGCGAACCCCGCGGCCTGGCCCGCCCGCTGCTCGCGCTGACGGCGATGCTGGACCCGAACGGCATCCCCGCGGACGTCCTGACCGCCCCGGCGGCCCGCGCCTTCCTCGCCCGGAAGGGCCGCGGGCGTCTCCTGCCCGGCCGCACCCGCCGCGTCACCGCCGGGCAGGTCCACGAAACGCTGCGGCTCCTGCACCGGTTGAGCCTCGTCGACCACACCCCGGACCGGCCCGAGCGCACCGTGCACGTCCACGCGCTGGTGCAGCGCACGACCCGCGAGACCCTCACACCGAAGCGGTTCGCCGCGTGCCTCCGGGTGGCCGCGGACGCGCTCGCCGAGGCCTGGCCGGAGAACGAACGCGACAGCGCCCTCGCCGCCGCACTGCGCGCGAACGCCGCCGTGCTCGTCGCCCTGGGCGAGCCCACCGGATGCCTCTACGCGCGCGGGGCCGCCCACATAGTGCTGTTCCGCCACGGCATGAGCCTGGAGGACGCCCTGCAGGCCGCCGAGGCCGAGGAGTTCTACCGCGCGCTGATCGGGGCGACCACCCGGCACCTGGGGCGCGACCACTGGTGCACGCTCGCCGCCCGGCAGTGCGCCGCCCAGGCGCGGGCCCGGGCGGGTGACGCGGCGGGCGCGGCGAAGGCGCACGAGGAACTGCTCGAGGACCGGACGCGGGTCCTCGGCCGCAACGACTACAGCACGCTGGCCACCAAGCTCGATCTCGCCGAGTCGCGCGGCGAGTCCGGTGACACGGAAGGGGCCGTGGCGGCGTACACCGAGCTGCTGCACGACACCCGGCGCGTCCACGGCCCGGACCACCACAACACCCTCTCCGCCCGGCTCGGCCTGGCACGGTGGCGAGGTGAGTCGGGCGACCCGGAGGACGCGGTGGCGGCGTTCACCGAGCTGCTGCCCGACGCGGTGCGGGTCTTCGGCCCCGACGACCGGCGCACCCTCGCCCTGCGCCACATCCTCGCCCGGTGGCGCGGCAAGGCGGGCGACGCGGAGGGGGCGGTGGCCGCCTGCACCGAGCTGCTGCGCGACGTGGAGCGGGTCCTCGGACCCGACCACCGCAACGCCTTCCTCCTGCGCGAAGACCTGGCCAAGAGCCTGGGCACGGCGGGCGACACGGAGGCGGCGCTGACCGCGTACGCCGAACTCGCCGACGACCTGACGCGGGTGCTGGGCGCGGACCACCCCGACACCCGCGCCGTCCTCGCCACGGCGGCGGCCTGGCGCGAGGGTCAGGCCCCCGGTTGGACCAGAGGATGAACGGGCCTTCTGTGGCTGCGTGTGCCCCCGCCGCGAACGGCAGGACCTGGATCGTGATGTGGGGGCTCGCAAACTCCTTGAGCAGCCGTTCCAGCTGCGGAACCATCACTGCTGAGCCACCCACCGGGCGACGAAGCACGGCCTCGTCCAGGATGGCCCAGAAGTACGGCGGGTTCTCCCCCCTGAAGATGGCCTGCCGTGCCATCCGCGTGGCGACCAGGGCCTCGATCCGGTCCTGGGAGGCCCGAGGCTGAGCCGCCTGGATCAGCGCCCGCGCGTATTCCTCCGTCTGCAACAGGCCGTGCACGACCTGGCATTGGTACGTCTGGATACGCATCGCCTGTGCCTCTTCCCGGGGCGCGCCCTGGAACCAGTCCGGCAGCGCTTCCGCCAGGACCCGGCGGAGGATCCGTGCGAACCGCTTCCCGGTGTTGAGGGCGGCGTCCACCTCGTTCGTGAACGCCTCGGACGGCGTGCGGCGGCCCTTCTCGACGTTGCAGAGCTGCTGGAACGAGTACGAGGTCTGCGAGGCCAGTTCGCGGCCCGAAAGTCCCTGCGCGTCCCGCGCGAGGCGGAGTTCCTCGCCGAGGTAGCCGAGCCAGGAACCGGGGCACCGGCGACGGTCCCGCCCCCCCCCTGCCGAGCACGGGGACGCCTTCCGCGTGCCCGTGCTCGGCAGGGGGGCGAGGACGCGGCGCGGGGGCGCGGGCTTTACCTCGTGGACGTGCTCAGCCAGCGGATGTGGGGCGTGGCCTCGCGCGAGGACGTGCCCGGCAAGGTGGTGTGGGCGCACGTCGGCGACGGGGACCGGCACAGCGCGCTCTACTGCGACGCGGTCGCGATTTCTCGGGGCGCGGCTCGCCGCACGCGTCCTCGCGTTCGGCGAGGACGTGGCCTCCGACCTGAACGCCCGCAGGCTGGTGTGCGCGCTGGAGGACGGGCACGGGGGCGACCACGCCGGGCTCGCCTACGACCATCTGCACGGCCCGGAGGCCGGAGCCGTCTGGTCGGAGTGGGGCGGTACGCGGGGCCGCCCGCGTGAGGTCGCCGTGCGGGCGGACTGCCCGGCCCACGGCCCCACCACCGGCTGCGCCCTCTTCGCGGCGCACGCCGGGCGCCACACGTGGGAGCGGGACGCCTGACCGGCGCCCCGGCGCACCCCGGGAGGTGCCGCGGGCCCGGCACCGACGCGGCGCGGCAGGCTTCGGGCGCGGCTCAGAGCCGGATGACCATGAGGGAGACGTCGTCCTCCTGGCCGTCCGGTTTGGCCATCGCCTTCAGCAGGTCGTCCGCCAGCTCCTCGGGATCGAGGGTGCGCAGTTCGCGGACGGCGGCGACGAGCCGGTCCAGGCCGACGTCGATGTCCTCGTCCCGCCGCTCGATCAGGCCGTCGGTGTACATCACCAGCAGGCAGCCGGAGCCGTACTCGACCGTCGCCTGCGGGCGCGGTACGTGCTCCAGGCGCACCCCCAGCGGCGGGTCGGTCGCCTGGTCCAGGAAACAGAAGGTGCCGTCCGGCTCCATGAGCACCGGCGGCGGGTGGCCCGCGTTGCTGTACGTCAGCAGCTTGCTCTCCGGGTAGACCTGGCACGCGAAGGTCGTCGTGGACATCGCGCCCGGCAACGCCCGCGAGTACAGGCCCAGCGTCTCCAGCGCCCCGCTCGGGCCGTCCGCGACACGCATCGCCGCGCTGAGCGCACTGCGCAGCATGCCCATGATGGCCGCCGCGTCCACCCCGTGGCCGACGACGTCCCCCACGGACAGCCCGAGCCGCCCCTCGGACAGGTCCACCACGTCGTACCAGTCGCCGCACGCGTTGAGGTCGCGCAGCGCCGGGCGGTAGCGCACCGCGATCTCCGGGTGGGCGTCCAGGTCCGGGGTCGCGAGCATCGCGCGCTGGAGGGTGAGGGCCAGGTCGCGGGTGCGGCTGGTCATCTCCTGGAGGCGGGCGTTGGCCTGCTGGAGCTCGCGCGCCCGGGTGAACAGCTCGGCGCGCGGGGCCTTCATCAGCTCGCCGTCCGGCACGGGTTCGGCGCCCTCGCGCTCCCAGCGGACGAAGGAGGTGACGTCGTCGATGCGGTGGATGATCAGCTCCACCTGGCCCTCGGGGCCGACCAGCGGGCGGTTGGTGACGTTCCACCAGCGGGGGTCGAACTCGCCGGGACGTTCCGGGTGCGGAATCGCGAAACGGTGCAGCAGCAGCATGTTGGTCTCACCCGTCCGCCGGGCCAGCTCCAGGCCGTGGCGCTGCACCTCCGCCCCGTCGGACGTCGGCTCGCTGGGATCGGGCGGGTAGGCCTCGAAGAAGCTGCATCCGGACAGCTCGTCGGCTCTGCGGCCGGTGACCTCCGTGTAGGCCTTGTTGCAGGTGACGATCCTGAGGTCGCGGTCGAGGAGGACGCAGGCGGCCGGGACGGCGGCGAAGAGGGCTGCGTAGTCCAGGGCGTCCGCGGCGGGGTGGCGGTGGGCGGTCCGGCCGGCGTGGCCGCACACACCGTCCTCCCGCTCGTGGTGCGCGTCGCGCCCCGCGGCCGTACCGCTCCTGCCGTCGCCCTCGTCGCTGCCCGCCACCACGCCGCCTCCACCCGCTCCCGTCCGGCGGCCCAGTCAACCCGCGGGCCCCGTCCGGCCGGTGCACGCCTCCCGCGACGCGCCCGTACGGCCCCCATCCAGCGCAGTGCCCCGCGTCGGCCGGTGGCGCCCACCTGCGGATACGTGCGTGGGTCGGACGGGACTCTTGCCACGCGTGGGACGCCACCCTTACCGTCCTTGTTCCGAAGCAGTTGTGGGAGCGCTCCCATGCTGATCGAATCGAATCGAACCACGATCGAATCGCATCGAAAGGAGCCCGCCCGCACCGCGCTTGCTCGGTCCCCCCACCTCCGTGCCTGTCATCGAAGGGACAAGCATGAAGTCGCTACAGCAAGCCCTCCGCTCCACGCGCAGAACCGCCGTCGCCGCGCTCGCGGTACTCGGCCTCGGCGTCGGCGGCCTGGTCACCCTGGCCTCCGCCCCGGCCGCGCACGCCGACACCCAGATCTGCGACCAGTACGGGTCGACGACGATCCAGGGCAAGTACGTCGTGCAGAACAACCGCTGGGGCACCTCGGCGACCCAGTGCATCAACGTCACCAGCAGCGGCTTCCAGCTCACCACGGCGGACGGCTCGGTGCCGACCAACGGTGCGCCGAAGTCGTACCCGTCGATCTTCAACGGCTGCCATTACACCAACTGCTCGCCCGGCACCAACCTGCCCGCGCAGCTCAGCCAGATCAGCAGCGCGCCGACGAGCATCTCGTACAACTTCGTCAGCAACGCGGTGTTCGACGCGGCCTACGACATCTGGCTGGACCCGACGCCGAAGACCGACGGCGTCAACAAGACCGAGATCATGGTGTGGTTCAACCACGTCGGCGCGGTCCAGCCGGTGGGCTCCAAGGTGGGCACCGCCAACGTCGGGGGCCGCAGCTGGGACGTGTGGACCGGCAACAACGGCGGCAACGACGTCATCTCCTTCGTCGCGCCCTCGGCGATCAGCAGCTGGAGCTTCGACGTCAAGGCCTTCGCGAACGAGACGATCAGCCGCGGGCTGGCCCAGAGCAACTGGTACCTCACCAGCGTGCAGGCCGGTTTCGAGCCCTGGCAGAACGGCGCGGGCCTGGCCGTCAACTCCTTCTCGTCCTCGGTCAACACCGGCAGCAGCTCGACCAACGGCGGCACCACGAACGGCGGTACGTCGAGCGGCACGACCAACGGCGGTTCGACCAACGGCGGCAGCACCGGCGGCACGGGCTCGTCGGCCTGCAAGGTGACGTACGCGACGCAGACCTGGTCCGGCGGCTTCACCGCCAACGTCACGATCGCCAACACCGGCTCCAGCGCGGTCAGCAGCTGGAAGCTCGGCTTCACCCTGCCCTCGGGCCAGAGCGTCACCAGCGCCTGGAACGCCACGGTGAGCCCGTCCTCCGGCGCCGTCACGGCCAGCAGCCTGGCCTACAACGGCTCGATCCCGGCGGGCGGTTCGCAGTCCTTCGGCTTCCAGGGCACCACGACGGGCAGCACGGCGTCCCCCAGCGCCTTCACCCTGAACGGCACCGCCTGCTCCTGATCCGGCCCGGTCCGGCCTGACTCGGCCTGATCGAGCCCGACCCGGCCTGATCCGTTTCGACCCGGCGGCCTTTCCCGACCGAAGCCGCCGCACCCGCGCCGCCCGCCTTTCCGGCGGGCGGCGCGGGTGCGCCGGGGTGAATGCGAAATCGCGGTTCAGTACGGGCCGTTGACGTTGTCGATCGAGCCGTACACGTGGTACGCGTAATTGCACGCGGCGGTGATGTTCGCGACCGGGTCGTAGATGTCGGTCGAGGTGCCCGGCACGTGGTACGCGTCGAAGGTCGGCTGGATCACCTGGAGCAGACCGATGGACGGCGTGCCGGCCGCGGCGTTGGAGTCCCACAGGTTGATGGCCTTGGGGTTGCCGGAGGACTCCCGCATGATGTTGCGGTAGATGCCGTCGTAGCTGCCGGGAATTCCCTGCTGCTTCATGATGGCCAGCGAGTGGTTGATCCAGCCGTCCAGGTTGTCCGGGTAGGCGGTGGCGGTGCTCGCCGTCTGCGCGGTGGTCGTGGTGGACGTCGCGGCGGACGCCGTGGCGGTGGCCGTGGACGCCGTCGTCTTCGCGGCCGGGGCCTTGGCCGCGGGCGCCTTCGCGGCCGGGGCGTGCGCGTGCGGGGCGTGCGGGAGCTGGAGCACCTGGCCCGGGTGGATGATGTACGGGCTGGTGATGTGGTTGCGGGCGGCTATGCCCTTCCAGCCGCCGGTCACCTTGTGGTGCCGGGCGATGCCGATCAGGGTGTCGCCCTTCTTGACGGTGTACGTGCGCTTGGCGGCCTTGTGCTCGGCCTTCTGCTTCGCGGACACGGTCGACTTGGCGGGAGCCTTCTCCGGGGTGGCGGCGCTCGCCGTGCCGGTGACGATCCCGCAGGAGAGCGCGGCGAACGTTCCGACGACGACGGCTCCGCGCACGGAGACCAGACGCTTTGCGAGCGAGCGGTTACGGGCGTGCTTCGGCATGGTGCGGACCTCGTTCCAGTTATTACCTGTCCGCAGACGCCGGCCCCCGCCGATGCCAGTCCGACCCGCATTTCGATTGCGGTGCGCTGCGGCGAGCACATTGCTATCAGCTGGAATTTGACGCGACAATTACCTGGTGTTCTAAGCGGCCTAGTAGAGAGCGTGCCGGGTCGGTCCGGGTACTCCGTGGGAAATGGGCCCGGGGGAGGGGGCGGTAATCCACTAAGCGGGGTAGTAAGTGATGTGCGTCCTGTGCCGCGCGTCACGTTCCGGCCGCGAGGTATTCCGCAGCCTTATCGCATGAATAAGTTCTTAACTTCCTGAAGAAGTCATTTATGCCTTAACCGGTAAAACGGACAAGTCGCCCGTCTTCCGGGAAGGCGACCCGGTGGGTCCGGCGTCCCTATCCTGGTGCTGCGCCGAGGACAGGGGAGGGAACGCACGGTGACGCTGCAGGAGGGGGATCCGTCGTCCATCGGCGGCTATCGGCTGGAGCGCAGGCTGGGCGCCGGGGGCATGGGCGTGGTCTTCCTCGGCCGCTCGGTGTCCGGGCGGCGGCTCGCGGTCAAGGTCATCCGGCCGGAGCTGGTCACGGACGAGGGCTTCCGGGTCCGCTTCCGGCACGAGGTCGAGGCGGCGCGGCGGGTCAGCGGGGCCTTCACCGCCCCGGTCGTGGACGCCGACCCGGACGCCGAGCAGCCCTGGCTCGCGACCCTCTTCGTCCCCGGCCCCTCGCTGCACCAGCACGTCACGTCCGCCGGGCCGCTCAGCCTGTACGCCCTGCGGCGGCTCGCCGCCGGGCTCGCCGAGGCGCTGCGCGACATCCACCGCGCGGGCCTGGTCCACCGCGACCTCAAGCCCGGCAACGTGCTGCTCGCCGACGACGGCCCGCGCGTCATCGACTTCGGCATCGCCCGCGCCGTCACCGCCGCCCCGCTCACCACGACCGGCGTCGTCATCGGCACGCCCGGCTACATGTCCCCCGAGCAGCTGCGCACCGGGGGTGTCGGTCCCGAGGGCGACGTCTTCGCGCTCGGCTCCGTGCTGGTCTTCGCCGCGACCGGCCACGGCCCCTTCGACGGGAAGGGCTCGTACGGCATCGGCTACCGGGTCGTCCACGAGGACCCCGACCTGACGGGGCTGCCCGGCGCGCTGCGGCCCCTCGTCGCGGGGTGCCTGGCGAAGGAGCCCGCCGACCGGCCCACCGTGGAGGAGCTGCTCACCGCCCTGTCGGCGCCCACGGGCGAGCCGCCCGCGCCCCCGGCGCCTGCTTCCGGCGCACCCGCACCCGCCGCTCCCGCCGGGTCCCCGTCCGTACCCGCGCCCGCCGACACCCCGACGCGCCGGGACACCCCGACGCGACCGGACAACGTGACCCGCCCCGACGCGGCCCCCGGGCCCGCGGCCCCTCCCGTACCGCCCGCCCCTTATATACCGTCCGCCTCCGGTGCCCCCGCCCCGCGGCGGCCCAGGCCGAAGCGCACCGCGGCCGTCGTCACCGGCGCCGTGCTCGCGGTCACGGCGGCCGTGACCGTACCCCTGGTCGTCCTGCGCGACGGCGGTGACCACGGCGGCGACCACGCCTCGGCCGACGGCCCCGGCAAGAGCGCGTCCCCCACCGCCACCGCCGCCCCCTTCTCCTGCGCCGGCGCCCAGGGCGGCGTCCGGGGGAGCGGCTCGAACCTGGTCGGCCCGCTCATGAACCGGTGGACCACGCGCTTCCAGGCGCGGTGCCCCGGCGCCACGGTCGGCTACCTCGGCACGGGCCCGGACGCGGGCCTCACGAGCTTCCTGTCCGGGCAGACGGACTTCGCGGTGGACGACGCCCCGCTCGACCAGAAGGGCCTCGACCAGTCGCGCGCCCGCTGCGACAGTCAGGACGGCGGGCAGGCCGTCGATCTGCCGCTCGCCGCCACGCAGATCGCCGTCGTCTACAACGTGCCCGGCGTGAAGGACCTGGTCCTGGACGCGACCACGCTCGCGAAGATCTTCGACGGCCGCATCACCCGCTGGGACGACGCGGCGATCGGCAGCCTCAACCCGGACGCCACGCTCCCCTCCACCGCGGTCCGGGCCGTCCACCGCGCCGACTACAGCAGCTCGACCCTGGCCCTGACCACCTATCTGCACACGGCCGCGGGATCCGTCTGGACCCACACCCCCGACGGCTCGTGGCCGGACGGGAACGGTGTCGGGAGCGCCGGCGCGATCGCCCAGGAGCACGAGGTCGGGACGGTCGCGGGCTCGATCGGCTACACCGTCGCCGGCCCCGCCGACCCGCTCGCCACCGCGCGGATCGCGACCGGCGCGGGCGACCCGGTGGCGGTCGGCCCCGCCACCGCCACGGCCTTCCTCACATACGCGACCGCTGGCGGCGGCCCCGGCGGCGACCTCGTACTCGCCCCCGCCCACACCGGCAGCGCGCCCGGCGCCTACCCGATCACCGCCGTCAGCTACGCCGTCGTGTGCGCGAAGGGCAACACCGCCGGAACCCTCGCCACGCTGCGGGCCTTCCTGACGTACGCGACGAGCACCCCCGGCACGCAGGACGCCACCGCCGTCGGCTTCGGCCCGCTGCCCGACGCACTGGCGACCCGCGTACGCAAGGCGATCGCCGCCCTGCAATGACAACTCCCCCTGGGGCCTGCCGCTTGGGTCTCCGCGGCGTCGCGTGCCCCGGCACGCACATCTGCCGCCTGCCTTCGGCGGGAGGTGCCCCCGGCGTTGTCGTCGGTCGACAACTCCCCCCGGAGGCTTCGCCATGGGGGGACCCCCGCCGCGTTGCCTCCCTCATCGGCCTTGCAGCTGGGGGTACCTCCCAGGCGAAGCTCTGGGGGAGTACCGGACCCCGCTCCTTCCTCCACGGAGACCCAAGCGGCAGGCCCTAGGCTGCACTGTCATGCACATAGGACCTGACAGATCCGCTGCCCCGTTCGTTCCCGCGGTCGTCCGCGGCGCCCCCGCGCTCGCCGCCGTCGTGCTGGTCGCGGCCGCCGTGAGCGGCTGCTCGTCCGGCTCGGGCGGTGGCTCGGCGACGGAGAAGGCGCTGCGGCACCTGCCGAAGAGCGCCGCGTCACAGCAGGTGACCTACGTCGACCAGGAGCGGGTGCGCAAGCTGAGCGCGTCCGACAAGAAGCGCTACAGCTCCGTGGCGGTGTCGCCGAGCGCGCTGCTCAACAGCTACGCGGGGCCGCCGTGGGGCGACACGCTCAAGCCGGAGCAGATCGCGAACGAGATCGACACCGGCGAATCCGGCGTCTGGCAGGGCGACTTCGACCAGGCCGCGGTTGTCGCCAAGCTCAAGGCCGCCGGCTGGACGGTGGCGAAGAAGGACGGCACGGACGTCCTGACCTCCAAGGGCGACAAGGGCGGCGGCCTGACGATCCTGGTCACCAAGGACGAGGTGCGCTATTCCACGAGCGCCGCGGGCTTCACGGCCGCCGACCCCGGCAAGGGCGACTCGCTCGCGGGCTCGGAGCAGTACGGGCGGGCCGCCGACTGCCTCGGCGACGTCTACCGCGCCGACTTCAACGCGCTCGGCGCCAAGGAGGACGTGCAGCTGACCGTGCTCGGCCAGGCGGACGACGGCGGCAAGAACACCGAGGTGATGTGCGTGGTCACCAAGGACGAGGACACCGCCGACGCCGTCGCGGGCCGGCTGAAGGCCGCCGCGGCGAAGAAGCCGGAGGTGTACGGCGGCGGCAAGGTGACCGTCGACAAGGGCGACCACCCGTACGTCCGGATCACCGTCCCCGACACCGGGGAGGAATACCCGGGCCGGCTGTTCCGGAGCAACCTCGACCTGTGGTACGCCGTCAGCAAGGACGACTGAGCCAGGTCCCGCTACCACCCCGGCTGCGGGGAACGGGCCAAACGCGTCGGCCGGCGCCCCCGCGGGGCATGGGTGCCTGCGTGACCCGGCGCGGGGGAGCACGGGTCACGCAGGCGGGGCCTCCGGCAGCACGGCGAACCGCCGGGGGCCCGGCTCAACTCACCTGTCCCAGGTACGGGGCAGGGTGCGGCACGCGCGGCGGGTGGCGCCGCAGGACCGCGCGTCACGGCACCACACCAGCTCCACCGGGCCGCGGTCGTCGGCGCGTTCGCGTACCGCCCACTCGGTGGTGGTCCGCCCGCAGTGGTCGCAGCGGCGCGGTGCGCGGGGTGGCGCGGCCGGGGGCGCACCCCGGCGCGCGCCGAGCGTCTGGGCCGTCTCGTGATCAGGCATGTACCCAGAGTCGTGGGGCGGGACGAATGCGGGTAGTACCGTCCCGGGTTCCCGAGGCGGTAACCCCCGTGCACGAAGCCCCAGTCGGGCTTCCACGAGCCCGACGAACACGAGGAAGCGCCGAGTACACCGTGAGCCCCTCGCCCATCCCGTCCGGCGTCCTGGCCAGGCCGGACCTCCGACACGCCCTGCGTGAGCACGACTTCGCCGCCGCCTTCCGGCTGCTGAAGCAGTACGCGGGGATGTCCCAGAACAAGATCGCCCTCGCGTGCGGCCTCACGCCCGGCAAGGTCTCGACGATCATGTCCGGCAGCGCCCAGATCACCTCGATCGAGGTGCTGCGGCGGATCGCCGACGGCCTGCGCGTCCCCGGCGATCTGCTCGGCCTGGCCTCCCGGCCCTGGGAGCGCGCCCGCGCACCGCAGGCGGCGCCCGACCCCGAGGTGCCGCTGCGCGTGGACTCCCCGTGGCAGGCCGCCGCGACCGTCGATCTGGCGGCCCGGCTCACCCGCGCCGACCTCGCGATGGACCGCCGGGCGCTGGCCCGCGCGCTCGCCGCGACCGCGATGAGCGGGCCCGTCCTGCTCGATTCGCTGGAGGGCTGGATGCACCCCGGTGAGACCGGCCGCCGACGGGTCCGTCCGGGCCGCCTGGGACTGCGCGACATCGGCCAACTGGAGGAGACAGCACGGGCGTTCCGCGCCTGGAACCACAGTTACGGCGGTGGGCTGCGGCGCCGCGCGGTCCTCGGCCAGCTCTCCGAGGTGACCGCGCTGCTGAGCGAGCACCAGGCACCGGCCGTCGAGGAGCGCCTCTACCGGGTGCTCGCCCTGCTGGCCGGCACCGCGGCGGGCATGGCCTGGGACTCCGGCCTCCAGCGCCGCGCCCAGGACTACTACCGGCTCAGCCTGCGCGCCGCGCACGCCGGGGGCGACCGGCTGTGGGGCGCCAACGTGCTCGCGGGCATGGCCCGCCAACTCCTCTACGCCGGGCGGCCGTCGGACGCGCTGGAGCTGATCCGGCTCGCGCAGGACGGCTCCCGCGAGGTCGCCGGACCCCGGCTGCGCGCCATGCTGCACACCCGCGAGGCATGGGCGCTCGCCGCGATGGGCCGTACCGCCGCCTTCACCCGCGCCACCGAGCAGGCCCGGCACGCGCTGTCCGTGACGTCCGGCGGCGGCCAGGAGCCGTACTGGATCGGCTACTTCGACGAGGCCGAACTGGCGGGCACCACCGGCGGCCGGCACCTCGAACTCGCCCGCAACGACCCGCACCAGCACGCCGAGCGGGCCGGGCAGGAGATCCGGCACGCGCTCGCCACCCGCGGCGAGGGCGCCGGGCGGGCCGTCGCCCTCGACCGGCTGGGCCTGGCCGAGACCTACTTCCTGCTCGGCGACCTGCACGCCGCCGTCGCGGAGGCGCACGCCGCCGTGGACGCCGCGTCCGGTGTGCGCTCCGGCCGGGTCCGCGAGGGCGCGGAGTGGCTCTACTCCTGCACCGTCGGCTACGGGCACTCGGCGCCGGTCCGGGAGGTGCGCGCTAGGCTCCGCGAACAACTGGCCGACTGAGGGGGAGCGAACGCCATGGCGACGCAGCGCGCGACACTGGCCGTGACCGGCCACATGGACCTCACACCGGAGTCCGTCCCGCTGGTGCGGACCGCCCTCGACCGACTCCTCGCCCCTTACGCGGGACCGGAGTTGACGGGTGTGTCATGCCTCGCGGCGGGCGCCGACAGCGTCTTCGCCGAGGCCGTGCTCGCCGCGGGCGGCCGGCTCGTCGCCGTCGTCCCCTCCCGCGACTACCGCGCCGCCAAGGTCGGCCCCGGGCACGCCGCCCGCTTCGACCGGCTGCTCGGCGCCGCGGCCGAGGTCGAGGTCATGGACCACGCCACGGCCGACCGGCGCGCGTACGAGACCGCCAACCGCGCCCTGCTGCGCCGCGCCCAGCGCCTGGTCGCGGTGTGGAACGGCGAGCCCCCCACCGGCAGGGGCGGCGGCACGGCCGACACCGTCCTGGAGGCCCGTGCCCTGGGCATACCGGTGGACGTGGTGTGGCCGCCCGGCGCCGCCCGCGCGCAGCCGCCCGCCCGCTGAAGCCCCGACGCCGAGGGCCGCCCGCCCGCTGAAGCCCCGACGCCGAGGGCCCCCCGCTCGCTGAGCCCCGACGCCGAGGGCCGCCCACTCGCTGAGTCCCGCCGCCGAGGGCCGCCCACTCGCTGAGTCCCGCCGCCGAGGGCCGCCCGCCGAAGGCCTCACGCCGGTACGGGCACGGGCTCCGGCTCGCGGCGCGGGAGCAGCAGCGGGGTCGCCAGGACCAGCACCCCGGCCAGCGCGAGCGCCGGGCGCGGGCCGACGAGCGCGCCCAGCACACCCCACACCGCGGTCAGCAGCGCCGTCGAGGCCTTCGTCGTCACCGCCCACGCGGACAGGATGCGGGCGACCCGGTCGGGGGCGGCGCGCTCCAGACGGGTCGTGGCGTAGACGGGGTTGAAGACCGCGCAGCAGAAGATCAGCCCCAGCTCGACCCCGATCACCAGCGCCAGCCCGCCCGCTCCCGGCCCGATGAAGGCCAGGCCCACCGGCCACAGCGCGCGCAACGTGCCGGAGCCGACCAGTACCCGGTGCTGCCCGAAGCGCGTCACGAGGCGCCGGGCCAGCCGCGAGCCGAGCAGGCCCGCGAGCGAGGGCGCGGCGAAGGCCAGCCCGTACTCCCACGGGGTGAAGCCGAGACGGCCCAGCATCAGCACGGCCAGCAGCGGTTCGGCGGCCATCACCAGGGCGTTGAAGAGGGCGGCGCAGAAGAACAGCGGGCGCAGCGCCGGGTCGGCGAGGATGTAGCGCCAGCCGTCGAGCAGGTCGCGCGCCCGGGTCCGGGGGATCTTTCCGCGGTCGGGGCGCGGTTCGTCGCCGCCGCGTCCGCTCGCGCGGATGCCCAGCGCGGAGAGCAGGTAGCTCGCCGCGTCGGCGACCACCGTCGCCACCGGCCCGAGCAGCCCGATCGCCGCGCCGCCCAGCGGCGGCCCGACGATCGTGGTCGACCACGCCGTCGACTCGAAGCGCGCGTTGGCGGTGAGCAGATGCTCGGGCGGCAGCAGCGTCTTGAGGTAGGCGCCCGAGGCGGTGCGGAAGCCGATGTCCGCAGCGGCGACCACGACCGACACGGCCAGCAGCTGCACGAAGGTCAGCGCCCCGAGCGCATAGGCCACCGGGACGGTCAGCAGCGCCCCGCACCGCACCAGGTCCAGCGCCACCAGCACCGGCCGCTTGCGGCGGAACTCGACCCACGGCCCCAGCGGAACCGCCACCGCCGCCCCCACCGCCGCGCCGGTCGCCGACAGCGCGGCGACCTCGGCGGGCCCGGCGTGCAGCACCCGGATGGCGATGAGCGGGAAGGCGCCGAACGCCAGCCACGTGCCGAGTGCGCTCGTCCCGTAGGCCCCCCACAGCCAGGCGAACCGCCGCCCCAGCCGCTGACCGCCGCTTCCGCCCGCCGCCCCCGTCGTGCCCATCCGTCCCGCCTTCCGCGCATGCCGGTGCCGCCCGGCCTGCGGCGGGCGGACGCGCGGCCGGCCTGCCCGTCCGGTCCGCGACCCGCGTCATCCAAGCGGGCGCCGACGACGGCGCGCAAACAACCGCGAGGCCGCCGGGCCACAACCCGCGGTTGTGTCCCTAGGCTGGCGGCATGGACCTCGACACCGTCCGGACCTTCGTCGCCGCGGCCGACGCGGGGCGCTTCCAGGAGGCCGCAGCCGAGCTGTCGCTCACCCAGCAGGCCGTCTCCAAGCGCATCGCCGCCCTGGAGCGCGGCCTCGGCGTCCGGCTGTTCACCCGCACCCCGCGCGGGGCCCAGCTCACCGTCGACGGGCAGGCGTTCCTGCCGCACGCACGCGAGCTGCTGCGCGCCGCCGAACGCGCGGCGGCGTCCGTGCGGGCCGGCAGCCGCCCGCTGCGCGTCGACATCATGGCCTCGCGCAGCGCCGCGTCCGGCACGATGCGCGCCTTCCACCAGGCGCACCCCGGGATCGAGCTGGACGTGGTGATGCTGTTCGGGATCGAGGAGGCCGTCGCCGCGATCCGCGCGGGCACCCTCGACGCGACCTTCCGCGCCGTCGTCGCGCCCGGTCATCCGCTCCCCGACGACATCGCGTACGCCCGTGCGCTGGACGAGCCGCTGCACCTGCTGACCGGCCCCGCCCACGCCCTCGCGGACGCCCCGTCGGTGCCGCTCGCCGAACTGGCCGGGCACCGCATCTGGATGCCCGGCCTCGCCCCCGGCACGGAGTGGGGCGCCTACTACGACGACCTGATCGCGCGGTTCGGCCTCACGATCGAGGCGACCGGTCCCAACTTCGGCTCCGACGCGCTGCTCGACACCATCGTCGGCAACCCCGAACTGGCCACGTTCATGGGCGAGTTCGCGCTGCCCCGGGTGCCGCGGGCCGCCACCCTCGCCCCCCGCGGCCTGCGCCTGGTCCCGGTCACCGACCCCAGCCCGGTCTACCCGCACGCCCTGCTGTGGCACCGCGACAACCCGCACCCCGCCCTGCCACTGCTGCGCACCCACCTGGCCGCCACCGTCCCGGCCCACTCGGGGCCGGGGACGTGGACCCCGCCGTGGACGGTGCCGCGCTGACGGACCGGGTCAGCGCCAGGCGAGCGCCGGGGCGACGTGCGTGAGGATGCTCTCCAGCACATGGGCGTTGTAGTCGACGCCGAGCTGGTTGGGCACGGTGAGCAGCAGCGTGTCCGCCTCCGCGATCGCCTCGTCCTCGGCGAGCTGCTTGACCAGCACGTCCGGCTCGGCCGCGTACGTACGGCCGAAAACCGCGCGCGTGTCGGCGTCGATGTAGCCGACGTGGTCGGCGCTGTCGCCGTCACGGCCGAAGTACGCCCGGTCCCGGTCGTCGGTGAGCGCGAAGATGCTGCGCGACACCGAGACGCGCGGCTCGCGGTCGTGGCCCGCCTCGGCCCACGCCTGCCGGTACGCGCGGATCTGCGCGGCCTGCTGGACGTGGAAGGGCGCGCCGCCCTCGTCGTTCTTGAGCGTCGAGCTCATCAGGTTCATGCCGAGCCCGGCGGCCCAGACCGCGGTGGAGTTCGAGCCCGCGCCCCACCACAGGCGGTCCCGCAGCCCCTCCGCGTGCGGCTCGACCCGCAGCAGCCCCGGCGGGTTGGGAAACATCGGCCGCGGGTTGGGCTGCGCGAAGCCCTTGCCGCGCAGCACCTCCAGCAGCACCTCGGTGTGCTTGCGGGCCATGTCCGCCTCGGTCTCGCCCTCGGCGGGCCCGTACCCGAAGTAGCGCCACCCGTCGATCACCTGCTCCGGTGAACCACGGCTGACGCCGAGCTGGAGCCGCCCGCCGGAGATGAGGTCGGCGGCGCCGGCGTCCTCGGCCATGTAGAGGGGGTTCTCGTAGCGCATGTCGATGACGCCCGTGCCGATCTCGATCCGCGACGTCCGCGCCCCGATCGCCGCCAGCAGCGGGAAGGGCGAGGCCAGCTGCCGGGCGAAGTGGTGCACCCGGAAGTACGCGCCGTCGGCCCCGAGCTCCTCCGCCGCCACCGCCAGGTCGACGGCCTGGAGCAGCGCGTCCGAGGCGGTTCTCGTCTGCGAGTGGGGAGTGTCGGACCAGTGGCCGAAGGACAGGAAGCCGATGCGTTTCATGAGCGGGACAACACCTCCGCCAGTTGGTTGATTCCTCAATCACCGGAGCCGCGCCGGGCCCCTGGCCCCGCCCCGGCAGGGAACGGGAGAGGGCGGCAGACGAGCCGGGCTGTAGGCCGGGTTCTGTGCACCGGGCGCCTCGCGGCGGCCCGGGCGACGGCCATCCATCTAGGGCTGCCGTTGCCGACAGCCTCGTGCGGTCTACCCGCGGACTCGGGCGGGCAGCCCTCAAACGTCCGCGCGGACGGTACGTTCCCGCACCGTCCTCTTGACCTTGCTCCGGGTGGGGTTTACCTAGCTGCCCAGGTCACCCTGGGCACTGGTGGTCTCTTACACCACCGTTTCACCCTTACCGGGGACCGAGATCCCCGGCGGTCTGTTTTCTGTGGCACTGTCCCGCGGGTCACCCCGGGTGGCCGTTAGCCATCACCCTGCCCTGTGGAGCCCGGACCTTCCTCGGCGGGATCCGAGGATCCCGACGCGACCGTCCGCCCGGCTCGTCTGCCGTACCCGCCATCCTAGTGGATCAGGCGCCCCTGCTCAGGCCGCGTAGGCTGGCGGCGACCGCACCGCGCGAAGGAGAAACCGTGCTCGTCCTGCTGCCGCCGTCGGAGGGGAAGACCGGCGCCGTCCGCGGGCGCCCGCTCGCACTCGACGAGCTGTCGCTGCCCGCGCTCACCGCACCCCGCGCGGCCGTGCTCGACGAGCTGATCACGCTGTGCGAAGGCGACGAGGACAAGGCCGCGGACATCCTCGGCCTCACCCCCGGGCTGCGCGGCGAGATCGCCCGCAACGCCGCGTTGCGCACCGCCCCCGCGGTGCCCGCCGGACGGCTCTACACCGGAGTCCTCTACGACGCGCTCGGCCTCGCCACCCTCGACACCGCCGCCAAGCGCCGCGCCGGGCAGTCCCTGCTGGTCTTCTCCGGCCTGTGGGGCGCGGTACGCCTTGCCGACCGCATCCCCGCGTACCGCTGCTCCATGGGCGTACGGCTGCCGGGCGCAGGCGGGCTCGCCGCGTACTGGAAGCCGCACCTGGAGCGGGTGCTGCCGGAGGCAGCGGGGGGCGGGCTCGTGCTCGACTTGCGCTCGTCGGCGTACGCGGCGGCGTGGCGCCCCCGCGGGGACGTCGCGGACCGCACGGTGGCCGTGCGGGTGCTCCAGGTCACCGTCGTGGACGGGGTCGAGCGGCGCACGGTCGTCTCGCACTTCAACAAGGCGACGAAGGGCCGCGTGGTGCGGTCCCTGCTCTCCGCCGGCGCCCGCCCCCGCACGCGGGAGGCCCTCGCCTCCGACCTCCGCGACCTCGGCTTCACCGTCGAGACAGACGGCCCCCGCTTCGACATCCTCGTCCCCGAGCTATAGCCCCCGCCGGGCTCGCCCTTCTCCCCCAGAGCTTCGCCTGGGAGGTGCCCTGCGCGGCATGCGCGAACCCCTGCGGGAGCTGGCCTTGCGGGGGCCCCGTTTTTCAGGGGCGCGTGGGGGCACCTCCCAGGCGAAGCTCTGGGGGAGAACGGAGCACTCAGCCCCCACCGGGGGAAAGGCGAGCTGCCACCGCCCGTGGCAACCACCCAGGGGCGCGTGGGGGCACCTCCCAGGCGAAGCTCTGGGGGAGAACGGAGCGCTCAGCCCCCGCCGGGGCGAAAGGCGACCTGCCACGCCAGGTGGCAAGAACCAGGCATCGTGGTGTTGCGCCCTGTGCAACGCGCGTTGCACGGGATGGACCCGCCGGTCAGGATAAGCGCATGGATTCCGTGTTCGGCCTCGCCCCCGTGATACCCGTCGTCGTCGTCGAGGACGCCGACGACGCCGTGCCGCTCGCGCAAGCACTGCTCGCCGGGGGGCTCGGGGCGATCGAGATCACGTTGCGGACGCCCGCCGCGCTGGAGGCGATCCAGGCGGTGGCCCTCGGGGTGCCCGGCGCGGTCGTGGGGGCCGGGACGGTGCTCACGCCGGACCACGCGGCGGCGGCGACCGCGGCCGGGGCGCGGTTCCTGGTGAGCCCGGGGTGGACGGACGCGCTGCTGGACGCGATGTGCGGGACGGGGCTGCCGTATCTGCCGGGTGTGTCCACGGCCTCCGAGGTGCTGAACCTGCTGGAGCGTGGCATCACGGACATGAAGTTCTTCCCGGCGGAGCCGGCCGGGGGCGCGCCCTTCCTGAAGTCGCTGGCCTCGCCGCTGCCGCGGGCCCGTTTCTGCCCGACCGGCGGGATCGACGCGGCCCGTGCCCCGCAGTATCTGAAGCTCCCGAACGTCGCCTGCGTGGGCGGCAGTTGGATGATCCCGCAGGATCTGCTCGCCGCCCGCGACTGGGAGGGCGTCACCGCCCTCGCCAAGGAGGCGGCCGCCCTCGCGCCGTGAGGCCGCGGTGGGCTAACTCCGGCTGCCCGCCGGGAATTCGGCCCCGGCCATGTCGGAGACCGTCGCGAACCACGAGGTCGCCCACACGGTGATGCAGTCCTCCTCGTGGACCACCTCGAACGGGTGGCCGTTCCACATGCCGTACGAGGTGACGTACACCGACTCGCCGGGGTTCAGCCAGTAGTCCTGGCCGAAGGGTTCGAGCCACAGTTGGAGCACGCTGGTGCCGTCGTTCTGCACCAGCAGGGGCACGGGGTTGCCCATCCCGCGGATGCCCTCGAAGCTGATGTCGCCGTCGGCGGGCATGTTCGTCCGCAGCGGCTCCATGAGCCGGTCTATTCCTGCGCGGTCGGGCGAGCCCTCCCGCGCGTCCCCGTCTGGTCCGTCCACGCGGTCATTGTGACCCCGTGCCGTCCGCTGTGCACGGTCAAGGCGTCAAATGCGCGGTGGAATTGAGGTGGCGGACGGTCGCGTTGCCGTCCGCGTAGCAGGCGATCGCCGACAGCGACGCCGGGGCGAGGTCCATCCGGAAGAGCGCCTCGTGCGGGGCGCCGAGCGCGAGCCGCAGCAGGGTCTTCAGCGGTGTGACATGGCTGACCACCAGGACCGTACGCCCGCGGTGCGCGGCCAGCAGCGTGTCGCGGGCCGCGGTGACGCGGGCGGCGACGTCGGCGAAGCTCTCCCCGCCGGGCGGCGCGGCGGCGGGGTAGGCGAGCCAGGCGTCCAGCGCGGCCGGGTCGCGTTCGCGGGCCTCGGCGAAGGTCAGGCCCTCCCACGTCCCGAACGCCGTTTCGCGCAGCCCCGGTTCGACGGTCACCGGCAGACCGAGCCGGCCCGCGGCCACCGCGGCGGTCTCCCGGCAGCGGGCCAGCGGCGAGGACACGACGGCGTCCACCGGCGGCCGCGCGGACGCCAACGCCCGTGCCGCGCGCTCCGCTTGCTCACGTCCGCGGTCCGACAGCGCCGGATCCGCGCCGCCGCTCCCGGAGAAGCGGCGCCCGGCGGTCAGCGCGGTCTCGCCGTGCCGGAGCAGCAGCAGCACGGTGGGCGCCCCGAGGTCGGGCCCGGCGCCGGAGGCCGCCCCCGTCTCCGGCGCCGTCACCGGTCCTACAGGCCCGAGTCGGCGGTGCGCACCAGGATGCGGCGGCAGTTCTCGCAGCGCACCACCTGGTTCGCGGGGGCGGCGCGCACCTCGTTCAGCTCGGTGATGTTCAGCTCCAGCCGGCAGCCCTCGCAGCGCTTCTGGTAGAGGCGGGCGGCGCCGACGCCGCCGCCCTGCGCGCGCAGCTTGTCGTAGAGCTTCATCAGGTCGTCGGGCACGGCCGAGGCGAGCACCTCGCGCTCCTTGGCGACGGTGAAGCCCTCCGCGTCGATGGCCTCCAGCGCCTCCGTCTTGCGGGCCTCGGCCGCCGCCGTCTCGGACTGCACGGCCCCGACCCGGCCGCCCAGCTCCGCGGCGCGCTGCTGCGCGGCCTCGCGGCGCTCCATGACGTCGAGCACGACGTCCTCCAGGTCGGACTGCCGCTTGGCGAGCGAGGCCAGCTCGCGCTGCACGTTCTCCAGGTCCTTCGCGCCGAGCGCGCCGGAGTCCAGCCGCTGCTGGTCGCGCGTGGCCCGCTGGCGGACCTGGTCGACGTCCTGCTCCGCCTTGGTCTGCTCGCGGGCGGTGTCGCTCTCCTCGGTCTGCGCGGCCACCAGCAGGTCGCGCAGCTGCGCGTGGTCGGCGCCGAGGCGTTCGAGTTCGGCGTGCTCGGGGAGGGTCTTGCGCTTGTGGTCCAGCTGCGCGATGCGCGCGTCGAGGGCCTGGACTTCGAGAAGGCGGATCTGGTCGGCGGGCTCGGCGTTCAGCGGGGGGCTCCTGGGCTGCTGGAAGGGACGGGAGAAGCGGAGGGTGCGTGCGCCGTCCACGGGTCGGTGACGGCGTACGAGACCTGGGTGCTGAGCGCCCAGCCGTGCCGCTCGGCGAGCGCGTCCACCTCGCGGGCGGCCTGCGGGCACCACGGCCATTCGGTGGCCCAGTGCGCGGCGTCGATCAGCGCGAGCGGCGCGGCCTGGCGCGCCTCGGAGGCGGGGTGGTGCCGCAGGTCGGCGGTCAGGTACGCGTCCACGCCCGCGGCCCGCACCTGCGCGAACAGGCTGTCGCCGGAGCCGCCGCACACCGCGACGGTACGGACCGGGGCCGCCGGGTCGCCGGCCACCCGCAGCCCGGTCGCCGTCTCGGGCAGCCCGCGGGCGGCCTGCGCGGCGAACTCGGCGAGGCTCAGCGGCTCGTCCAGCACGCCGATCCGGCCCAGCCCGCGGCGCCCCGCCGGGTCGGCCGGGTCCGGCACGAGCGGCCCGGTCACCCGCAGCCCGACGGCGGAGGCGAGCGCGTCGGAGACGCCGGGGTCGGCGCGGTCTGCGTTGGTGTGCGCCACGTAGAGCGCGATGCCGTTGCGGATGAGGTCGTGCACCACCCGGCCCTTGAAACCGGCGGGGCCCACGGGCGCGACGCTCGTGGTGCCGCGCAGGTAGAGCGGGTGGTGGGTGACGAGCAGGTCGGCGCCCGCGGCGACGGCCTCGTCCACGACCTCCTGCACGGGGTCGACGGCGAACAGCACCCGGGAGACCTGCGCCTCCGGGGTGCCGCACACCAGCCCGACGGCGTCCCAGCTCTCCGCCGTGGCCGGCGGCCACAGGGCGTCGAGGGCGTCGATGAGGTCGGATAGACGTGGCACGTCTAGGAAGATTACCCGCAGAGGGCGCCGAAGCCTCCCGCGGCGGGAGGGAGTGCGGGCCGGGCGGCCCTCAGGACGCCGTCAGGTAGTGCTGGAGGTCGGCGACGACCAGGTCGGCGGCCGTGACGCCGAGCCCGAGGTACCAGGTCTCGTCCGGGACGTCGAAGGCGTGCCCGGCCTTGACCGCGCGCAGGTTCTTCCACAGCGGGTTCGCCTGCGCCCGCGCCATGTCCGTCGTCTTCGGGTCGCCGTAGACACCGGTGAAGATGTAGTCCGCGTCCGCCTTGTCGATGTTCTCCGCGGAGATCTCGGCGGCGAGGTCGTCGATGTCCTGGTTCTTGGGCCGCGGGATGCCCGCGTCCTTCAGGATCGTGCCGATGAAGGACTGGTTCGCGTACAGCCGCGTCTTGCCGTCCTGCATGTAGCGGACCATCGACACGACGGGCTTCTTCGCCCCGAGCGCCGCGTCCAGCGCCTTGATCTTGCCGTCGTACTCGGTGAGCTTCGCCTCGGCCTGCGCGGTCTTGTCCAGCGCGGCCGCGTTGAGCAGGTAGTTCTGCTTCCAGGTGTAGCCGGGCCGGACGGAGAAGACGGTCGGCGCGATCTTCTCCAGCGCCTTGTACTGCGTGGCGGCGCGCAGCTGGCTGCCCAGGATGAGGTCCGGGTGGAGGCCCGCGATGGCCTCCAGGTTGAGGTTGTTGATCGTGCCGATGTTCTTCGGGCTGCCGCCGTCCTTCTTCAGGTATGACGGGAGCGCGGGTGAGCCCTCGGTGGGCGCGTAGCCGACCGGCTTGACGCCGAGCGACACGACGTTGTCCAGCTCGCCGACGTCGAGGACGACGACCCGGGTGGGCTGCTTCGGGATCACGGTCGTGCCCATCGCGTGCTTGACCGTCCGCGGCCACTGGCCGGGCTTGGCGTCCGTGCCCATCTCGGCGGTCTTGTCGCCCGCGGAGCCGAAGTCCTTGCCGCCCTTGGCGACCGCCTGCTTGTCCTTGGCGGCGGCGTCCGCGCCGCCCGACCCCTTCCCGCCGTCGTCGGAGGAACCGCCGCACGCGGCGAGGGCGAGCCCGGCGGCGACGGCGAGAGCGACGGCGGCGGTGGTGGTACGGCGGCGCCGGTGGGACATGACGGGACTCCTGGTGCGTGGGTGTGCGTGGGCGTGGCTGTGAGGTGCGCGGGGCCGTGCGCGGTGGGCGTGGCCCCGCTGGTGGTTCAAAGCTCAAACACAGTCTTAGGTGAGCCTAACCTCATCCGTGGGTGCGTCCTACACCCACCCCCGTTTTCCGGGCCTGCGGCCGCTCCGTCCGGCTGAGCGCCGTTTTGCACACCCGCGTACGCCCCGCGGGCGAATCGTGCACGGCGACACCCTTACGGGTGAATGGCCCCCAGTCGCGTTGATCGCCCGGAAGTGCGAAAACTACGGTCTTGCGCCGGAGGTGGACGACACACATGACCGTCACAGCTGTGGGAGCGATGAGCACGCTGCGGGCCGCGGGCGGCGGCGCCGCGGGAGCGGCGGCCGACGTGCTGCTGCGGACCGTGCGCCGGACCGGGTTCACGATCGCCGCGGACGGCTCGTACGCGGCCTGCCTCGCCGAGAGCGTCACGTCCGACGGCACCGGCCGCGGCCTGCTCGTCGAGCGCTGGACCCTCGGCGGGCCCGAGCCCTACGCCGTACCGCTGCCCGGACGGCAGCCCGAGGAACCCGGCACCGAGACGCTGCCGCTCGCCGACGGGCGGGTGCTCGTCCGCCGCCGCGTCGCCGACCACTGGGACCTCGTCCTGCTCCACCCCTCCGGCCCGGAGACCGCCGAGCAGCCCGTCGGCTCGCTGACCGGCGACGACGTACGGCTGCTGCCGCCCGTCCCCGCCTCCCCGCCCGTCGCCTACGCCCTCGCGTACGACGCGGCCACCTGCCGTACCCGCGTGTGGCGCGTCCACGGCACCACGGACGGGCAGGGGCCGCAGCCCGTCCTGACCGTCGAGGGCCGCTGCACCGGCGGCGTCTGGCTCGACCGCGCCGGACGGCTGCTCGTCCTCGACCGCGAACTCGGCGGCCGCACCAAGGCGGTGGCCGCCGACCTCGGCACCGGGCGCACCAGCCCGTTGCTCCAGATCACCGACGACAGCGACGACCGGCTGCTGCTCGCCGAGCCCGACAGCGGGCTGCTGGTGCTGCGCAGCGACGCGCCCGGAGAGGCCCGGCTCGGCTGGGGTGTCCTCGGCAGCCACCACCCCGTGCGCTTCCCCGACGCCCTGCGCGTCCCCGGCGTCCAGCTCACACCCGTCGCCGCCCAGCCCGGCCTCATCCTCGCCCCCGAGGCCTCCGTGGTGGCCTTCCGCGCCGAAGTCCCCGGCGGCGCGGAGTCGCTGGCGCTGTGGCGCCCCGGCGAACGCCGCCTCCACTGGCGGGCCTCGCCGGTGGGCTGGCTGGGGGCGGCGGGGGTGTGGCTGCCGCGGGACGAGCTGAAGCTGCCGTACGCGGTGGGGCAGCCGGGGCTCACGGAGAGCGCGGGAGATTCGCCGGGCGCGGCGGGAGGGGCCGCGGGAGTGTGGGGGCTGGCGGCGTACGAGCCGCCGGTGAGCTGGGGGGTGGTGGCGCCGGCCTGGGAGGCCGCGACGGGCACCGCGCCGGTGGAGCCGCCGGGTGCCGGGACCTCCGGCGGGGGAGCAGGGCAAGGCGCCGCGGGGCGGCGGGCGTTGGGGCGAGGGGGTTCGGCGGAGGGGGCCGCGGCTCTCGCCGGGGGAGCCGTACTCGGGGCCACGCCGTGCGTGTCGGCGGGCTCCCGGGGGACGAGGGCCTTCGCCGGGTGCGCCGGAGGCCGGGTGCTGCTGCCCGTGGGGGGCGGTGGGGGCCGGGCCCCTTCGCCGGGGGCGCTTGCGCCCGGGGCCGCCTCCGCCTCCGCCGGGGAGTACGGGAGGGCGCTGCCGGTACGCCGGACCTGGGCCGTACTGCCGCTCCAGCAGGCACCGCTCGCCGCGGTCCGCGCGTCATGAGCCGCACGGCACCGGCGGCCGACCCCGCCCGCTGGGCACCCCACCCACGGGCGGTGACGGCGAGGGTGCGATGGGAGGAGCTGGGCGGCCCAGGGCAACCACGGGCGGCAGAAGGAGAGCCGGGGGGCCGGCCACTCCCGCCCGCCCACCCGGAGATAAGCTCAACGCTCGCCGTTGCGCATCGGGGGACGCAACGTGAGCACGCGGACGCGTCATCGCTGCTCGCTCGTCTCCGGCGCCGCCGACACACCACGGGGAGTTCGACCTTGTCCGACGCCACCGCATCCACCAGCACCGACCCGCACGACCCCTCACCCCCGCCGGGCCGCCACCGCGGCCCCGCCTCCCCGGAGTCCCCGCCCCCCAACCCCCCACCCACCCCAGGCCGCCACCGCCGCCCGGCGGAGTCCTGAGGCGCCGAAGCCGGGCAGCATCACCATGCGAGAGTATGATTCGAAGTATGACGATGAAGCGCGTGACGGTCACCATCCCGGAGGAGCTGCTCGCGTCGATCCGCGAACGGGTCGGGGAGCGCGAGCTGTCGTCCTACGTCACCGACGCCCTGGTCCACCAGGACCGGATCGACCGTCTGGGCGAGCTGTCGGACTGGCTCCAGGAGGAGCACGGCGCGGTGACGGACGAGGAACTGGCCGAGGCCCGCCACGTCCGCGAGGCAGCCCAGGCCCGCATTGCCGCCCAACTCGCGGCGGACCGACGAGGAGCCGCGTGACCTCACCGTTCGTCTACGTCTTCGACAGCGAGGCCCTGTCCAAAGCGGTGCGGGCCGACCGCTCCGTCCTGGCCCTGATCGAGGACGCCCGCCGCGAGGGCATCCCGGTGGTCATCACCCCGATGACGGTGGTCGAGGCCGACGACGGCCGCATCCCCCAGCCCCGCTGGAACTGGCTCACCTCCCGCCTGGTGATCCACCCCCTGGGAGCGGACCAGGCCCGAGCCGCCCAATCCCTCCGCCGCTCGACAGGCATGCACGGCCACAAATACGTCATCGACACGTTCCTGGCCGTCACCGCCCTCGACCAACCCGGCGCGGTGATCGTCTTCACCTCCGACACCGACGACCTCACCAAACTCCTCGCGGACTACCCCCGCATCACCGTCCAACAAATCTGACTACTTGCCGTGGAGCGTATCGAGCGCGATGACGACGCGGTCGAGGTGAGGAAGGAGACCTGGCCGCGGGCAGGCGCACCGCGGCCAGGCGCAAATACCTGCCTCGTCTTGGAAGACGAGGCAGGGCAGTCGATAACTGACGATGCCGCGGAACCGACCGGAGGCCATCGACGGCTGCATCGCCGGCACCGACCCGGCCCTGGACCTGTGAGCGTGGGGTCGACGGCCCCGACATTGATCGAAGACCAAAGCTGCTGGTCAGCTACGGTGGCGGCATGACTGACAGCTTGCCCGAGGACGTAGTCGACGTGCTTGACCTCGTCCTGAACCAGGACGAGCCCGTTCACGTCGCCCTCCGACGGCAGGTGCCCCGACTCAGCATGCGATCCCGCTGTGAGTGCGGGTGCGGCACTACCTACTTCGACATCGACGTCGATGCGGTGGAGCCCGCGCCAACGGGCCCGGCACCGTCGTGGCTGCCGACATGCAGCTGTTCACGGAAACCGGCGAGTGCCCTGGCGAGGTCCTGGTCTTCGTGCAAGGCGGCTACCTCTCATGGCTGGAGGTCTGCTCATGGAGAGATGACGTCGAAGTGAATCTCGCCGCGGCGATGGTTGCAGCCAGAGTCTTGAACCCGAGCCGCTAACAGCCGGCGGTCTCGGACCCTGACGCCGTCACCACGAGTCAACCGACATCACGAGTTCATGTTCCGTAGCGTCGCGCGAATTAAGTCTTTTCGACGCTGATGCCTGTTTGCCTTGAGGACGTGAGGCAAAGTCTCAGGGTTTTGCATCACTCGGTCAGCCACCAAGTGGGTTTCGAGCCGCTGACCGTCCGCGCCGCAAAGCTGAACGAACGCGAGAGGATCTTCGCGTGGACGGCGGTCGACATCCACGATGTACACCGCAAGCCACCGCTGGTCCGCGCCCGCGTCGAGCACGTCTTCGCCCGCATGTGCAACGTCGCCCTCGCCGGACAGACGACCCACCCTCACAGGGCACGACCACACCCGAGCCCATTCAGAGATCAATTATGGGACACCGTTCAGGTGTCAAAACCACCACCCAGCGGATACCTCATCAACCGGAATACGCGACCGTCATGCCCCGTCAGCCCCCACCCGACATCCCAGCGACAAACTCAGTGGTCCGCTTTCGTGATGAACAGCCTGCGGACTTCCTCCGGGCCTCGTTGAAGGACTTCCTCCAGATCGGCTGGGGCGATTTCCAGGTGACCTGCGTCGGGCGTGTTGGTGAACTCCAGCCCGGGCCGACACAGGAGGTAGGTGTCACCCTGCCGGAAATAGTCGAACGGTAGTCCGATAGCGTATAGCTTGCGAGTGATCTTCCACTCTCGCTCTTCGGAGACGTTCACGGTTTCCGTTGCTTGCTGCCGAAGTTCGGGCACCACTTCGCGATAGCTCTCCTCGAGGAGTGGGTTGCCGACGAGGTCGACTTCGCGTAGCTTCGTTGACCCGGACCGCAGGGGGGAGATGTCCTCGATAGCGTTGAGGGGAATCTTGAGGCGGCGGATCGACGGAAGCGTCGGCACCGCGCTCACATCGGCGAGAGCGCTGAACCGCATGGAAAGCGACGCCAACCGCGGGTGGCCAGCGAGCACAGAGAGGTCGCGTCCCCCGTACCCGATCACGTTCAGCGTCCTCAGCATGGGGAAACGGGCGAGGTCGCCGAGATCGCGCGGGAAGAGGACGGCCAAGGCCTCGATCTGGGCGATGTCGGCGTCGCCGAAGGGCGGATTCCTCTTCAGTCGGCGTTGAACAGCCCGCTCAATCTGAGGTTCGAGGAATGACATCTTTCAGCTCACCTCTTGTACGGTTTCGTCGGCTTCGTCAAGATCGGTCATGATGTCGTCGAAGTTCATCTCTTGCTCAACGGCAAACTCCCGGACGGTCAACTCCATTATGCCGACAGCCGTCTTGACGAGCGCGGCGACCGGCTTGTCGAGGAATTGTGGGTCGTGTCGGTCGAGGCGACCGTTCCAGATCAGGGGGTTGTCAGCGTCTTTGAGTCGCCCTCGCAGGACGTTCACGTACTGCAGAGCGCTGCCGTGGTGCTGGTCGAAGATGCTGCGCAGTTGGTTGTGGAAAGCTTCCTGGCCGTTGGTCAGGGTGAATTTGTACTTGGTCTTTCCGTCCTTGACGTACTGCTCCCAGAGGGCGCCGGAATGGCCCTTAGGTGATACGCCTTCAATGGCCCAGATTACCTGCTCGGTCCTTGATCGCAGGGCGTGGTGCAACGCCACCCAGCGAGCCGCTTCGAGCTTGTCTCCCTGAGTGAGATGACTCATGGCGCGTAAGAGAACGGCCGGGATGTAATCGGTGGGAATCCATTCGTGCTTGCCGGAGTCTGCCTCCCGGAACAGGCTCATCAGATACTCTTTGGAGGGCTTGTGTTTCATCCACAGGTCAAAAACTTTCGTATTCCATTCCGAACTTTCGGTGGCGACGAAGCGGAGAAACCCAATGATTCCCCCCTTTGTGGTGACCATGGCTTCGAGCTCCTTGTTCGCCCCGGGACCGGATCCGGGTAACGGTGCGAACTTTCCGAACGAACCCGAGGCTACTCCGTACTGCATGGTGTTGACTTGGTTCGTGGCATCCGTCGAGCGGTCGTCGCTCGGCTCCTTGAGTTCCTGCAGTGCGGCATTACCCAATGCCAGCAGCATTTTCTCACGCAGTGGGCCGCCTGTCCTGAAGGCGTGGTTGTAGAAATTGCCCGTGTCTGCAGGGGTGTCCGAGGGGGCGCCATTGGGACTTCTCTTTCGGGACTTCTCCTTGAAATAGCCGAGTAGCTGCTTCAAGATTTCTTGATTATTGATAAGTGTTGCGGCGTCCGACGGAAGGCCGGCAAGTTGAACGGGTGGCTCGCTCCATACCGGTGTTTCGTCGACCTCGACTTCCCGCAGGGTTTTGTTCCATGACTCCTGCGCCTCTCGGGAGAATTTTTCGGCGTGTTTGGGCAACGCGCCGCGGATCATTTCGAGGTAGTGCGCGTCTGATGGATCCTGCGTATCTTGATCGTTATCGCCGGCTTCAGAGTTGTCAACGTCAAGTCCGATCTCGCCGGTGGGATTCACCGTTCCACGGGCAGACCAACTGGTCCCCCGTGCGATCGGTTCCAAAGTTGTCATTCCGTAGCGGGTCTTGATCGCCGCAAAAACTGTGCGAAGGGCTGCTCTGCTGAACCGACCGCTTCTGTTCAGTCGCTGGGCAGCGGACCGGGCTGCGGCAAGCCCCTTGGTGAGGCGCTGCTGTTTGCTCTCGGGTGTGTCTTTGCCCTTGCTGTTGTGTCCCCCCTTCTTCTTGCTGAGCTTGGATTTGAGCTTCGCCCAGATCTTCTTGCCGATTTTGACGATGAAACCGACGATTTTGTCGATGACGCGGTTGACGGGTTTGGCGACGGCGTGGAAGACGGATTTGACTTTGGATGCGAGGTTGCCGATGCCGAGGAGGGAGGCGAGGAGGCCGAGGAGGGTGGGGATGGCGGCGGCGAGGGCTGTTTCGACCATTTTGGGGACGCCGGCGGTGCCGCCGTTCGCGATGGCGATGACGGCGTCGAGGACGGCCTGCACGAACTCGACGACCTGGGCGCCCTGGTTGATGACGAAGGAGACGATGTCGACGATCGCCTTGACCGCGCGGACGAACGCGGACGCGGGGTTGAGGAGGGACAGGATCCAGGTGATGCCGGCGATGATGACGGTCGGGATCAGGTAGGAGGTGAGTTTGCCGAGGATGGTCGCCTTGAGGTCGCCGACGTCCTTGACGATCTCCTGCTCGACCCCGGCCGGGCCTTCCTTCGCGAGCTTCTGGGCGACGGGCACGGATTTCTCGACCTCGGTCATGGCCTGGTCGGGGATGCCCTTGGCGGTGATGCGGGCGCGGATGTTGGCCCAGGTCAGGCCGAGCAGGCCGGTGATGAGCTGGATGATGCCCTTGAGGTCGAAGGAGGCGGGCAGGTTCAGTCCGGCTTTGACCGCGGTGCCCAGCAGCCAGGACACCAGGCCTTTTTTGAGGTGGTCGGCGATGTTGGCGAGGAAGAGTTTCAGGCCCGCGCCGACGGCGTGGACGAGGTTGTTCAGGAACCCGATGGGGTTCTTGATGATCTTGCTGATGGCGGTGGCGGCCTTGGCGAGGATGCCCATCAGGAGGTTCTTCAGCTCCGTGATGGTCTTGATCACCCCCGCGATCGCCCCGACCGCTTTGGACACCAGGCCCTTGTTCGCGTCCTGGAGCTTCTTGATCTCCTCGTCGACCTTGTGCAGCGCCTGCGTGTACTTCGTCGCCAGGGTCTGCACGAGCTCCTTGGACTTGTCGTCCACCTCGGACTCGAGGTCGTCGAACTTGCCCGCGAAGTCCTTCGCCGCGTCCTGGCCGTACTTCTTCAGGTCCGCGGGGAGCCTGTTCACCTCCGCCGTGAGGTCCGCACGGCCCTTCGCGATCCGCGACTTCGCCGCACCCAGGTCCGTGCCGATGGTGTCGGCGACCGACGAGATGACGCCTTGCATCTGGGTGACGTAGACCTGCCGGGAGATCTGGAAGAGGTCGTTCGCCTCCTTCGGCATCCCCAGCAGCTTGTCCTTCGCCCACTTCGCCCCGCCCAGCCAACCCCCGTACCGCTTGTGCTTGTACGCGGACATCCGGGCCTTCTGATCCGTCTCGAACGCCGCCCGCGCCTTCGCCTCCCCCGCGGAGAACTGCGCATCGACCTTCTTGTCCAGGCCCGACAGAATCGCTTCGACGTCCCTTTTCGTGGCGTCGAAGACCTTCTGCAGCCGGGCCGTGGCCTCCGCCCGGCGCGACTCGTCCCTCGACTTCGCCCCGCCCTTGCCGGAGTCCACCGCCTTCCCCGCCGCGTGCCGCGTCGCCGTCAGCTGCGCCATCGCGTGCGCACCGGAGGCCGCAGCCCCGGATTTGGCCGCGGCGATCTGCTGCTTCTCCGCACCCCGCGCCCTGCCCGGCGCGGTGGCCGAGTGCGCATCTGCCTGCTTCTTGTCCTTCAGCGCACCGGTGAAGTCGGGTTCGTTGCTGCGGGCGAGCTGGTCGTCGGTGACGTCCGCGGACCTCATCTGCTCATCGGTCTGCTTCGGCCCCGGCGAGAAATCCGTCACCGCCGCCGGCTGCGGAACAGGGGCCGCATCAGCAGCAGACGGCGCACCGGGATTCCCGGGGGGCTGATCCGGGTGGAGCGGCACCACCTGTTTGTCCCTGGCCGCGGACGTGTCCGGCGGAGCAGCGGTCGCCGCCGTGATGTCGTGCGCGGACGCCGTCTTCCCCGCGGT
>NZ_JBIRPW010000020.1:0-148704 GCF_044332905.1 Streptomyces sp. NPDC021224 | reverse complement strand
GACCCCAAGCCCTACATCTGGACCAAGACCGCCGACGACATCCTCGAGCGCCTCGCCGGATATTTGAAGCGAATTCCTGACTCAGAAGACTAGGGCGTGTCCGCGAAGTCCCGCCCGGCGGGCGGCGCTTGGCGCACACCCCCGCTGCCTTGTCGGGCTCGTCCGAGCAGGCCCACGACGAGGGCGACCCTCCGCCGTGCGATCGCACGCCCCAGGCACCGTCCGCCCCGCCCTCCGGGCGGACACCGGGACTTCGCGGACCCGCCCTGGAGCCTGCCGCGCGGCCGGGCCTGTCGTGGCCCAGCGGCGCGCGCCTACTCCGTGACGCGGACAGCCGGGCACGGGGGGAAGTACGTGTGCGCCGGTCCGCATTCACCGTTCCGCGGCCGCGTCGATGCGCGGGATCCGGATGCCGTTGACGAGAAGCCCCCGTGGATGCGGCGGGGTCCCCGGGAGGGTTCTCCCGGGCGGACCGCAGTGTCGGGAGCCGGATGGAGACGCGGGGCAGCGGCCTTCCGAACGCCGCGCTTCGCTGCCGTGGCGCTAGGGTCCCAGTGACCCGCGCCCGACCACACGTGCGAATGGTTGACGTGTCCCTGCCTAGTCGGTACTTTCGCGCTCAGTGCTCTCCACTCACCGGCCCCTCGCGTACCGCTGAGCTCTTGGAGTCATCAGATGCCGGAACGTCAGCAGCTTCGCAGGCCCGCATCAGATCCGACAACGTTGTCAATTTCCCTTGTGGTTCCGGCCGTTGCTGTACGCACTGACCGACAACGTTGTCAGCGCTCACTCAGAGGAGAAATCTCGTGAGGACACGACTGTCCAGATCCCCCGGAGCGTATGTGATCGGCGTGCTCGCGGCCGCATCGCTGGCCGTGGCCGGGATGTGTGCGCCGGCCACGGCCGCCGCCAGGGCGGCGGCCGCTCCGGTCACCTCTCCGGCCACCTTGGTCAACCCGTTAGTCGGGACGACCAACCAGGCCAACGACTTCCCCGGCGCCGACGTGCCCTTCGGGATGGTGCAGTGGAGCCCGGACACGCCTTCGCGCCCACCGGGTGGTGGCTACGAGTACAACGACTCCTCGATCACGGGCTTCAGCCTGACCCACATCGCGGGCCCCGGGTGCGGTGCCTCCGGCGACATTCCGGTGCTGCCGACCGTCGGTGCGGTGAACACCGGAGCGACGGACGCGTTCTCGCACGCCAACGAGTCGGCCTCCGCGGGCGCGTACGAGGTCGCGCTCAACAACCAGGTGACCACCGAGCTGACCACGACCACGCGGAGCGGCATGGCCCGCTTCACGTTCCCCAAGTCCACCCAGGCGAACCTGATCTTCAAGCTCACCGGCAGCCAGTACGGCGGCACCAACACCCAGTTCACGAAGGTGTCCAGCACCGAGGTGAGCGGTCAGGTCACCAGCGGTCACTTCTGCGGGGCCGGAAACACGTACACCGTGTACTTCGACATGGTCTTCGACCAGCCGTTCGCCAACGAGGGCGCGTCGATCGCCAAGCCGGCGGCGACCCCGCGGGTCACTACCGGCACGGCGTCGAGGAACGCCGTGGACGATCCGAGCAAGTCGGTGCTGCACGCAAAGATGCCGAAGGCCGCGACGCCGAAGTCCGTGACGGGAAGCGCGGTACCCCAGGCGGCCGCCTCGAACGGCTACGTCACCTTCGACACCACTGCCAACCCGGTGGTGCAGGCCAAGGTCGGCGTCTCCTACGTGTCGGTGGCCAACGCGGTCGCCAACCGCACCGCGGAGAACAGCGGTTGGGACTTCGCCGCGACCCGCACCGCCGCGCAGAACTCGTGGAACGCCGCGCTGGGAAAGGTGCGGATCGCGGGCGGTACCGCGGCGCAGCAGCAGACCTTCTACACCGCGCTCTACCATTCGCTGCTGCATCCCAACGTGATCAGCGACTCGAACGGCCAGTACTACGGCTTCGACGGCAAGACGCACACCGTGGACTCCGGCCACAGTGCCGCCTACGCGAACTACTCGGGCTGGGACATCTACCGCTCGCAGGCCCAGCTCGAAGGGCTGGTCGCTCCGCAGGTCGCCTCGGACACCGCGCAGTCGATGGTCGACGACTACGCGCAGACCGGCCAGTTCCCCAAGTGGTCGGAGAACAACGGTGAGTCGTACGTGATGGTCGGGGACCCGGCGGACGCCATCCTCGCGGACTACCATGCCTTCGGCGCCACGAAGTTCGACACCGCCACCGCGCTGGCCGACATGGTCGCGGAGGCGAGCAAGGCCAACAACAACCGGCCGGGTCTGAACTACCTGAACTCGCCCGGGTACATGCCGCACGACGGCAGTTACGGCTGCTGCAACTTCTACGGCCCCGTGGCCACCACGCTGGAGTACGACACCGCTGACTTCGCACTCTCCGCGCTGGCCGGCCGGCTCGGCGACAGCGCGGACCAGAAGACCTACGCCAACCGCGCGCAGGACTGGCGCAACGTGCTCAACCCGGCCTCCGGCTTCGTCGAGCCGCGCAATGCCGGCGGCTCCTGGACCGGCGGTTTCGATCCGACCAGCGGCACCGACATGGTCGAGGCCGACTCCTGGATCTACACCGGGATGGTGCCGTTCGACGTCGGTGGCCTGGCCAGGGCCAAGGGCGGGAACAAGGCCATGAACGACTACCTCGACACCACCCTGCGCAGCTTCACCGGCGGCAACGGCTACGCGTGGGTGGGCAACGAGCCGAGCATCGAACTACCGTGGGAGTACGACTACATCGGTGAGCCGTACAAGACGCAGAGCACGGTGCGGGCGGTCCAGGACCAGATCTGGGCGGACACCCCCGGAGGCCTGGCCGACGGCAACGACGACCTGGGCACGATGAGCGCGTGGTACGTCTGGTCCGCGCTCGGCATGTACCCCGAGACCCCGGGCACCTCTGATCTCGCCCTCGGCTCACCGCTGTTCACGCAGGCAGTGATTTCGCTGCCGTCCGGCGCGTCGCTGACGATCAACGGCAACGGTGCCGCGGACAACGCACCGTACGTGCAGTCGGCCACCTGGAACGGCGCGGCCCGGAACAACGCCTACGCACCCACCACGGCGGTCACCGCGGGCGGCACGTTGAGCTTCACGCTCGGCACCAGCGCCAACACCTCATGGGCAAGCGCCGCTTCGGCGGCCCCGCCCTCCTACGCCGGCGACACCGCGGCACCGGCCTCGCCCCGCATCGGCCCGATCGGGGCCGGCGTCGGCACGAACCTGTGCGTGGACGACGCCAACTCCTCAACCTCCGACGGCACCCACGTCCAGATCTACGGCTGCAACAGCACCTACGCCCAGGACTGGATCGTCGCCGCCGACGGGTCGCTGCGTACGCTCGGCAAGTGCCTGGACGTCAGCAACAGCGGCACCACCAACGGCACGGCCGTCCAGTTGTGGACCTGCAACGGCAGCGGCGCCCAGAAGTGGACGCCGGGCTCCAACGGTTCGCTGGTCAACCCGCAGTCGGGGCTGTGCCTGGACGTCCCGAACTCCTCCACCGCCAACGGCACACAACTGCAAATCTACGGCTGCAACGGCACGGGCGCGCAGAACTGGAAGCTGCCGAGCTGAGCCGGTCCGCCCGGCGACCGGGCGGCATTCCCCGCACCTTCTCCAGCAGGTTCGGCTCCCGCCGTCCGGCCGTACGGCCGGACGGCGGGAGCACTTCCGCTCTCCGGCGGTCCGGCGCCGCGCCTGCGCCCTGCTGATAGGCCGGATGGCCGCAATCTGGTGGAGCACAGCGCTCCGGGGCAGTAGATGGGCAGAGCAGTCGCCGATTCCGAACGCGCGAGGGGGCCGAAGGATGATCCAGGTGGCGGATATCCGCGAGTGGCGCACGTACGACGTCGTGGACCCCGCAGGGCACAAGATCGGCACCTTCGAGGCGGTCTACGTGAACACCAGCACGGACGAGCCGGCGATGGCCACTGTGCAGATCGGCCTGCCCACACGACACCGGCTGGTGTTCGTCCCCCTTGACGGTGCGAGCGTCGGACCGGGATACGTGAAGGTCGCGTACGACAGGGCGCTGGTGAAGGAGAGCCCGTCGATGGGCACCGACGACGTGCTGCCCGCCGAGGACGAAGCCGCGATCTTCGCCCACTATGACATCGCCTACCACGTCGGCGCCGCCGGCGAGCGACAGCTCGCACGCCGCTGAGCGTCGCACGGACAGGGAGTACGCCGTGGTTCTCTTCCTGGCGCTGGTCATCGTCGCCATCGTGCTGGGCCTTGTCGGGGCTGTCGCCCACGGCCTGGCCTTCCTGCTGGTCATCGGCATCGTGTTGTTCGCGGCCGACATCGCCTATCTCGCGCTGCGCTGGCGGCGCTCGGGAAGGCGTCCCGTGCGCTGACCGCACGGCGAGGGAGCACGGCACGGCACCGCCCGGTCTCCGCCGGTGCCCTGTCCTGTCGGCGGAGTTCGCGGGCGCCCGCGAACGGGGTAGCCGGGCCGGGCCGTGACGCCGTGGCCGTTTGCGGTGCCCGTGGCGCCGCTGTACCGGGCCTCAAGTAATCGGAACCAGAGTGCCTTTAGTGGTGATCCCGTGCTACCTTTCTGGGTGTAACGGGACGACGGACCCATTAACTGGGGTCTGTCGGTGTCCCTCGTTCCAACGCCCCCTCCGTGCAGCGGAGTCGAAAGGGATGTGTGTCATGTCCACCACAAATACGGAGTCGCGGCCCACCGCAACCCGCCCGGAGCCCGGTGCCGCCGCCGGCGCCGAGCAGCTCACCGGCCGGCTGAAGCTTGTCCTCGGGGTGCTGCTGGTCGCCCAGTTCATGCTCGCCGTCGACTTCTCGATCCTGAACGTCGCGCTGCCGGCGATCGGCGACGGGCTCGGCTTCTCCCTGTCGAACCTGCAGTGGATCGCCACCGCGTTCGCCCTGTCCGCCGCCGGGTTCACGCTCTTCTTCGGCCGCATCGGCGACCTGATCGGCCGTAAGAAGATGTTCATCGGCAGCATCGCCCTGCTGGGGCTGTCGTCCCTGCTCGGCGGACTCGCCACCGGCCCGGGGGTCCTCCTGGCAGCCCGCGTCGCCCAGGGTCTGGCCACCGCCGCCGCGACCCCGGCCGGGCTGTCGCTGCTGACCACGGCCTTCCCCGAAGGGCCGCTGCGGCAGAGGGCGCTGGGGGCGAGCGGCGCCCTGATGTCGGCGGGCTTCACCGCCGGAGCCATTCTCGGCGGCGCTCTGACGGACCTGCTGTCGTGGCGGTGGGCCTTCTTCGTCAACGTGCCGGTCGCGCTCGCCGTCGTCCTCGTCGCCCCGGCCGTCATCAAGGAGTCCAGGCCCGCCGAGCGTCCCCGGCTCGACCTGCCGGGCGCCCTCACCGTGACGGGCGGTCTGCTCGCGCTCGTCTACGGGCTCACCCAGGCCGGTGCGCGAGGGTGGACCGGCGCCCCGGCGCTGTCCGGCCTGACCGCGGGCCTGGCGCTGCTGGCCGTGTTCTTCCTGATCGAACGGAAGGTCGCCCAGCCGCTGGTGCCGCCCGCCGTGCTCGGCCGCCGCAACGTGGCCTGGGGCAACGTGTTCGGCCTGCTGGCCTTCGTGACCGAGACGTCGCTGGTGTACCTGCTGACCCTCTACCTCCAGGACACCCTCGGCTTCTCGCCGCTCCAGGCCGGTGTGACCTTCGGCGTGCTCGGCGCGGGTACGGTCGTCGGCGGGCTCCTCGCCGCGAAGGTCATCGCCCGCACCTCCACGTCGACCGCGCTCGTCGCCGGAGGGCTGCTCCAGGCGGCCGCCACGGCCGTGCTGCTCTTCCTGGGCACCTCCACCGGCACGGCCCTGGGCGTACTGCTGCCCGCCACGTTCCTCGGCGGCATCGGCAACATGCTCGTCATCGTCGGCTTCATGGTGACCGCCACCAGCGGCCTCCCGGACGCCGAACAGGGTCTGGCCACCGGACTGGCGTCCATGTCCCAGCAGGTCGGCATCACCATGGGCACGCCGATCATGTCCGCCGTCGTCACCGCGGCCGGGGGCGGCGCCGCCACCGCCTCGGCGATCCACCACGGTGTCACCGTCGCCATCGCCGTCAACGCCGCCCTCGTCCTGCTCGGGGTCGTCCTCGCCGCGGGCTTCCTGCACGCCCGCAAGGCCGCCCCGCGGGCCGGGTCCGCCGTGTGAGCCCGGGGGCCCCGGACCGGTCCCCGGCCGGACGCGGGACGGGCGGGGCGGACCGCACCTGTCGGGCCGCCCTGCCCGTCCCGAGGTGACCACCGCCGCACCCTCCGCCGCCGCCCGTACCGCGCGCCGGTACGCACCATCGCGTCCTTCCCCGGTTCTGCCGCCCCGGCCGTTCCCGTACGAAAGGAGCCCCCCATGTCTCCCGCACTCCGCCCGGCCCGCCCCGCCGCCGGGGCGACCTGGTCCGACCTCGTGATCCCCGGCGACCCCGCCGTCAGCGCCCGCGTGTTCCGCCCCGGCTCCGGCCACGCAGCGCCCAACGGCTTCCTGGTGTGGGCCCACGGCGGCAGCTGGCAGTACGGATCGGTCGCGCAGTGGCACGACGTGACCGCCCGCCTCGCCGTCCTGTCCGGCTGGACCGTGGTGAGCGTCGACTACCGGCTCGCACCGCGCCACCGGCACCCCGCCCCCCTCGAAGACCTCCTGACGGCCCTGGAGTGGACCCGTCTGCGCAGCGACGCCTCGGGCTCGCCGCTGGCGGTCGGCGGCGACAGCTCGGGGGCCACCCTCGCGGCCTGCGCCGCACTCGCCGTCCGTGACCGCGGCGGCCGGCTCGACGCCCAGGTCCTGGCCTACCCTCCGCTCGACCCCGGCTGCCGGGCGCCGAGCCACCGGCGCGACCCCCGGGCCTTCCCGACCGCGGCCGCGCTGCGCCGCGCCTGGCACGCCCACCGCGGGACGGCAGCCACCGCCCTCGCCGCCGACGGCACCGTCCTGCACTCCACGCCCTTCGGCGCAGCGGGCCACCGCGGACTCGCCCCGGCCGTCCTGGCGGCCGGCGACCTCGATCCCGTCAGCGGCGACACCCTCCGCTACGCGCGGATCCTGCGCGACGCCGACGTCCCCGTCCACCTCCTCCACCCGCCCGGCACCGGGCACGCCGACCTCCTGCGCCCGACCGGGACCCTGCTGCCGCTCCTCGCCCGCACCCTGCGCGACCTGCCCCGCGAGCTCTGCACACCACCGTCCGAAAGGAACGACGTCCGATGACCTCGACCGTTTCCCCCGCCGAACCTCCCGCGTCCCCCGCCCCGCTGGACGCCCTCCTGCGCCACTTCACCGATCTGCGCGAGGGCACCCACGCCGGGCACCGGGACAGGACCGGCAAGGACGGTGCCTTCCGCGCCGCCGTCCGGCTCATGGACGCGCCCGCCCGCCAGGTCCTCGCCGAGTTCGACGCCCACCTGCTGCTCGGCAGCGGGACCCTGCACGCCACCGGCCTCCGCCAGGACGGGCACGGCGGAAGCTTCGCCGCCTGGTCGCTCTGCTGGCCCGAGCAACTGCGGGCCGGTATCACCTCCCTGACCCTGCACGCCCACTACGGCGCCGGCTTCCACCACCCCCACCTTCGCGGCGCGACTGTCGGCGAGTGGCCGCTCAACGTCTCCACCCCGCAGCAGGCCGCCGAACTGGTGCCGACCCTGCGTGCCGTCGTGGCTGCCGACCTCCACAACCTCGTCTTCCAGCGCGACTGGCGCATCGTCCCCGCCCTGCACGGCTCCCCTCGCGGCGGGGAATCCGGGACGGAAGGACTGCGATGAGTCCGCCCTCTCGCCGTCGGGCCCCCGTTCAGCCGACCGGGCCCGGCGCGGTGGCGGTCCGGGCGTCGAACGCCAGCCGGGCGTCGAGGATCTGGCCGACGTGGGTGTCCGCCCACTGTCCGATGGACGCGCTCAGCAGCCCCGCCTGGCAGCCGAGCGGTGTCAGGTCGTACTCCACGCGCGGCGGAACGGTGGGGAAGACCTTGCGGACGACCAGCCCGTCCCGCTCCAGCGTGCGCAGGGTCTGGGTCAGCATCTTCTGCGTGACGCCCGGCACGCTGCGGCTGAGTTCGTTGAATCGCATGGGCCCCGCGTTCTGCCGCAGCGCTCCCAGCGCGTAGAGGACCCACTTGTTGGCGAGCACCGCGATCACGGTGCCGGTGGGGCAGGCGACGGAGGGCACCGACCAGGTGGCTTCCGCGGCGTCATCGGTTTCCAATGGGTACCACCTTCCGAGAGGGTGCCTACTGTACAGAAGATACCGACCGGGTGATGATCAACGCATGCGAGCAGTCATTCAGCGTTCCCTCGGCGGCCCCGAGGTGTTGGAAATCGCCGAGGTCGACGTTCCCCGCCCCGCATCGGGCCAGGTGCTGGTGCGCGTCGAAGCCACGGGCTTCTGCCCGGCCGACTGGAAGGTCCGCGCCGGCCACGTACGGTGGTTCGGCGATCCGCCCTTCACCCTGGGACACGAGTTCAGCGGTGTCGTCGTGGAACGCGGCGCGGACGTACGCCGGTTCACGGCCGGGGACGAGGTGTTCGGATGGACGACCCCGCCGCACGGCAGCCACGCGCAGTACGTGGCGGTGCCCGAGACCTCCGTCGCCGCCAAACCGCCGACCGTCGACCACGCGCACACCGCGGCACTGCCCATCGCGGGACTGACCGCGCTCGGCGCCCTGGTGGACATCGCACAGATCCACGCGGGCCAGCGCGTCCTCGTGCACGGAGCGGCCGGCGGCGTGGGACACCTGGCCGTGCAGATCGCCAAGGCCCACGGCGCCCACGTCATCGCCACCGCGAGAACGGCGAAACACCCCTACCTGCGCGACCTCGGGGTGGACGAACTCGTCGACTACACGCGGACCGACTTCGCCTCCCTGCGGAACGTGGACGTCGTACTCGACACCGTCAGCAACGACTACGGCCCGAGATCCCTCGCCACACTCGCCCCGGGCGGCATCCTCGTCGACGTCGTGGGCGTCGGCGTCGACCGCACACCGGTCAAGGAGCAGGCGGCGGCCGCCGGGCTCCGGTTCGCCGAACTCTCCCTCGAACCGACCCCCGACTCCCTCGCCCGGCTCGCGGAACTGGCCGACCGGGGCACCCTGTCCGCCACCGTCCTCGAAACCCTCCCCCTCACCGAAGCCGCACGCGCACACGAACTGAGCGAGAGCGGACGCGTACTGGGAAAGCTCGTCCTCGTACCCTGAGCCGATCCGCCGCACGGCGGACGGGGGCGGGGGACACGCGGTGACCGGTGCCTCCCGTCCGGAGCGAGGAAGCTCAGCCGGCTCCCCGACCGGCGGCAGGGTGTCGTACCGGCCCGTGGCGCGTCGAGATTTACGGCGACGTGCGCGCGAGGTGCGCGCGGACCGCGTCGGCCGCTTCCACGTGCGGCTCGCGGACGACATAGCGGGTGATGCCCCAGCGGCTCTCGTGACGGGCCAACGCGGACGCGATCTCCTCGACCGTACCGATCCACGCGTAGGGGGAGCCGAGGACGGTCGCCGCGTCGCAGTGCAGGCGAGCGCCGATCTCGTGTGCCGCCGCCTCGGCGTCGTCGGTGATCTCCACCATCTGCACGAGTGCTTCCCGGGCCGGGGCGCTCTCGCGCTCGGCAGCCCCCTGCTCGATGAGGTCGACCTGACGGTCGATGTCCGCACCGCGCCAGCGCACCTCGTGCATGTGCCCGTCCGGCAGGGTCCGTCCCAGTCCACTCAGCCCGACCACGTCCGCGTGCGCTCCGGCCCAGCGCAGCAGGGCTGTGTTGCCGCCTCCGAAGGTGAAGGGAACCCGGCGCTGCACGGGACGGGGAGCGACCAGCCGCGCCTGGTCGGACCGCACGTCAGGGCCTTCCAGGCTGACCGTCTCACCTGCGAGAAGCGCGCGGCACGCCATCGCCACGTCCTGGAAACGCCGGACGCGGCCCGCGACGTCGGGGCGGCGCGTCCCCAGCATGGACCACTCGGCCGGGGTGTGACCCGCGCCCAGCGCCAGACGCGCACGTCCGCCGGACACCACGTCGAGGGTGGCCACGTCCGACGCGAGCAGCAGCGGCTCGCGCACGCCTGCCTGCGACACGTAGGAGCCGAGACCGAGCCGTTCGGTCACCGCGGCGGCGGCCGCCAGCGCCACGAAGGGGGAGGCGGCGGAGCCGGGATGGTCGGCCGTCAGCAGCGCGTCGTACCCGACTGCCTCCAGGTGCCGGGCCAGCGCGAGCCAGGAGGCGGCGTCCCGGGGCTGGGCCTGAACGGACAGTGCCGGAGGTGTCATAGGAGGAGCCTAATTCGGACTGTTGAGTCCCGACAGTGTCGCGGAACGCGAGCACCGTCGTGGCCGGGCACGGGGGGCGTTGGCCATACTCTGACGGCATGGCGAACCGTGACGGCGTCCGTGTCGATCTCGACAGCATTTTCAATGCGTTGGAGACGAACGGCTTCGATGAGGTCCGGGTGGAATTCGCTCCGGACGACGGTGGTGGTGCGGCGGCGTTTGTCGAGGTGGTGCGCCAGGCGACGAACGAGGCCAATGACCTGGCCAATGAGGCGGCGCCGGACTCCATCTGGGGGTCCTTGCTGACAGCAAGCCTTGCGGGTTTCTCTGTGCGGCTGGGGTCGATCTGGAGTGAGGAGGCGCTGCACACCTGGCTCGCGGCGTTCGGCGATCGGGTGCGGGTGGGTGGGCTGTCGGGTGAGCTGCGGGCCACGAAGACCGTCCGGTTGCCTGCCTGGGATTCGCCTGATCCGATGATGACCGCGTACGTCGCACTGGGGAAGTTGTCCGGGCTGGACGGTGCCGGTAGGTCGGGCTGGGCCGGGCGGGCGGTGCGTTGGGCGGCCGAGGCCGGAGGGGACGCCTACGTCGGCAGTAGCGGGATGAGTCAGCTCGACACCACCGGCGAGGTGTCGGTGCACCTGGCCTCCATGCTGCAGGTGGCTTCGTCCGGTGCGGTGCTGTACGCGGACGGGCTCGCGTCGCGGGCGGCGATGGCTGAGATCGGCTCGGACGGCCAGGCCATGTACCAGACCCATGATGCGTCCGCGTCCCTGGCAGCTGCGGTCGACCGGGCCCGCGCGGCGATCCTCGCCGAGGCGGAGCATGCGCACTACGCGTTCGTGGCGCCGACGCCGCGCCGGGCATACGGCTGGGACGCACGCGGCCGTGCCCTGCCGCCGCTGCGGGAGGGGATTCCGGCCAACGCGCTGTACACGCACGCGGACCTGTGGGGCCGGTTGGTTCCCGACGTCCACGGCATGCAGCTGCTCACGGACGAGCACCTGGACCGGGTCGCGGACCTTTCACAATGGACTGTGACGCACGTCGCTGCCGGGCGCACGCTCGTCGAGGCATCGGATCTGGCCGAGTGGCTCGGTCCCGGCGGCCCCGCGCTCTCGGTCCTCGACCAGGCGCGTGCCGACTTCGGCCGGGCTCTGGTGCCTGCCGACGATGTCCGGTAACCGCCGCTCCCCGTACGAACCATGAGCTTCTTCGAGGTGACCACCGGTCGGGCCAGGCGCTCGACTACGCACACCAGCTGCGACTGACCAGAACGTGGCGGCTTTCTGGAAATGGCCCGCTTCTGCAAAAGCGACGAAGGTGCGTGCTGCTTATCGATCCATGCCGGCTCACCTCGATGAACAACTGACAGTTGTGGATTTGAGGTAGCCCGGTTGTTTGACCAGCGGTTGTCCTGCCTACCAAAGGCGCAAGCGCCCGGTCGTGATCACGATGGAAGTGGTCCGGTTCGCGGCCGTGGCGACGACACCTGTCGCCTATGCCTTCGGGCGGCTCGGTTTCGTCCAGTTGCTCGTGGTCTCGGCCGTGGTCGCCGCTGCGAAGATCGCTTTCAACGCGGCCGGCGGCGCCTACCTCAAAGGCCTCGTGCGGCCGGGTGATCTTCTGGTGGCCAACGCGCGGTTCGAGTCCACGAACTGGAGTTCCATCGCGGTGGGGCCACCGCTGGGCGGGGCGGCGATCGGGCTGTTCGGGCCGGTGACCACCGTGGTGGCCGACGCGCTCAGCTACCTGCTCTCAGCGCTGGGCATCACCGCCATCCGCGGCCAGGAAGAAGCGCCGCGGACAACCGCCAGGCGTTCTGTCCGCGCGGACGCCCTGCTCGACGGTAGACCGCGACCCGCAGCTGAAGTTCGCAACCGGTCCACCCGGAACACCCTGCTCGGCACGGTGGAAGGGGCTGTCGCCGACGTCCGCGCACACGGCGGCACCATTGCCTACGTACGTGCCGGCTTCACCGAGGCCGGCTGGGACGCGGTCCCGGCCGCCAACACGTCCTTCGCCCCCCCTGGACCGACACCGTGTCATGCACCACGAGGACGCGGCCGCCGCCGTCCACGAGCGGCTTGCTCCCCAGGCCGACGACATCGTCGTGCGCAAGGTCCGGCACGGAGCCATGTCCACCACCGACCTCGACCGGCAGCTACGCAAGCGGAACATCACCACTCTGGTCGTCCCCGGCATCGCTACCAGCGGAGTCGTCCTGTCCACCGTCACGGACGCGGCCGACCGCGACTACCGGCTCTGTGTCCTGTCCGACGGCGTCACCGACCCGGACACCGAAGTCCACGACGTCCTGCTCCACCGCGTCTTCCCTCACGTGCCCACATCATCGACACCGCAGGACTGCGTGCACTGCTCCGGGCCGGTTGAGTCTCCCCCGGTGGGAGACGGCAGGGTGGCGCCATGGAAGGCGAAACGCGCTATTCGATCGGAGAGCTGGCCCGACGGACCGGTCTCACGGTCAAGACCGTCCGGTTCTACTCCGATCGCGGGATCGTGACACCGGCAGGCCGTAGCCCGGCCGGCTACCGCCAGTACGACACCGATGCCGTCACCCGTCTGCAACTGGTCGGGGCCTTGCGGGAGTTGGGGCTGGATCTGCCCACCGTCCGCCAAGTCGTCGAGCGGGAGGTGCCGCTCGTGGGGGCGGCCGCGGCGCACGCGCGGGCCCTGGCGGTACGGATCCGCGTTCTGCACCTGCAACACGCCGTGCTCACCGTGGTGGCCGAGCGCGGGCTCACTGCCGAGGAGGCCGATGTCATGCACCAGCTCGCCAGGCTTTCCGAACAGGGGAGACGGCAACTCGTCGAAGACTTCCTGCACGCGGTCTTCGACGGCCTGGACGGCGATCCCGCACTCGCCGGTGCCATGCGCTCGATGACCCCCCGACCGGCGGACGACCTTGGGGCGAAGCAGGCCCGGGCCTGGGTGGAATGGGCCGAACTGGCCCTCGACCCGGACTTCCGGGCCGGTGTGCGGCGCATGGCGCAGGACTTTGCGGCCGACCGGGCACGCAGCGGCGCCGCAGGCCCGCACCGCGACTTCACCGCGACCGTCCGTGACCTGGTCACACCGGCCGTCCTGGCGGGGGTCGAACCGGCCGCCCGCGACGCCGACCCGGTCGTGGCGGCGCTCACCGTCCAGTACGCGCACCTGTGCGACCGCCGCGACGAAGCCGCGCTGCGCGGCCGGCTGCTGCGCCGGCTGGAGGACGCGCACGAACCGCGCCGGGACCGGCACCTCCAGCTGCTCGCGGTGATCAACGGCTGGCCCGCCCCCGACGACCTGGCGCCCGTGCTTGCCTGGGCCGCTGACGCCGTACGCGCGCGGATACACGCGGCAGCGCCGCATCCGCTCCCTCCAGGCGCATCCGTAAGCAGCGCGGACCGTTGACCGTCCGCGGCCCGGCACCGCCCCTGCACCACTGAGCACCCGTCGACTTCCCCGCACCGAAGGCTCGTCACACCCATGAAGAGGACTCGTCGCGCCGCGGTACTGGCAGCCTGCTGATCGCCCTGCCGGCGTCCGTCACCGTCCCGTCCGCGACAGCCGTCGCGCCGACGGCCGTCGCGCCGGCCTCGTCCCGGGCCGAACTCCCGCGGCCCGGCGGGCCGTACGCCGTCGGACGGCAGATCCTGGAGCTGGTCGACCAGCAGCGGCCCGGCCCGTGGGTACGGGCGTCGGGCCCGCGCCGGCTGATGGTGTCGCTGTACTACCCGGCGCTTGCGGGCACCGGCGGTCCGGCCCCGGCCCGGATCGGCTTGGCCGGCCACTCGGCCGGTGGCGCGGCGGCCGTTCCCGCCCTGCCCGCCGACGGCCGGACGGTCACCGCTTCCCGGGCGCTCCAGTCACCCGTGAGTACGTGGCGGCCTTCTTCGACCTCCATCTGAAGGGCCTGGACCGACCGGTCCTCGACGGACCGACCCCCGGCAACCCGGAGGTCGCCTTCCACCCGTGAGATCCGGACGCCTCGGCAGGCCCGCACAGCATGAGTGCCCCTCGCCACGGAGAAACGTCAGGTGACGGTTGGTTCAAGGCCGTCCGGGATCGGTTGCCGTGACGTGGTCGATCAGGGCCAGGGCGTCGGCCACGGAGCCGGTGGGGTCGGGGACGGGGTAGAGCACACCGCGTACCGTGCGGTCCCTGTCCAGCAGCAGCGTCAGGCGTTTGAGGCGGTCCGTGCCGGCGGCCCGGAAGGTCGGCAGCCGCAGCGACGCCGTCAGTTGCAGGGCGGCGTCGGACAGCAGGGGGAACCGGATGCGGGCGTGCTCGGCGAAAGCGGCCAGCTCGTCCGGTCGCTGGGTGCTGACGCCGTGGACACGGGCGCCGCGGGCGGCGAACTCCGGCAGCCGGTCGCGGTAGGCGCACGACTCCAGGGTGCAGCCCGGGGCGCCGGGGATGTCACCCCAGCCGGGCGGGTGGCCCGCGGCGCCGGGCGCGTAGGCACCGGGGAAGCAGTAGAGCACGGTCCACGCCGTTTCCCCCACCGGGTCGAGTTCGGCGGGAGTGCCGGGGCCGGGCGCGGCCGGCAGCGCCAAGGCGGGCAACCGGCTGCCGACCAGTTCGTGCACCCGGCGGGCCTCGACGGAGTCGACGGGGGTGGTCGCGGTGAGCGTGCCGTCGCCCATCACGTACCGGCCGCCCCAGTCCTGGAGCGCGACCAGGACCGGGAGCAGGCCCTTACCGGTCGGGGTGAGGTGGTAGGCGTGGCGCGGGGGGTGCGCCTGGTAGAGCCGTTTTTCCAGGACGCCGTCACCGACAAGGGCGGTCAGCCGCTCGGAGAGCACCTTGCGGCTGATGCCGAGCCCGGTGCGCAGCGCGTCGAAGTTGTGCGTGCCGCCCGCGATGTCACGCACGATCAGCAGCGTCCACCAGTCGCCGACGACCGCGAGCGCCTGAGCGATGGAACAGTGCGGGTCGACGTCTCTCGGGTTGCGCATGCTCCCAGCTTGCCACCGGCGTCCACGCACCCCCTCTAGTGAGTCTTCATTAGAGACTCACTAGGGGGCTGGCGATGTCCGGGCCGGTGACACAGGACCACCAGAGCGCCGGTGGGGGGCCGGCGGCCGCGGGCGGCCACCGCGGTGACAGAGCCCGGCGGCGCCGGAGCGCGGCCGTCTTCTGGCGGTACTGGACCGCCTCGGCGATCAGCGGCGCCGGTGACGCGGTCACCACCGTGGCGCTGCCGCTCCTCGCGGTCGGTGTGCTCGGAGCGGACGCTTTCCAGGTCAGCCTGATCACGGCGGCGGGCTTCGCCGCGTGGATCCTGATCGGCCTTCCGGCCGGCGTGCTGGTGCACCGGCTGCCGCTGCGGGAGACCCAGGTGGCCATGGACCTGCTGCGGGCAGCGGCGATCGGCTCGGTGCCGCCGGCCGCCGCGTGCGGGGTCCTGTCGCTGGGGCAACTCATCGTTGTCGCACTGCTGGTGGGACTGGCGAGCGTCGTCTTCGACGTGGGCAACGCGACGTTCCTGCCGTCGGTCGTCACCAAGGAGGAGCTGACGGCCCGCAACAGCCTGCTCTCCGGTACCGTCTCGGTGACCCAGTTGGCCGGGCCGTCGCTGGGCGGAGTGCTCGTGCAGGCCCTCGGCGCGGCGGCGACCCTGGTGGTCGACACCGTCAGCTACCTCGCCTCGGCGGCCCTGCTGCGGACACTGCCCCGACGCGGCGGGCCCGGCTCCGGCGCCGTGCCCGGGGCCGGGCCGTCGACCGTCGCGCTGATCCGGGAGGGCTGGCGCTACGTCGTCCGGCACCGGGCGGTGGGGCCGTGCGCCGCGGTGGCGACCTCCGTCAACTTCGTCTGCGGGGGGCTCACCGCGCTCACCCCGGTATTCCTGGTGCGCACCCTGCACGCCCCCTCCGCGGTGGTGGGCGTGCTGATGGCCGCGGAAGGAGTGGGCGGTCTTGCCGGCGCGGCCATGGCACCGCGGCTGGCGGCACGGGCCGGCAGCGCCCGGGCGCTGCTGCTGGCGTGCGGCACGTCGGCGTGCGCGGCGCTGCTGATGCCGCTGGCCGGCAGCGGTCCGGGTCTGCTGCTGTTCGCTGCGGGCAACGCGGTCTTCGGCGCCGGCACGGTGGTGCTGAGCATCCTGACCCGCACTCATCGCCAGACCACGACACCGCCGGACCTCCTGCCACGGGTGATGGCCACCGTGCGGTTCGTGTCCTGGGGTGCCATCCCCTTCGGAGCCCTGACAGCCGGGGCCGCATCCGTCGCGTGCGGTACCCGCGGGGCGCTGTGGCTGGTCTGCGCCCTCGCCTTCGTCGCCCCGGGTGTCCTGCTGGCCGGTCCGCTGCGCGGGGTGCGCCGCCTGGAGGACGCGGGCTGACCGCGCCGCCCGCGACCGGGACGGGGCGGCGCGATCAGCGACGTCTGAGGTGGCTGGTGCCGCAGGAGGCTGAGTCGTTCGTCTGTTCGGCGGCAATGCAGCGGCCTAGCTCGGCGAGCGAGGACGGTTGCCGCTCCGCCGACGCCGGGAGCCGCCACACGGACCTCGGGAAGCCCGCCCAGCTCGCGGGGGCTGGGGGTGACGCTGTGGCCCAGCCCTCCGGCCCGTCGGCGCGGTCCTCTGGCGTCGGAGGTGAAAGCCACGTTCACCCACACGTCCGTCGGCCCGAACGCCTCCTCCACCGCGTCCGCCGCCGCGGCCACGGCCTGGTGGTCGGCCACGTGGGTGGGCACCACGAGCGCTTCGCGGCCCAACTCCCGCACCTCCGCCGCTGCCGCCTCCAGCCCGGCCCGTCCGCGCGCCAGCAGCCCGATACGGGCCCCGCGTCGCGCGAACTCCCTCGCCACCGCGCGTCCGCTGCCGCCGCTCGCGCCGGTGACGACCACCGTCTGCCGCCGTGCACGCGCCCGCCCGGCCATCCGCTCTTTCGAGCCGTCGCCCATGGCCGCGCGTCTCCTTCCGTGCGCGAATGCGGTCACCCCGCGGCGAGCCCGGCATGCGGCCGCCCCGCCATCCGGGGGCCGTGGGGCGTACCGCACCGTGGTCTGGGGCATTCGCCCGCTATGGACCATTCCGTGGCGCCCGTCCTCGACGCCCTCGCGGCCTACCACCGCGAAGGGCAGCTGCCTTTCACCCCGCCGGGCCACAAGCAGGGCCGCGGCGCCGATCCGCGGGTGCGGGAGGTGCTGGGCGAGGCGGTCTTCGCAGCCGACGTGCTGGCGGTGGCGGGGCTCGACGACCGGCGCTCCACCGGCCGGGTGCTGGAGCGGGCGCAGGAGCTGATGGCCGACGCGGTGGGCGCCGAGCACACGTTCTTCTCGACCTGCGGCAGCTCGCTGTCGGTGAAGGCCGCGATGCTCGCTGTGGCCGGACCGCACGAGAAACTGCTGGTCAGCCGCGACGCCCACAAGTCCGTCGTCGCCGGACTGATCCTCGCCGGTATCCGTCCCGTCTGGGTGGACCCGACGTGGGACGCCGAGCGCCATCTGGCCCACCCGCCGAGCCCGGAGTCCTACGCCGCCCGCCTCGCCGAGCATCCCGACGCCCGCGGCCTCCTCGTCACCAGCCCGACCCCGTACGGCGCCTGCGCCGACCTCGGCGGCATCGTGGAGGTCGCGCACGCCCGGGGGCTGCCGTGCGTCGTGGACGAGGCGTGGGGAGCGCACCTTCCCTTCCACCCCGACCTGCCCACCTGGGCGATGGACGCGGGCGCCGACGTCTGCGTCACCTCCGTGCACAAGATGGGGTCCGGTCTGGAGCAGGGCTCCGTCTTCCACCTCCAGGGCGGCAGGATCACCCCGCAGACCCTCGCTGCGCGCGCCGACCTGCTCGGCAGCACCAGCCCCTCGGTGCTCCTCCACGCCGGGCTCGACGGCTGGCGCCGCCAGATGGTCGAGCACGGCCGCGAGCTGTACGACCACGCGCTCGCCCTCGCCGACCGCACCCGGGCCAGGATCGCCGCCCTCGACGGACTCCAAGTCAACGGCCGCGCCGACTTCTGCGGCCCCGGCCGCGCCGCCGACCTGGACACCCTCCAGGTCTTCGTGGATTTCACGGCCCTCGGCACCAGCGGGTACGCCGCCGCCGACTGGCTCCGCGCCCACCACCGGATCAACCTGCACGTGTCCGACCACCGCCGGACCAGCGCCCAGCTCACCCACGCCGACAACGAATCCACCGCGGACCGACTGGTCGGCGCCCTGCGCGACCTGGCCGCCCGCGCCGGGGAGCTGCGGCCCGCCCCGCGCGTGGCGCTGCCGAGCCCTGCCGAACTGCGCCTGGAGCAGGCCGTGCTGCCGCGGGACGCGTTCTTCGGGCCGGTCGAACAGGTGCCCAGGTCGAAGGCGGCGGGCCGGATCGCCGCCGAGATGCTCACCCCGTACCCGCCGGGCATTCCCGCCGCGCTCCCCGGCGAGCGGCTGAACGCGGAGGTCCTCACATACCTGGAGTCCGGTGTCGCCGCGGGCATGGTCGTGCCGGACGCCGCCGACCCCTCGCTGCGGACCGTGCGGGTGTCCGTGGCGGGCAGCGGGGCCGACTGAGGGCGGGGCGCCCGCACCCCGCGGCGACCTCCGGTTCCTGCGGGGTGTCCGAGGGACGTGAGGCCCGCTGTCGCAGCGACGCTCGGGGTCGAGGAGGAGTACGTCCTGCTCGACGCGGACACCGGGCTGCCCGCACCGCGGGTCGGCGCGGTACGGGCAGCCGCCCCGCACGAGCCCGTGCCGGGCGGCGACGAGGTGGATGTGGGCAACGAACTGCTCCAGGCGCTCGTCGAGGTCGCCACGCCGGTGTGCACGGGCCTGGACGAGGTGACCGGCCGGCTCTCCCGGCTGCGCCGGGCGCTGGCCGACGCGACGTACGCGTGCGGGTGCCGGGTGACCGCGAGGGGGACGGCCCGGCTGGGTGTCTCGGCCGGGGTGAGCGGCTGGAATGTGTTCTTCCGTATCGGGTAGTCGGCGGGGAGGGAGTGGTGGGGCCGCCACCGCGGGCACCGTTTGAGGAGGTGCGTATGACGGGCAGCGGGCAGGACGGCCGCTACGCGGCCGTGCTCTTCGACGTCGACGGCACGCTGATGGACACTGTCCCGTTGCACACCGTCGCCTGGTGGGAGGCGTTGCGCCAGAGCGGGCGGACGGTCGCGATGACCGATATCCAGCGGGCGGTCGGGATGGACGGTACGCATCTGCTCGACACCCTGGTGGGCGGGGACCGTGACCGTGGGGGCGACGCCGGGCTCAAGGGCGCGCACGACGCGGTCTACGCGCAGTTCTGGTCGCGGCTGGCTCCGCTGGAGGGTGCCGCCGACCTGGTGCGGGCCTGTGCGGCCCGTGGGCTGCGGGTTGTCCTGGCGTCGTCGGCGTCCGGGAGGGAGGCGGAGGTGATGGTCGGTGCGCTGGGTGCCGGGGACGCCGTGCATGCCGTGACGACCTCCGACGACGTCGAGGCGGGCAAGCCCGCGCCCGACGTGGTGCGGCGGGCGCTGGAGCGGGCGGACGTCGCCCCCGGGCGGGCGGTGTTCGTCGGGGACGCGGTGTGGGACCTGCAGTCCGCGGGGAAGGCCGGGGTCACCGGCCTCGGTGTGCTCACCGGCGGCGGCTACTCCCGTGAGGAGCTGCTGGAGGCCGGTGCCGCCCGCGTCTACCGCTCGCCCGCCGACCTGCTCGAACGGCTCGACGACAGCCCGATCGGCGCGCTCGCCGCGGGGAAGAGCCCCGGCTGACCGGCGAGCCCGTCCCGCCCGCCGAGCCGAACCTCCACCCGCGACCCCAAGTCCGCCTCCCAGCGCGGCGGGCAGCACTCGCACAGCCGGGCGCAGGGCCCGGCCCGTGACCAGCGCCACGCGTGTGCGCCGTGCTCGGCCGCGCAGCGAGGCCGCCTCCCGCGCCGTGAACCTGTGGGGGCCTTCGCCGGACACCTGCTGCGCGGCACGGACGCCGACGTCGCCCGGCCGGCCGTCTGGCTGCCTTGCCGTCTCCCAGCGCGTCCTCCGGACGCCGTTTTTCCGGGGCCCGGTGGGGGAGTGGAGGGAGAGCGCGGTATCGCCGTGGAGCGCGCTGAGCCCGGCGCGTACGGCCACCGCCGTGGCCGTCGCGATCTGGCTCCGGACGCGAGCTCCTACGCGACCCGGCAGTAAACGCTCCGGTTCTGGCGCCGGGCGCTGCTGACGAGAGCAGCCAGACCGCTCACGATCGCGTCGGCGATCTCCGTGTCGATGACCTCGCCGTCCTCCGCGCGCAGCCGCGTCCACGAGGCGGCGACATCGCTCAACCTGGAGTGCGTGGCATCCGCGAGCGCGGTGGACAGGCGAGGCGAGATCGCGAGGACGGCGCATCCGTCGTCGTCCTGGCCGGCGACGGTGCGCGGCTCACCGGCCTCGACGAGATCCTCGAAGTCGCCGCCGGTCAGGAGGCATTCCCACTCGACCACGGCCTCTTCGGGGTCGAAGTTGCCGAAGGAGAGCGGCTCGAATGCCCGTCCCGGCCCCGTCCGGAGGGTCAGGCTCGCTGACGCGTCGTCCGGCGCGACGAAGAACTCCACGATGGTGCTCACCCGGGCATCATGCCCGACAGCCCCCAACCATGATCGGCCGGACAAGTCCTGCAAGCTCTCCTTCGTCACCGAGCACGACCGCGATCCCGCGGGCCCGTTCCGCCACCCCACGAAGCCCGCCCACACCCGGACCCGGACGCCCCGCTGCCCGCACGCCGACGGACGCGGGCGAACATGCGCCAGCTCACCCCGGCGGGGCCTGAGGACCGGCTCCGGTAGCGCCGCGGACGTCCGGCGTCGTCGCTCCCGCCCGCGCCCCGGTCCGGGGAGCGGGCGGCAGACGGGCGTTGTCGGCGGCACGTGCCAGGATGGGGACGTGGAACAGACATTCGGTACGCCGTTCATCGGCCGGGAGGACGAGCTCTCCCGGCTCACCGACGTGCTGAAGCGGGCCTCGGCCGGCGATCCGCGCGCCGTCCTGCTGTCCGGGGACGCCGGTGTCGGCAAGACCCGCATGCTGACGGAGGCCGCCACGCACGCGACCGCCGCCGGCATGACCGTCCTGACCGGCCACTGCGTGGACCTCGGTGACGTGGGTCTGCCCTATCTCCCGTTCACGGAGATCCTCGGCGCGGCCGCCGCCGACGACCGGTTCGCCCCGGTCTTCGCCGCGCACCCGGCCGTGGACCGCCTGACCGGCGCGGCTCACGGCACCGGCGGCGCGCCCGACCCCGGCAACCTCCTCCAGCTCTTCGAGGGTGTCACCGGACTCCTCGCGGACCTCGCGGACCTGGCCCCGCTCCTGCTCGTCCTGGAAGACCTGCACTGGGCGGATCAGTCCTCCCGGGATCTGCTCCGCTTCCTGCTCAGCCGGGGCATCCTCCAGCGGCCCTTCCCCGGCGGCCCGCCTCGCCGCCTCGCCGTCTTCGCCTCCTACCGCGCGGACGACCTGCACCGCCGTCACCCGCTGCGGCCGCTGCTCGCCGAGCTGGTCCGGCTGCACGCCGTCGACCGGCTCGAGCTGCGGCCGATGCCGGACGCTGACGTGGCGCGGCTCGTCCAGGCGCTGCGCACCGGCCCCGTCTCCGACAGCACGGTGCGCAGTATCGTCCGCCGCGCCGAGGGGAATGCCTTCTACGCCGAGGAGTTGCTGGCCGCGATGCCCGGCAACGACGGCCCCGCCTCCACCGCGATGCCCAGGGGGGTGGGAGGCCTGGGCGGCTTGGCCGACGTGTTGCTCATCCGGCTCGAGCAGCTCTCCGAGACAGCGCAGCAGGTGCTCCGCACCGCGGCCGTGGCGGGGCGCCGCGTCCGGCACGACCTGCTGCGTGACGCCGTACAACTGCCACAGGAGGAGCTGGAGTCGGCGCTGCGCGAGGCGGTCGGACGCCAGCTGCTGGTTCCCGGTGACGACGCGACGTACTCGTTCCGGCACGCCCTCACCCGCGAGGCCGTGTACGAGGACCTGCTGCCCGGCGAACGGGTGCGGCTGCACGGGGTGTTCGCCCGGCTCCTGGCGGGAGAGGGCCGATCGGCGGAGAGCGCGGCGGAACGTGCTCACCACTCACGAGAGAGCCACGACCCGGCCGACGCGCTGGCCGCCTCCCTCGAGGCCGCCGACCACGCGCAGCGTGTGGGCGCGCCCGCCGCGGAGCTGCGCCACCTGGAGTCCGCCCTCGAGCTGTGGGCGGCGGTTGACGCGTCCGATCGCCCCGGGACCTTCGACGCCATCACCCTCACGCTGCGCGCCTCGGCCGCCGCCGCCCGCGCCGGTGAACCCCATCGTGCCGTCCAGCTCACCCGCTCGGCGCTCGGGCGGGCCGGCGCGAACACCGACTCCGAACTGGCCGCGCGAGTGCGCTACACACTCGCGGGCGATCTCATGCGCGTCGACAGCCTGGCCGACGCCTTCACCTACAGCAGTGAGGCGCTCGCGCTCATCCCGGCGGAGCCGCCCTCGTCCACCTGGGTATGGGCGGCCGCGACCCATGTCATGGCCGCACGGTACGTGGGGCGGCACGAGGACGCCGAGCAGGTCGCCCGGCAGGCGCTGGAGAGTGCCGAACTGCTCCGGCTCGGCGACGCCCGTGCCGACGTGATGATCTCCCTGGTCGGCATGGAGGCGCACAACCGCCGGACCCCCGAAGGCCGGGACCGGCTGCGCCGCGCGCGTGAACTGGCCCGCGCCGCCGGGAACTTCTCGGTGGAGATGCGCGCCCTGTTCAACCTGGCCATCGGCTGCTACGAATCCGGTGACCTGGACGACAGCCTGACCTGGATCGGCGACGGCCTCGAACGCGCCACCCGGGCCGGCCTCCACTCCTCCCCGTACGCCCTGGAACTGCGCTACCTGCGGTCGCTGCTGCTCTACACGCTCGGCCGCTGGGACGAGTGCGCGCGAGCGGCCGCCGCCGACGCCGAAATCCTCCCGGTCGCAGGCGGGTTCGCGACCGGACCCGCGCTGTACGTGGCCCTCGCCCGCGGTGAGTACGACGCGGCCGTCACGGGCGCCCAGGCGCTGCTCGACCGCCCCTTCGACTGGATGTCGACACTCGTCGCGAGTGTCGTGCTGACCGACAGCGCCGCGCTGCGCGGCGATGCCGACGGCTCCGTCCGGCAGATGCGCGCGTCCGTCGAGGCGCTCATGGACGCCTCGGGTTCCGAGCGGCCCGACGTGGTGGTGCGGCTCGCGGCGCTCGCACTGGCGGCGGTCGCCGACGCGGCGCAGGAGTCCCGCCTGACCGCCGACACCGTGGCAGCCGGACTCTGGGCGAAAACCGCCGACGAGCTGGTGGAGCTGGCCCGGACCACAGCCGCCCAGGGCGAGGACGGCACCAGGCAGGGCCCCGAAGGACTGGCGTGGCTGGCCCGCGCCGAGGCCGAGGGGGCGCGCGCCGCCACCGGACCGGAGGTGGACGCCTGGGACCGGGCCGTGACGGCGTTCGGCTACGACGATCCGTACGAGCTGGCCCGGTGCCGTTGGAGGCTGGCGGAAGCCCTCCTCACCGCCGATCGCCGTACCGAGGCAGCCGAACAGGCCTACGCGGCCCGGGACACCGCTGTGCGGCTGGGCGCGGTTCCGCTGCGCGAGGCGGTGGACTCCCTGATCAGGCGCGGCCGCCTTGCGGACGCTCCGGCGGCCGCGGAGCGCATCGCCGCGCTGACCCCCCGGGAGAGCGAGGTCCTGCGGCTGCTCGGCCGAGGGCGCAGCAACCGGCAGATCGGCGAGGAGCTGTTCATCAGCGGGAAGACAGCGAGCGTCCACGTCTCCAACATCCTCGCCAAGCTGGGCGCCACGGGCCGGACCGAGGCCGTGGCCATCGCCTACCGCGAGGGTCTGCTCAAGCCCGGGACGACCGCTGACAGCTGATCCGGCCGCACATCAGTCGAGCGATCCCCGTACCCGGCCGGACGTGGTCCTGGCCGACGAGGCCCACTCCTCCCGCCCCATCCGCGACCACCTCCGCAGACGCAGCGTCAGGGCGGTCACCCCCGTCCGGTCCGACCGGCGCGGCCACCGACTCCGCCGCGGCAGCCGCTGGTCCGACCGGTGTTCCGAACGAAACGCCCTAACCTCGGAGCATGATTACTTGCGTCGTTGAGTACGTGATCGACCCGGCGAAGATCGAGGCGTTCGAGCGGTTCGGGCGTCGCTGGATGGAGCTGGTGAACCAGCACGGCGGCACCCACCACGGCTACTTCCTGCCGGCGGAAGGCGCGAGCGACAGGGCTCTGGCCCTGTTCAGCTTCCCCAGCCTCGCCGCCTACGAGGAGTACCGGACGCTCTTCGGTGCGGATCCGGAGTTCGTGGACGCCGACCGCATCAGGGACGAGAGCGGGTGCGTCCTGCGGTACGACCGCACCTTCATGCGCCCCCTCCTGCCCGGGTCCTCCTCGTGAACCGGGTCGGCGAGTAGGCGGGGCACGGAGATGCGCGCCGTGGACGGCGGCTGAAACGGCGGGGCGCCGCCGGTCGTGCGGATCCACGGAGGCGCCTTCCGGCCGGGGACCGCCGCTACCTGCCGCACACCCTGCAGCCGGGCCAGGCGACCGACCTCGCGGGCCGTGAGCGCGCTCCACCCGGGCCGGGTGACCACGAACGCCGACGGCACCCACGGCTACGCCCTCGGCACCCGCGTCCTGTACGGCGGCCCCGGCTGGGACCCGGCCAACCGACCGCTGCTCACCTCGCCCGGCAGCGTCCGACGACGAAGTCCTCGTCATCAGTGCACAGCTCCGCTGTTTGCCCGCGGGTTTCGGGGCAAGCCGACTGTGGGGGTCGGAGGCGGAGGAGGTGGTCCTGGTGGTGCTGGCGGATCGGTATCGGCTTGATCGGGTGGTGGGGCGGGGTGGTACGGCAGAGGTCTGGGCAGCCTGGGACCTGCGGCTGGCACGGCCCGTGGCCGTGAAGCTGGTCTCCGCCCGGGCCTCGGACGAAACGGTGGCGCGTTTCCGGCGCGAAGCCAGGACGGAGGCCCACCTCCACCACCGGCACATAGCCGAGATCTACGACTTCGGCACGCAGGACGGCCGGCCGTACCTGGTGATGGAGCTGGTCGACGGCCCCACTCTCGCCGACATGGTGCGGGGGCGCGAGCCGCGCCCTGCGGAGTGGGTGGCCGCTGTCGGAGCCGAGATCGCCGACGGTCTGGCGGAGGCGCACCGGCTGGGAGTGGTCCACCGGGACATCAAGCCGTCGAACATCCTGCTGGACGAGACCGGGTCGGTGAAGATCGCGGACTTCGGGATCGCCCAGTGCCTGGACCAGGAGACGACCACCCGCATCACCCGCGCCGGCACGGTCACCGGTACCAGCGCCTACATGGCACCCGAGGCGGCGCGCGGGCACACGCTGACTCCCGCGGCGGACGTCTACTCGCTGGGCTGCACGCTGTACCAGTTGCTGGCTGGTCGGCCTCCGTTCATCGGTGAGCACCCGCTGGCGGTGCTGTGCCAGCAGGTGGAGTGCACTGCGCCGCCGCTGCGGGAGTTCCGGCCCGGCCTGGCGGAGGAGGCGGAGGCGTTCGTCCGGCGGATGCTCGCCAAGGACCCGCAGGCCAGACCGACGGCCTTGGAGGTACGGGACTGGTGCGCGGCCGCGGCCCGGCAGACGACCGCATCTGCTCTTCCGGCCGCCTCCGTGCTCGCGCAGGCCCCTGACCTGCGGACCGGCCCGGGCCGCGGCGACCGCGGCCGCACGCGGGTGACCGTCCCGGTGCCCGTCCGCGGCCACCGCAGGGGTCCGGTCACCGCCGTCGGGGCGACCGCGGCCGTGGCGGTCGTCTCGGCGGCTGTCATGGCCCTGGCGTGGCCCGCTTCCGAAGGGCACGCCCCGCCGCCGCAGTCGGGCGCCCACACGGCGACGCACGTCACCACCGACGCCCGCCACCGGGGGACGTCGACCCCCGGCTCGCACTCGCCCCGCACCTCCGTGCCGGAAGAAGACACCCTGCCGGTGAGTGACGGGAAGACGTCACCAACCGCCGCGCCAAGTACCACGGGCCCGCTCGACACATCCGTGATCACACCTCAGCGAACCTCGGACAGCAGCGAGCCGGCCGCTCCTGCCCCCTCGTCCACGCTCGATGCGCCTGATCCGTCTCCCACCACCGCGCCGCCGACCACCCCGGCGTCCTCCGCCACTACTGAGCCCACCCCCACCGCGACGACCACGGCGCCCACGAGCACCGAGAGCCTCGGCTGACACAGCCCGGCTCGTCGTCCCTAGGTTGCGCTCCGGACGCGGAGGGCGATGAGTACCACTGATGTGGTCCTGGCGGCGGTGCGTTGACGGATTCGGCACGCTTCGGCAAGGGCTGCCGCGCGGGAACCGGTCGCTCCGCAGATCGACTGGCCGGCCGAAGGCGTCCTTACCCCCGACTGCTGTCGGTGGAAAGCGATCCGCACGTCGCGCTTGTCGCGACCCTGGCCCGAGCCGCCATCGACTTTCTCGGCGGTCCGCAGCGCACGCAGTGGAGATCCTGCACCGCGCCCCGCTGTGTCCGCTACTTCGTCAAGAGCCACGGGACGGCTCTGGTGACCGCACGGGCGCGGGCACCGGCCCGTCGGCACGGGGGCCGGGCCCGGTGGGGCATCTCCCACCCGCCGGTCCGGTGACCGGGCAGGCACCCGGTCTTGCCGGAGATGCCGACAACGAGGCGGGGTTGCCCCTCGTCCACCCGGGGAGAGCCGTCTGGCCACCGGGGGCCCTCCATGGTGAAGACCACCGGGCGTCACTCGTCGGGCGTGCTGCGAGGTGTGGTCGGGTGTCGGGGTCAGGAGCGGCGGTGCTTGCTGGCCCGGCGGAGGTTGTCGGTGTGGGTGGTGAGTGTGTCGAGGCTGGTGGCGAGGTCGGGGTGGCCGGTCCCGAGGTGGGAGCGGATGCCGGCCAGCGGAGCGATGAGGTCGGCGGCGTCGGTGGCACCGAGGGCGGTGTGCAGGGCCTGCAGTGCCGGGTCGGCCGCGGCGGGCAGGTCGGTGAGGGCCGTGATCCGGGCGGCGAGCGTGCGCAGGTCGGCGGCGTTGGTGCGGGCCCAGTCGATGACCGTGCGGTCGGCTGCCCTGCGGTCGCGTACGGCCTTGACGCGCTCGGCGCCCGTCTGCGTCGTGCCGGGCGCCGAGGGGCGCAGTCGGAGGTAACGGTTCTCCGCGGCCTGCCGGCTGGCGACGCCCATGGGCGGGGCGAGGTCGGCCCAGGTGGCGCCGGCGGCCCTGGCGGCCTCCACGATGCCGGCCTCCCAGCCGGCGAGCTGGGTGCGCAGTTCACGCAACAGGAGGAGGGCTGCCATGGCCTGGTGTGCGGCGGTCGGCGGCTCGCCGCGGGGGTGCTCGGCGGGGTCCTGGGCTCCGTGTACCGCGTCGTGTACCGCGTCCTCGATCGCGGACAGCGCGGCAGCCGCTGCCATGAACGACACGGGCTCGCCCGCGGTTCCGCCCCCGGGCGCGGACGGTTTCGTCTCCCCACTCACTATGGCGTCACCCTTTCCACGACATCTCGGCTTGTCATCCGATGGATGACATGTTACAACGGATTCAGGTGAAGCGCACTGGCACCTTGTACAGAGCAAACGGAGGTGTTCGCGATGCTGATGCGCACTGACCCGTTCCGGGAACTCGACCGTCTGACCCAGCAGTTCCTCGGCTCCACGGGAACCTGGTCCCGGCCCAGTCCGATGCCGCTCGACGCGTATCGGACCGGCGAGGAGTACGTGATGTGCTTCGACCTGCCGGGCGTGGACCCGCAGGCGATCGACATCGACGTCGAGCGGAACATGCTGACGGTCAAGGCCGAGCGCCGGCCCCGCCACGAGGGCGACGGCGTGAAGTGGGAGCTGTCGGAGCGCCCCCTCGGGGTCTTCTCCCGCCAGGTCGTGCTGTCCGACATCCTGGACCCGGACGGCATCAGCGCCGACTACGACGCCGGCGTACTGACCCTGCGGATCCCGGTGGCCGAGAAGGCCAAGCCGCGCAGGATCGCCGTGAACCGCAAGGACGACCGCAAGCAGATCCAGGCCTGACCGCCCCGACCGCGGCCACGGGCGCCCCGGCACGATCCCACGGGACCGCGCCGGGGCGCCCGCCCGGGCGGACTCCGCGGCCCTGCGCACGCGTCGGCCGTGATCCGCGCGAAGGCCAGGCCCCGATGCGGGGAGACCTTCAGGACACCGGCGTGGCGCTCCGCCTCAGGCGTGGACCGCCGCCCGCGCTCGGATCTCCTCCCACCCCCGACCCCCAGCGCCTTCGGCGCTGACCGACATCCCGAAAGGTTTTAGATGACCTGGGACCACCTCATCGCGCAGGTGCGCGACCTCGGCCGCTACGACAGCGACCAGGAAGCCGCCGATGTCCTGCGTGCTGTCCTGGCCGCGCTCGGCGGCCAGCTCGTCGCTGAGGAACGCTGCGAACTGGCAGCGGTGCTCCCTGTCGAAGCCCGTACGCACCTCGTCTCGGCGATCCCCCTCACCGAGCCCGCCGACGCTCCCGCCTTCGTCGCCACCGTGGCGGACGCACTCGGCACCACGTCGGCCCAGGCCCGCTGGCACACGACCTCGGCTCTCGCCGCCCTCGCCGAGATCGCCGGACCGTCCCTCACGGACCGCATGCTTGCCGAACTGCCACGCGGCTACGCGCTCCTGTTCTGCCGCCCCGACCTCCAGGCCGCCGCCTGACAGCACTTCGCATGGGGGACGGAATTCGGCCACCTGTAACTGCTTCGCGCACTTCAGGACCAGACCGTAGCCGTCCCCTCATAACCGTTGGAGGCGTCGAACCCTTTGACGACGACATAGGCGTACCTATTGGCTGACGTCTGAACGCAGTATCGGCTGCCGATGTCGATCGGCAGTTCCTCGGAGCCCTGGGTCGCTACGGTGTCCGAGCACTGATGCTTGTCGGGGGAAGACTTCCCGTCCCATTGGGCCACGGTGGGGTTCGTTGTGAAGAATCCACCGTTCTGCCCGTACAGGACGGACCCCTCCCTCTCGCCACCGGGGTAGTACACCCAGAAGTCCGCCTGGTTGTTGCTGGACAACACGTGCGCGGGCACGGTGTCGAGATCGACAAAGGTCAGGTGCAGGGAACCGTGCCAACGCACTTCGTCGGTGCTCGGAGACGGAGGAGCCGGTTTCGGGGAGGCCGTGACCGGAGCCGGAGCGGAGGAGGTCGTAGCAGCGACGCTGCTACCGGGACTCGGGCCGGTACCGCCCGCGGGCGGTGCGCCTCGCTCATCCTCGCCGTGCGCTCCGCCGTCGCCACCGAGGTTGAGCACGGCGACTGTCGCGAGGACGCCTGCGACGGTGAGGCCACCGAGGACCACCTTCCAGGACGGCGCGCGTAGACCCGGATGAACATGAAGGTCCCGGCCCGCCTGGTAGACGCGCCCGTCGCTGTCTGCTCTGGCGTCGAACCGCCCGGTCCCGCCCGGCGTGTTGTCGTCCTGCGGGGTCATCGCTCAGTGATGTTCAGGTCCCGGCCCGCCTGGTAGACCCGCCCTCGCTTCGAGGCGTTCGCCCGCATCGAGACAGCAGGCGCGGGCCTTCCGCCGGCCTGTGCGGGGTCGAGCTCGGCCAGCAGCTGCCTGAGGTGATCGGCGGCGCTCGGGTCCGTCGCCAGAAGGCGGCGCAGTCGGGCCTGCCACTCGATGCGGAGCGACTCTTCCGAATCGGCGTCGCCGCTCGCACGAGCGGCAAGCAGGTCGGTGCGCGTTGCTTCCACCTCCGCGCCGATCGCATCGCTTCGATCAGGACGGATCTGACGCCACATCCTGACGACGCCGCTGCGAACGCTCGTCCAGGCGTCCGTGGCCATCAGCGTGACGAAGGTCGACGCAGCACCGCCTGCGAGCTCCGTTAAGTCCGGCTCCATGATTCCTCCCCTGCGCGGAGGCCCCCGCGCCCCCGTCGGCGGTACATGATAGCAGTCGGACCGTGAGAGCTATTCCCTTTCGTGACGGGCCCTCAGGGGACGTAAAGGCCGATCTCGCCGATCGGTTCATCGAATATCTGATCGTTCACGCGAAATGACGGGAAGACGTTGAACGTGTGAAGCCGATTTTCGGAACGGTCTTCTGCGATGACGAGTACGGCGAGTGCGTTCGTCGGTATTCGGCTCGTGTGGCGGGGGCGTGGCTCAGACCAGTTCGGGGCGTGGTTCCGCCGGTCGCGGGCGCAGTCGCAGCTCGCCGGCGGGCTCCTGGTCCCATCGCCTTGTGGTCCACACGTAGGGGAGGACCACCGAGACCAGTGCGAGGACGAGAAGCGGTCCGAAGAGCCACGGGTGCCTGGCCATCTCCACTGGCAGGTAGCGGTAGGACAGCAGCAGCGCGACGAAGACCGTCGCACCGCGGGCCACCAACCATGACGCCGACCAGTCCCAACCGCGGTCGAGCGCGCGCATCGCCGTCTCCACGGTGAGCGCGAACACCGCGCCGGCGACGAGGTCCGCGCCGTAGTGGTAACCGAATCCCAGCGTGGCCGTGAGCGTGGCGACCAGCCAGAACGCGCCGGCGGCGCGCAGCGCCCGCGGACCCTTGCGCGAGTGGACGAAGATCGTGGTCGCCCATGCCGTGTGCAGGCTGGGCATGCAGTTGCGCGGGGTGATCCCGTCGAACGCCATCGGGTGCGGGCGCCCGATCGGTGTCGGTGTGTCCGGCCACAGGTTGGCCGCCGCCCAGTGGCCGCCGTCGGTCCCGAAGGCGAAGACCGGGCCGACCACCGGGAAGATCATGTAGACGGCGGGTCCGAGCAGGCCGATGACCAGGAACGTACGCACCAGGTGGTGGCCCGGGAAGCGGCGGTCCACCGCCACGTTGCGCAGTTGGTACAGGGCGATGACGGCCGCTGCCAGCGGCAGCTGGCCGTAGACGCCGTGCAGGAGGAGGGAACCCGCCGGACCGGTGGCCGCGACCGCCCGGCCGACCAGCCACGACGGGTTGCCCAGCGCGTGATCGGCGGTCGCCACGTACTGGTCGAGCACCATCGGGCGGGTCTTGGACGTGATGAGCAACCAGGTGTCGCCGGTCTTGTGGCCGGTCACCAGCAGCAGGCCAAGTCCGACACCCTTCAGCAACAGGGCGCGCTCCTGTCCGGTGCGGCGCGTGACGGCGATGACCGCACAGCCCAGGATCACCCACAGGGCGCCGTTGCCGAAGTGCACCCCACCGCCCACCGCCCACCGCACGAGGCAGAAGACGACGTCGATGCCGATCGCCGCGCCGAGCGCGACGAACCGCTGCCGCCAGGTGAGCACCACCATCGTCAGTGCCAGTCCGGCGTACAGCAGCGGCCCCGAGGTGGGGGCGAACACCACCTCGCGCGCCTGGTTGGTGACGGGGCCGGGCAGACCGTAGTGGCGCGCGGCGATCTCCAGCGAGACGAGGAATCCGAGGACCACTGCGCCTGCCGCGCCCCACAGCACGGCACCTGGCCGGTGCCGGGTGGCGACCGCTGTTGTGCTGCTTGCCCGCGATGTCTTGGATATCAAGTCTGGCCGATGTGTCGGGTATCGGCCGCACGGAGCATTCTTCGTGCCGGACGGCACGCTCTTCCCGGCGAACGCCGGCCGAAGAGGGCGATCCCCGTGATTTCGAACATGTTACCGGGGCTCGAACTGGCGTTGAACGGGGGTCGCGGGTGCGCGGCGGCGCGGGATCGCCACGGGCGGACACCGAGCCCTCGCGACGTTGGGGGAGGGCCCGCTTGTACTGTGCAGACCTGGACATCTGAAAGGGAAATCCCTCGTGAAGAGCTTCACTCTGCCCGGTACCGACATCGTCGCCCCGAACGTCGTGCTCGGCCTGATGCGTATCGCCGACAAGAGCGACGAGGAGGTCCGGGAGCTCGTCCGCACCGGGCGCGACGCGGGCATCGACTTCGTCGACCACGCCGACATCTACGGCGGCGAACTGCACGCCTGCGAACGCCGCTTCGCCGAGGCGATGGCGCTGACCCCGTCGCAGCGCGACGAGATCACGATCCAGACCAAGGCGGGGATCGTGCCGGACGGCGGCTACTACGACTTCTCCTACGAGCACATCGTCGAATCGGTCGAGGGCTCGCTCGCGGCCCTGCGGACCGACCGCATCGACATCCTGCTGCTGCACCGCCCGGACGCGCTCGTCGAGCCCGAGGAGGTCGCGCGCGCCTTCGACGCGCTGGAGTCCTCGGGCAAGGTGCGCGCCTTCGGCGTCTCGAACCACACCCCGCACCAGATCGACCTGCTGCGCAGGTACGTGCGCCAGCCCATCGTGGCCAACCAGCTCCAGCTCTCGATCACCCACGCGCCGATCGTCGCGCAGGGGGTCGCCGCGAACATGCTCGCGGAGCAGCAGGCAGCCACCCTCGACGGCGGCGGGATCGTCGACTACTGCCGTCTGCACGACATCACCGTCCAGGCGTGGTCCCCCTTCCAGGCCGGCTTCTTCACGGGTGTCTTCCTCGGCTCGCCGGACTACCCCGAACTCAACGCCGTCATCGACCGTCTCGCCGCCCAGTACGACGTCCCCGCCATCGCGATCGCGACCGCGTGGATCACCCGCCACCCCGCACGGATGCAGGTCGTGCTCGGCACCACCAGCCCCGAGCGCGTCGCGGGCGCCGCACAGGGCTCCGACCTGCGGCTCACCCGGGCCGAGTGGTACGAACTGTTCCGCGCCGCGGGCCACATCGTCCCCTGAGGGCGGGACTGCCGGCGTCGCTGTGCCGCGCCGAGGGCGGCCGGTACACGCCGTGGTCCGTACTTGGAATGGGGCCGGGCGGGTAGCTGACCTTCGAAGGGGTCAGATGCCGACCGTGGAGGAGGGCTTCCGTGCGTGGGGTGATGCGCTGGCTGGACCAGCACTTATGGGCTTACGCCCTGTTGCTCGTCGTGGTGGACGCAGGTGTCCTGATGGCTGTCCGGCCCAGCCGTTCGCCGATCGGGGCGGTGCTGAGCGCGGCTTTCTACGCCGCGTTCTCCCTTGCGCTCTACCGGCGGCGCCGGCGCAGGGACCTGGCCGCGGCCGGCGACGAACACGCCGACATCCGGGGTCTGAACCGGATGATCAACAAGGGGCGGATCCCGGAGGATCCTGCCCGGCGTCAGCAGATGCGTGGCCTGATGGCCCGTCGGAAGGGGCAGCTGCGCCGCCTGCGGTGGCTGGCGCCGGCCTTCACGGCGATGGTCCTGGCTGTCGCGGTCCTGCCGCTGGTCAGTGGCAAATGGGTGGCGGCCCTGCCGCTCCTCGGCCTGCTCGTCGTCCTGGACGGCATGGTCTGGTTCGGATACCGGCGCCAGCGCCGTACGCTGCGCCGGCTCGAGCAGCGGCTCACCTGACCGGCGTCCGGGCCTGCCGGGCCGTCAGGGCTGTGCAGGCGGCGTCACCAGATGACCAGGGAGTTCACGTGGGCGGTGGGACCGAACGGGCGCCGGTGCGGCCCGCGCACACCGGCGCCTGGACGGACTCCGTGGTCACCACCGCCAGGCCGCCCGGCGACTCGGCAGGCCCGCCCGCCTTCCGCAACCATGGCGCGCATGTCTTCGCGGGCCGCGGTCTGGCCGGACTGCGAGAACGGGTGGAGATGCCGGGCGGAGAGTCCGTGGCGGGGCCCCTCGGACAGGGCGGGTTCCGCGAGTCCCTGCTCGCCCCCGCCGTCAGCCGGCCAGGGCGCGGCGGGGGCCTTCCGGTCCGGGGTGCGGGGGTTCACCCGCGGCGCAGGAACATCACGATGGCGACGACGATGACGATCAGAACGACAGTTCCCAGGCCGATGTACATAGTGAATCCTCTTCCTCGGGGTGGGGGAGCCCGCCGGGTACGCCCGGCGGACCGGCCGGAGCGATTGCTCCGGCTGGAGGCATCTGCCCCGGGAACCGATCCGCACGCATGAGCGACTTCGACGCCCTGGCTCCTCCTCCGGCCGTCGGCGCCCCCGCCGAGGCGGTCGGCCCGTCGTCCCGGTCTGCCCGCAGGGGGGCCGGCCGGGCGGATGCCCGTCGCGTCACCGGAGCGCATCCCTCCGGGGCGGAGGTCGAAGGACCCCGGTGGGGGAGCGGGCCGCGGCCCTGGCGCGACGGGCGGCCCCCAGCCGTGCTGGATGCCGCCGCGGGCGGTGGGAGGCTTCACGCCCGGGTCCGGGCGTGAACACCGCCGTCCGGGGCAAAGGGGGCCTATGGACGATGCAGCGGCAGACGGGCCGAGAAGGGCCTTCGTACTGGGCGGCGGCGGGGCGCTGGGCGCCCACGAGGTGGGCATGCTGAAGGCGCTGTTCGCCGCCGGTATCCGGCCGGACGCGGTCGTCGGCACCTCCGTGGGGGCGATCAACGGCGCGGCGGTGGCCGCCGAGCCGTCGCCCGCCGCCATCGACCGCCTCGCCGACCTGTGGACCGGGCTCGGCCGGGCCGGTGTGTTCACCGGCTCGCTCCTCGGACGCCTCACCACCGTCGTGCGCAGCGGCACCCACCTGTACGCGCCCGGTCCGCTGGACGACCTGCTCCGCTCGCATCTGCCCGTGAGCCGGGTCGAGGACCTGGCCGTACCCTTCCAGTGCGTGGCCGCCAGCATCGAGAAGGCCGCCGAGCACTGGTTCGAGGACGGCCCGCTCATCGAGGCGGTCCTCGCCTCGTGCGCCGTACCGGGCCTGCTGCCGCCCGTCGAACTGGACGGCGAGCACTTCGTGGACGGCGGGCTCGTCAACAGCATCCCCGTCGCGCGGGCGGTGGCCCTGGGCGCGCAGGAGGTCTACGTCCTCCAGGTGGGCCGGGTCGAACGCGCCCTGCGGCCGCCGCGGTTGCCGTGGGAGGTGGCCCTCGTCGCCTTCGAGATCGCCCGCCGCCACCGTTTCGCCCGTGACATGGCGGAGCTGCCGGGCGGCGTGACCGTCCACGTTCTGCCCAGCGGCTCCGCGCAGCCCACCCCCCTCGGCCAGTTGCGCCACCGCACGTTCGGCCACACGGCCCAGCGCATCGAGGCGGCGTACGCGGCGTCCTCCCGCTACCTGGACACCGCGCTCGCCGGACCCGGCGGTGGAAAGGCGTCGCAGTGACGTCCCCGGTGGAGGGCACGCCGACGCCGGGCGTGCCGGAGGCAGTGCCGGGTGCCCGGCAGCCGGTGGCGGGCGCGCTTCCCGGGGCGGGGCGCGCGCGGGGGGCCCGGCACCCGGAGGGCGGCGCGGACCGCACGCCACCGGCCACCGACGCCACGGCGGCCGGCCCGCGCCGGCGAGCGGGTGCCACGGCCCTCGCGGTGGCGCGACGCGCCACCACCGTGCCGCTGCTGCTCGCGCTCATCCCGGTCGTGGCCGCGCTGTTCGCCGTCGCCGCCCTCGCCGGTGCGGTGTCCCTCGCCGCCCGCAGACCGGCCCGGCCCGCCCGCGTCACCGGCTTCCTGCTCCTCTACCTGCTGGCGGACTGCGCGGGCCTCGTCGCGGCGGCGGCGCTCTACGTACGCCACCCTCCGGGCCGCCGTGGTGCGCGCGAGGCACGTGTCGCGGGTGCGTACGCGGTGCTGACCCGGCTGCTGACGTACCTGCGCGCGGCGGCGCGCCCCCTGTTCGGCCTCGACCTGCGCGTCACCCCGCGGATACCGGCCCCGGCAGAGCAGCCCGGTCCGCCGCTGCTGGTCTTCGCCCGGCACGCGGGCCCCGGCGACTCCTTCCTCGTCCTCCACACCCTCCTCGGCGAGGCGGGCCTGCGCCCGTACACGGTGCTCAAGGGCTCGCTGCGCGCGGACCCGTGCCTGGACGTACTGGTCAGCGAGGTCCCGCACTGCTTCCTGCCCGCGCCGGACGGCGGCGACCAGGAGGCGATCGGCGCGCTGGCCGCCGCGCTCGGTCCGGGGGACGCGCTCGTCCTCTTCCCGGAGGGCGGCAACTTCACCCCGCGCCGCCACCGCAGGGCGGTGGCCTCGCTGCGCCGCCACGGCCGCCTGCGGAAGGCCGCACGCGCCACCCGGCTGCACTACGTCCTGCCGCCGCGTGACGCGGGCGTGCTCGCGGCCCTGGAGGCGGCACCGACCGCCGACGCGATCTTCGTGGCGCACTCCGGCCTGGACGTCATCGACTCCGTCCGCTCGGTCTGGAACGGCATCCCCCTGCACCAGCCGGTGCGGGCCCACTGGTGGCGCGTCAGCTCCGGGGACATACCGCGCACACCGGAAGCCCGCAGCGAGTGGCTGCTCACCCAGTGGACCCGCGTGGACGCCTGGATCGCCACCCACGCGCCCCCCGGCACCGCCCACGTCTGAGCCCCGCCCGTCCACCCGTCGGCGGCGCTCACGGACCCCTCCGGGTACTCACCTGCCGCCGCTGTCACCCGTTCCGGTCTGAGTAGGAGTACGGATCCGCGGGCGACCGCCCGTCGGCAGACTCGGGGGCAACCGAAGAGGGGGATCCCATGAAGAAGTCTGTCGGCGGCTCCGGTCGCGCTCTCGCCCTGCTGGTGGCCGGAAGCGCGGTCGTCGCACTGACCGCCGCGTGCTCCATCGATCTCCGGGACGCGATCTGCGGCTCGGACGAGTACCCGGTCGCCGCCGTCGGGTCCGCCGGCGGCGGCTCCTGCGTCCCGGACAAGGAGCAGCCGCCCAAGGGCAGTGTCCGCTACCCCCAGGGGAAGGTGCCGCAGCACGTCGACGACAAGTGGGACAAGTACTGGCAGAACCACGCGCTGGACGCGAACGGCAAGGTCGTCACCGACCCGGACCAGGCGGGGGAGGGATGACCCCCGCGGGGTGATCGGCGTCGCCGGGCCCCGGCAGCGATGAGTTTCGGCGGTGCGGGGAGTCGGTCTTCTCGGATGCGTACTCAAGGAGACCGAGTGTTCGGAGGGAACATGTCCGTCAGTGGGACGGGGCTGCCGGCTGTCGTCGATGCCGAGGTCTGGGCGCGGGAGTTGGCCGCGCTGCGGGCGCGGGAGAAGGCGGCCACCCGGGAGCTGGACGCCATCGCCGCGCAGCGGCGGCGGTTGCCGATGGTGGAGATGCCGGACTACGTGCTGGAGGGGGAGGACGGGCCCGTGCGGCTCGTCGAGGTCTTCGGCGGGCAGCCGCAGCTCGTCGTCTACAACCACATGTGGCGGGACGGGGCGGCGTGGCAGTGCGGCGGGTGCACGGGGTTCACCTCGCAGTTCACCCGGCTCCTCGGGCTGGAGAAGTTCGACGCGCGGTTCGTGGTCGTCACACAGGGGCCGATCGACGAGGCGCTCGCGTACCGGCGGCGGGTGGGCAACACGATGACGTGGTACTCGACGGCGAACAGCCCGTTCGGCAGCGACGTCGGTGCCCCGCCGGGCGGCGGCTTCGCCGTCAACGTCTTCCTGCGCGACGGCGACACCGTCTACCGCACCTGGCACACCGACGGGCGCGGCACCGAGCAGTTGAGCCATCTCTTCGGCCTGGTCGACCTGCTTCCCTACGGCCGCCAGGAGGAGTGGCAGGACTCTCCCGAGGGCTGGCCGCAGTCCCCGACGTACAGCCGCTGGGCGTCCTCGCAGGAGATCGCGGCGGCGTACGGGGAGGGCGCGGGCGGCTGAGGCGGGGCGGTTCCGGGGTGCCGCCCATGGGGCGGCGGCCCCGGACACCGGCAACCGCGTTGGTGGGGCGTCTAGTTGAGGGGGATCGTGTGGAGGGCCGGGGGGAGGGCCGCGCGGTAGGGGAGGAGGCCCAGGCGGCGGTGCCTGAGGGTGGCGGTGACGCTGACGCGGGCCTGGGCGGGGGTCGCGGCGGGGGCTTTGACGATCACGGTGAAGGTCTCGTCGCCGACCAGGGGGTGGGCACTGGTGGGGTGGATGCGCCATTCGGGGTCGCTGTCGCGTTCGCCCATGCCGATGACGAAGGGGGACTCGCGCGGCGCGCCGGGGGTGACGGCGAGGGTGGACTCGACGATGGCCAGGCGGGCGGTGAGGGTGACGGCGGTGGAGCGGCCCGCCGGACGGCTGCGGTGGCGGGGGGAGAGGGACCAGGCGACGGGCTGGCGGTCGGCGGGGGCGCCGGGCGCTTCGAGGAGGATGCCGACGGTCGCGTCGGCGAAGGGGTCGCCGTTGGCGGGCGGCCGGAAGGCGCAGGTGACGCTGAGCAGCAGGTAGTCGCTGTGGGCGGCTTCTGCGGTCAGGAAGCCGAGCCACTCGGCCGTGTCGGCGGCGGCCTCCCGCGGGGTCAGGGGGTGGACGACGGGGGTGCTGACCGACACCCGGCCCTCGACGCGGGGGTGGGGGGCGGGTGACTGGAGGCGGGGGACGCTCTCCAGGGCGACATCGTGGAACGGCGTGGTGGGCAGGGCGAGTTGGCTCATGAGGGGGCTCCGTGCGTCGCGTCGTCCGGGGAACGCCAGTCGCCGATGAGGCAGAAGGCGCCCCAGTCGCGGTATGCGGGGTGACGGGCCCGGGTGGTGGTCTGGGCGTCGCGGAACGCGGCCCGGCGGTCGGGGTGCCGGGCGAGGCGCTCGTACAGCGTGCCGAAGAAGTCGGTGGCCACCTGGGGGTGGACCGGCCACAGGCAGCCGACGACGGCCGAGGCGCCTGCGGCGAGGAACGCGGCGGGCAGGCCGCGCAGGTTGTCGTTGACGTCGAAGCGCCCCAGGGCGGATTCGCAGGAGCTCATCGTGACCAGCTCGACGCCCCGCAGGTCGGCGCGGAGGACGTCGTGCGCGAAGAGGCGGCCGTCGTTGTCCGCGTCCGGTGACAGGAACAGGCACTGGTACCAGGGCGCCCACTCGTTGTGGGCGCCGTGCGCGGCGATGTGGACATAGCGTGCGTCGGCGAGTTCGGCGAGCAGCCGACGGGGCGTGGCGGCCGCGCCGAGCACCGCGTGGCCGCCCATCGCCGCCGCGACACCGGCCGCGTGCGGCTCCAGCGCGTCCTGCGCGGGCCGTCCGTGCGGCGTTCCCCCGGTGGCGGAGGCGAAGGCGACCAGCCCCCGGGGGGTGGGGGGTCGACGCACGGGTGAGGGGGGTGTGCGGAGGAAGCCGAGGCTCGGCAGCTGGGTCACGGTCCAGTCCTCGGCGAGGGGGCGGCCGTTCACCTCCAGCAGGTGGAACGGCACGTAGTGCAGGGGGCCGTTGGGCCATATGCAGAGGTGCCGTTTGCCCGCCGCCCGCCAGCCGTCCAGCGCCTCGGCGTATCCGGCGAGCAACAACCCGCTCTGGTCGCGCAGTTGGGTCTGCGCCATCCGGCTCACGGGGCGGTGCAGCGGTTCCGCGACGACGGCGCGGCGCAGCTCCGAGACGTCGAACATCAGCGGGTGGGCGGACAGGACGTGGCCCTCGCGCGTGAAGCGGTAGATTCCGGCGTCGACGTCGCCCAGCCGTACGGTGTGGTGCTCCAGGCCCTCGCGCGTCACCGCCAGGCCCGACACCGAGCTGGCGGCGCCCGTGCCGTCCGCCCGGGGGACGTAGCCGAGGTAGAGGGAGAGCAGCACGGTGTCCTCGGGCAGCAGGGGGCACAGCTCGTCGGGGAAGAGCAGCGGGTTGCCGCGCCCGGCGGCGCCCGCGAGAAGCTCCTGGCTGATCCAACGGTCCGCCGCGCGCAGGGTGTTGCGGTGCTCCGTCTCGGGATCGCCGCCGGTCTCGGCCTCGCCGGTGCCGACGTAGAAGAGCATCGCGTCGTCGGGGCCCGGGAGTTCGGGCTCGCTGACCGGACCCGGCAGCCGGGCCTCCTGTGCCGCGACGTGGGCGAGCATGCGCGCGAGCCGGGCGGAGGGGGTGAAGGGGCCGGGACGGTCGGACAGAAGCGTGAGGTCGACGCCCTTGGCGGCCTGGTGGAGCAGCGCCATCAGGCCGAAGGAGAGGGCGGGGTAGCCGCTGAGCTTGAGGGTGAGCAGCTGGTAGAGGTCGCGCAGCTTCCAGCCGACGCCCTCGTCGAGTCCGCCGCGCAGCCATACGGACCCGGGCAGCAGCGCCGCGGCGGCCGGGCCCGCGCCTGTCCCGTCCGCCGCCAGCACCGCTTCCAGCCCGGCGTCCAGGCTGGTGAGCGCCAGGCCGGTCTGGCCGCACAGCGCGTAGGACTCCGCGGCCATGCCGAAGTGCCGGGCGGCGAGGGCCTCGTGGCCGTACGCGGCCGGGTCGGGCGGGGCAGCTAGGTCGGCCGGGTCGGGCGGGGCCGGGGGTGCCGGGCGCTCCCCGGAGGCCGCTCGCACCATGACCCGCAGCCCCGCGTCGTGCGCGAGCGTGCCGTCGAGGTAGTGCAGCGCGGCGGCGTGCCGGGCGCACAGCGCGAGGTCGATGTCGCGGGCCCGTGTGGTCAGTTCGCGGCCGAGGTGCTCCTCACCGCCGCCCCGGGAGTGGGCGGCGAGGTGGATGAGGGTCGCCGCTCGCTCGTCGGACGGCCAGTCCTCGCGTTCGGCCTGCGCGAGGACGTGCGCGGCCGCCGCCTCCGGCGGGACGGGTCCGGTGGGGCAGTCGACGCGGTTCTCCGGCAGGCAGTGCACCTCGCTGTCCCACCGGGCCCGGCGGTACGAATCCCCCGGCAGCGAGGGGAGTTCGCGGTCGGCGGCCTCGATGAGCCGGAACTCCAGGTCCGGCCTGCGGACGTGCCGGGCCAGGCCGAGCGCCTCCGCGAGGACGCCCGCCGCGTCCCGCACCCCGAACCGTTCCCGCACGGTGGCCAACGGCAGCGGGAGGACGCCCGTCAGCTCGTCGGGCAGGGCGACTTCGCCGAGGACGGCCAGGACCCGCAGCAGGTAGAGACGGCCCAGCGGGTCCCGCACCGGGTCCAGCAGGTCGAACGCCTCGCGGGCGGCGGCACGGATCTCGTCGTCGTAGGAGACCGCGGTGGGCGTGGCCGCCTGCCCCGACTCCCGCGCCAGGCCCGCCAGGACGGACAATGCCTCCGCCAACGACTTGAGCACGCGCGCCCGTTCGTGCCCGCGCGACAACTCCGCGCCCTCGCGCAGATAGCGCACCGCCTCCCCGACCGCCTCCAGCGGCGGCGGCATCTCGGCGCTCTCGGGCTCGCCGACGGCCCCCGCGCCGTGGGGGTGGACCGCGCGACGCCGGGCCGCGCGGTCGCGCCACAGATCGTTGGCCGACGCGAAGGTCAGGCCGGAGGTGTGGGCCACGTACGGACTCAGACGCAACAGGCCTGCCGCGTAGAGGGTTTCGGCGAGTTCGGCGGGGTCGTCCCCGGTACGGACCCCGGCGCGCAGCTTCGTGATCTGCTCGTCCGCCACGGCGGCGGCGTGGGCGAAGAGGTGGCCGTCGGCGATCTCGACGAGCGCGAGCCGCGCCGCCTCGACATACGCGTCCGCCGCCCACCACCACGGTGTGTCCCGCTCGGCGGGCCACCGCGCACGCGTGGCCTCCAGGGTGAGGGTGAGCGCGGGCAGGGCGTCGACGGGGTTCCCGGCCTCGACGAGCCGGGCGGCGCCGAGCAGTACGGAGGCGACGGCGGTCCGGGAGAGCTCGCGCGCCGGGTCGCGCACCCGTGCGATCGCCTCGGCCTGGGTCGTGACCCGCCCGCCGACCTGCGCCGCGAGCGCGACCAACTCCTCCGCCTGGCGCCGTACCTCAGGATTCTCGGACTGCCCCGGCCCCGGTCCCGGCCCGGCGACTGCGAGGGCAGCCGCTGCCGTGCTGTCCGGCGGCGGGGGTTCGGCGGTGGCCCGCCGGGCGCGCGCCTCGTGGGCGAGGAGCAGTCCCGTGGCCCGCGCGAGGTTGGCGAGATACGACTCCCGGGCCGGGGCCGCCGCCCGGTCCACGGCGAGGCGCAGCCACCGTACGGCCTCCTGCAGCAGCGTCACCGACTCCTCGCCACCGCCCCCGGACCCGGAGGGGGCCGTGGCCGGGGACCCGTCGAGCGCTTCGACGCGCCGCCCGAGAGCGGCGCCGAGTCCGGCGGCTGCCCGCGCGGCGCTCACGTCGGGCGACGTGGCGGCGTGGGCGAGCGCGTCCCGGAAGGCGGCCTCGGCCCGGGTGAGGTCGCGCGTGTCCCGGGTGAGTTCGAAGCGCCCGACGAGCGCCTCGGCGTAGGTGGCCGCGCGGGTCGTGCGCCGGGCGGCCGACGGTTCGGGCAGGTCGGCGACCGCGCCCAGCAGGCGTACGGCGGCGGCCGCGTCGGCTTCGCGTACGGCGGCGGGCCGGTCACGGAGGGCGGCGCGCTGCGTCAGCGCGAGGCCGTGGACGGTGTCCCGGTAGGCGTTGTCGTCGCCGTCCGCAACCGTCTCCACCAGGCGTACCGCCTCGTCGAGCGCGTCGCCGTCACCGCTCTTCTCGGCCTCGACGACCAGGTCGGCAGCGTGCTCCAGCGGGTCGCGCCACGGGTCGTGGCCGGTCTCCTCGACGAAGCGCGGCCACAGCTCACGCGGCACCCGCCGATGGTCGACCAGGTAGAGCAGCTTGAACACCTGTATCGCCGTGGCCAGTTCGGCATCGGCCCGCTCGCCGGGTCCGAGGGCGAGGGATCGCGCCCAGAAGAACGCGGCGAGGGTATGGAGCGTGTCGGGGTCGGGCGCGGCCGGGGAGTCCCGGATGTCGACGAGGAGCGACCGTGCGAGCGCGAGGGCGTCCTCGTCGAGCACGGCACGGGGGTCCTGGCCGGTCCTGGCCTCCCTCACCCGCGCCGCCAGTTCGCGCAGAACGTCATCCACGAATCCCCCGTCCGTCGGCCTGCCCATCGTAGTGACGGGACTTCCGCCGCCCCGGCGAAACGCGCACCTTGCGGGGCGGCGGGCACGGGGGCGAGGAAAGGAACGGGCCTCGCACTCCCCGAACACGGCTGCCCGAGGCCGCGAACCGAGTGCCACCGCCTCGGTGCACCCCTTGGACGCACCCGTGCGGCCAGGCCGGTTTCGGCAACGGCCACGGCCCGCCCGGGGCCCGCTCCGGCAGGTGCTCGACACCCGCGCCGGTCGGCGCCGTCCGGACGCGCCGGACCGCCGGGCCGGGCCCGGGGAGGTGTCCCCGCAGCGGTCCCTGACGGGGAACGCCATCAGGTGCGATTTCCGGGGCCTGACGGACAAGGGCTCGTAGCGGCGGCGGTGCCGGGCGACAGCCCGCTCGGCAGCCTCACTCAGGTCGCGCCGGGGCGCCGAGGGCACGGTGCGACACGGACGTGCGTACGGAGCGACGAGCAGGACCCGCCGGTCACGGGGGTGACCGGCGGGGCGGCGGCGCCGCCCACAGCCGTGGGCCGCCGTGGTCGCGCAGCCTGCGCAGGAAGGAGAGCACGCCCGCGCTGCCCGTCGCCCAGCCCGGTCCCGACGTGGCGAGCGTGTTGTCGGGGAAGAGCGGCCGTCGCGGGGTGCCGCCGCTGCGGGCCAGGATCAGCCCGGCCACCTCCTCGGCGGCGCGGTGCAGTCGGCTGTCGCCGGTCGCGGCCGCCGCGTCGATGAGGAGTTCGCCGACGCCGGACAGGCCGCAGCACTGGGACACCGGGCTCATCCGGGGTGCGAGGGCGTGGCACGCCCACGCGCACTTCAGCCCCAGGTCCGTGATGAGCGGGTCGGCGTCGTGCCTGCCCGTCTCGATCAGCACCGCCCCGATCCCGGCCAGCCCCCGGCACCAGGACCCGTAGCGCCGGTGGGCCTCGGGCCGGGCCGCCAGGGCGAGCAACCGGGGGGTGTGCGCGACCAGTTCGGCCAGCCCGCGGCGGGCGGCGGCGCCCGCGTCCGGGTCACCGGTGCCGCGGTGGTAGGCGTACAGGAAGTGCACGACGCCCGCCGAGCCGTGGGCGAAGCCGAAGGGGAACGCCGCCTCGGAGGCCGCCGCCGAGGCGGGCGGCTCGACGCGCTCGCGCCCGGCTGCCCGCAGCGCCCGTACGCACTCGCTCGCCGCGGCCGTCCGCGCGTCGCCCTCCGCGACCCGCCCTGCGGCGTACGCGTGCCCGGCCAGTGCCAGCAGCCCGGTCCCGGCGCCCGCGGCGCCGCTGATCTGGTCCCGGGTGCCGTCGTACGGGGGCGGGTCGGCGAAGGCCGCGGGCAGGCCGGTGAGCGCGGCGGCCGAGTCGAGGAAGAGGTCGATTCCGGTACGGCCGACGTACAGCCCGGCGGCGAGCTTCGGCAGGTCCGGGTCGTCGGCGGTCCGACGGGCCAGGTCCCTCACCGCCTTTGGCACGCCCGGCTGGTCCGTGTGGTGCAGCAGTTCGAGGCCCAGGCCGGCCGCGCCGTCGTAGAGCGTCGTTCCGGAGCCCTGCCGTCCGTCCCGGGACCGCGCTCCCGCGGGCAGGTCCGCGGCGGCGGCCACGCAGGCCGCGACGGTGTGCGCGATCAGGTCGTCCAGCAGGCCGGGCGTGATCCGCAGCGGCGTCGGGAGCGGGCGCCCGGCGGCCGCGGGCGGTTCCGGTACGCGCCGACCCCGCGCCCAGGCGGTGCGCCGTACGGGGTCGGGGTCCGTCAGTGCGGCGACGAGTTCACGCGTCGGCCGGTGCGCGGCGCCCGGGAGCGCACCGGCCAGGCAGGCCAGGGTGCGGTCGCGGTTGACGGCGTCGTCCCGGTCGACGACCACCGGATCCATGCCGGTCAGCGCGAAGTGCAGGGTCGCGCCGAGCGCGTAGAGGTCGTCGGCCGGTCGGGGCGGCCCGCCGGCGCGGTGGGCCGGCATCGAGTAGCCGGGCGTGGCTCCGGCCGGTCGTTCGCCGTGCAGCGCGCTGACGCCGAAGTCCACCAGGGACGCGGTACCGTCCGCGCCGAGCACCACGTTGGACGGCTTGAGGTCGCCCACGACGACACCGCGGGCGTGGACACCGTCGAGCACCGCGAGCAGGCGGCGCGCCAGGGCGGCGATTCCGCGGCCGGTCCCGGCGTCCTCGCCCGGCCACGCCTCGGCGGGCTCGTACGGCCCGTGGGCGAGCACGTCGCGGCGCAGGTCGCGGGGGCCGAGGTCGGTGGTGACCAGGTACTCGTCGGCACCGTGCCTGAGGTGCTCGCGGATCGCGGGGACGCCGTCGAGGCCGGTCAGGGCCGCGAGGACGGCGTGCTCGTGCCGCAGCCGGCCGCGGGCGTCGACACCGTCGGCGTCCTCACCCGCGTACGCCCTGGCCTGTTTGACGATCACCCGTTCGCCCGTGACGGCGTCCACGGCGCGGTAGACGTCACCGTGCGGGGAGCGGGCGACGCCCGAGGTGAGCCGGTAGCGGCCGCCGATCAGCCGGGCCGGGCGGGGTGGTTGCGGCGGCTCCGCCCGGAACGGGTCCGCGGCCCACGGCGGTTTGCGGTAGCGGGTGCCCGCGCGGCCGGGGAAGGTCGCCCCGCCGGGGCCGGTCATGGTGAGCGCGGCGTCGTCGCCGCCCGTGGCACGGAAGGGGCCGTAGCGGTAGGAGACGGGGGAGTCGGGGCGGATCCGCCGGTCGCTGAGCACCCGGGGGGCCGGCCGCCCCGCCAGCAGCTCGGCCAGCTCACCGCCGAGCGCCGCCACGTCCGCCGGACGCGGATAGACGGTGACCGCCTTCCCGACCAGAGCGGGATCCCGCTCCCCGCTGTTCATCGCCCGCAGTTCCTCGGCGCCCGCGGCGAACTTGGCGTCGCACGCGTACCGCAGCAGCACCGGCACGACCAGGTCCGCGACCTGGCACAGGTCGGCCGCCCGCGCGGAGACGTGCAGCTTCCAGCCGTGGCGGGGGAGCTGGCCGTCGCCGCCCGCGAACAGGCAGAGCCACGGGCCGTCGGCGACCAGCCGCCGCCCGCTGCCCGCGAGCAGCGCCGCGAGCCGCTCGCGTAGGCCGGGGCCGCCGTCCTCCCGGAATCCACGGTCGGCGTTCGCCCGCAATCCGGACACGGACGTTCCCGGGGCGCGCGCCCCGATAACGTCCGCGCCCTCCGGGGACGTCCCGGCCGCCATGCCCGGACTAGTCGCAGCCGAGGCGGGTCGTCGCGGTCGGGAAGGGCTCGGGCAGACAGGCCTCGATACCGCGGCCGGGGTCGGCCTGGTCCTCGAACGGCACTTCTTGTTCCTCCACGGCCACGTCCAGTGGGCCGGCGTCGCGGACAGGCAGTGCCACAGGGCTCATGGTGGTCCTTTCGTCAGGAGGGGGACGGGACGGCCCGCCGTGCGGGGTCGTCATGTCCCTGCCAGTCTCGCCGCGGCGGTGCGTGCGGGCAAGGAGTGCGAATCGGCCGTTCGCCGGATGCGCCCGCCCTGCGCCGCCCGAAGGCCGGGGCTCCCCGGGGGGCGACCGCCCTGGGCCCCGCGCACCACGCCGGCCCCGCTCGTATCCCTCGATATTGTCTGAGCACGGTCAAGAATCTAGAGTGGGTGCGGAGCACTGGCCCTTCCGTACCGTCCGGCACACCCCTCCTACCTGGACGTGACATGACGCGACGCCGTCGTACGCTCATCGCCGCCTGCCTGCTGGCCGTTCCGGCCGCGAGTGCCCTGCTGCCCTCCGCGGAGGCGGCCGTGCCGCCCGAGCACGCCGTCGTGGTCTGCCAGAGCGCCAGCTTCTACGCCAACTACGACAGCGCGAACGGCCCGTCGGGGCTGCTGCGCACGCTGGGCTACGGCAAGAAGATCGGCCACACGCCGGGTTCGCACCCCGTCTACAACGGCTGGGCGGCCAGCTTCGACTTCGGGCCCGACGACTGGGGCTATCTGCGGATCGAGTGCATCGGCGGCTACGACTCCTGGTGAGGCCGGATCCGGCCCCCGATGCCGCCCGCCCCTCACACCCCCTTCCAGCAGAAGGAGTTCACCGTGCTGCGAAACGTGACGACGGGCGCCGCTGCCGCCGCCCTGGCCGCCGCCGCGCTGCTGACCGCCGCCGTCCCGGCCGGTGCCGCCGACGGGACGGTCGGCGTGCGGGAGACGGTCTGCGCGCAGGACCTCTACGTCAGGACCGAGCCCCTCGGCGCCTGGACGGGCACGCTGTTCCAGGGCCAGACCTTCCTGGTCGAGCAGGTGGACGGCTCATGGGTGTACGGCTTCGCGTACGGCGACATCAACCGGCACGGGTGGGTGCAGAACGGCTGGTTCTGCTGAGGGACGACTCCGCCGCGGCCCCGGAGCCGCGGGGGTCGGCGGCCACGCGGCGATCAATGCACCGGACCCGGCCGCGCGGTGTGTGCTACGTTGCGGCCATGCCCACCACGGTTCGTCTCTATTGGCGCTTTACCTCGGCTCCGGGAAGAGCCGCAGGTCACTTGCGCTGACCACGACGACCCGGAGCCACAAGGGTAGGGACATCCGTCCCTGCCCTTTCGCCGTAAGGTGGGCCACTCCGGGTACCTGTGACGACGCGGTGCGAGGCGGACCCACCTTCGTACAGAAGGAATCGCGTCTCCATGCTTTCCGCTATCCCGGACGAGCGGTCACAGCCCACCAACGATCTGCGCGTCCGCAGTTTCCAGCCCCTTGTGTCGCCCGCGGAACTCCGCAGGAGCCTTCCCATGACGGCCGCCCGTTCCCGGGTGGTCCTCGAAGGCCGGGAAGCCGTACGCAAGGTCCTGACCGGTCAGGACGACCGGCTGCTGCTGGTCACCGGGCCGTGCTCGGTCCACGACCCGGCGGCCGCCCAGGACTACGGCCGCCGGCTCGCCGAGGCCGTCGCCCCGCTGAGCGACGCGCTCTGCGTGGTCATGCGGGTCTACTTCGAGAAGCCGCGCACCACCCTCGGGTGGAAGGGCCTCATCAACGACCCCGACATGGACGGCACGTACGACACCCAGCGCGGACTGCGGACGGCCCGGCAGGTGCTGCTCGACATCGTGGACCTCGGACTGCCGGTGGGCTGCGAGTTCCTGGAGCCGACCAGCCCGCAGTACCTCGCGGACCTGGTGAGCTGGGGGGCGATCGGCGCCCGTACCCCGGAGAGCCAGGTGCACCGCCAGCTGGTGTCGGGGCTCTCCATGCCGGTGGGCTTCAAGAACGCGACCGACGGCGATGTGCAGGCCGCGATCGACGGCTGCCGCGCGGCAGCCGGTGAGCACGTCTTCTTCGGGATCGACGGGGACGGCCGGGGCGCGATCGTGTCCACCACCGGCAACCCGGACAGCCATGTCATCCTGCGCGGCGGGCGCGGCGGCCCCAACTACGACGAGCGCAGCGTCTTCGACGCCTGCAAGCTCCTGGCGAAGGCGGGAATGCCGGAACACGTGGTTGTCGACGCCAGCCACGGCAACAGCGGCAAGGACCACGTCCGTCAGGAGGCCGTCGTCCGCGAACTGGCCGGACGCATCGGCGACGGTGAGCGGCGCGTGGCCGGTCTGATGATGGAGAGCTTCCTCCTGCCGGGCCGCCAGGAGCCCGGTCCGCTCGACACCCTCGCCTACGGCCGGAGCGTCACCGACGCCTGCATCGGCTGGCAGGAGACGGCTCCTCTCCTGGAGGAACTCGCCGGGGCCGTTCGCCGCCGCCGTGGCGCTGCCCGCTGACCGGTCCACGCACCCGGCCGCGCGCCCGGCGGCTCGCAGCCACCGGGCGCGCGACAGGCCGGACGGGGACGTCCGTCAGGCCGGGAACACGTGCTGGCCGGGAGCCAGCAGCCCGCACGGGTCGTAGCGGTGCTTGGCGGCCGCGAACTCCGCCCAGACGCGGCCGTACTGGTGACGCCAGTCCGCGGCGCTCATGGGAATCGTGCCCACCGGGTACTGCGTGCCGCCGGCCGCGCGCACCGTCTCGTACGCCGCGTGGTTGGCGGCCGCGCGGGCGGTGATCGCGGCGGGGTCGGCCGGATCCAGCGTCCACAGGACCGCGAACAGGTACGGCACCGGGTCGTCCGGCATCCGCAGCAACGGGGTGTGCAGCCGGGCGGCGGAGAGCGGGTAGAGCAGGACGACGCCGCCGGGGCCGGTGTCCTGACCGGCCATCCGGTCGAGCAGGGTGCGGGCGAGTTCGGCGGCGCGGTCGCCGGGCAGCAGCAGGTTGAGCCAGGGGTGCGCCCATGCCCAGAAGCCCGCCGCTTCCAGCGCCGCGACGCCCGGGGCCAGCCGGTTGAGGAAGTCGAAATAGTCCAGGGTCTCGGCCGTGACCGCGCCGGACCGGTCGTAGCGCAGGCCGCGGAGCAGCGCGGTGTCGTCCGGTGCGGGGCCCGCGGGCGGGCCGTAGGCGGTCGCCTCGATGACGTAGCCGGTGAACGCCCCCGTCGCGTCGGGTGCGATCGAGCCCTCCACATAGGCGAACCGCTCGTCGTTCACCAGTCGCCGCTGGTCGTCGAGGTAGGTGGCCAGGTCGGTGTAGGGCAGCAGGAAGTGGCGTACGGAGGTGGGCGCGGTCACCAGCCGCAGCGTCGCGGAGACGATGACGGCGCACTGGCCGAGTCCGGCGAGCACGGCGCGGAAGAGGTCGGGGCGGCGGGTCGGGGAGCAGCTGACCAGTTCCCCCGCTCCGGTGACGACCTGGAGCGCGGTGACGGTGTCCACCTGGGCGCCGTACCGGTGCGACTGGCCGCCGAGTCCGCCGACCGACAGGGTGCCGCCGACCGACAGTTCCAGGTAGTCGGTGAAGACCGGCGGGGTGAGGCCGTGCGCGAGGGTGGCCCGCACGACCGCGCTCCACACGGCGCCGGCGCCGACCGACACGGTTCCGGTACCGGCCGCCCGGTCGCGTACCGGCCCGATCGTGTCCAGCGGCGCGGTCTCGATGATCAGCCCGCCGGCCACCTGCGCCTGGCCGTTGGTGCCGTGGCCCTGGCCGCGGGCGGCGACCTGGATGTGATGGGTGTTGCAGAACCGGACCATCGCCACGATGTCGTCGACCGAGCCGGGCCGCAGGACGGCGGCCGGGAGGCGGTGCACGAAGTGGCCGAAGTCGTCCGCGTCGGCGGCGAGCGACGCGGGGTCGGTCAGCAGCGTGCCGTCCAGCTTCGGCACGCCGGCCATGCCGTCGCCCAGGGCGTCCCCGGAGTGCGGGCGGGCCGGGCCCGCGACCCAGGAGCGGGCCGACGGGTCGAAGGCGATCACCCCGACGCCCGCGGCCATGCTGTGCAGAACGGTCCGTCGGGTGGGCTGCTGGGACATTCTCCGCCTCCTCGGCAGGGCGCGACGTCTCTCGTACGGTGCGGCGCGCCGCCGTGCGGGCACAGGCCGACGACCAGCGCGATGCTATCCGAGGCGGTGTTCACCTGCGGTCACATCGACGGGAACGGGTGCCCGTGTCGCGGTACGGCCGGCGAACGGCCGTACCCCCGTGGTCCCCGCGGTCCCCCGGGAGGGCGTGTGCCCCCGGTCCTGCGGCCGCCGGACGGACAAGGGACAATGGCCGGGACCGACTTCACCCGGGGGAGACCACGTGGCAGTTCGTGAACAGCCCACTGGGGCACGGGACCTGGCGGAACTGCGGCGGCGGGCCGCCGAGGCAGCCGCCCCGCAGCGTGAGGACGGGGTGGTGGTCTGCGAGAACCTGGTGCGGATCTACCGGACCGAGGGCGTGGAGGTGCAGGCGCTCCAGGGGCTCGACCTGGCCGTCGCCGAGGGCGAGATGGTCGCGGTGATCGGCGCCTCCGGCTCGGGGAAGTCCACCCTGCTGGGCATCCTGTCCGGGCAGGACGTGCCCACCGCCGGTTCGGCCGCCGTGGACGGGCACGACCTGCTGGCGATGAAGGGCCGCGACCGGCTGCGTTACCGGCGCGGGACGGTGGGCTTCATCTGGCAGCAGACGTCGCACAACCTGCTGCCGTACCTCACGGCCGTGGAGAACGTGATGCTGCCGATGACGTACACCGGCGTCCGGCGGTCCCGGTGCCGGGCGCGCGCCGAGGAGCTGCTCGGCATGCTGTCCGTCGCGCACTGCGCGGACCGCACCCCCGACATGCTCTCCGGCGGTGAGCAGCAGCGTGTCGCGATCGCCGTCGCCAACGCCAACGCGCCGCGCGTGCTGCTGGCCGACGAGCCCACCGGCGAGCTCGACACCGCCACCAGCGACGAGGTGTTCGCGGCGCTGCGCCGGGCCAACGAGGAGCTGGGGGTCACGGTCGTGGTCGTCACGCACGACCCGCTGGTGTCCGAACAGGTGCAGCGCACCGTGCTGATCCGTAACGGGCGCACCTCCACCGAGGTGCTGCGACGGGTCGCCACCGGCGAGGACGGCGTGGAGGTGCTCACCGCCGAGGAGTACGCGGTCCTCGACGGCAGCGGGCGGCTGCAGTTGCCCGGCGAGTTCACCGAACGCCTGCACATGCGCAAGCGGGTGCGGCTGGCCCTGGAAGCCGACCACATCGGCGTATGGCCCGACGAGGCGGCGCGGCGGGCCAGGTCCGCGGCGGAGAACGGCGAGAACGCCGAGAACGCCGAGAGCTCCGAGGACACCGGGCCCGCGCAGGACGTGCCGTAGCCCGGGGCCCCGGTCAGCTCAGCCGCAGTACGGCTCCCAGGCGGCGCCGGCGGGCGAGCACGGTCTCGGTGGCCGCGGCGGCGAGCACCAGCGCCGTCACACCGGCGACCAGCGCGACGAGCAGCCCGTAGTCGGTGCGCAGCGCGGGTTCGGCAGGGCCGCCGGTGAACTGGCGCAGGTCCAACGCCCGTGCCATCAGCCGGGGTTCGATCAGCCCCAGGACCGTGCCGCCCACCGCGGAGGCCGCCGCGAGCGGCAGCAGCTGCAGGAGGTGCAGCGCCCCCGCCTCCCCGCCGCCGAGCCCAAGGGTGCGCAGGAAGGCGGTGGTGCGGCCGCGTTCGTGGGCGGTGAGGGCCAGCTCCAGGGCGAGGGCGAGCAGGCCGGACAGCGCGGCCAGGGCCGAGGCCGCGGTGTAGAGGGTGCCGAGGCCCCGGGTGAGGCCGTCGTCGTGCAGGGCGTCCAGCTCCTCGGCGCGGACCCGGATCCGGGCCAGCGGTCCGAGCGCGCGGGTCGCCGCCGACCGCAGCGCGGCGGGTGTGGCGGTGGCCGGGGTGTCGGCGCGCAGGAGCAGGACGGTGCTGTCGGTGTTCTGCGCCGGCATCAGCCGGTCGGCGGTGGCGGTGGTGACCAGGAGCGGTGTCCCGGCGGGGATCCGCGCGGTGACCGGCCCGAGGAGCGGGTCGCGCAGGTCGGCGGCGGTGAGGGTGCCGACCGGGGTGAAGGTCAGGTCCACCGTGGGCTGCCCCTCGGCCCCGAGCGACGTGGTGAAGCCGCCGCTGCGCTCGCCCGCCCGCAAGTCGGCGGAGAGGAAGGACGGCAGCGGGGTGTGCGCGTCCGGGCGGCCCGCGGGCGCCGGGCCCAGTCCGGCCAGCAGGGCACGGGCCAGCGCTGACCGGGGGGCGACGGCGACGAGTCCGGCCGGGTCCACGGTGATCACGGCGGCCCGGGTGGTGAGCGCCCCGTCGGCCTGCCCCACCAGGCTGACGGTGTGCACCTGCTGGACGGCCGTCCGTATCCCGGCGGTGGATTCGGCGGGTGTGACGTGCCCGCTCGCGGTCGCGCTCGCGTCGGCGCCGGCCGCCCAGTCGGCGCCCCCGGCCAGGCCGTCGCCGATCGTGCGCTGCACGAGTCCGCCGAACACCGCCGTGCCCAGCGTCAGCACCAGGACGAACAGCGCGAGACCGGTCGCAGGGGCGTCGTGCGCGGCGCGGGCCGCGCCGACGAAGCCCACCGTCCCCCGGCCGCGCCGGGTCCGCCACAGCAGCAGGCGCAGCGCCAGCGGGTAGCACCGCAGCAGCACCAGCACGACGGCCAGCGCCACCAGCACCGGCACCGCCCCGAGTATCCCGTCGGGACCCTGCGAGCGCAGCGCGACCACCCCGGCCGCCGCCGCGAGCAGCACCGTCAGCTCCAGCACCACGCGCCGCAGTACGGCCGTACGGCGGCGCGCCGTCCGCGCCGGGCCGGGCCTGCGTGGCTCACGGACCGCGAGCCACGTCATCAGCGGCACCGTCACCGCGACCACCGCGGCGGCGGCGACGGCGACCAGCGGCTGCGGCGCCCCGGACGTACCCCCCGGCGCGAGGGCCCGCCCCACCGCCCACCCGGCGAGCGCGGCGACCGGGACCACCGTCCACGCCACGGCGCAGCGCACCAGCACCAGCCGCGCCGTGGACGCGCCCCGGGCGCGCTGCAGCCGCAGGTGCGCACGCCTGCGGAGCAGCAGCAGCCGCACCGCGACGACGACGGTGGCCAGGACGACGGCGGCGAGCGCGTCCACGGCGAAGGCCGCCAGGGCTCTCGCCTGGTGGTCCTGCGCGGTGAACGAGGCCAGCAGCGGCGTCAGGGAGTCGACGACCAGCACGGAGCCGGTGGTCTGGCCCGCGACGGTGCAGATGACGTCGCCGGTGACGAAGTCGGTGCCCTGCCCCTGGCACAGGTCGGCGTTCAGGGTCGCGCCGATACCGGCCAGCGGCCCGGACAGGGCGCGGGCCTCGTCCAGTGCCGCACCGCGCAGGTCGGCGTGCAGCTGCCAGGTCACCAGGGGGCCGCGCACCCCGGCGGCGGACAGCACGTCGGCGGTGTCGCGGCCGACGAGGCCGCGGGCGGACAGGACCGTGCCGGAGGTGCGCTCGGCGGGGGCGGTCGTCGGCCGGTCGAGGCTCTCGCGTCCCGTCCAGTAGCCGCCCGTCCCGGCGGTGGGGCGGTAGATCCCGCTCACCAGCAGCGTCACGTGCGGCGGTGTGTCCTGGACGTCGGGTGTCGCGGCGAAGTCGACGGCGAGCCGGCTGCCGGGACCGACGCCGAGCGCGGCGGCGGTGGCCTGCGACAGGGCGACCTGGGGCACACCGCCCTTCGGCGTGCTGTCGGCGGGCGCGTGGCCGCTGACGTAGCGCAGGTGGCCCTGCGCGGACGGCAGGTAGCTCAGCGCGAGCCGGGTGCCGGTGACGGTGCGGTCCGGCGGGCGGGGCGAGGTCAGGGCCGCCTGGCCGTAGTCGTACCCGGCGTCGCCCTCGGGCGTCAGGCGGGCGGCGGCGGGGGCGCCGAGCCGGGCGGTGAGGGTGCGGCCCGCGCCGAGCAGCCGGTCGACGTCCACCTGGGGGCTGTTGAAGACCGCGAGGGTGGTGCTCATGGTGACCAGCGGGGTCTGCGCCTGCGCGGACTCGACCCGCTGCCGCAGCGCCCGGTCCTCCTGGCGTCCGGCGAGGGCCGGGGCCCACGCGCACAGCGCGGTCAGCGCCAGGACGAGGACCGCGAGGCACCCGAGCAGCGGCAGGTCGCCGCGGGTCTCCCGGCGGATGAGGCGCAGGGTCATCGCCGCCCCCTTCCCCGCCCGCCCCGTCCCGTCGCGTCCCTTCTCCGCCGCCCGCGTCACCGGTCCTCCCCCGCGCGCAGTACCCGTACCAGGTCCACCCGGGCCAGCAGCCGGCCGAGGCCCAGCACCACCGCGCTGATCGCCAGCGCGGTCGCCACCGCGGTCAGCGCGACGAGGCCCCAGGGGACGACGAGCGGCAGCGGCGGGTACGGGGCCTGCCCGCTGTCGTCCACGGTGACCAGCGGCAGCACCGCCGAGGCGAGCGCCGTACCCATCAGCGCGCCCGGCACCACCGCGAACAGCGCGAGGCCCACCTGCTCGGCGCCGAGCAGCGCGGAAAGGCTCCGGGAGCGGACGCCGACCGCCCGCAGCAGGGCGAACTCCCTGCGCCGCTGCCGGGCGGAGATCACCGCGTGCACGGTGAAGGCGACGACCGCGAAGCCGGGGGCCATGGAGCGGACGAGTTCCAGCACGCGGCGAAGACCGCTGCGGAACGGGTCGTCCTGGAGGGCCGCCGCGGTGCGCGGTGTCGTGGTGGCGTGGCCGAGCGCGGGCCGCCCGTCGGCGGCCGCAGCCGTGCGCGCGCTGTCGGTGCTGCCGAGCCACCAGAAGGCGGGGTCCGCCTGGTCGGCGCCGGCCAGCGTGGTGGCCGAGGCGAGCGCGCGCTGGTCGGCGACCAGGTGCCCCTGTCCGCGGCCGAGGCCGGGCAGCGCTTCCGCCCGGCCGACGATCCGTACGGTGACGCGCGCGCCGTCGCCCAGGCCGAACGAGGTGGTGTCGCCCACGGCCAGGCGGGTGTCGCGGAGCATCGCGGCGTCGGCGCGTACGGGCAGCGGCGCCGGTTTCCCGGCGGGACCCGCGACCAGCCGTGCCTCGGTGCCCGGCCGGGTGTCGAAGTCGCTCGCGGACAGGCCCGTGGCGAAGTCCCCCTGCGCCTCGGACGCCTTGAGGCCGGTGCTGATCGTGGCCCGCAGCGCGTCCGGGCCGCCGCGGGTGATCGCGCACACCCCCGGGGTGCCGGGCTGGTAGCTGTAGTCCGCCTGCCCCCGGCAGGCCGCGGCGGCGGACGCAGGCCCATGGTCGGTGCCGTCGGCCCAGGCCTGCCCGCCGTCCGGCGCGGCCCAGCGGTCCGCGGTACCGGGCGCCCGCCCGCCGAACCTGAGGATGCGCAGGTCGAGCCGCGCGGGGCGTTGACCGGCCTGCGGCAGCACACCGACGGCGGTCACGGTGAGCGGGTACGTCCGCGGGCGCCCGCCGCCGTCGGCCACGTCGAGGGGGACGACGACGGTGTGCCGGGCGCCGTCCGCGGCGGGCAGGAAGGCCGACACGGTGCTGACCAGGCCGTACCCGTCCTGCACGGTCAGCACCAGTTTCGGCGCCGCCTGGCTGCCGTCGCTGCCCAGCCGTTCGTCCAGCAGCAGCGCGGTGGGCCGCCCCGGCAGGGGCGTCCCGTGGACGGCGGGCGCCGGGGTGCGGGGGGCCGGGCCGCCGATCGTGCCGACGAGGTTCTCGGTGACGCCGCCGGGCAGGTTCACCGTCGCCTGCGTCACCGGCGCCACCGAGGTGACAGCGGGCAGCGCCCGGTAGGCGGCCCCGAGCACCGCGGACGGGTAGCCGTCGGCCGCGGAGGGCTGGACCCGTACATCCGCGCCGACGGCGAACGCGGCCTGCTCCGACGCCAGGCCGCCGAGGCACGCCAGCGCGGTGGTCGCGAAGGCGCTCACCGACATGGCCAGGCACATCAGCACCACGGGCCCGGCGTTGCCCGCGGCCCTGCGCCCGAGGTGCCAGCCCGCGAGCGTGAGGACCAGGCCCCGGCTGCGGCGGCCCACGGCGTCCAGCAGCAGCGAGGTCAGCGGCAGCAGCCGCAGCAGCAGGAGCGCGGCGGCCACGGCCACCAGCGACGGCACCAGCACCAGCACCGGGTCGGCGGCCGCGCTGCCGCTGCCCGCGCCGCCGAGCAGCGAGTGGTGCCGGCGCAGCTCCAGGTAGCCCGCGACGGCGACGGCCAGCAGCGCCAGGTCGGCGCCCATGCGCTGGACGGCGGCCGCGCGCGCCCCGCGGGGCGGCCGCGCGGGCGGCGACGGCAGTACGGGCAGCAGCACCGCGGCGGCGTGCACCAGCAGCGTCAGGCCCACCGCGGCCCAGGAGTCGGCGCCCCGGCCGCCGGGGTGCAGCAGCCCGGCGAGGAAGACCGCGGCCACCGCGGCGGGGATCCCGGTGAGCGCCCACTCGCCGCCCGCGGCCCGCAGCAGCCGCGCGGTGCTCGCGCCCCTGCCCCGCTGGAGGGCCAGCTCCCCGCGCCTGCGCACGGTCAGCTGCCGGGCAGCCAGCACCAGGGTGGCCAGCGCGAGGACGGCGAGCATCACGCTCGGCAGGTACAGCGAGGAGCGGGCGGCGACCATGGGCACGGACAGTGTGTCGACGGCGCCCGGCAGACCCGAGGCCACCGTCATGTCGTCGAGCGACGGCTCCCGTCCGCCGAACACGGACACCCCGGTTCTGCTGCCGGACAGGGCGCGCACCCGGTCGCGGAGTCCGGACAGGGCGTCCGCGTCGAGCCGGGAGAAGTCGGGCTGCACGCTCCAGTGCGCGGTCAGGTGCCCGTTGAGTGCCGCGCTGCCGTTGAGCGCCGCGGGCGGCACCACCAGCAGATCCTGGACGGCGGTCTGCTGCTGCGTCAGGTCGCCCGCCATCGCGGGCCAGAACCCGGCGGCGCCGGACGGCCGGAAGACGCCCGTGACACGCAGCGTCATGGTCCGCTGGAAGGCGTCCTGCACCCGCAGGGCCGAGCCGGGCCGCAGGCCCAGCAGCCGGGCCAGCGTGTCGGTCACCGCCACCTCGACGGGGGCGGTGGACCCGGTGCCGACCCGTACGGTGGGCAGCGAGGTGAAGGCGGCGGCCGGCGGGTCGGCCGTGCCCGCGGGCCACTTCCCCGCGGTCAACTGCCCGAAGGCGCCCGCGCCCTGCACGGCCACCGGGTGCAGGCTCGTACCGCCGGGCCCGCGCGGGCCCGCGGCGCCCTCGACTCCGGTCACGGAGACCGGTGAGGTGCCCAGCAGTCCCACGTACGTGTGCTGCGGCACGTCGCCGAAGGCCCGCGCGGCGGCGGCGCGTACGCCCCGGTCGGCGGCGGCCATCCCGTCGGCGGTGAAGGACGCGTTGACGGTCACCTGCGCGCCCGGGCCGGCGGCCAACCGGCGTACGGCCCCGGCCTGTACGGAGCTGCCGGCCTGGGCGGTGAGCGCGGCGAGGGCCGTCGCGCAGAGCAGAACCGTTACGGCGACGGCGGCCAGGACCAGGCCGTGCTGCGCGGCCCGCCGGGCGCTCGCGGGAATCCGCCGGGCTCGGCGCTGAGCGCCCTGGTGCCGCGGCGGCGGCGTGGCAAGGCCGGGGGCGACCACATGAACTCCCCTGCCTCGAACATGTGACGGGTGGCGACGCGCCCCAGATCTATCACAGGGGTGCCCCGGCCCGGCAAGGCAGGGCGGTCGTCCCCGGCCACCGGCCGCCCGGCCGTGCCCCGCCCGTCGAGGGCGCCGTCCCCCCCGCGGCATGGGGATCCCGTCCCCGGCGCGTGCGGTGCCGGGGACGGGAGCCGCCGGTCAGCGGGCCGTCAGGAACTCCCGGGCCGGGAGCGGGCGGTTCACGATGCGGGTGTCGCCGATGTTGCCGTGGAAGACGATGTCGGTGGCGCCCGCGTACTCGTGGCCGCCCAGCAGCCAGGGCAGGCCGAGGGAGGTGAGGCCCTGGGACACGCGGTTGGGGTTGTCGACGACGGGGGCGCCGTCGACGTACAGCCTCGTCCAGCGGCCGTCGTTGACCACCGCCAGGTGCCACCACCGCAGCTCGACCAGGCCGTGGCCCCAGTTGGTCGTCGGGTAGGTGGTGTTCAGCGGGTAGTGGTTGAACTGCGGCTCGCGGCCGTTGTCGGAGATGGCGAGCTGGAGCACGGGCTCGTTCACGTCCGTGTTCTTGCCGTGCTTGCCCGCCGCCCCGGCGGAACCCCGGCGGCTGAGTACCGCCGCCCAGCCGTTGTTCCCGGCGTCCCAGTCGAGCGGCATCATCACGAACGTCTCGATCGTGTACCCGCTCCGGAACGTCTCGGTGTTCAGCGGCGCGTTCGCCCCGGTGGTCAGGTACGAGCCGTGCAGCGGGTTCCGGCCGCCGACGAACTTCAGGCTGGCGTGCCCGGGCTGGTCGGGGTGGTGGTCGGCGGACCACGTCAGCGCGTCGGCGGCGCTGCCGGGGACGGTCACCACCGTCAGGTCGTTGCCCTTGCCCGACAGGTCGCGGATCGTCCGGCCCGCGGTGAGCGCCGTGCCGGGCGCGCCCTGCCCGTCGAACCGCCAGTAGGCGAGCGTGCCCCTGACCAGCTCCTCGGCCGCCGGGCGGGACGGCCGGACCGGGACGGGGACGAAGCCGCTGAAGCGCTCGTCGAAGTCGATCGCCATCGAGAAGTTGTCGACCGGCCCGGTGATACGGGCGTGCTCGGCCGCCAGCTCGCTGCGGGACTCCGGGTCCTGCGCGAGGATCCACGGGTTGATCGTCTCGACGTCGATCGTGTTGCGGACCAGGTCGAAGTGGTACAGGCGGATCATCGCGCCACCGCCGAAGTACCGGTTCTGGTAGTTCGTGACGTGCATGTGCACGTCGTTGCCGGCGGCGTTCTTCTGCGTCATGCGCCCGGGGGGCCAGTAGTGCCCGTTGAGGGTCAGGAAGACCTGGTCGTTCTCGTTGATCAGCCGGTCCCACATCGTCTGCCCGTTGCCGGCCATCACGGCGTTGTTCTCGGGGTCGCCGGACTCGTAGGGGAAAACGTTGTCATCGTAGGGCGAGGCGACGATGTCGTGCGAGGTGAGGATCACCGGCATCCTCGGGTGCGCCTTGATGACCGCGTCGGCCCACGCGTACCCCTGGTCGGTGGTCCGCCAGTCCAGCGCCAGCACCAGCCACGAGCGGCCCGCGGCCTGGAAGACGTGCGCGGTGTTGTAGCCGGTCGGGTCCGCCGCGAGGAACGACTTCGCGCGCCGGAACCGCCGCGGACCCATGGTCCGCAGGTACGGGGTGTCCCCTCGGCTGTCGTCGCCGCTCACGTCGTGGTTGCCGGCCAGCACGCTGTACGCGGCCCCGTACGCGTCCAGCATCGCGAACGCCTTGTCGACCTCGCCGAACGACAGCGGGTCGCCGTCCTCCGTCAGGTCGCCGAGGTGCGCCATGAAGACGATGTTGCTGTCGGGCGTCCCGCTGTTCTCGATGATGTAGCGGAACGACTCCTCCTGCGGCTCCCGGTTGACGCTGTCCTGGCTTCCCCAGTACAGGAACTGGGTGTCCGGCATCACCGCGAGGGTGAACTGCAGGGCCTCCGGGTCGGGGTTCCACGTGCCGGACCTGCCCGGCCTGCCGGACCTGGCGGCGTCCGAGCCCTCGGCGGCGGCCGCGGGAGCCGCGCTCAGCGCGGAGGCGCCGACGCCCACGGCCGCCGCTCCGGCACCGGCCAGTGCCGCGCTGCGCAGGAAGCCTCGCCGATCCTGCCCGCCGGGTCCTTGCGACGCGGCGTCATGCTGGGTGCACATAGGGGGCCTTTCACGTGTGGCGGTTCCCAACACCGCCGACGCTAGCCAGGGGCGGCCTGAGCTGGGCAGACGTGAGATGACGGGGGGCCTTCGAGGAGTTGTCCATATGTGGGTCGCGGACGTCCCCGCGGGGGGACGTCGGTGCCGACAGCACCCGCGCCCTGGCAGAGGTCATCGGTGGCGCCGCGCGAGGAGGCCGCTCGGACCGGCCGTACCGGGGCAGCACCACGACGTCCGCCCGCCCGCACGAGGAGCAGCTCCACGTGACCCACGGGAGAGGCCGGCGGGGCGTCAGCCCGGGAAGCGGGACACGCTGCGGAGGTGGTAGCGCCGTTCGGCATAGGCGAGGTCGTCGCGCCAGAGGCGGCGGGCGGTGCCGCGCATCAGTGGGCGCAGGAGGGCGGCGGCGGCCCGGGCGGCGGCGAAGCCGGGGCGGTCGCTCGTGGCGAGGACCGCTTCGACCACGGCGGTACGCGGCTGGTCGTGGCCGGGCGGGCGCAGCGGCGTGGCGTGGGTCTCGACCACCGAGCCGGTGCCCTCGCCGTCGGTGATGCGCATGACGACGGTCCGCGGACCGGGGGCGGTGAACACCGCGCGGACGGGGACCACCAGACGTGAGGTGAGCGTGAAGGACACGTCGACGGCGATCCCCGCGTCCGCGTCGGGCAGCACGGTGAGGTCGGCGAAGGAGTAGGGGTGGAGCCAGGCTCCGTGCCAGGGGTCGAGGCGGTTGGCGACGACGTCCTCGGGCTCGCAGCGGCCGACACCGGTGTAGACCGCGTCCACCGACCGGGCCAGGACGGGGCGGCCGGGTACGAGCGGGGCGGGCAGCGGCGGTTCGCCGCCGACGTGGTCCAGGCGGACCCAGACCAGGACCCCGTCGTCGTGCACCGGGTACGGCTGCCAGCCCGCGTACGGGGAGCCGTCCAGGGCCAGTCCGTGCCAGTGGCAGCGCAGGACCCCGCCGCACACCGGGCTGTCGCGCAGCGGCGCCCCCAGGTGCGGGCAGATGCCCGGCCCGGCGACCGGCGCTCCGGCGCGGCCGCGCCAGACGACGACCTCCTCGCCCGCGACGGTGCGGGCCAGCGGGCGGTCGCCGGCGGTCTCGCGGGAGGCCCCGACGACGTACCAGTTGCCGGTGGGGCGCGCCTGCGCGGCGCGCAGCGCGTCCGCGATGAGCGAGGGGCGGGCGTCACGCCAGGTGGGGGGCTGCCGCGCCCACGGGACGGGGCGGGTGCGCAGCCGCAGCGGGTAGCGGTTCCGGGCCGCCCGCCGCGTCACGGCGCGTCCTCCGGGGCGGGCGCGGGCAGCGTGCGCCGGGCGCCGCCGGGGGAGGACGGCGGCCGGTCGGCGTACCGGGCCCGCAGCCGCGCCGCGGCGATGCGCGCCAGGCCCGCCCCGGCGACGGCCGCCCGGCGCCTCCGGCCCACCACGGAGCGGCGGTGCAGCACGGTGTAGCCGTCGCGGGCGATGGCGTCCAGGATGCCGCGGTAGAGGGTGAAGGCCGTGCGGATGCAGGGTTCCGACACCGGGTCGAGCAGCGCGATGCCGGGTTCGGCCTCGCGGTAGACACCGCGGGTCAGGTGCTCGGCGGCCTGGAGGGCGGCGGTGACACGGGGCTCGGACCTGCCGGTGCGGCGGCTCCACAGCAGCAGTTCGCGGTCGACGCCGTGGGCGCCGAGCAGATCCTGCGGGAGGTACACGCGGCCGCGGTCGAGGTCCTCGCCGACGTCCCGCAGGAAGTTGGTGAGCTGGAAGGCCACCCCGAGCGCGGCGGCGTAGGGGGCCGCCTGCTCGCGCGGGGCGACGGTGCCGAGGACGGGCAGCATCTGCAGGCCGATCACCGCGGCCGAGCCGTGCATGTACGCGCACAGGTCCTCGTAGGCGGCGTAGTCGGTGACGACGAGGTCGGCGCGCATGGAGGCCAGGAAGTCGGTGAAGTGCCGGTGGTCGATGCGGTAGCGCGCCGCCGTGTCGGCCAGGGCGTGGACGACGGGCTCGGGGCTGGCGCCGGCCAGCAGGCCCGCGTGCAGGCGCTGTTCGAGCCGGTCGAGGGCGTCGGCCCGCTGCTGCGGGGACGTCCGGGGGGAGAGGCTGTCGACGATGTCGTCGGCCCAGCGGGCGAAGCCGTACAGGGCGTGGACGGCCGGTCTCCTGGCGGGCGGCAGCAGACCGGTGGCCAGGTAGTACGTCCTGCCGTGCCGGGCGTGCAGGTCGCGGCAGCACAGGTAGGCGGCGCGCAGGCGCGGATCGGTGACACCGGCGCGGTCCAGCGAGCGCCGCACCGCGCGGGCGGTCACCGCGGCACCCCGCCGGTCGCCGGGGACCGCGGCGCCCGCGGCCGTCCGCCGACGGGGGAGGGCAGGCCCGTGACCCGGGCGGCGGCGAGCTTGCCGGAGATCAGGACGGTGGGGATGCCGACCCCCGGGGTGGTGCCGCAGCCCGCGAGCACGGCGTTCTCGGTGCCGCGCGGCAGGTTGCGCGGGCGGAACGGCCCGGTCTGGGCGAAGGTGTGCGCCACGGAGAACGGCGTGCCCGCGCCGTGGCCGAGCGCCTGCCAGTCCGCGGGCGTCACCAGGTGCTCGCACTCGACGGAGTCGGCGATCCCGGTGAGCCCCCGGCGGTCGAGTTCGCGCAGGATGCTGTCGCGGTAGCGGGGCGCCAGCGCCGCCCAGTCGCCGGGGCCGGGGCCGGTCACCGTGTTGGGGCACGGCGCCAGGACGTAGTGCAGATGGCGGCCGGGCGGCGCGAGCGACGGGTCGTGCGTGGTGGGCCGGCTGATGAGCAGCGACGGGTCGCTCATCAGCCGGCCGGTGCGCGTCAGGTCGTCGAAGACGGTGCGCCAGGCGGCCCCGAACGACAGCGTGTGGTGGGCCAGTTCGGGCCAGGTGCGGTCGGTCCCGGCGTGCAGCACGACCGCCGACGGGGAGTGCCGCAGCGCCAGCGGGCGACGGGGCTCGCGTCCCAGCAGCCGGTAGGCGACCGGCAGATCGGGGGTCAGGACGACCGCGTCGCAGGCGATCCGGCCGTGCGCGGTGACGACGGCGGTCACGCGCGCCCCGCGCCGTTCCAGCGCCACCACCTCATGGGCGTAGCGGATGTCGGCCCCGGCGTCGCAGGCCGCGTCCGCCATGGCCCGGGGGAGGGCGTGCATGCCGCCGCGGGGGAAGTACACCCCGCCCACCGTGTCCATGTAGGCGATGACGGCGTAGGCGGCGAGCGCGCGGGCCGGGGGGAGCCCGGCGTACAGCGCCTGGAAGGTGAAGACCCGGCGCAACCGCTCGTCACGCAGATGCCGCTCGACACGCGGCTGCCAGCGGCCGAAGCCGCCGAGCGCGGCCAGCCGCGCGAGGTCCGCGTTCAGCAGGCCGAAGGGGGAGTCCATGTTGGCGTCGATGAAGCGCCGCATCTGCGCCCGGTACAGCCGCTCCAGCCAGCCGCGCAGGCTCCGGTAGCCCGCCGCCTCGCGGGCCCCCGCGAAGCGGAGCACCTCGGCCTCCATCGCCTCGGCGTCGGTGTGGACGTCCAGCGCGCTGCCGTCGGCGAACCGCGCGCGGTAGGCCGGGTGGAGGGGGATCAGGCCGACCCGGTCGTGCAGGCGCTCGCCGACCGCGGCGAAGGCCTCGTCGGCGATGTCCGGCATGGTCAGCACGGTGGGGCCGGTGTCGAGGCTGAACCCGCCGAGCGTCAGCCGCCCCGCCCGGCCGCCGGGCTGCGCGTCCCGCTCGACGACCGTGACCCGCCGTCCCGCGCCGAGCAGGTGCAGCGCGGCCGACAGGCCCGCGAGCCCGGCGCCCACCACGACGACGTGATCGGTACGGCCCGCCACGGTACGCATCACCACGTGCCCTCCTCGTCCGCGGCCTCCTCGGCGGCGGCCAGTTCCGCGGCGATCGCCGGGTCCACGTCGGCCTCCCGGCCCGCCGCCCCCTCCGGCGACGGCACCCCCGCGACGGTCGTGACCAGGTCCTCGACACGGCGCCGGGCGTCCGCGCCGAGTCCGGCTCCCGGACCGCGCAGATGGAGCAGGGCCCGTACGGTCAGCCCGGCGATGTCCGACTCGACCGCCCGGCGGGCCCCGGTGGCCTCCAGCACCCGCCGCACCTCGTCCTGCGCGCTGTCCGACAGCCCGGGGTCGCCCACGCACGCGTCCAGCACCCGCAGGGCCTGCCGGTCGCCCGCGTGCCCGGCCCGCCGGAACGCCACCGCCACCAGATAGGTCGGCTTCCCCGCCCGGATGTCCGCCCCCGGCGGCCTGCCCGTCCGCGCCGGATCACCGAAGACGTCGTTGAGGTCGTCCCGCAACTGGAAGGCCAGCCCGGCGCAGCGCCCCGCGGCGGACAGGGCCCGTACGGTCGCCGCGGGGGCGCCCGCGAGGACGGCGCCCAGCACGAGGGGCCGCTGCACGGAGTACATCGCGCTCTTGAGCAGGGCGGTACGCACCGCGGTCCGCGGCACCCGGCAGGCCGTCGCCTGCCCGTGGACGTCGAGGTACTGACCGGCCGCCAGCTCGGTCCGCAGCAGCTGCCACTGGGCGCGCAGCGCGCCCGCCCGGTCCGGCGGGACGGGCGCGGCGGCGACCGCGTCGTCCGCCCACGTCAGCGCGAGATCCCCGGCGAGCACGGCCGCCGACTCACCCCCGGTCGGCCCCAGCGGCCTGCGGCGGGTCCCGCCGTGCGCCGCGTCCCAGGCCGCGTGGAAGGCCGGACGGCCGCGCCGCACCCGGCCCCCGTCCATGACGTCGTCGTGCAGCAGGGCGCACGTCTGCAGCAGCTCCATGCCGACCGCCACCTGCAAGGCCGCCCCGGCCACGTCCCCCGCCGCGGCGGTGTCGGGCGCGCACGCGCGCATCGCCCACCACACGAGCTGCGGGCGCATGCGCTTTCCGCCGTCGAGGACGAACCGGGCGACCGGCCCGGCCACGTCCCTGCCGAACGCCGCGTCGATGGCCGCGGCCTGCGCGACGCGGGCCCGCAGCAGCACGCCCGCCGCCGCACCGACGGCGGCGGGCACGTCCGCGTCGACGGCGGACACGTCGATCCCGGTGACGTCGGGGCCGACGTGGGTGCCGGCGCTGTCGGCGCGGTTCCGGTGCGTGTCGGCATCCGCCGAAGGACGCGGCCCGGGGCCCGGGCTTGCGCTGGTGTCCGCGTTCGCGCCTGCGCCCGGGGCGGGGCCTACGCCTGCGGCGGGGCCCGCGGCCGTGCCTGCGCCTGTGTTCGCGTCCCTGTGCGCGCCTGCGCCTTGGGCGGGGCTCGTGCCTGCGCCTGTGCCGATGCCGGAGTTCGCGCCCGTACCCGTGCTCGCGCCCGTGCTCGGCGCCGCGGGCAGCGTGGCCGGTGCTGCCGCGGTGGCGCTTCCCGCCGGTGTGGTGGGGCGGTGGGCGGGCGGGGTGACCTGCGTCCGGGGCATCACGCTTCCTCTCTCACGGACGGGCCTCGTGCGTGGCACCGGTACTTCCCCGCCGAGCGGCCCGGCGGATGCACCCGCGGGGCCGTCGCCCGGCAGAGGGCGCGGCGGAAGCGGTCGCGCCCCGACGGCTTTCCTGGCCAGCGGAGCATCTGACGCGCCCGCGCGGGCGACCGCCACCCCCGGCAGTCGCCCGATCGGCCGCCGTGCGTGCGGCCATGCGCGTGCCGGGCGGGTGGCCGGCCGCGTCCCGCCCGACCTGTGGGGCGCCGCTACGGGGAGGGCGCTCGGCGCTCGGGCGCGTGACCGCGAACCGCCCGGCACGGGCGGCAGTCCGCCAGGTGACGCTTCGCCTGATCCGCCCGGCCCCGTACGCGGAGCGGGCGGATCAGGCCCCGGCTCGCGAGCGGGCGGGCCTCACCCGCGAGGGTCCTCCGGAAGGGAGCGGGAGCTTCCGCCGCACGCGTCCAGCAGCAGGCCGAGCGCCTCGGGCAGCGTGCGAGGACGCGCGGTTCCCGCCACCTCCGGCGGCCAGCCCGGCCCTGCGGCGACGACGAGCGGCCGGGTGCGGGCGCCCCGGACCCCCCACCGCGCGGCGGCCAGGTGCTGCGCCAGGGGCACGCTGCTCGTCGACCGGGACTGCGACCACAGCACCAGGACCCGTGGGCCGGTCCTGCGTACCGCGGGGACGAGCGCCTCCACGGGGACGGCGCCGCCGAGCATGCGGGTGGCCACCGACGCCTGGACCGCAGCGGCGTTGAGCGCCTCCAGCGGCAGCGTGTGCTGCTCGTCGGGGACGCACGCGAGGACGGCGGTGTGCCCGGCCGCGTCCGGCGGCGCGGCGGCGAGCGCCTCGGCGCGCAGAACGCTGGAGACGTGCCAGGACAGCAGGTGCTCCACCTCCACGTACCGGTCGCCGGAGGACTCCCACCGGCGGCCCGCCGCGCGCAGCGCGGGCACCATCACCTCCTGCCACGCCCCGATCAGCCCGTACCGGCGCACGGCCGCCGCGAGCCCCGACTGCACGGCGGCGGCGTCGAGCCGCACCGCGGCCCGGACCAAACCTCGGCACGCCAGGCGTGCCTCCTCGTCGGACGGCTCCGTTCGCGGGAGGCCGGGTGCGGGCGGGGCCGGGCGCGCGATCTCGCCGGTCGGGGAGGCCCCGTCCCGCCGGGGCCGCGGGAGGGCGGGTGCGCGCAGGGCCAGCCGTGCCGCCTCGGCGGGCGGCAGACCCGTCGCCGTCAGCCGGCACATCTCCTCCAGCACGGCCACGTCGTGCGGGGCCCACCGCCGGTGGCGGCCGCCGGGCCGTACCGCCGGGCCGAGCCCGTAGCGCCGGTCCCAGGACCGCAGCGTGGTGGGCGACACACCGAGCCGCCGGGCGAGCGCGCCGGTCGTGATGCCGGCATCGGCCTCGCCGGACGGGGGGTCGGAAGGCGTGTGCGGTGCGGCGTGTGACACCCCATCAGGATACGACGCACTTTCGATGCGAGTTGTCGCGCGGGGCGTGCTGCGCCGACGCTGCCCCGACCGGCCGGGAGTCACGAGCGGCGCGGCCAGGTCCGGGCACTGTCGAAGGGGACGCGTCATGACCGTCGGGCCACCGGCCTGTGAGCATCCGCCGTGGCCGGCGGACGGCCTGAGCGACGAGCAGATCGGCGTGGGTTTCGCCGCAGGCGACGAGGACTGCGTGGTGGCCGCCTACCGCCGCTTCGGCACGCTGGTCCACACGCTCGCCAGCCGTTCGCTCGGCGACCCCAGGGAGGCCGAGGACGTGCAGCAGCAGGTCTTCCTGGCCGCCTGGCACGGCCGCGGCCGCTTCCGCCCGGAGCGCGGACCGCTCGCCGGGTGGCTCGTCGGCATCACCCGCCGCAAGGTGGCGGACGCCCTCGCGGCGCGCACCCGCAGGACCGAGCTGATCAACGCCGCCGGTTCGGGACCGGCCGTGGCGGAGCAGCCGCAGGCGCAGCCCGAGCGGATGCTGGACGTCATCGTCGTCGCGCAGGCGATGGCGGCGCTCAGCGGGCCCCAGGCCACCGTCCTGCGCCTCGCGTTCTGGGAGGACCTGACGCAGCCGCAGATCGCCGAGCGGACCGGCTGGCCGCTGGGGACGGTCAAGAGCCATGTCCGGCGCGGCCTGCTGCACCTGCGGACCGCGCCCGCCGGTTCCGCGCTCGGCGGCCTGCGCCGTCCGGAACCGACGCACTGACGGTGCGGGCTCCTCGGGGCGTCCCCGAAGGCTTCCCCGGGGGGCCGGAAGAGGCCCCCCGGGGTGAGTCGGTGCCGCGCCTGCATCCGATACGCCCCCCGTCACGGAATGCTGGCGCGGGAACGGGACTCCGCTGCGGAGGGAAGGAGCGCACGGCGTGCAGGACGCGGACGTGGCGATCGTCGGAGCCGGCGCGGCAGGGCTGTCGCTGGCCCACGCGCTCACCTCGCCCCCCGGCGCGGGCCGGGTCCCGTCGCTCGTCGTGGTCGAGCCCTCGTCGTCCGGGTTGCGTCCGCCGCCGCGCACCTGGTGCTTCTGGGAGTCGGGGAGCGGGCCGTACGAGCGGGCGGTGGCCGCGTCGTGGCGGTGGCTGCGCGTGCACGACCGGCACGGCCGCGCGGTCGTCCGCGACATCTCCCCGCTGCGCTACAAGATGATCCGCTCGTCCGACTTCGAGGCGCTGGTCGGCGCGCACCTCGGCGGCCTGCCGGAAGTGCGGCGCGCGGACGGCACGGTGGAGCGGGTACGGGCGGTCGCCGGGGGCGCCGAGGCGCTGCTCACCACCGCCGGGGGGACCCGGCGGACCGTGCGCGCCCGCTGGCTGTTCGACTCCCGGCCCCGCCCCCGGCCGCCCGCCGCGCGCACCCTGCTGCTCCAGCACTTCCAGGGCTGGTTCGTCCGGACCCGCCGCCCGGTCTTCGACCCGCGCGTCGCCGACTGGATGGACTTCCGCGTCCCGCAGCCACGGCACGGCATGGCCTTCGGCTACGTCCTCCCCACCGGGCGCCACGAGGCCCTGGTGGAATACACGCAGTTCTCCGCCCGGGCGCTGACCCCCGACGCCTACCGGGCCGCCCTGCTCGACTACACCGGGCGGGTGCTGCGGCTGGGGGAGTTCGACGTCACGGACACCGAGACCGGCGCGATCCCCATGACCGACGGCCGCTTCGCCCGCAGCAGCGGCCCGGCGGTCTTCCGTATCGGCACCGCCGGGGGCGCCACCCGCCCCGCCACCGGCTACACCTTCGCCACCGTCCAGCGGCAGAGCCGGGCCATCGCGCGGGCCTACCGGGCGGGCCACGACCCCGTGCCGCCGCGTCCGCACCGCTCCCGGTCGGCGGCCATGGACGCGGTCCTGCTGCACGGGCTGGACAGCGGTGTCATCGACGGCGCCGACTTCTTCCCCCGGCTCTTCCGCGAGGTGCCCGCCGTACGGCTGCTGCGCTTCCTCGACGGGGCCACGCGCCTGCACGAGGACCTCGCGATCGGCCTGCACACGCCCGTCCTGCGCATGCTCCGGTCGGCCGCGGCGCTGCCCGCCCTTCCGCGCCGCCACTTCGTGGACCCCCCGGCGCCCCCGCCACCCCCACCGCCCGCCGGAGCCCTTCCCGGCGGGCCCGGGATCCGAGGAGAGACGTGATGGCGCTCCTGCACGACACCGACCTGGCCGCCGCCTTCGACCGCGGCGCCCGCAGCTACGACACGCTCGTCGCCGCCAACCCCGGATACCACCGTCAACTGCGGCGCTCGGCCCGCCGGCTGGACCTGCCGCACGGCGGCGCGGGCCTGCGCGTGCTCGACCTCGGCTGCGGCACCGGCGCGTCCACCGCCGCGCTGCTGCACGCCGCTCCCGCCGCCGACATCGTCGCCGTCGACGCGTCCGCGGGGATGCTGCGCCGCGCCGCGGCCAAACGGTGGCCGGACCGCGTCAGCTTCGTGCACGCCACCGCCGAGGCGCCGCCCGACGAGGTGTCGGACCGCCCGTTCGACGCGGTGTTCGCCGCCTACCTCTTCCGCAACCTCACCGACCCCGACGCCGTCCTCGCCCGCGTGCACGCGCTCCTCGTCCCCGGCGGCAGGCTCGCCGTCCACGAGTACGCGCTGAGCGGCCGTCCGGTGGACCGCGCGGTGTGGACGGCGGTGTGCAAGGGCATCGTCCAGCCGGCCGGTGCCCTGACCGGCAACCGCGCGCTCTACCGCCACCTGTGGCGCAGCGTGACCGGATTCGACACCGCCGCCGCCTTCGCCGCCCGCGTGGCGCGGGCCGGTTTCAGTACACCGCGGGTCCTGCCCGTCGCCGGATGGCAGGCCGGCATCGTGCACACCGTGCTCGCCCGCCGGGCCGCCGGTGTCCAGGACACCGCGCGGCCCTTCGCCGGTGCGGGGGAGGCACGGTGACCGGCGCCCTCCTGCGGCCCGGCGGCGGCCGCACCGGACGCGACAGGCGGATCCGCGTGCTGCCCGCGCACCCCGGCGCACCGCGGCCCGCCGGGCGGACGCGCTCCGCGGCCGTCGTCGGCGGCGGCATCGCCGGACTCACCGCGGCCACCGCGCTGGCCGAACGCGGCGTCGAGGTCACCGTGTACGAGCGGCGGCCCTTCCTCGGCGGGCGGGTGGGCGGCTGGCCCGTGCGGCTCGCGGACGGCAGCGACGCCACCATGAGCCGCGGCTTCCACGCGTTCTTCCGCCAGTACTACAACCTGCGCGCGCTGCTGCGCCGTACCGACCCGCGACTCGCCGGGCTGACCGGCCTGCCCGACTACCCGCTCCAGCACAGCAGCGGCCTGCGCGACAGCTTCCGGCACGTTCCGCGCACCCCGCCGCTGAGCGCTCTCGGCTTCGTCGCCCTGAGCCCCGCCTTCACCGTCCGCGACCTGCTGCGCATGCACCCCGTGGCCGCCCTGCCGCTGCTGGACGTGCGGGTGCCGGACGTCTACCGCCGCCTGGACCACCTCAGCGCCGCGGAGTACCTGGACGCCATCGGGTTCCCGGCAGCCGCGAACAGCCTGGCCTTCTCCGTCTTCTCGCGCAGCTTCTTCGCCGACCCCGCCGAACTGTCCGCGGCCGAGATGGCGCTGATGTTCCACATCTACTTCCTCGGCTCCAGCGAGGGCCTGCTCTTCGACGTCCCCGACGCCCCCTACCCGCAGGCCCTCTGGGAACCGCTGCGCCGCCACCTGGGCGGGCACGCCGCGGACGTGCGCACCGGGGCCGCCGTCCACGGTGTCACCCCCGTGCCCGGCGGCGGATACGTCGTCGAGACCGACGACACCGCGGACCGCCACGACACCGTCGTCCTCGCGCTGGACGCCGCCGGGCTGCGCACCCTGGTGGGCGCCTCACCGCGACTCGGCGACCGGCCCTGGCGCGAACGCGTCGCCCGGCTGCGCACCGCCCCTCCCTTCCTGGTCTCCCGGCTGTGGCTCGACCGCCCGGTGGCCCGCGACCGCCCCGGATTCCTCGGCACCAGCGGCTACGGCCCGCTCGACAACGCCAGCGTCCTGGAACGGTGGGAGAGCCAGGCCGCCGACTGGGCCGCGCGGACCGGCGGCTCCGTGGTCGAACTGCACGCCTACGCACTGCGCGACGACACCGCGCGGGAGGCGCAGCAGGACCTCCTGCTGCGCCAGCTCCACCGCCTCTACCCCGAGACCCGCGACGCCCGCGTCGTGGACGCCCGCCACGAGTGGCAGGCCGACTGCCCCCTCTTCCCCGTCGGCTCCCACCACGACCGCCCCACCGTCACCACCCCCGACCCGGGCCTCGTCCTCGCGGGCGACCTCGTCCGCACCGACCTCCCCGTCGCGCTCATGGAACGGGCGGCCACCACCGGCTTCCTCGCGGCCAACACCCTCCTGCGCCGCTGGGGCGTGCGCGGCCACACCCTGTACACCGTCCCGGACCGCGGCCGCTCGGCGCCGCTGCGCGCCGCGGCCGCCCTCGCCCGCCCCCTCCGAGCGCCCGCCCCGCCCGTACCGGCACCCTGACGTCCCGGCCGGACCGGGCCCCCGAGGGCCGCTCGCCGGCAACGCCACGGACTGCGGCGAACACAGCGGACGCTCCCGGACCCGCTGCGGCGGGCGGGGGGACGGGGCGGCACGCCGAAATGGCTTGTCCCGCGGGCCGGATGCCGACCACGATCGCCTCATGACGACCAGAAAGGGCCATGCCGTCTAGGCACCCCGCCCGGCTCTCCGCCGCTCGCGCGCCGCCGGCCGCCGTCCCAACGCAGCGCCCGACGGCCGTGACCGCCCCACTCACCCAGGAGAGCCCGCCCGTGCAGAAGACCGCCCTCGTCCCCTACGCGCACCTTCCCCGAGCGCACCACGACCGCCATGTGCTGACCAGCACCGTCGACGTTCACGGCACCGCCCATTGGCTGCTCGTCGACCATGCTCCTGCGCAGCGCGGAGGGAATGTCCGGCCCTTTGACGCGCTGGTCGTCTCCGTCGATCCGGGCGGCAGTGTCGAACTCACCGAGCTGAGCACCGTGCGGGCCCGCTGGCCGCACCTGGACCGCCTGCCCGGCGGCGGGTTCGTCGTCGCCGCGTCCCGCACCCGCCGGCCGGCAGCCGCGGACCAGGCGCAGGTCTTCGACGCGCTCGGCCGCGAGACCTCGTCCTTCTCCGTCGGGGACGCCGTCGAGCACCTGCTCGTGGACGAGGCCGGGCACATCTGGGTCGGGCACTTCGACGAGAACCCGGCGGGTGTCCGCCGCTGGAGTGCCACGGGCCGACTCGTCCGGACGTCGGACGACGCCCACATCCCCGGCCTCTTCGACTGCTACGCCCTGAACGTGTCGGGCACCGTCGCCTGGGCGTGCCCGTACACGGACTTCCCGCTCGTGGAGATACGTCCCGGCCGCACCGACCGGCCCGTGAGGGTGTGGGCGAACCGCGTACGGGGCGCCAAAGCGGTGGCCGTCCACGGCGAGCGGGTCGCCTTCGACGGCGGCTACGGTGAGGAGCAGGACCGGCTCGTCCGCGCGGAGATCGCCGACACATCGGTCGAGCAGGAGGACGCCGGCCTGCTCACCCTGCCCGACGGCGCCGCCCCCGGCCTTCGGCGGGTCGTCGGCCGGGGCAGCAGGATCTACGTCCAGGCCGAGCCGTTCACAACCTGGGGCGTTTTCGACCTCGGCGGCTGACACCCGGGGGTGGAAGGCCGACCCCGCCCGTCCCGTCCGGGCCGCACCGACGCTCCGCCGACGCCCCCTCTCCGTGCCGGGGTCAGGACGTGATCGAGGCGCGGAAGTGGTAGCGGTCGCCGCGGTAGGCGGCCAGGGTCAGTTCGAGGGGGCGGCCGTTCTGGTTGTAGGCGAGCTGGTAGGCGACGAGGACGGGGGTGGCGTCGGTGATCTCCAGGAGTTCGCGTTCGGTGGCGTCCGGCTGCCGGGCCTCCACGGAGTAGTCCGCGACCTGCGGGTTCTGCGGCGGCTCGGCGCCGCGCAGGGTCGCGAACAGTGAGGCCTCGGTGAAGTCGGTCTCCGCCAGGACCGGGCACAGCGCGAGCGGCAGCCGGTTGTGTTCCAGGACGACGACCTGGCCGTCGAGGAACCGCAGCCGGCGCATCTCGAAGAGGGCCGCGCCGGGGCCGACGCGCAGCGTTTCCGCCTCCGAGACGGTGGCCGGGCGGACCACGGAGTGCAGTACCCGGGCGCGGGTGACGAGCCCGTGCTTGGCCGCGTAGTCCGCGAAGCCCTCGACGGTGTGCGGGCTGGTGCCGGTGCCGCGGAAGTCCGGGGCACCGGCCTTCTCCTCCTCGGGGAAGGCAGTGGTCCGTGCCACGAACCAGCCGCGGGCCGCGGCCGATTCGAGCATGCCCCGGGCGGCCAGGTCGGTGAGCGCCGCGCGCATGGTCACCCGGGAGACCTCGTACCGCGTGGCCAGGGCCCGCTCGGAGGGCAGGCGGTCCCCGGCGTGGGCGCCGCCCGCGGAGACGTCGGCCCACAGGCGTGCCGCCACCTGGGCGTAGAGCGGCAGCGCGTCGTCGGACAGCAGGCTCTGCGGGAGGCGGGAAGGCGTCGTTTCCGGAGTAGGCATACCAGAAGCATACCAGTTGGTGACTATTGACGGCCACCTGGCAGACCAGTTACCGTTCCCACGAGCCCGGCACCAATGAGGCAAATGGGTGTGAACGGTAGGAAAGCCAGGTGTTGACCATGCAGAGCGCGTTGGACGAGGTGGTCCGGCGGCAGAAGGCCGGGGAGCCGCGGGGCATCACCTCGGTGTGTTCCGCCCACCCCCTGGTCATCGAGGCGGCCGTGCGGCAGGCCGTCGAGACCGGAGACGACCTGCTGGTGGAGGCGACCTCCAACCAGGTCGACCAGTACGGCGGCTACACGGGCATGCGGCCCGCGGACTTCCGCGACCTCGTGCACCGGACCGCGGCCGCGTCCGGTCTGCCACTGGACCGGGTCATCCTCGGCGGCGACCACCTCGGCCCGAACCGTTGGCGGTCCCTCCCACCCGGCGAGGCGATGGAGCAGGCCGCCGGCCTTGTCACCGCCTACGCCGAGGCGGGCTTCACCAAGATCCACCTGGACTGCAGCTTCTCCTGCGCCGGCGACCCCGTGCCGCTGACCGACGACATCGTCGCCGACCGCGCCGCGCGGCTGATCCGGACGGTCGAGGACGCCGTCGGCCCGGCGCGGGCGGAGCGGATCCGGTACGTGATCGGCACCGAGGTCCCCACCCCCGGGGGCGCGCACGAGACGCTCGGCGCCCTGCGCCCGACCGGGGCCGAGGCCGCCCGCACGACCCTGGAGCAGCACCGCAAGGCGTTCGCCGAGCACGGCGTCGAGGGCGTCTGGCCGCGCGTGACGGCGCTGGTGGTGCAGCCCGCCGTGGAGTTCGACCACCTGCGGGTCGTCGACTACCGGCCGGAGCTGACCGAGGAGCTGCGCCGGGTACTCGACGACGAGCCCGCCATGGTCTACGAGGCGCACTCCACCGACTACCAGACCCCCGAGGCGCTCACCGCGCTGGTCCGGGACCACTGGGCGGTCCTCAAGGTGGGCCCGGGACTGACCTTCGCCCTGCGCGAGGCGCTGTTCGCGCTCGCCGCGATCGAGGACGAGCTGGTACCGGCCGCCGAGCGGTCGCGGCTTCCTGAAGTCGTCGAGCGCCGGATGCTCGCCGAGCCCGCCCAGTGGGAGGGCTACTACCCGGGCGGCGCCGACGCGCAGCGCCTGGCCCGCCGCTACAGCTACAGCGACCGGCTGCGCTACTACTGGCCCGACCCCGAGATCGAGGCCGCGCAGGAGCGGCTGCTGCGCAACCTCTCGGCCGTGGACATCCCGCTGCCGCTGCTCAGCGCCCACCTCCCGCTCCAGTACGCCCGCGTCCGCCGCGGCGAGCTGGCCCCCCGGCCGCGCGACCTGGCCGTCGACCACGTCCGCGACGTCCTGCGCGACTACGCACGAGCCACCCGCCCGCACCAGAAGGAGTACGTGTGACCACGCCCACCGGCACGCTTCCCGTCGACGACGGCGCTGCCCACACCGTCCGCGAGATCGCCCAGCAGCCCGCCCTGTGGCGGGAGGTCGAGCGGATCGTCGCCGCCTCCCGCGAGTCGCTGGACGCCTTCCTGCGTCCGCTGACCGCCCGCGCCGACCTGCGCGTGGTGCTCACCGGCGCCGGCACCTCCGCCTTCGCCGGCCAGGTGCTCCAGCCGGCGCTGGCCCGGCGTCTGGGGCGGCGCGTCGACGCGGTCGCCACCACCGACCTGGTGTCCGACCCGCGCGGCTGCCTCGCCGAGGACGTGCCCACGCTGCTGGTGTCGTTCGCGAGGTCGGGCGACAGCCCGGAGTCCGTGGCCGCCACCGCGATCGCCGACCAGGTGCTCTCCGAGGTGCACCACCTCGTGATCACCTGCAACGAGCAGGGCCGGCTGGCACACGACCACGCCGGGCGCCCGTCGTCCTACGTGCTGCTGATGCCGCCCGCGTCCAACGACCGCGGCTTCGCCATGACGTCGAGCTTCACGTGCATGACGCTGGCGGCGCTGCTCGCGCTCGGCGGCGCGGCGTACTCCGGGGTCGCCGAGCGCCTGGCGGCGGCGGCCGAGGCGATCACCGCCGAGGACGCCGTGGCCCGCACGGCGGGCGCCCTCGTCGGCCGCGCCCCCGAGCGCATCGTCTTCCTGGGCAGCGGACCGCTGAAGGGCCTCGCCGAGGAGTCGGCGCTGAAGGTGGTCGAACTCACCGGCGGGACGCTCGTGACCGTCGCGGACTCCTCGATGGGTTTCCGGCACGGCCCCAAGGCGGTGCTGAACGACCGTACGGTGGCAGTGGTGTACCTGTCGAACGACCCGTACACCCGCCGGTACGACCTGGACATCGCCGCGGAGCTGCGCGGGAATCTCCCCCCGCACAGCGTCGTCACCGTCTCGGCGGACCTCGGCGACGGCACGGAGGGCAGCGGCGACGACGCCTGGCTGCTCCCGGGTCTCGCCGGCACCGAGGACGCCGCCCTGGCGCTTTCCGCCGTGGTGTTCGCCCAGCTCATCGCCCTGCGCGCCTCCCAGGCCCGGGGCCTGCGGCCCGACAACCCGTTTCCCGCGGGTGAGGTGAACCGCGTCGTGGAGGGCGTGATCCTGCACTCCCTGCAGGACTGACCGGACAGATCAAACGGCGCAGAACGAATGCGCCGGACGGAGGTACAACGATGTTCCTAGGCGTCGACGGCGGGGGTACGAAGACCGCGTTCTGCCTGGTCGACCGGTCCGGACGCGTGGTGGCGCGGGCCCAGGCGGCAAGCTCGTACTACTTCTCACAGGGCGTCGGCCTCGTCGAGCGGGTACTCAAGGAGGGCGTGGACGCGATCTGCGCCACAGCCGGGATCGCCCCGGCCGACATCGAGTACGCCTTCTTCGGGCTGCCCGGCTACGGCGAGGCGGCGGGCGACCTGCCCGTGCTGGACGCCACACCGCGAGGAGTGCTCGGGCACGACCGCTACGCCTGCGACAACGACATGGTCTGCGGCTGGGCGGGATCGCTGGGCGCGGTCGACGGCATCAACGTCATCAGCGGCACCGGTTCGATGACGTACGGTGAGCGGCAGGGCGAGGGCGTCCGCGTCGGCGGCTGGGGCGAGATCTTCGGCGACGAGGGCTCGGGGTACTGGATCGCGGTCCGTGGCCTCAACGCCTTCTCCCGGATGAGCGACGGGCGGCTGCCGGAGGGCCCCCTCGGCGGGGTGTTCCGGCGTCACCTGGGGCTCGCCTCCGACCTCGACGTGATCGACGTCGTGCACAACCGGTGGCAGGGGGACCGGAGCCGGATCGCCGCGCTCAGCCGCCCGGTCGCCGAGGCGGCCGACCTCGGCGACGAGACCGCCGCCGCGATCCTCCGTGAGGCCGGCCACGAACTGGCCCGGCTCGTCGACGTCACCCGTGAGCGGCTGGGTTTCGGCCCGGACGAGACGGTCCCGGTCTCCTACTCCGGCGGCACGTTCGGCGCCGGCCAGGTCCTGGAGGCCTTCACCGCCGGACTGAAGAATCGTTTCTCCATCTATGAACTGCGTCGCCCTCTCTACGAGCCGGTCGTAGGCGCAGCCCTGTACGCGGCGAAACTCGCCGGTACCCCCCTGCCCCGGACCGCGCTCGACGCACTGCGCGAGAGCCCCGGTTCCCCCGTCTCCGGAGAGGACGACCGATGAAGAACGCCAAGAAGAGCTGGATCCTGTACGCGTCGTTGCTCGTCCTGTTCTGGGGCGTGTGGGGTGCCTTCTCCAGCGAGCCGAACAGCCGGTACGACTACCCCAACGAGATGATCTACGTCATCTGGGCGTTCACGATGCTCATCCCCGCGTACTTCGCGATGCGCGGCAACACCTTCGACCGGCGGCCGATCGCCGCGGTGTACGGGCTGATCGCGGGACTGACCGGCGCCGGAGGACAGCTGCTGCTGTTCCGGGCGCTCGCCGACGGCCCGGCGTACCTGATCTTCCCGCTGGTGTCGCTCTCCCCGGTGATCACCGTCCTCATGGCGATGGCGCTGCTGCGCGAGCGGATCACCCGGCTCGCGGTCGTGGGCGTGGTGCTGGCGCTGGTGGCGATCGTGCTGCTCAGCATCCCCGGTGGCGGCGGCGACTCGCACGCGCACGGCCCGTGGCTGCTGATGGCGATCGGGATCTGCGTCGCCTGGGGCGTGCAGGCGTTCTGCATGCGCAAGGCGGCACTCGTCGGGGTCAACGACGCGACGACCTTCGGCTGGATGACCATCAGCGGTCTGCTGCTGGTCCCGGTGGCGCTCGCGATGGCGGGCGGATTCCCGACCGACTACCCGTGGCAGGCGCCGACGCTCACCGCCGTCACCCAGGTCCTCAACGCGGTCGGCGCGCTGTTCCTGGTCATGGCCTTCAGCCGGGGCAAGGCCTCGGTGGTGGCCCCGGTCACCAACGCGCTGGCGCCGGTGCTGACCATCATCCTGTCCCTGGCCGTCTACCAGACGCTGCCCAACATCTGGGGCGCCATTGGCATCGTGCTCGCACTCGGCGGCTCCACGCTCATGGTCTACAGCGACGAGAAGGGCGACGACGCGGACTCCGTGGCCCCGGGGGCCCTGGACGAGGACACCCCCGTCGGCGCGGCCTCCGCCGCGCAGAAGCTCTGATCACCACCCCTGCGGCGGCCGGTACGGATGTGACACTCGTCCGCACCGGCCGCACCGCGTCCCACGCACGCACGCACCCGCCGTCCATCAGCCGTCACCCATCAGCCGTCAAAGCGACATGAAAGCGAGGGGATTGCCCCATGTCCCTGGTTCCGACGCGTGACCTCGTCTCGGAGGCCGCGGCCACCGGCCGGGCCGTCGCGGCGTTCAACGTGATCACGCTGGAGCACGCCGAGGCGATCACCGCGGGCGCGTCCGCGGCGGGCGCCGCGGTGATCCTCCAGATCAGCGAGAACGCCGTGCGGTTCCACGGCGGGCGGGTCGCGCCGATCGCGCGCGCCGCGGCCGAGGTCGCCCGTGCGTGCGACATCGACGTGGCCCTGCACCTGGACCACGTCACGGACATGGACCTGCTGCGCACGGCGGCCGATGCGGGCTTCTCCTCCGCGATGTTCGACGCCGGCGCGCAGCCGTACGCCGAGAACCTCGCGGCCACCCGCGCCGCGGCGCAGTGGGCCCACGCCGCCGGGGTGTGGCTGGAGGCCGAGCTGGGCTACGTGGGCGGCAAGCCCGACGCCCCCGCGAGCGCCCACGCGGCCGGCGTCCGCACCGACCCGGTGGAGGCGGCGGACTATGTCGCGCGGACCGGCGTGGACGCCCTGGCCGTCGCCGTCGGCAGCAGCCACGCGATGACCGAGCGTTCGGCCGCCCTGGACCACGAGCTGATCGGACGGCTCCGCCGGGCCGTCCCCGTACCGCTGGTCCTGCACGGCTCCTCGGGTGTCGGCGACGAGGAGCTGCGCCGCGCCGTCCGGGCCGGCATCGCGAAGGTCAACATCGGGACCGCCCTCAACATCGCCTTCACCCGCGCGGTCCGCGAGACCCTGGCGGCGAGGCCGGACCTGACCGACCCCCGCCCCTACGTCAGCAGCGGCCGCGACGCCATGGCGGAGACGGTGCGGGCGCTGATCGGAGTGGTGAACGGCTGAGCTGCGGCCGTCGCCGACCGGGCAGGCGCGGCGCGGCTCGGTACGGCCGCGCTCAGTGCGGGAAGTGCCGCGGCAGCTCCGCGGTGAGCGCGGCCGCGGCGGGGGAGAGCCAGCGCCGCCGGTGGCGGGCCAGTTGCACCGTGACGTCGGGGAAGCGCGTGCCGGGCACCTGCGTCAGGCGGCCCGACGCGAGCGCGTCCGAGACGTTGACGTGGGCCAGCAGGCTGAGGCCGAGGCCCGCGGCCACGCACGACCTGGCGGCCTCCAGGCTGCCGAAGCGCGTGATCCTGGGCTGCGCGTCCTCGGCGGCGGTGAGCAGCCGTTCGATGAAGCGGTCGCTGTACGAGCAGCCCTGTTCGTGCAGGAAGTAGTCCTCGCGGGCCAGTTCCGCCCAGTCCGCGGGCGCGTCGGCAGGCGAATCGGCGGGCGAATCGGCGGCGTCGCGGGTGGCGACGGGGTGGTCGGGAGCGCAGACGAGTACCAGGGGTTCGTGGGCCAGCGGTGTGCACTCGATGTCGCGGAAGGCGGCCTCGTCCTCCAGCAGCAGGGCGAGGTCCAGTTCGCCGTCGCGGAGTGCGGTGACGGCTGCGGCGGTTCCCATCGTGCGCAGGTCCACCTCGATCCCGGGGTGGCTGCGCCGCAGGGCGGCGATGACTGCCGGCAGCCGCGCGGACACCAGCGTCTCACCGGCCGAGAGCACGACGCGTCCGGTCACTTGGCCGCCCGCGCCGCCTGCCGAGGCGGCGACCGCCCGCAGCCGGGACTCGGCTTCCAGCACCGCCTCGGCCTGCGCCAGCACTTCGCGCCCGGCGCCGGTGAGCACCACCCCGCGGGGCAGCCGGTCGAACAGGCGCAGGCCGAACTCCTTCTCCAGCGCCTGCACCTGCGCGGTGACGGTGGACTGGACGAGGTGCAGGTGCTCGGCCGCGGCGGTCAGGTTCTCCGTGCGGGCGACGGTGGCGAAGGTGCGCAGCAGTCGGGTGTCCATGTCCTGCACCCTAGCCTCTTGTCATCGGGTGAGCCGATGCCTTGGATCGACAGCGATCGTTTGTGGGGATGTCTGGGTGCTGTCACGGTAGGGGCATGAACCTGCAGACACGTCCCGACATCCTGCGCTACACCGCTTTCACGACCGATCCTGCCGGTGGGAACCCGGCCGGTGTCGTCCTCGACGCGGCCGCGCTGGACGATGCCGCCATGCTCGCGACCGCTGCCGAAGTCGGCTACTCGGAGACCGCGTTCGTCACCGCCGCGGACCACGGGGCACGGCGGTTCCGGCTGCGGTACTTCAGCCCGCTGGCCGAGGTCGCCTTCTGCGGTCACGCGACCGTCGCCACCGCGGTGGCGCTGGCCGAACGCCACGGCCCCGGCCCGCTCGTCTTCGACACACCGGTCGGGGAGATCGCCCTGGACACCACCGCGGACCCGGCGGGTGCTGTGACGGCGACGCTCACCAGCGTCCCCACCCGCTCCCGGCCGGCGACCGGCGAGGAGGTGAGCACCTCGCTTGCGGCTCTGCGCTGGTCGCCCGGCGACCTCGACCCGGCGCTCCCGCCGCACGTGGCCTTCGGCGGCAACGAGCACCTGGTCCTGGCCGTGGCCACCCGCGAGCGCCTGGCGGACCTCGACTACGACTTCGACGCCCTGGCCGCGATCATGCACCGCCACGGCTGGACCACGCTCCAGCTGGTCTGGCGCGAGAGGCCGGAGGTCTTCCACGCCCGTGACCCCTTCCCGATCGGCGGTGTCGTCGAGGACCCGGCAACCGGTGCCGCGGCCGCCGCCTTCGGCGGCTACCTGCGCACCCTCGCAGCCCTCCCGCCCTCCGGCGCCTTCACCATCCACCAGGGCGAAGACCTCGGCCGCCCCAGCCTGCTCCGGGTCGAGGCCTCCGCCACGGACCCACGCGTCCGCGTGAGCGGCCAGGCCGTGGTGATCACGGATACCGAGCGCGTGCCGCGGTGAACGAACGCTCGCGGCGGCACGAGGCCGCGCCGGCCCCGCCCCCGGTGGTGGCGGGGCCGGCGGCGTGGCGGGTCAGCACATCTTGTAGCTGGTCCTCGTGCTGTTGTAGGAGCAGGTGCCGGTCCTGGTCCCGGTGGAGGTCTTGAGGGTGGCGGTGTCCTTGTCGTTGTTCCAGATGTAGTTGCCGCTGCCCCAGTAGCGGTTGGTGGTGGTGTTGGTGCCCTTGCCGGTGTGTATCGTGACGGTCTTTCCCGCGCCGAGGGTGTAGGCGGTGAAGGTGTACTTGTGGGCGGAGGCGTCGGTGACGCTCCAGCCCTTGAGCGAGACGCTCTTGCTGGTGGTGTTCTTTATCTGCACGTACTCGGCGTTGAGGCTCGCGGCCGACCGGGTGTCCGTGCCGGGGCTGTTGTAGTAGATCTTGTACAGGTGGACCGAGCCGGACGCGGCCTGCGCGGGCGCGGCGGCCAGTGCGAGAGCGGCGGCGCCGCAGACGGCGAGCGCGGCAGCGGCGGCGGTGGTACGGGTGTGATGCATGCGTTTCCCCTGATGCGTGACCGGGTCCCCTTGCCCGGCAGATCGCCCAGAGTAGGGACATGTCCCACCACCGGGGGCGTCATTACCGAATCGGGACGGTCAAAGGGCCCCGGGGCGGGGGGCCGTCGTGTGCGGGACAGTCGCCTCGTGTGCGGTCGGTCGTCGCGTCCTGTCCGCTCTTGATCGATGATGAACAGTCACCTAAAGTGCGTGCGGCTGTGCTTGGGGAAGCGCGGCCTGGGGGTGCGGAGATCGACGGACCGATCGAGGCTCCGTTGACGTGCCCGCACGTCACATTTCTGGGGGGTTCCATGCGATTGCAGAAGATCACGCTTGCCGTGGCCGCGGGAGCGCTGGCGGGCGCCGCGCTGACCGTGCTGCCGGCGACACCGGCGGCGGCAAGGACGTGGTGGTGCCGCTGGGATTCGCGGTCCAGTACTACCGGCTCTCCGATCTGCAGCCCGACGGCGAGCCCGTGATGCTGAGCGACCTCGCGGCGTCCGTCGCGGTCGCGAACGACGGCACCCTCGCGGTCGGGAACTTCAGCTACTGGACCGCGCCCTCGGTCGGGGTGTCCGTGATCAGGCCCGGCGAGTCCGGGCCACGGCGGACGTACGCCCCGCAGGTCAACAGGAGCGGGCTGGCGTGGTCCGCGGACGGCACCCGGCTGTACGCGGTCTCGGGGGGCACCACGGGCCAGGGCATGACCGACCCGGTCCTCGACGTCTTCCGCGACCCCGAGCGGGGCGACACCGCGATGGATCTCACCGCCCCGTCCGCCGCCACCTCGGGAACGCCCTTCACCGTGCAGGGCTCGCTGACGTCGGCGGCCCCGTTCACCGCCGGGCAGAGCGTGCACGTCACACGTACCGACGCCGCGGATCCGGACGGTACGGCGCTGCCGGACGCGACGGTGGACGCCGGCGGACGGTTCTCCTTCACCGACGCGGTCACCGCCGAGGGCGCGGTGTCCTACCAGGTCACCTATGACGGCGACCAGGAGCACCGGCCGGCGCAGGCGTCGGCGTCGCTCGCCGTCACGGACGACGCGAAGGCGGACACCACGCTGTACCTGGCGTTCGAGAGCCGCGCGAAGGTCGGCAAGAAGCTGAAGATGGACGGCAGGCTCAGCGCCGCCGATTCGATCCCCGCGGGCGCGACGGTGACCGTCACCCGCCAGGACGGCAGCGGCCCGGTCCCGGCGCTCGTCGGTACGCGCACGGTCGCCGCCGACGGCACCTTCCAGATCGCCGACGTCCCCCTGGTCGCGGGCCCGGCCGTGTACACCGTCAGCTACTCCGGCGACGACGCGTACGCGGGCAGCACCGTCTCGCAGGCGGTGCAGGTGCTCTCCTAGGGGATAGGGGACGGGCGAACCGTCCCGGACGCCGCGCCGACCGCGCGGCAGGCCGTACCGCTCGTGCGCGCGCGGAACGGACCTGCCGCGCGGTCGGCGTTTCGTCGAGGGCACACCGGCGGAACGCGCCGCACGAGCGGGCCGCCCCCCTCGCGACCAGGATCCTTTTGGGACTCGCGCCGCAGTTATGTCATCGTATGAAGACATCACGTGATGACAAACCTGGGGAGAACGTCGATGACTGCCCGACATACAGGGTCCGACCTGCGGCAGCGTGCGCTGGTTCCGGTGCTGGTCTTCCTCGGCACGGTGGTCGCGGTGATCAGCAGCCTGGGGGCTCCGCTGGTCCCGACCATCGCCGACGTGGACCATGTGTCACTCACCGACGCGCAGTGGTCGCTCACGATCACGCTGCTGGTCGGATCGGTCGCCACCCCCGTGATGGGCCGCCTGGGAGACGGGCCCCACCGGCGCCGGGTCGTGCTGGGGGCGATCACCATGGTGCTGGCCGGCAGCGTGCTGGCGGCGCTGCCGCTGAGCTTCGGCTACCTCGTCGCCGGGCGGGGACTGCAGGGAGTGGGCCTTGGGCTCATCCCCCTGGCCATCGCCACCGCACGCGACGTGCTGCCGCCCGAGCGGTCGCGCCCGGCGGTGGCGCTGCTCTCCATCACCACCGTGGCCGGTGTCGGCCTCGGCTACCCGCTCACCGGGCTGATCACCGAGTCGATGGGCATCCACGCGGGCTTCTGGTTCGGCGCGATCATCAGCGGCCTCGCCCTGCTGGCCGCCGTGCTCGTCGTCCCCCAGGTCGGCCCCCGGGAGAAGCGGCCGCTGGACGCCCCCGGAGCGGCGCTGCTCGCGGTCGGACTGGCCTCGCTGCTCCTCGCGCTGAGCGAGGGCGAGGTCTGGGGCTGGACCTCGGCCAGGGTGCTGGGCCTGGTCCTGTTCGCGCTGGCGCTGCTGGTCGGCTGGGGCTTCCACGAGCTGCGGACCGCCCACCCGCTGGTGGACCTGCGGACGCTGCGCAACCGGTCGGTACTGACCGCCAACGTCGCCGGGCTGATAGCCGGTGTGGCGATGTACATGCTGATGTCGATGGTCACCCGCTTCGTGCAGACCCCGAGCGCCACCGGCTACGGCTTCGGCACGTCGGTCCTGGTGACCGGGCTGGTGCTGCTGCCGTTCTCCGCCGCCAGCGTCGCCTCCAGCAAGCTCGTGCCGCTGCTGACCCGGCGGACCTCCACCGCGATGGTGCTGCCGATCGGCTGCGCGATCTCGCTGCTGTCGATGGTGATGTTCCTGTTCGCCCGCGGCAGCCTGTGGGAGCTGTTCGTGGTCATGGGCATCGCCGGACTGGGCGTCGGCTGCACCTTCGCGGTGATGCCGGGCCTGATCGTCAGCGCCGTGCCCGCACACGAGACCGGCAGTGCCATCAGTTTCAACCAGGTGCTGCGTACCATCGGCTACACCACCGGCAGCGTGCTGAGCGCCGTCGTCCTGGAAGCGCATACCGCCCCGGGCCGGATGCTGCCGGACAACAGCGGCTACCAGGCCGCCGCCTGGCTGGGCTGTGCGATCTGGGTGGTCACCGGTGTCCTCGCGGTCGTCCTGCCCAGGCGGTCCGCCGCCGCGAAGCGCCCCGTGACCGCCGTGTCCCCCGTGACCGTGGACGAGGAGCTGATGGACGAGAGCATCGCCGACGCCGAGAGCGCCGAGGACAGCGTCACCGCGAGACCGGGCCGGTCCGGCCGGTGAGCCCCGCCAAACGGCGGGACTCCGCCCGCAGCCGGCAACTGCTGCTGGAGGCGGCGGCCGGCCTCTTCGCCGAGCGCGGGTTCGATCGCAGTACGACCAGGGAGATCGGCGAACGCGCGGGCGTCGACCCGGCCCTGATCGCCCGCTACTTCGGCGGCAAGGCACAGCTGTACATCGCCGTGCTCGACCTGGACCGGGCCAGCGCCCGCCCGGCCGACCTGCTGGAACCCGAACGCAACCGGATGCTGGTCGACCGCGTCGACCGGCGCGGCCCCGGCCCGGTCTTCCGCGCTGCGGTCACCCCGCTGGAGGACTCCGACGTCCACGCCACCGCCGTGGACCAGCTGCACTGGCGACTGGTGGACCCCCTGCGCGAGCGGTTCACCCGCGAGGGCCTGGACCGGCCCCAACTGCGGGCGGAACTCACGGTGGCCGCCTTCGTCGGCATCGTCCTGACACGCCACGGCGGCGCGTTCCGGACGCTCGCCGAGGCCCCCACGGACGACGTCGTCCACCTCGTACTGGACATGCTCAACCCGGTCCACGGCAGCGCGGACGCCTGATCCGGCCGCGGGAACGGGTTCAGGGCGTCGCCCTCCACGGGCACAGTTCGCCCGTGGAGTCCGGCCGGGTGCCGGACGCGCTGGCCGGCGGACCCCCGTCGGGGCTGAACGCCAGGGCGAGCAAAGGGGACCGCGGGGACATCAGGGAGAAGAGCCGCTCGCCGGTGACGGTGCCCCAGGCGAACACGGGCCCGTCGGAAACGCCCGCCAGGGTCTTGCCGTTGGGGCTGAAGACCAGATCGTTGACGTCGTCGGAGCCGTTGCGCCGTCCGGACCGACGGCCAGCGCCCGTACACCGCCGGGGACGGGCAGCGACGTGAGCAGGCCTTGCGTCACGGACGCGCGGTGTGCTCACCTCGGGGCGGCCCCGACCGGGGACGTGTCACCAGGGCACCTCCCCCTCGTCGTCGAAGAAGCGGCCCGTCGGTCCGTCGTCCGGTACGGTCGCCAGGCGGATCGCGCAGGCCGCGCCCTGCTGCGGGGTGCGCACGCCCTGGAAGCCGTTGAGGTCGGTCGCCGTGTAGCCGGGGCAGACGGCGTTGATCAGGACGGGCGTCCCGGCCAGTTCCCTGGCGTACTGCACGGTGACGGCGTTGAGGAAGGTCTTCGACGGGGAGTACGCGACGGCGATGGGGCCCACCTCGGCGCCCGGCGCGGTCTGGAGGGTGAGGGAGCCGACGCTGCTGGAGACGTTCACGATCCGCGGTGACGGCGAGCGGCGCAGCAGCGGCAGGAAGGCGTTGGTGACGCGGATGACGCCGATCACGTTGGTCTCCACGGCCGCCCGTACCCGGTTCACGTCGACCGTGGTGGGCTCCTGCGGCCCGCCCCCGGTGATCCCCGCGTTGTTGACGAGCGCGTCCAGGCGCCCGGTCCGCTCCTCGACCAGGCGGGCCGCCGCGGTCACGCTCGCGTCGTCCGTCACGTCCAGCGGTACGCCGAAGACGTCGGCCCCGGCCGCGCGCAGCGTGTCCACGGCGGCCGCGCGCCGTTCCTCGTTCCGCGCGCCGATGCCGACGGACCAGCCGAGGGCGCCGAGCCCGGCGGCGATCTCGTACCCGATGCCCTTGTTGGCCCCGGTCACCAGCGCGACCTTGGGGTGGTTCCCGGTGTTCGTCTCACTCATGGCACCGATGTTTCTCCCTGCCGGGAAGGGCGTCCAAGACCGACTCGGTGGACGGCGATACCGCCCGGGTATCGCCCCAGGCCCGCCCGGTTAGGCTGGCGGGGTGGAGACACGTGAGCTGCGGTACTTCGTCGCGGTCGCCGAGGAGCTGCACTTCGGGCGGGCCGCGCAGCGGCTCGGGATCGCCCAGCCTCCGCTGTCGCGGGCGATCGGCGGGCTCGAACGGCGCCTGGGCGCCCTCCTGCTGGAGCGCGGCAGCCGGGGTGTCACCCTGACCGCGGCGGGGGAGGTGCTGCTGCGGGAGGCGCAGGCCGTGCTGGACGCCGTCGAGGCCGCCGAGCAGCGCACCCGCCGGGCCGCCCTCGCCGCGACCGGCCGCCCCACCGTGGTCCTGGCCGCGAAGGCGGGGGCCGGCGGTGAACTGCTGGCGAAACTCCTCGACGCGTACGCCGCCGAGCCCGGCGCCGTCGCCGTGGACGTCGTGCTGTGCGGGCCGGGCGAGCAGACGCGGCTGCTGCACGACGGACGGGCCGATGTGGCGCTGCTGCACCGGCCGTTCGACGACACGTCCGGCTTCGACACCGAGGACCTGCACCGCGAGGGCCAGGTGGCGGTCCTCCCGGCGGGCCACCCGCTCGGCGACCGCCCCCATGTGCGGCTCGCCGAGGTCACCGGGCTTCCCGGTCTGCCGCTGCCCCGCTGGCCCCGCCCCGACAGCACCTTCCCGGACGGCCCCGGACCGCGGGTGCGCGACCACACCCAGCTCACCCAGCTCATCGCCCTCGGCCGGGCCTGCGCGATCGTCCCGGAGTCGGGCCTCACCGGCGTGCGCGAGGACCTCACCGCCGTACCGGTCCCCGACGCCCCCCACGTCACCACGGTCATCGCCTGGCCCCCGCACAGCCGCTCGACGGCGGTCGCGGGACTGGTCCGCGCCGCCACCGCCCTGTGACGCGAGGGCGCCGGCGGTCAGCCGTGCGCCGTCAGGTACGCGGGCCCCGTCCCGAGCCGCGCCCGCGGATGCGGTCGTACGGCGGTGGCACGGGGCGGCCCGGCGGCACATGGGGTGTGCCGCCGGGCCCGGTGGTGCGGGGTGGGGGTTACTGCGTGCCCGCTGCGGCGCCCGCCGCGATGAGCCGCTGGTTGACGGCGCGGACCGGGCCGGGCTCGACCTTGACGACCGCGCGGTCGTACGTGGTCAGGCCGTTCAGCTCGCCCTCGACATCGCTGAGCTGGGTGTAGACCGAGCCGGACAGGTTGCCGGCGGCGGCCGGGACGAGCTGGCTGGTGTTGTCGACGTAGTCCTGGGTCAGCTCCGCGACGGTGGAGGCGTCACCGCCGTAGTTCTGGCCGCCGGAGACACCCAGGATGTGACCGGGGACGTTGAGGGAGTAGCCGCCGTGCTCACCGTCCACCGCGGCCCGGGTGGCGTCCGGGGACGGGAACGCCGGGCCGTGGTAGACGTGGTAGTCGATCATGTCGCCCCGACCCGAGTCCCCTTGCGAGGCGCAGCAGTTGACGCCGGAGGCGGAGTCCACCAGACGGCTCGGGTCCTGCTGCTCGACCGCGTCGGACAGCGCGCCGGTGGCTTCCTTGGACTGCTCGCCCCAGCCCTCGTTCATCATGGTCCAGACGACGATGGACGGCGTGCTGATGTGCTGGTCGACGATCGCGTGGACCTGGTCGTCGAAGGCCTTGTCGTCGGCCGCGCTCGCGCCCGGACCCTCGTTGCGGCTCGGCATGTCCTGCCACACCATCAGGCCGAGCTTGTCGGCCCAGTAGTACCAGCGCGCGGGTTCGACCTTGATGTGCTTGCGGACCGTGTTGAAGCCGAGCTGCTTGTCCAGCTCCAGGTCGGACTTGAGCGCCGCGTCGGTCGGCGCGGTGTAGATGCCGTCCGGCCAGAAGCCCTGGTCGAGGTTGGCCAGCAGGAAGGTGGGCTTGCCGTTCAGCTCGATCTTGTTCACGCCGCCGACCTGGGCGACGGAGACCGACCGCATGCCGAAGTACGAGCCGACCTCGTCGTACGAACGGCCGTCGGTGAGACGGACCTTGAGGTCGTACAGGTACGGGTGGTCCGGGCTCCACAGCTGCGGGTGCGGGACGTGCAGCGTGAGCTTCCCGCCCACGGTGCCGACGACCGTGCCCACGGGCTTGTTCCCCGCGTACGCGGTGGCGCTCACCAGGGACCGGGCCGGGGTGCCCGCGGCCGGGCGGACGGTGACGGCCAGCGTGTCGTCGGACAGGTTCGGCGTCAGGACGAGCGAGTCGATGCTCGCCTGCGCCACCGGCTCCATCCAGACGGTCTGCCAGATGCCGGAGGACGGGGTGTACCAGATGCCGCTGGGGTCACGCGACTGCTTGCCGGTCGGCGTGCTGGGATCGGTGGTGTCCTTGACCTTCAGCGTGAGCGTCTGCGGCCCGCGTCCGGCCAGGGCGTCGGTGACGTCGGCGGTGAACGCCTCGTAGCCGCCGACGTGGTGGGCCACCTGCTTGCCGTTGACGTAGACCCAGGCCTCGTAGTCCACCGCGCCGAAGTTCAGGTGCAGCCGGCTGCCCGAGCCCACCTTCCAGTTCCGCGGGACGGAGAACGTGCGCTGGTACAGCGACCAGTCGTGGTGCTCGGCGACGCCGGACAGCGGCGCCTCCATCGGGTAGGGCACCAGGATCGAGCCGCTCAGCGTGCTCGTGGGCAGCGGGGCGTTCGCGTCGGTGGCCTGGAACTGCCAGGTGCCGTTGAGGTTCTGCCACCGGTCGCGGGTCAGCTGCGGCCGGGGGTAGTCCGGGAGGGCGTTGGCCGGGCTGACGTCCTTGGCCCACTTGGTGGCGAAGTACCAGGTGGAGTTGTTGACCGCCAGGCCGGAGAACAGCGGGACGGGCCCGGCGGAGGTGGTCAGGCCGCCCTGCCCGTCGTAGCTGACCCGTACCTTCGACTTGAGCGCGGCGGGTATGTCGGAAGCGCCCGCGGTCAGCAGCAGCTGCGAGCGGTCGGCGGGGTTGACATCGATGTCAGGCGTCCACCGACTGCTGCCCGCGATGACGGCCAGGTGCTTGCCGAGGTCGGGCGGCAGCGCGGCGACCGGGCCGGGCAGCTGCACGGTCGCGGTCTTGCCCGAGGAGGTGACCGCGGCGTCGACGGTGGGCGGGGCGAAGCCCTCCGGCAGGTGCAGCGCGGAGTCGGGGATCGCCTGCCGGCTGATCCCGGGGCCCGACCACTCGGTCGTGATGTAGGCGCCGCCGTTGCCCTGGTTGTAGTCGAACGCCAGGCTGTGCAGGCCGGCGGTCAGCGTGACCGGCTCGGACTGCGTCTGCACGTCCCAGTCGGTCGTCCAGTGGTCGATGACACTCGCCCCGTCGAGCGACATCCGGAAGCCGTTGTCGCCCTTGATGTAGAACGTGTACGTCCCGTCGGCCGGGACGTCGAGCCGGCCCGTCCAGTGCGCGGCCACGTTGAGGGTGGAGCCCGCGTTGTCGCGCAGCGTCGGCAGCAGGTCGGGCACGTTGAGGGACTTCTCGACACCGGTGCTGCTGTACTGGGCGAAGTCCAGCGACGTGGCGTCGGAGCTGAGGTAGTAGTCGGCGCGCAGGCCCTGGGGGGCGTCGGCGGCCGGGGCCGCGGACGTGCCGGCGGCCGACGTCTGCGTGGCTCCGGCGGTGGCCGGGGTGATCAGTGCCGCGCCCAGCAGCAGCGGCACCAGGGCGGCCAATCGGTGTGTTCTCGGCATGCGGGATATGCCTGATCTCACTGCGGATACACCTCTCCGTGGGAGGAACCGGCGTGCAGGACTGGCGGAGATGTGGGCCTCCGCCAGTTTTCCAACGTTGGAAACTTTGACCGGGAAGGATGAAAGCAGGACCCCGGGGTGACGTCTACCCCCCGCGCGGTGATTGTCGAGGACGGATCGGCTGCGCGGCGCTCACGGGGCATGCCGGAGCGCGACTCCGTGCAGCATCGAATGAGATTCCGTCACGGTGGGTGGAAAACACGCGACATGAATCGCTCCGCGGCGCCCCGATTTTTCTGGCCTGCCGGAAATTCCGGACGGACCGGGCGGCGCCGCGGCGTGAGGGGGCGGACCGGCGTCAGGACACCGGCCCGCCTTCGACGAACACGAAGTCCAGCTCGGCGTAGTAGGTGCCCTTGCCGAACGTGACGACGTTCTGCCCGGCGGTCAGCGGGAGTTCGACGAAAACGAGGTTCCACATGCCGTTGGCGCCCCAGCCGCACCAGCGGTCTTACAACGTTGAAAACATCGCGACTATGAGAGCACGGTCCTTTGACCGTGTCCACCCCTCGCGCAGGAATCCGCGGGCCGTGAGCACGGCAAAGGGGCTTCTCCCTCCGGGGGATCGGACCGGGGCGTCGGCGGCAGTGACGGCGACGGCGACGGCGAGGGCGACGGCGACGGCGATGGCGCGCTTGCCGCGCGGTCGCTCCGGACGCCGCCCGGGGCGGCCGGTACGGCGGCGGGCGTGGGTGGGCACGGTCGCGCCGCGCCGTGCCTGCCGTAGGCTGCGGCCGTACGGCTACCCGTGGGAGGCGGTCGCCCTGATCACCCTCGATCTGCATCCGATCTTCCGGAACAACCGGTCCCTCGACGTGGCGCTGCGTCAGGCGCTGTTCCGGGCCGCCGCCACCGGGGAGGACGTGCTGCAGGTCATCCCGGGCAAGGGGACGGGCGCGCTCCGGCAGCGGGTGCTGACCACGCTGGGGCAGGCGCACTTGAGGAAGCTCTACGCGCGGGTGGAGGTCGATCCGGACAACCCCGGGCGGATCCTGGTGCACATGCGCTGAGCGCGCCCCCGGGGCCGGGCCGCGTCCCGCTCCTGGTGGCGGTCCCGCCTGCGGTGTCCGGGCGTGCGCCCAAGGCCGTTCGCGGGTGTGGCGGTTCGGCGACGCTCCGCATCGAGGGTGTATTGACAGGTGCATGACTATCGGTGAATCTGTACTGCCGCCTCGCGTTCCCCACGCGGCCCAGGGGCGGCGCCTTGAGCATTCTGAACCCCCACGAAGGAGCCAGCATGCGCAGATTCCTGACCCGCGCCTCCACCGTCGCGGTCGCGGCGGCCACCCTCGCCGCTACCGCCGTGCCGATCGGCGCGGCTGCCGCACCGGCCCTGTCCTTCCGCCCCCTGCACTACAACATCAACGGCTACAACTGGGGCGGATACGCCGCCACGGGCAGCGGCTTCACCTCGGTCTCGGCGGCCTGGACCGAGGCGAACGCGACCTGCAACTCCACCGACGACCTCTACGCCCCCTGGGTCGGCATCGACGGCTACGGCTCGTCCACCGTGGAGCAGACCGGCGTGGCGACCGACTGCTCCAGCGGCCGGCCCGTGCACCAGGCCTGGTACGAGATGTACCCGGCCAACCCGGTCTACCTGAGCCTCAGTTCGTACCCGGTGTCGGCCGGCGACCACATCACCGCCTCGGTGACCTACGCCGCCAGCAACAAGTACACCCTGAAGCTCACCGACTCCACCCGCGGCTGGACCTACACCACGACCAAGTCGCTGTCCGCCCAGCGGCTCAGCGCCGAGGTCATCATCGAGTCGCCGACCGGGGCCTACCCGAACTTCGGCACCCTCAACTTCACCTCGGCCACGGTCAACGGAAGCTCCCTCGGATCCTTCAGCCCGGTCGCGCTCGACCCCTCCAACGGCGCCTACGAGGCCCGGACCGGCGCGCTCGGCTCCAGCGGCACCAGCTTCAGCGAGACGTACCTCCGGGAGTAGCCGTCCCCGCGCTGGGGCGCTCACCCGCCCCAGCGCACGAAGCCCGGCTGTGCGGCCCGGCACCCGCGCCCCCGGGAGAGGTGCCGATGCGCGCGCTCTGCGTGACGCGCCGGCCCGCCTTGCCCGTACCGGAAATCAGGTGATCGGACGCCGCGCGTCGTCCAGGATCACCCCGTGAGCCGAGAACTGGTGACGTTCCTTCACGCACGGCTGGACGAGGACGCCGATCTGGCCCGACGCTGCGAAGGCGGCGGGGAGTGGACCGCGGACGGGCACACGGACACGGTCGACTTCGGCCGGGAGGAACGCGCGGGCCTCCCGCCCGCGATCGCTCTCCATGTGGCGCTGCACGACCCGTCGCGCGTCCTGCGGGAGGTCGAGGCCAAGCGGCGGGTTCTCGCCCGCCATGGACTCAGCCCGGCTGTCGGCGATCCCGAACTTCCCTGGGACGACCGCGACGACTGCCAGTACGACGGCGATCCGTGGCCGTGCGACGACCTCCTCGACCTCGCGTCGCCTTGCGCCGGCCGCCCCGACCACCCCCTTCGGCGGCCGCCCGTCCCCGAGGCCGAGGCGCCTGGACGCGACTGATCGAGGGCTCTGCCGGACGTGACGCCGTGACGGCCCCCGTGGCGGGCCAGCCGCACGGAAGGGCCGGCGTCAGAGGGTGGTCGCGGACCGGGACGAGGCAGCCCTCGGTGGTCGAGCAGGCGCCGTAGGTGAGGCGGAGGTGTGCCGTCGTGCCGGGGGAGGGGACGGCAGGCGGGCGGGGAGGTGGAGGACGACGGGGCCGTCGGGGTAGACGGGGAGGGCCACGTCCAGCTCGGGGAGGCCCAGGGCGTACGGACGGGCCGAGGCGGTGGCCGGTGCGGAGGGGGTGAGCGGTTCCGCGGTGCCTGGACGGCGCGCCGCCCCGGCCGGGGTCGGACCGGGGCGGGGCGGCGCGGGTGGGTCAGGCCGGCGGGGGCGTCACGCGGTGGCGATGCCGAAGACGTGCATGTCGCCGCCCTGTGTGGTGGCGGGCAGCGTCACGGACGCGAGCTGCTTGCCGGGCTGGAGGACGATCGGGGCGGTGGCGAACACGTCCGTGCCGACCGGGTCGGTCGAGCCGCCCATGACGTCACGGTAGGCGGTGTGCACGGCGACGGTGTTGCCGAAGGAGGGGGTGCCCCCGCCGCCGCCGAGCGTCCAGTCGCTGAAGCCGATCTCGGCCTGCTGGGTGGAGCCGTCGGCGTAGGTGAGCGTGACGGTTCCGGAGGTGTCGCCGAAGGCGGCACTGCCGAGCAGGCTGAGCTTCGTGGCACCGGCCGCGCTCTTCGAGACGTCGAGGACCTGGTCCCCGCCGCCCACGACGATGTTGTCGGGCGCGCCGGGCGCGACGTCGGGCCAGGTGAAGTCGAAGCCGCCGGCGGTGACGGTGCCGCCCGGGGTGACCCCGGCTCCGGCGAGGGCCGTCGCCGAGTAGCTCCAGCCGCCGCCGTCGAAGTCGGCCTTCGGGTCGTTGTCGTCGGCGGATATGCCGTTGTTGTTCACGTACCAGGTGACGGAGCCGCGCACGCCCACGGTGACGCTGAGCCACACGGTCGGTGCGGTGGCGCCGTGCTGGGCGGTGAGGGTGAACGGCACCGCGTACACACCGGGTTTGGTGCCTGCGGCGGCGTCGACGGTGAGCTTCGCGGTGGTGGCGGCCTTCGCCGACACGATCGCGGTGCCGCGCGCGGGGGAGACCGTGATGCCCGCCGGGGCCGTGGCGCTCCAGGACACCTTGGTCTTCTTGTCCTGGATCGTGGACAGCGCGAGCGAGGCGGGCGCGGAACTGCCGGGTTCGATCTTCACGGACGTGGGCGAGGCGGCCGCGAAGAAGGGCGCCTCACCGGTGCGGAAGGACGGCGGGGCGTCCTGGGCGGCGCTGCCCCAGCGGGTGTTCGGGGTGTCGCCGAGCGTGTAGTCGAGGGTGCCGCCACGGGTGGTGAAGGAGGCGGGCACCCAGGGCTTGTCGGACGTGCCGCCGTTGACGCGCAGGTGCTGGATGTAGATGTTCTTCGCCGACGCCCCGGGGGCGTTGACGGTGATGGTGCGGCCGGTGCCGGTGCGGATCACGGCCTTGGGGAAGACCGGCGTGCTGAGCACCAGGTCGGCGCGGCTGGGCACCTGCGGGTAGAGGCCGAGCGCGGAGAAGACGTACCAGGACGACATGGTGCCGGCGTCGTCGTTGCCGGGGATGCCGCCGGGGGTGTTGGTCCACAGCTGGTCGGTCTCGGCGCGGACGGTCTGCTGGGTCTTGTACGGCGCGCCGAGGTAGTCGTAGAGGTAGGGCGCGTTGATGTCGGGTTCGTTGGTCGGGTCGTAGCGGGTGGCGTCCTTCGCGGAGAAGTCGAAGCTGCCGTCGGGGGCGCGGAAGAAGGCGTCGAGCCGCTGGATCGCGGTGTCGTCGCCGCCCATCGCCCGGGAGAGGCCCGCCACGTCGGAGTAGACCATCCAGGTGTAGCGGGCGCTGCTGCCCTCGACGAACCCGTTGCCGGTGCCCGGGCTGAAGGTGGCGCCGGCCCAGGAGCCGTCGGAGCCGCGGTCGCGCATGTAGCCGCCCTGCGCGGTGGCGTTGGGGTCGAAGACGTTGGTCCAGTTGCCGCTGCGCTCGGCGAAGGCCTTCTGCGCGGACCTGTCGCCCACGGCGCCCGCGAGTTCGGACAGCCCGAAGTCGGCGGCCGCGTCCTCCAGGGTCTCGGCGGCGCCGCCCCAGCAGTGGCAGTTGTCCGACGGCACGTAGCCGAGCTTCAGGTACTGGTCCAGCGCGGGCCGCTGGCCGACGCACTCGACGTTGCAGCCGGAGCTGTCGGAGTCGTTGGCGGTCGGCACGGTCGCGGCCTCGACCAGCGAGGCGAGGGCGCCCTTGACGTCGAAGTCGTGGCCGCCGAAGGCGTAGATGCCGGCGAGGGCCGCGTCGGAGGGGTCGCCGGACATGACGCTGGTCTTGCCGTTCTCCAGCAGCCAGCGGTCCCACTCACCGCCGCGCTGGTCGGCGTAGTTGAAGAGCGACTGGGCGTAGTCGCTGCCGACCCGCGGCTGGAGGAGCGTCAGCAGCTGCACCTGGGCGCGGTACTGGTCCCAGCCGGAGAAGGTGCCGTACTGGGCCTGCTGGCCCCTGGTGAGCCGGTGGATCGCGCGGTCGCCGCCGAGGTAGCGCCCGTCCACGTCGCTGGTGAGCGTGGGCTCCAGCATCGAGTGGTACAGGGCGGTGTAGAAGGTGCTGAACTGGTCGGGGGTGCCGCCGGAGACCGCGACGCGGCGCAGCGCGGTGTTCCAGTCCCGCCGCGCGGCGTCCCGCACCGAGGCGAAGGAGCGCGACGGCGGGTTCTCCGCACGGAGGTTGGCGGCGGCGCCGTCGGCGCTCACATAGGAGACGGCGACCTTCACCTGCACGTCGCGGGTGCCGGCCGGGAAGGTGACGTAGGCGCCGGAGCCCTTGCCCGCGGTGGGGTTGCCGCTGCTGTTGTAGCCGGTGCCGCCGGAGGCGGAGGTGGACCCGGCGGCGAGCGTGCCGTCGGTCCAGGTCCCGGTCTTGGCGAAGGGCTGGTCGAACTGGGCGGTGAAGTGCAGGGTGTAGGTGTCGTGCCGGTTGTTGGCGCTCTGCGGCCCGCAGAAGTTGCCTGCGTCGACGGAGCCGGTCACCGTACGGGTGGCCGCGTCGATGCTGACCGTGGCGGCGCTGCTCCCGCTCTCGGAGTTGGAGGTGCGCAGCAGCATGCTCGCGGGCCGGTCGGCCGGGAAGCCGAACTCACCGGTGCCGGTACGGGCGGTGGTGGTCAGCTCCGCGGTCGCGCCGCTGTCGAGGGCGACCTTGTAGTAACCGGCCTGCGCCGTCTCGGCGGTGTGCGAGAAGGTGCTCGCGTAGACCGCGTCGCGGGTGTCGGAACTCGGCGAGGAGGTCACGTCACCGACGAACGGCATGATCGGGATGTCGCCGTTCGCACCCGAACACCCCACGCCGTTGAGGTGGGTGAGGCTGAAACCGCGGATCCGGGTGGCGTCGTAGCGGTAGCCGCCCGGGGCCGGGGTGGAGAACTGGTTGCCCGTCGAGGTCTGCGGGCTCCAGGCGAGCATGCCGAACGGGACGACGGCGCCGGGATAGGTGTTCCCGGCGTTCGAGCTGCCGATCAGCGGGTTGACGTACGAGGCCGGGTCCGCCGGTGCGGCACCGGGTGCGGCCGCGGCGGCGGTCTGGGCGCCGAGGCCGAGGCCCAGCAGCGCGGTGACGGCGGTGGCCGCGGTGAGGACCCGGCGCCGCAGACGGGGTTTTCCGCGGGAGGAATCGGAGGAGGAGGATCTGGCTGACACTTTCCTGCCCTTCGGACGTACGGGGGAGGAGCGGCGCCCCGGAGGGTGGTGGGGCGCCCGCCGAGACGGACAACGTTGTCATCGGACCGGCAAGTGATGCTCCTCCGGCTTTTACAACGTTGTCAAGATCCTTGCCGCTCTTCGCCGTTCGCTCTTCGCTGTTCGCGACGGGCGGGCCGGCAAGGCGGTGAGGCGCTCGTCGCGGCGACCGGCCCGACCGTCGGCCGGTACCCGGGACGGCGCCGGGCACGGCCCCGGCACGGCCCGGTGCGGGCCCCCGAACGCGGGCCCGCACCGGGGGCGGTGCTACGCGGGGTTGTCCGCGCGGGGGCCGACCGGGGTGTTCGCCGGGGACAGGGTGCTGGTGCCCTTCGCCGTGAGCCAGCTGGTGCGGTAGACCGGGACGGCGGTCGGGACGACCCGGGGGTCCGGCTGCGCGCCGGTCGGGGTCGGGGTGAGGTAGAAGTCCGCCTGGACCCGTTCCTTCGTCACGTCCAGCACGGTGAAGCCGTGGCCGACCCCGTCGAGGTAGCGCACCCACGGGTTGACCTGGCGTGAGGAGGCGATGAACTGCTCGACGGTGGCCACGACCTCCTCGGGGGTGACCGCGGGGTTGCGGGCCTGGAGCTGCGGGGCGACCTGCTCGTAGAAGCCGTCCGAGGTCACGGACGGCGTGACGAACTCGACGGCGGCCGGGGTGTAGCCGGTCGTGCCCGGCGCCGTGGCCCCGGCGGTGGCGGGGATCTCCGTTGCCCACGAGGAGTGGATGTCGCCGGTGAGGACGACGACGTCGCCCGGCGAGGCGGCGTACGCGGCCGTGACCGCGGCCTGGTCGGCCTGGTAGCCGTCCCACTGATCGGAGTTGACCAGCAGCGCGGTGTCCGGCAGCGGACCGCCGTTGCTCTTGATCGCGGCGGGGGCCAGGGCGGCGGCGGGGAAGCGGACCGGTGTCTGCACGACCTGGTTGCCGATCAGGTGCCAGCCGTCGTCGGACCTGAGGCCCGCCTTGAGCCACGCGAGCTGCTCCGGCTCGGGGAGGTGCCGGGCGGGGTCGGCCAGCGCCGCGTCGGACCGGTCGGTGAGACCGGGCAGCGCGGTCGGGATGAAGCCGCCGCCCTGGCCGGTGAAGCCCGGGAATTCGACTTGGCGGCTGCGGTTCTGGCGGGTCTCCAGGATGGAGAGGGAGCCGAGCGTGCCGAAGGTGAAGCGGCGGAAGAAGCGGGTCCCCCGGTGCGGCACCCGCCGGCTCTGGTCGGGCAGACGGAACGGCATCCACTCCAGGTACGCCTGGTACGCCGCCTCGCGGCGCTGCTGGAACTGCGCGGCGGTCGTGCCCGCGGCCTGGTTCTCGGCGCCCGTGTCCCAGGCGTTGTTGGCCACCTCGTGGTCGTCGAAGATCGTGATCCACGGGTGGGCGTTGTGGGCGGCCTGGGCGTCGGGGTCGGCCTTGTGGATGGCGTGGCGCAGCCGGTAGTCCCGCAGCGTCAGCAGGGTGTTGGCGGGCTCGGCGTCGCGGATGCCGACGAGCTCGGCGGGGCCGTAGCGGCCGTCCGGGTCGGAGGCGTCCGAGACCGGGCCGTTGGGATATTCGTAGATGTAGTCGCCCACGTGCAGGACGAAGTCCAGGTCGTCGCGGGTGGCGATCTGCCGGTAGGCGGTGAAGTAGCCGCCAGTGTAGTTCGAGCAGGTGACCAGGGCGAAGCGGAGGGCGTGGGACCTGCCGGGGACGTCCGGGGCGGTCCGGGTGCGCCCGACGGGGCTGGTCTCGCCCGCCGCCCTGAAGCGGTAGAAGTACCGGGTGTACGGCTTCAGCCCCTCGACGTCGACCTTGACGGTGTGGTCGCTGTCGGGGTGGGTGAGGTGGTCGCCGCGCCGGACGACCCGGGTGAAGTGGCGGTCGCGCGCCACCTCCCAGGTCACGTGCGTGCGGGCGCCGAGGCCGCTGCCCGGGGTCGCCACCGGGTCCTTCGGGCCCCGGCGAGGCGGGGTCACCCGGGTCCAGATGACGACCGCGGTGCCGGTCGGGTCACCGCTGGCGACGCCGTAGCCGAACACGCCCTTGTGGGCGGGCGCGGCGGCCGCCTCGGCGTCGAAGGAACGGGCGGAGAAGGCGAAGGCCAGCGCGCCTGCCGTGACGGCCGCGCCCTTGAGCGTGCTGCGGCGGGTCACGGGGCCGGGAGAGGAAGGAGTCACGAGCGGAACGTGCCAGCGGCGGGTGAATACCGGATCGGACCCGTGGTGAACAGCGGGCGCAGGCGGCGGGAACAGCGGTGGAACACCCCGGGATGCGCGCCGCGGTCAGGACGACGCGGTGCACGACGGTTCGACCTCGGCGGCGGCGTGGTGGGCGTTGTCGTAGCTGCCGCAGCCGATGCCCCGGTCGTGCAGGACGACCGTGATGACGCCCTGGGTGACGGGCACCGTGCCGCCGGCGACCCACTGGCCCAGGTGCGCGGTCCGGCCGACCTTGAACGAGCTGATCTGCGGTGAGCCCACGGACGAGCCGTTCTGGGCGGTGTGGTGGGAGGGGTGGCCGGTGCTGCCCTCGGTGTACGGGTGGTGGGGCTGGGGATGCCGGTGCTCCCGCAAACACGTTCGGCCGGAAAGTGATCATGCTGTGACCTCGTGCCGGAGGCGCCCGGAGGTGATGGCCACTACCGTTCCCCCGTGCCGACGAACGACGACATGCCCGCAGGTCACCGTCACATAAGCGACGACGAGTGGAACGACTTCGTCCTGCGCTTCGCCAGGGAGACCGCCACCGCCCCCGTGCCCGGTGCGGCCCCCGCCCGGAGGCGGAAGCGGACGCTGCCGTGGGTCGCCGGGGCCTCGGCGGTGGCGGCGGCGGTCGCGGCCGTCCTCGTGCTGAGGCCGGCCGGCCCCTCGCCCCACACGGCCGTCGCGGCGACCGCCCCCGCCGTGCGTGCATCCGCGCCGAGCCCCGCGGCCTCCACCGTGAACCCCGCTTCGGTACGGGCGACGGTCCCGCTGGCGGAAGCGTTCCCGGAACAGGTCGCGGGCGGCGCCGACACGTTCACCAGGGTGGCCATGGTCACGATGCCGTCCTGCACCGCACCCGACTCGGTCGGACCCCGGCTGATCGCCATGATCGACGCGAGCGCGGGCTGCGTCGGCGAGGAGGTCGCCCTCTACAAGGACGCGCACGACGACCAGTTCAACCTGGCGGTGTTCACGATGAACGAGCCGCAGGACATGCTGAAGATGGTGACCGAACTGACCTTGGCCGTCGACGACTACGAGGTGGCCGCCCAGGCCCCGCCACCCGGGTCGGGCCTGCCCACCCTGCCCGCCGACAGCGGCATGGTGCAGTCCTTCACCGGCCAGGTACGGGCCATGGTGATCGGGACGGCCCAGTGGTCGGACGGCCGCACGAGCGACTACCAGCAGCTCGTCGACCGCCTGCAGCCGCTGCTCACCGCGGTCTCCCGGAACGTCGCCGCCTACGAGACCGCGCGGTAGCCGTCACCGCCCGCCCCGGAGGGCGGAGGGCGGGGTGAAGCCGACGTAGGGGTTGGCGTTGTACCCGAGCCCGGACGGCAGCGCCGCGCCGGCCTTCACCGAAGTCAAACGGCCTTGTTCCGGCTGGAGCGCCGCGTGGGCGGCAGTTGCCTCATCCGCCCGTCCGGCGGACGGGACCGGACAGCCGAGGGCAGGAAACCGGCTCGGCCGCAACTTCGGACCGCGGACTCGGGGCCGACCCCGGTCAGCTGCAGTGGGCGACGGGGTCGTACACCCTGGCCTTCGCCACGCTGATGTTCATCGCGGGCGCGCTGGGCGACCGCTTCGGGCACCGGACCGTGTTCGCGGGCGGGCTGGTGGTCTTCGCCGGGGCGTCGCTGTGCCCCGCGCCGGGCGGAAGGAGCGTCAGGTCCCGCGGGCGGCCGAGGAGAAGGGGCTGCGCTCGGTGTGAGGCCCGCGCGGCGAACCCCGGCCACGGTGGTGCTCCCGGCCGTGGGACCGGGTTGTCAGAGCAGGCCGATACCTTCTGCCGCATGCCGACCTTGACGCAGACGTACGCCTACCGCGGGGCCTCGACGCTCTCCTCCGAGGGGGAGTTGCGGCTGGCCACGTCCGGCGCCGTGACTCCGGACGGGTGGTCGGGGGAGGCGCGGTTCTTCGCCGGGGCCCTGCGGTATCCGCAGGAGGCCGCCGCGGCGCTGCTGGCCGTCGCGGACGTCGCCGCCGCCGACTACCGGCGGCGCCGGTCGGGACTGCTGGACCCGGTGGTGACCGGGCACGGGGACCGGCTGCGGTTCGAGTCGTTCTCGGCGTGCGGGGGCGTCTACGCGCAGCTGGAGGTGCTGGCGGGCGGCCTCGACGGGGTGACCGGGTACGGGACGACCAATGTGGACGTCAACCTGCCGCTGCGGGACGCGCTGTCGGCGGTCCGGCCGGGGGAGGCGCTGCACCTGCGGGTCGGGCCGGAGGAGCTGGAGGTGCGCGCCGCGGCGAGCCGGGAGCCGGTCGTCGAGCGCAAGGTGGCGCTGCCGGAGCGGTGGGTCCGCGGATTCGGCGAGGTCCAGGCGGTCCTGGCCGGATTCGACGAGCGGGCGCGCGTCCCCGCCGCGGCCGCGGTGCGCTTCCTGCGGTCGCTGCCGCGCGGAGGATCCGGCCCGGCGCAGTGGGCGGTGGCCGCGGGCGGCGCGCTGCGGCTGACGTCCCGGCCGGTCCCCGGAGCGGTGTGCCTGCCCGGACCGGAGCGGCTGGGCGCGCTCACGCGGGTGCTGCGCTTCGCGCGGGCGCTGACGCTGTACGGTCCGCCGCCCGCGCCCGGCGGGGAGCCGCAGGCCGGGGCCTGGGAGGTCGAACTGCCGGGGATGCGGCTGCTGCTGGTGCTCTCGCCGGACAACGCCCGCGGCTTCTCCGGCGAGGGGGCGAACCTCCAGGGGATGCTCCCGGCGGAGGAGGAGCGGGACGCCGTCGCGGTCGGCGAGTGCCTGGCCTGGCAGGCCCGGATCGACGTACGGGAGCTGGCGCGGCGGTGCGGGCTCACCGAGGAGCGGGTGCGGGCGGCGCTGGCCGTGCTCGCCGGGGCGGGACGGATCGGGTACTGCCCGGCGGAGGCCGGGTACTTCCACCGCGAACTGCCCTTCGACGCCGAGGCGGTGGAACGCTGCAACCCGCGTCTGGGCGGCGCCCGCGCCCTCGTCGCCGAGGGCCGTGTACGCCTCACGGCATGGGACGGGGCCGAGGGATCGGCGACGGTCGACGACGGGCGGCAGCACGTCCGCCGCACCCGGGCGGGCTGGTCCTGCACCTGCGAGTGGTGGGCCCGGTACGGGGGCGGGCGGGGCCCCTGCAAGCACGTCCTGGGAGTGCAGCTCGCGCTCCGGGGGCGGGAGTCGGTCGGCGGCACGGTACGGACAGGGGCAGGGGCATGACGACGGTGGACGGTACGGGGGCTACGACGGCTATGACGGTGACGACGGGCACGACGCGGACGACAGCCACGGCGGCACCTGCCGGGGCGGCGAAGGGCCCCGCGGCGGAGGGCCCCGCGGTCGAGTGGGACGAGCTTCGCGCCCTCATCGCGGGCCAGGTGCCGCAGCGGGTCGTCGCGCGCCTCGCGCCCTTCCCGGTGTCCCGGCTGCGGCATCTGCAGCCGCACGTCAAGGCGCTGCGCGTCCGGCTGCGCCGGGACATGTCCGAGACCGGGAGATACGTCGAGGCCTACGACCAGGTGGCCGCGACATACGTCGCCGGGATCCTGTGCTCGGCCACCCCGCACCAGGCCTTCGGCTGGCTGACGCAGCGCGGGCTGTTCACCACGAGCTGGCCGCTCCCCGGCGGCGGCGCGCGGAGCGTGGACGCCCGGGACATCCTCGACCTGCTGCTGCTCGACCACCGCGATCCCGCGTGGCAGCGCGACCTCGCCCTCCGGCTGGCCGCATGGCTGCCGACCGATCAGGGCCTGGCGCCCTGGCTGGTCACCTACGGTCTGGCCGTACGGTCGGGCACGCGGCTGCCCGCGACGGACGGCTTCATCCGCGGCTGGGTCTCCGAGGGCAGCCTGATCCGCTACGGACGCCACCACCAGACGTGGGAACGGCCCGCGGTCCAGTTCCGGCCGGAGCCGGAGCCGCAGCCGGAGCCGCACCCCAGGACGCTGCTGGCCTGGCTGCGCGCCGAACCGCGGCTGCGCGAGTTCCTCCCGCGGCTCTTCGAAGTGGAGGGCGTCGGAGCCGAGTTCGCCGACCGCTACGCGGTGCACTTCGGCGCCGACAACGACTGGCCCACGGCGCTGGCGGCGCTCGCCGCGGAAGGCGTCCTCGACCGGGACGAACTGCTCGACCTCTGCCTGGCGAAACTGCTGCGCGGCGACCGTCCGGGCACACTGCGCGGCTTCACGGCGCTGCACGACCGGATCGCCCCGACCCCGCACGAGACGGCCGCCCGCGCCGGCATGTACGTCCGCCTCGCCGCCGACGGCGCCGGAACCGTCGCCAGGACGGCCCAGAAACTCCTCAAGGACCTGGACGCCGCGGGCCGTCTGGAGCCCGCGGACTTCGCGGAGCTGTGCGCGGCCGTCCTCACCCGGCCCGAGACCGCCCTCGCCACGACCCAGCTCGGCTGGATGGACAGGGCCGTACGCCGGGATCCGGCGCGGGCCCCCGAGCTCGTCGCCACCGCGGCGCTCGCGTTCGGTCACCCCGCCGCGTCCGTCCAGGAACGGGCGCTCGGCCTCGCCGCCCGCCGGCTCGCGCTCGCCGGCCCCGAGGTGCGCGAGCAACTGCGGGAAGCCGCCGGGTCGCTCGACGCGGCCCTGCGGGGGGACGCCGCGCGCCTGCTGGGGGAGCAGCGGGCCGCCGAGGCGGAGCCCCCGCGGCTCCCCGGCGTGCCCGACCGCAGACTGCCCCCGGCGGTCGCCTCACCGGCCGAACTCGCCGAGCGGTACGCGGCACTCCTCGCCGCGCGCCGCGTCGAACCGATGGAGCTGGAGCGGGTGCTGGAGGGCGCGGTGGCCCTGCACCACGCCGACGCAGCCGCGGTCGCGGCCGCCTTCGCGCCCCTCGCCGCCCGGCGCCCCGCCCGGACGGGGGTCACCGGCTGGTCGGCGACCGTCGTGAGCGTGGCCCTGGCCTGCCTCATGGACGTCCTCGCCGGGCGCCCCGCGCGAGCCGCGCACGAGGCACACCGCTACCTGATCCGTGAACGCTTCACGAGCGTGAACCAGGTACCGGTCCGGCGCATCCACGAGATCGCCGGCCGACTGCCCTCCCGCCGGGCGCCGTTCCTGCTCGCCACACCCACGGCGGCGGACGGCTCGATCGACCCGGAGGTGCTCGCCGGGCGGCTGGACCGCTACCGGGCCGACTCCGTGCGGCCCTGGCCGGACGACCTCGAACAGTCCCTGCTGAGGATTCCCGCCGCGGCGCGCGCCGACCTGACCGCACGCGTACGGGCCCTGGCCGGACGGAAGAGGGCACGCGTCGTCCTGCCGGTCCTCACCGGATTCCACACCCAGCCGCTGGGGAGCCCCGAGATACCGCAGGGCTGGGGCCAGGAGGTCAGCGTGCCCCGTGTCGCGCCCCTCATGACCGCGGCCGTCCCCCCGCGGGCGGGCACGCTCGCCTTCGTCCTGGCGCAGACCCCCGACCCGCTGCGGCCCGATTCGTACCTGTGGCCCCGGACGGACCCGGGTACGGACGACCTGGTCGGCGCGTGGCCCGGCATCGTCCCCCACCACCCGGAGCTGATCGCCGCCCACGCGCTGCCCCGGCTCCTCCGCCAGGCCGGCACCGGCGCGCCGAACGAAGCCGACCGCGTACTGCCGCTGCTCGCGGAAGCGAGTGGCGCCCCCGGCCCGGTGGTGCACCTCGCCCTCGGCTACGTCCTGACGGCGGCGGGCGGGGAGAGCCGCACCGCGGCCGTCGACGCGCTGCTCACGCTGGCCGCGCGCGGCCGCCTGGACGCGCCCGCGCTCGGCGCCGCCCTCGCCGCGCTGTGGCAGGAGGGCATCGCCCGGCCCAACCGCTTCGTGGCCGCGCTCGGCGACGCCGCCCGGGCCGGGGCCTGCGCACAGGTGTGGGACGTCGTCCGCGCCCTGACCGCCGCCGTCGCCGCGGACCCCGGCCGCAGGGGACTGCCGGACCTGCTGGCGCTGGGCGCGGAATGCGCCGCGACCGCCCGCATACGCGCCGACGTACCCGAGATCGACGCCCTGGCGGCGCTGGCCCGGCCCGCGCGGGTGGCGAAGGAGGCGAAGCGGCTCCGGGAGATCCTCCGGGGCTGACGCCCGCACACGGCAGGAGCGGCGCCGGGCCGCCCGGCGGTGACCACGCGAACCGCCGTGGCCGGGAGGGTCTCCCGGCCACGGCGGGCCCGGTCGGCCGCGGGTGTCAGCCCGCCAGGGCGGGCGCCTTGGCGGCCTCGGCCGCGGGCGCGGCGGCTTCGGCCGTGCGGGCGGCGCGGCGGGGGAGGGCCGTCATGAGAACGGCGACCACGACGAGCGCGCCGACCATCCAGAGCATCGCGTGCTCGAACGCGCGCACCGGGGTCGAGCCGGTGAAGGCGAGCGAGACCAGCGCGAGGCCGAAGGCGTTGCCCAGCTGGTTGGTGGTGTTGATCAGGCCGGAGGCCGAGCCCGCGTGCTCCTGCGGTACATCGGACAGCACCGCGTCCGTCAGCGGCGAGAAGATCATGCCCATGCCCAGGCCCATCACGACCAGCGGCAGGGCCATCTGCCACGAGTGGACGGAGTGCCCGTACCGGGCGGCCGTCCCAATGTAGAGCAGGGCGCCGACGGCGGTGACCAGCGCCCCGGCCTGGAGCACCAGGCGGCCGAAGCGCGGCACCAGCAGCTGGACCGACATACCGGCCGAGGCCGAGCACGCCACGGTGAACGGCAGTCCGGTGAGCCCGGCGTGCAGCGGGGACCAGCCGAGGGCGATCTGCATGTACAGCGTCCAGACCAGGAAGAAGATGCCGCACGCGGCGCCGAAGACGAGCTGGACGCCGATGCCCGCGGCGAAGCTGCGCGCCCGGAACAGCACCAGTTCGACCAGCGGCGAACCGTCCCTGGCGGCCTTGGCCCGCTCGTAGCGGACGAACACCGCGAGGACGGCGAGCCCGCCGGCCATCACCGCGTACCCCCACAGCGGCCAGCCGTTCTCCCGGCCCTGGACCAGCGGGTACATCAGCAGCAGCAGTCCCGCGGTGGCCAGGGCCACGCCGACCAGGTCGAGCCGGAGCGCCTGCGGGGCCTTCGACTCGTCGATGAAGCGGCGGCCGAGGAGCAGTCCGGCGATCCCGAAGGGCAGGTTGATCAGGAAGATCGGCCGCCACTCCAGCCCGAGGATGTTCCACTGCGTCAGCAGCGCGCCGAGCAGCGGGCCCGTCACGGCCGCCAGTCCGATGATCGCGCCGAACATGCCGAAGACCTTGCCGCGTTCCTCACCGGAGAAGGTCGCGTGGATGATCGACAGCACCTGGGGCACCATCAGCGCGGCCGTCACGCCCTGCAGCATGCGGGTCGCCACCAGCATCTCGGGGTTGGCGGCCAGCCCGCACAGCAGCGACGCCACCGTGAAGCCCGCGGTGCCGAGGAGGAACACCCGCTTGCGGCCGTAGATGTCGCCCAGCCGCCCGCCGGTGATCAGGCCGACCGCGAACGCCAGGGCGTAACCGGCGGTGATCCACTGCACCGCGCTGAAGCCGGCGCCGGTGTCGCGCTGGATGCTGGGGACGGCGATGTTGACGATGGTCGCGTCGACCAGATCCATGAAACTCGCCGTCATCACCACGGCGAGGGCGATCCAGCGCCTGCGCTCGGTATTCATTCCTGGGCTCCTGCCTGCCTCGTTCGCTGACAGGCCCTACGCTATGAGCCATGTAGGACAGACATTGTCCTACATGGCGCGGACTCTGGAAATCATGATGGACACCCCGGCACGACTGCTGAATCTGCTCTCCTTGCTGCAGACCCCGAGAGAATGGTCCGGTACCGAACTGGCCGAACGGCTCGCGGTGACCACCCGCACCGTCCGGCGGGACGTCGACCGGCTGCGTGAGCTGGGCTACCCCGTCGAGGCCACGATGGGCTCGGCCGGTGGCTACCGCCTGGTCGCGGGCAAGGCGCTGCCGCCGCTGCTGCTGGACGACGAGGAGGCCGTCGCCATCGCCGTCGGCCTGCGCGCGGCGGCGGGCGGCGCGGTGGACGGCATCGAGGAGGCGTCACTGCGTGCGCTGACCAAGCTGGAGCAGGTGCTGCCGTCGCGGCTGCGGCACCGGGTGGGCGCGCTGGGCTCGGCGGTCGTGACGATGACGGGCGGCGGCCCGCGCGTCGAGCCGTCCGCGCTGACCGTCCTGGCCGGGGCGATCGCCAACCACGAGACCGTCCGCTTCGCCTACCGCGCGGGCGACGGCGCCGAGTCCCGCCGGCACGTCGAACCGCAGCGGCTGGTCGCCAGCGCCCGGCGCTGGTACCTGGTGGCCTGGGACCTGGCGCGCGACGACTGGCGCATCTTCCGGGCCGACCGGCTCACCGACGTCACCGCGACCGGCGCCCGCGCGGCGCACCGGGTGCTTCCGGCCGCCGACGCGGCGGAGTTCGTCGAGTCCAAGCTGCGCAACCTGTGGCCCACGGCCCCGGCCGTGGTGGACGTGGACGCGCCCGCCGACGTCCTGCGGGCGCGGCTCGGGCAGGCGCCGGGCGAGGTCGTCGCGCTCCCCGACGGCACGTCACGCTGGCAGGTGGACGCCGACCGGGTCGACTGGATGGCGGTTCGCCTGCTGATGCTGAACCTGCCCTTCCACGTCCAGTCGCCACCGGCCCTGATCGAGCGCCTGCGCGTCTTCGGCGACCGGGCGCGCGAGGCGACGTCGTGACGCCCGGCCGCGGCGGTGGGCCCGGCGCGGTGACGGCGGTTCAGGCGGCGAGGTCGCCCTGGGCGATGACCTTCTCGATCCGCACCCGGACCAGCGTCTCGCCGGGGACGCCGTTGCGGGCGCCGAACTCCTCGGCCCGGTCCGCGCCCATGTAGCGGCCGGCGATCAGGCCCGCCCAGCGGCGCAGCTCGTCCGGCTCCTCGGAGAGGGTGGCCACGCCCTCGACGAGCACGAAGGAGAACGGCGGCTGCTCGTCGTCCACGCACACCATCACCCGCGGGTCGCGGGCGAGCGTGCGGCCCTTGACCGTGTCGCGGCCGGTGGTGAGGACCAGTTCGTCGCCGTCCAGCAGGAACCAGACCGGCGCCACGTGCGGACGGCCGTCGGCGCGGGTGGTGGCGAGCTTGGCGGTGCGGGTGCCGTGGGCGAGGAAGGCGCGCCACTGCGGCTCGGTCATCTGCGGCATGGCCCCATCATGGCTGGTCCGGCCCGTTCGGGTGCGGTTCGCGGGGCGGCGTGTCGGCGACGGCGGGCGGGCCGTTGGAAAGGCCGGGGGAAGATCGTGACGGTGGCTGGAGGTGCCGATGGGCGAGGTCCGGATGCTCACATGGAGCGTCGAGGAGACCGGTGGGGTCGAGACGTCGTGGGTCGAGTGGGAGGAAGGGGCGCTGCGGGGCAGGGGCCGGGCGGTCGGGGTGCGGCCGGAGCCGTACTGGGTGGAGTACGCCCTGGAGACCGACGAGCGGTACGCCACCCGGCGGCTGACCGTCACCGCCGAGGACTCCTCCGGCGCCCGGCGGCTGGAGCTGCGGCAGCAGGGCGGCAGCTGGACGGCGGACGGCCGCCCGCTGCCGGAGCTGGCGGGCGCCCTCGACTGCGACCTGGGCATGTCCCCGCTGACGAACACCATGCCGGTGCTGCGGCACGGCCTGCACCGCGGCGGGGCGCACGACTTCCTGGTGGCCTTCGTGTCCGTGCCCGGCCTCGCGGTGCGGGCGGCCCGGCAGAGCTACACCCACCTGGGCCGCACGGACGGCGGCGGGCGGGTGCGGTACGCCTCCGGGGACTACCGCAGCGACCTGGAGTTCGACCGGGACGGGCTGGTCGTGGTCTATCCGGGGATGGCCCGCCGGGTGCCGTGACACGCCCGCGGCCGGTACGTCCCCGTCCGTCCGGCGGGCCGATCGCCGCCGGATAGCTGCTCGATAGTCGGCCTCGGTTCACTCGTGATCGTGAACGCGAGGCGGCCCGCCCGCCTCGGGGGAAGCGGGAGCGAGGTGGACGATGACAGCAGCGGTGGGCACGGACCGCGACTTCAGCGGTGCCCTTCTGGTGCCGGGCAGCCCGCAGTACGAGGCGGCCCGGCAGGTGTGGAACGGCATGATCGACCGCCGTCCCGCGGCCGTCGCCCGGTGCCGGGACGCCGCGGACGTGAGCGCGGCCCTGCGGTACGCCGACCGGGCCGGGCTCGCGGTGACCGTGCGCGGCGGCGGCCACAACGTGGCGGGGACCGCCGTCGCCGACGGCGCCCTGATGATCGACCTGTCGCCGATGAACGACGTGGTGGTCGACCCGGCGGCGGCCCTCGTCCGGGCCGGCGGCGGCTGCCTGCTGCGGGACGTGGACCGGGCGACGACCCGGTACGGGCTGGCGTGCCCGGCCGGGGTGGTCTCCCACACCGGCCTGGGCGGGCTGGCGCTCGGCGGCGGCTACGGCTGGCTGGCCCGCACCTGGGGGCTGACGTGCGACCACCTGGTGGCCGCCGAGGTCGTGCTCGCGGACGGCACCGTGGTCGAGGCCGACGACGACAGCCACCCGGAGCTGCTGTGGGCGCTGCGCGGCGGCGGCGGCAACTTCGGTGTCGTCACCCGCTTCACCCTGGCGCTGCGGCCGGTCGGGCCGGTGTACTTCCGGCGCGCGGTCTACGAGCTGTCCGAGGCCGTCCCGGTGCTCGCCGCCTACCAGGCGTTCGCCGAGCAGCAGTCCGACGACGTCCACGCGGTGGGCTCGATCCACCATGTGACCGCGAACGACTGGGTGCCCGCGGCGCTGGCCGGCCGGCCCGCGCTCTTCCTGTCCGTCGCCTGCTTCGGCGACCCGGCCGAGGGGCCGGAGTCCACCGACGGGCTGTTCGAGGCGGTGGAGCCGGTCGCCGGGACGGTGGGCCTGCTCGACTACCGCACCCTCCAGTCGCTCGGCGACACCTCCGAGCCGCACGGCAACCGCTACTACACCAAGTCCGGCTACCTGACCGAGGTGTCCGGCGCCGCGGCCGAACTGGCCCTGGCCGGGGCGGACATGTGCTCGCAGGCCTCCTCGGTCGACTTCGAGTTCCTGCGCGGCGCCATCGCCCGCCCCTCCGGCGCCGAGCGCTCCGCCTTCCCCAACCGGGAGGCCCCCTACATCTGCACCGCCTCCGCGCAGTGGACCGACCCGGCCCAGGACGCGCCGAACGCCGCCTGGGCCCGCCGCACCCTGGACCGGCTGGTCCCCTGGAACCACGGCGGGGTGTACGTCAACTACCTCCAGGACGCCGAGTCCTCCGACGCCGGGGTCTCCCGGGTGGTCGGTGCCTACGGCGCGCCCCGTTACCGGCGGCTGGCCGAGGCCAAGAGCCGCTACGACCCGGGGAACCGCTTCCGCTCCAACCAGAACGTCCGGCCTTCGCGGTGACGCGACGGGAGAAGGAGAGAGCAGCATGCTGACGAACCTGCACGGACAACCCCCCACCGGCCCGGCGGCGCCGGGCACCGCCAAGGCCCCGGGCACCTGGCGCGGCGCCCCCGACGACTTCCTCGCCTCGCTGCGTTCCCCCTGGTACCGCCTGATCACCGATCTGGAGGACCTGGTGCTGCGGGCGACGGTGGAGTACGCGCACGGCCGCGGGCTGCGCGCGATGTACCTGCCCATGACCACCAGGACCATCACCTGCCCGACCGGCCTGGGCAGCGACTCCGAGCCGGTGCCCGTGACCGTCGGCGGGGTGGACACCTACCTGCCCGACTCCCTCCAGTTCCTGCTGGAGTACGGCTGCCGGCTCGCACCGGAGGGCTGCTACGCCGTCATGCCGTCCTTCCGCGGCGAGCAGCCCGACGCCACGCACCTGAACCAGTTCGTGCACAGCGAGGCGGAGATCCCCGGCGGCCTGGACGACCTGATCGAGTACGTCGAGGGGTACGTCCGCCATCTGGCCGGCGCGTTCCTCGGCACCTACGGCGACCGGCTCCAGGAGTGGACCGGCGACGTCTCCCACCTGGAGCGGATGGCCGCGCACCGCACCCCCTTCGCGCGGCTCACCTTCGACGAGGCCGCCCGCCTGCTGCGGCACGACGAGGGGACGGTCCGGGACGAGGGGGAGTGGCGGGTGCTCACCAAGAAGGGCGAGCGGCTGCTGATGGACCGGGTCGACGAGTTCGTCTGGGTCACGCACTTCGACCACCTCTCGAACCCCTTCTACCAGGCCTTCGCCGACGGCACCGAGCGCTCCGCGAACAACGCCGACCTGCTGTTCGGCATGGGCGAGGTGGTCGGCTCCGGCGAACGCCACACCGGGAGCGCCGACATCCGCAAGGCGCTCGCCGTGCACGGCGTGCCGGAGGGCGACTACGCCTGGTACGTGCGCATGAAGGAGGAGTTCCCGCTGCGGACCTCCGGGTTCGGCATGGGCGTGGAGCGGTTCTTGATGTGGGCGCTCGGCCACGACGACATCCGGGACATCCCGCTGATCTCCCGGGTGGCCGAGGAGAAGAAGTGGCCCAGCAGCGTCTACCGCCCGTGACCCGAGGAGCCGAGACATGCCGAAGTTGCTGTTCGCCAACCCCAACAGCCGCGCGATGGTGGCGCGGCCGGAGGACATACCGCCGGACGTGCGGCCGTTCTACGACGTCATCGGCGACCGCCTGCTGTGGACGCTGGGCCGCGGGGACGTGGCCGTCGTCCCCGGCCCGGTCAACAAGGACTTCCTGGCCTACCTGGCCGGCACCCTGGGCCTGCTGCCCGAGGAGTTCACCGTCCTGAGCCTGCGCGACTACGGCGGGACCGGCTGGTACCCGGGCGACCGCCCCGAACTGGCCGCGGAACTGCGGTCGGTCGTCGAACGCAGCGGGCTCGGCCCGGACCGCTGGACGGTCGGCTGCTACCTGCACGACCGCGACATCGCCGGATGGCAGCGGGCGCTGGGGCTGGACCCCGGCCCGGCCGAGGTGTTCGCGCAGAACATGGTCGAACTGGTCAACACCAAGTCCGTCTTCCGCGCCATGGCCGTGGCCGCCGGGGTGCCGGTGCCCGAGGGCCTGGTCGTCGATCCCGGCCCCGAACTCGTGGACGCGGTCGCGGACCTGCTGCCCCGTACCGGTTCCGTCATCGTCAAGCAGGACCAGAACTCCGGCGGCGACGGCAACGTCCTGGTCACCACCGACCCCGACGTGGTGGGGCTCGGCGCCTACCGGGTGCTGCGCCTGGACGGTCCCGGACGGGAGGCCGTGCGGGCGGCGCTCGACGGCATCGGGCTGGCCGGCGCCCCGGCCCTGCCCCGCTACACCTGCGCCGCCCGGATCGTCGTCGAGGTCTACCACCCGCACGCCAGGACGCTGTCCTCGGAGGTGTACGTGCCCGCGTACACCGCCCCGGTGCTGCTCAACTACGGCCATATGCGCATGGAACCGGTGTGGAAGGGCTACGTCTTCCCGCCGCAGGACCTGCCGGGCCCGCTGCACGCGGCGCTGTGCGCGGACAGCCAGCAGATCGCCCTGCTGGCCCAGCGGCTCGGCTACCAGGGGCTGATGAACATCGACGCGGTCGTGGACCCGGCCGGGCGCATGCTCTTCACCGAGTTCAACGGGCGGGCCGGGGGCGCCACCAACATCGACGTGATGGCCCGCCGGCTGGTCGGCGAGGACTACCTGCGCTCGCACGTCGTCATGTCGCACAACGCGCTGCCCGCCCGCAGCCTGGCCGTCCTGCTCGACCACCTGGCGGAGCAGGACCTGCTCTTCGCACCCGAGCGGCGCAGCGGCGTGGTCGTGGCCACCGACAGCTCGGCGACGACCGGGACCGTGGAGATCGTCTCCTTCGGCACCGACCGGCGCCAGGCCGAGGAACTGGAGACGCGCGTCGAGGACTACCTGCGCGGCGCCGCCGCCGCGTGAGGGGCCCGAGAGAAGGGCGGCGGCCGTCACCGTGCGGCCGCCGCCCCTGCACCGCAGCAAGCCACAACGGCACAGCACGGCACCACCGCACCGGCACCACCCGGCATCACGCACCAGGAGAGTGGACATGCAGATAGGAATCCTCGGTTGGGACCGGGAGGAGACGGAGTCGGTCGGACTGCTGGAGGCCGGCACCCGGCGGGGCCATGACGTCACACTGTTCACGCTCGACGACATCGTGCTGGCCCACACCGCGACGGGGCCGCAGGCGTACGTGCAGGGCGGTCCCGCCGCGCGCTTCGACGTGGTGATGTCACGGGCCGAGCTGCGCTCCGCGAGCTTCCGCGCCGACCACGAGCGGTACGCGCTGCTCTGCGAGACCCCGGGAATCACCGTGATCGACCCGGCGGCCACCTACGTTGCCACCGAGCACAAGCTGCAGAGCATGGCGCGGCTGGGCGCGGCCGGGCTGCCGATCGCGCCGACCCGTTCCTGCGCGAGCCGCGCGGACGTCGCCGAGGCGCTCGCGCAGTGGGGCCCGGTCGTCCTCAAACCGACCTTCGGGTACGGCGGGACCGACGTGGAGCGGGTGTACGGCCTGGAGTCCGACGGCGGCACCGTCGACCGGCTGCTGGCCGACCACGGTGTGCTGATGTGCCAGCCCTACCTCCCGCACCCCGAGGGCGACGTCCGGATCACCCTGGTCGGCGACGAGGCGGTCCTCAACTGCCGCCGTGTCCCGCCCGGCGGGGACCGCTGGCGGGCCAACGTCATGCAGGGCGCGCGCTCGGTGGACTTCGATGCGCCCGAGGAGATGCTGGAGGTCGCCCGGCGCGCCGCGCGGGTGATGGGGCTGACCGTCGCGGCGCTGGACTTCCTCCCCGCCCCCGGCGGCGACGGCTTCCTGATCATCGAGATCAACAACACCCCCGGCTGGTACTTCGTGCCGCAAGAGCGGCAGGAGCGGATCGCGGAGTCCGTCTACCGGCTGGTGGAGGCCCGGATGCGCGGGACTTCGACGCACGAGGACCCGATGCGCGACGTCCTGACGCCCGCCGAGCACGTGCGCGCGGACCGGGCGCGGCTGGAGGCGGGCTCGCTCCATGGCTGAGACGACGAGCGGCACGGCCCGCGGCGCGCGGGAGACGGCGCAGGCGGGTCAGGCGGCGGACGCCCTGGACGCCGTGGACGCTCCTGACGCCGTGGACGGTCCCGGGCCCCGTCCGGGCCGGTGGGCGCGGCGCCGGCAGGATCTGAAGGAACTGCCCCGCGCGGTCAAACTGGCCCTCGGCTCGGTGTTCGTGATGAACGCCGCGACCTACGTGGCCTTCCCCCTGCTGGCGGTCAAGCTCAGCACGGTCGACCACGCCACGACCGCGCAGACCGGCGTCGCCCTGACCGTCTTCCTGCTGGCCGCCCGGCTGATCCCGGTGCTGGCGGGGCCGCTGGCGGACCGTTACGACCCCCGGCTGGTCATGGGGTCCGGAGCGGTGGCCCGCGGGGTCGGCTTCATCGGGCTCGGGCTGTGCGACGGGCAGGGCCTGCTGCTGGTGGCGGCGTTCCTCGCCGGGGCCGGGGCGATCTACGAGGCCCCGGCCAGCGCGCTGCTGGCCGCCCAGCCCGAACCGATCAGGTCGCGGGCCTTCGTTCTGGAGAACGCGCTGCTCAACGCCGGTGTCATCGGCGGTCCCGCGCTGGCCGCCGCGCTGCTGGTGATGGGGACGCGGGCGCCCTTCGTGGCCAGCGGGGTGCTGTTCGTCCTCATGGTCGGGGTGGTCCGGCAGATGGGCGCCCCGGACGGCGCGGCCGTCGGCGGCGGGGCGGGCGCGGACGGCGGCCCCGGCGAACCGGAGCACAGCGTGCTCGGGCACGTCAAGGCGGTGCTCCGCAACCGCGCCTTCGTGGCCTTCTGGGTGCTGATGCTGCCGTGGTGGTTCCTCTTCACCCAGCTCGGCGTGGCCGTCCCGCTGCGCTCGGAGGCGCTCGCGGGCACCGGCTGGATCAGCGTGCTCTACCTCGGCAACGGTGTCACCGGCATGGTCGGCATCGGCTTCGTGAAGGCGCTGAGCGACCGGCTGGGCGCCCGTGCGATGCCCGCGTTCGGCTATCTGATGGTCGCGCTCGGCTTCGGCTCGGCGATGTTCAGCCGGTCCCCGTGGTGGCTGCTCGGCTGTGTCGTCGTCTACACCGTCGGGGAGACGGCGATCCTCTTCTCGACCCAGCTGATCCTCGCCTCCTTCGCCCACGGCTCCACCCGCGCCAGCTACTTCGGCATCTACGCCGGCTCCTGGGCGCTGGGCGGCACCTTCGGGAACTTCTTCGGCAGCCGGGTGGCCTCGGACCCGCTCAGCAGCACGCCGTGGCTGGTCTTCGGCGGCGTCGGGCTGGCGGCCGCGGCCGTCTCCGCGCTCACCTTCACCCGCCAACCCGCGCGGGCCGGCACCTGACCGTTCGCCAACCCGCCCCCGAGGACAGGAGGGACCCGTCATGGACGGCGGGAACCGCACGTTCGACTCGCTGATGTCCGCGCTGGACTCGTCCGCCGCGGACTACCGGGTGATCGACCACGCGGCGGAGGGCCGCACCGACCGGGCCAGCGCGCTGCGCGGCCACCAACTGGCCCAGGCCGCCAAGTGCATGGTGGTGCAGGTCCGCGGCAGGGGGCGGCCGGGGCCGATGGTGCTGGCCGTCGTGCCGGGGGACCGGCGGGTGGACTTCCGCAAGGTACGGCGGCTGTTCGGCGGCGCGGACGCGTCGCTGGCCGAACGGTCGGAGGCCGAGCGCGTCACCGGCTGCGTCAGCGGGTGCGTCATCCCGTTCTCCTTCGACGGCAGCCTCGACGTGGTGGTCGATCCCGAACTGCTGGTGCACGAGGAGATCTTCTTCAACGCGGCCCGGCTGGACCGGTCGATCGCGCTGGGCACCGCGCACTACCTGGCGCTGAGCCGGCCGCGGGTCGAGCCGATCGCGAAGTAGCCGCCGTCCGGCCGTCCCCGCAGCGGGGGCGGCCGGTCAGCGTTCCGGGGCGGCGGGCGCCTCCGCGCCCCCTGCCCGGTGGCGGGAGCGGAAGGCCCTGGCCTTCGTCCGGTTGCCGCACTCGGCCATCTGGCACCACGTGCCCGACCGGTTCTTGGAGTGGTCGTAGAAGGCCCAGCGGCAGTCGTCGGCCGGGCACACCTTCAGCCGCTGCCAGCTGCCGTCGGCCGCGCAGCGGCCCACGACGGCCAGCAGCCCGCCCAGCGCCGCGCCGACCGGCGTGCCGCCCCGTGAGGCGATGTCCTGGGAGCCGTCCGGCAGGAAGCTCAGCCGGACCGCCGCGTCGGCCGCGAGATCGTCCAGGACGCGCGCCGCCGCGGGCTCCATCGGCTGCCCGGAGTGGGTGGCCGCGAGCGCCCGCAGCGACTCGCGGACCTCGACGGCCCGGCGGCGCGCCTCGTCCCCGACGGGTTCGCCCGCGGCGATCAGGCCGCGCTCGCGCAGCCAGTCGCGCAGCCCGTCGGCGGTCTCCAGCGCGTCGGTGGCCAGCTCCAGGTCCCAGGTGTTGATGAACTCCCGCACCGTCTCCAGCGCGCCCGGTGCGTCCTGGCGCTTCACAGTGGGTCCGCCTTCCGTTGACTAACCGTCAAAACATTTAGTAGGTTACGCGGTGTCGGAGTGAGGAACAACCGGATCGAGGGATCGGCCGGCGACCCGGCCCGGGAAGAGGCATCGTGCACCGCCAGCCACGCGGCCCCGCGCAGCGCACCGGGAGGACGTCCTCGGTGGCGTCCCGCCGCCGCGGCGTGGTCGCGGCGGTCGTCGCCACCGCACTGTGGGGCGTCGGCGGCACCGTCGCCGGGGGACTGTTCGACCACGGCGCCGCCCCGCTGGAGGTCGTCGCCGTCCGCACCTGGGTCGCGCTCGCCGGACTGCTGCTGATCGCCGCGGTCCGCCGCCCCCGGCTGCGCCCCGGAGCCCGCGGACTGTGGCCGGTGACCGGGTTCGGCCTGGCCGTGGCGGGCTCCAACGCCGCGCTGTTCCTGGCGATCGACAAGCTGCCGGTCGCCGTCGCGCTGGTGCTCCAGAACCTCGCGCCCGCCTTCGTCCTCGGCCACCTGATGCTCTCCACCCGCACCGCACCGCGCCCGGCCACCCTCCTCGGACTGCTGGCCGCGCTGGCCGGAGTGGCCCTGGTGGTCGAGCTGCCGACGGCGGGACTGTCCGGCAGCAGCGCCCCGGGCATCGCGCTGGGGCTGCTCGCCGCCGCGGGCGTGGCGGCGTTCTCCGTGCTCGGCGGCCGGGCGGCGCGTCTGCACGGCGCGCTCGCCGCGAACACCGGCGCCTTCGTGGTGAGCGGTGCGATCTGGGCGCTGTGGCAGATCCCGCACGGTGCGCCGGCGCTGTTCCAGCAGCCCCGGCTGCTGGCCGGGAGCATCGGCATCGGCGTGCTCGGCACCTTCGCGCCCTTCCTGCTCTACAGCTGGGCCTCGGCGCGGCTCGGCCCGCAGGCCACCGCCGTCATCATTTCGCTGGAGCCGCTCTTCGGGGCACTGGCGGCCTGGGTCTGGCTGGGGCAGACGATCGGCCCGGTCCAGATCACCGGCGGTGTCGTCCTGCTGGCGGCCGTCGTCCACCTGCAGTCGTCCGGCCCGGTGCGCGGCGGCGCGCGGGCGCGAGCCCGCGGTGCCCCCGCACCGAACTCCCCGGCCGCCCTCCGGCCGCAGCACGGCGACCCCTCCGGCGCCCTCTCCCACGACCCCTCCGGCGACCCCTCGGGCGGCGCCGACCCCCTGGCCACTCTTCGCAGCGACGCGACGGGACCCTCGTGATGAATCTTCGATTACTCGGCCCGCTGGAAGTCCGGGCCGACGGTGTGGCGGTCCGGCTCGGCGGACCCCGGCAGCAGATCGTGCTGTCCGTCCTCGCCCTGGCCGCGAACCACGTCGTCCCCTGGGACCGGCTCATCGACGCCGTGTGGGACGACTCGCCGCCCTCCACCGCGAGGTCGCAGATCCACATCTGCATCTCCGCGCTGCGCCGCAGCCTGCCCGCGGGCGAGGCCGCGATCACCACCCGCCCGCCCGGCTACATGCTGACCCTGCCCGACGAGGCGCTGGACGCGCACACCTTCCAGCACCTGGTCGCCGACGCCCGCGCCGCGGTCCGCCGGGACGAACCCCGGCTGGCCGCCGACCGGTTGCGGGAGGCCCTCGCGCTGTGGCGCGGCCCCGCGCTCGCGGGCATCACCAGCCAGGTGGTCCGGGCCGGGGCCGCCGAGCTGGAGGAGGCCCGGCTGGCGGCGACCGAGGAGCGGCTCCGGCTCGACCTCCAGCTGGGCCGGCACCACGAGGTCACCAGCGAACTGGCCGCGCTGGCGGTCGAGCAGCCGTTCCGGGAGCGGATCCAGGAGCAGCTGATGCTGGCGCTCTACCGGTCGGGGCGCCAGGCCGAGGCGCTGGACTGCTACCGCAGGGTGCGGGCCCGGTTCGTCCGGGAGCTGGGCATCGAGCCCAGTCCGGAACTGCGCCGCCTGCACCACGACATGCTCGCCCGCGCCGCCCGGCTGGACCCGCCGCGGACCGCGCCGGAGCGCGCGGTGCCGCCCGGCCTCGCAGCTGTCGCCCCGGTGCCGCGCCAACTCCAGGCCGACCTGCCGGACTTCACCGGGCGCCGGGCGGAACTGGCCCGGATCCGCGACTTCCTGCTGGCCGGCCGCCGGGCGGACGCCGGCGACGACGGGGCGCCCGGCGCGGACGGCGGGTCCGCGGCGCGGACGGTGGCCGTCAGCGGGCAGCCCGGGGTCGGCAAGACCAGCCTCGCGGTGCACGCCGCCTACCAGGTCGCCGCCGCCTACCCCGACGGGCAGCTCTTCGCCGACATGGGCCGCTTCGCCGATCCGGCGCAGGGCGCCCACGAGGTGCGGGGCGGTTTCCTGCGGGCGCTGGGCGTGAGCGGGCAGCACATCCCCGACGACCCCGACGAGCGGGCCAAGCTCTACCGCACCCGGCTGGCGTCGGCCCGCGCGCTCATCGTGCTGGACAACGCCAACGAACGGCAGGTCGCCTGCCTGTCGCCGAGCGGCAGCGGCTGCGCGGTCATCACCACCAGCCGCCGGCGGGCCACCGGGCTGCCCGGCGCCTGCCAGGTGGACCTGGACGTGCTGGACCCCGCCCGGTCCGCGGAACTGCTCACCCTCATCATCGGCGCCCAGCGGGCCGCCGACGAACCCGAGCCGGTCCGGGACCTCGTCCGGCGCTGCGGCGGGCTGCCGCTGGCGCTGCGCATCGCCGGGGCCCGGCTGGCCGCCAAGCGGCACTGGCAGGTCGGCCACCTCGTCGAACGGCTCGACGACGAGCCGCAGATGCTGAGCGAGCTGGTGCACGGCAACCTCCAGGTCCGCGGCTGCCTGCGGGTCGCCTACGACGACCTCGCCCCGGACGCCCGGCAGCTCTTCCGCCGCCTCGCGATGCTGCACACCCCGGACTTCCCCGGCTGGGTGGCCGCCGCGCTGTGCCCGGGTGGCCTGCCGGACGCCGAGAACGTGCTGGAGGACCTGGTCGACGCGCGCCTGCTGGAGGCGTCCGGCGCCGCCCCCGCCCGGACCGCCCGCTACCGCTTCCACGGCCTGGTGCGGGCCTTCGCGCGGGAGCGGCTGCACGAGGAGGAGCCCGTCGAGGAGCAGCGCCCCGCGCTGGCCAGGGCCCTGGGCGGCTGGCTGTCGCTGGCCGGTGAGGCGCACCTGCGCGAGTACGGCGGCGACTACCTGACCCTGCACGGCCCGGCGCCCCGCGACCGGCTGCCGACCGCGGTGTACGAACGCCAGCTGGCCCGGCCCATGAGCTGGTTCGAGAGCGAGCGGCAGTCGCTGACCGCCGCCGTCCGGCAGGCCGCCGAGCACGACCTGCCCGAGCTGTGCTGGGACCTGGCGCTGAGCGCCACCACCTTGTTCAGGGCCCGCGGCTACACCGCCGACTGGCGCGAGACCGCGGGTACCGCCGCGGCCGCCGCCGCCCGGGCGGGCCTGCGGCGCGGCACCGCCGCCAGTCACTACTCGCTCGGCTGCCTCGACCTGAGCCAGGAGCACGCCGACAGCGCCAAGGCCCATCTGGACACCGCCCTCGGGCTGTTCACGGAGATCGGCGACGAGCACGGCACCGGGCTGACGCTGCGCGCGCTGGGCCAGTGGCACCAGCTGGCCGGTCACCCGGACGCCGCCCACCGCGACTGGTCGGCCGCGCTGGGCTCGCTGCGCCGGGCCGGCGACCGGATCGGCAAGGCGTACGTGCTGCACGACATCGCGGCGGCCCGGATGGCGGCCGGTCAGTACCAGCTCGCCCGCAAGCCGCTGGTGCGGGCGCTGAGCCTGTGCCGCCGCGCGGGCTCCTACCGGGCCGAGGCGCTGGTGCGCTGCCGGTTCGGCGAACTGCACCTGCACACCGGCCGGATCGAGGCCGCCGAGCGCAGCTTCCACTGGGCGCTGCGCATCGCCCGTGACGACCAGGACAGCGCCACCGAGGCCCGCGCGCTGTACGGGCTCGGCCTCGTCCGCCGCGGCCAGCACCGGTACGTGCGGGCCGCGACCGCGCTGGAGCAGGCGCTGCGGATCTCCCGGGTGGCCGGCGACCGGCTCCTGGAGGGCCGGGTGCTGCTCGCACTCGGCGCCGCACCCTCGGCGGAACCCGCGGCCGATGCCCGCCGGGCGGGTACGGGGGAGCCGCACGGCAGGCTGCGGCGGCCCCCCGCGCCGCCCTCGACCGCAGGGGAGCGACCATGCGTCCAGCCGGCCCTGTACGCCTGACCGCCGAGGAGACCGAGGACGCCTTCCACCTCCTCGACCCGGCCGCGGTGACGTACGAGGCGCTGACGGCCGCGGAGCGCGGCGGGGACGGCACGCCGCTGCTGCGGGTGCGCCCGGCGGCGGACGAACTGCTGCTGTCCGGCCGCCTGCTCAGCCCGGGTGTCGCCCTGCCCGCCTCCGGCGTCCTGCGGCTGTGGCGCGCCTGTCTGTGCGCGGCCGCCGCGCGCGCCCTGACGGTGCCGGGCGTGGTGACCGCGGGCCTGGTGGGTCCGGCCGCCGCGGACCGGGCGTATCCCGCGCTGCTCGGCAGGGCGCTGCCCGACCTCACGCATGTCGCCCTCTACGACGGCGGCGCCGTCCGCGCGCCCAGGGGCTCCGCGGCACGCGGCGCCGGGGCGGCGCAGACCCGGGCGGCGGACGTCCGCGAGGCGCTGTTCGGCGCCGACCTGGTGATCCTGACCTCGCACGGCGACACGGTGGCGTACGACTGGCTCTCGCGCGGCGCGGTGCTGGTCAACGCCACCGGGCGGCGGCTCGCCCGGACCCTCTACGAGCGGGCCGACCGGCTCGTGGTGGACGACGCGCGGCAGCGTCCGGCCCGGATGCCCGCCCCGGCCCTGGCGTGTCTCGGCGACGTGCTGTCCGGCCCCCTTCCCGTGCGCCGCCCGGCCGGTGAGACGGTCCTGGTGGACCTCTACGGCCTCGGCACCTACAACCGGTGGTTCACCGTCGAGCTGTGCAGGGCCGCGCTGGCCTGCGGACTGGGCCGCCCGCGCCGCGACTGAACCGCTGGTCCGCCCGGGGGAGCGGGCACCGTGACAGCCGTCCGATCGTCGGCGGATAGCGCACGGATAGCCCCTTTGCGTCGAATGGGGAGCGTCGCCGCGGCCGGGCAGCAGCCGTGCCGCCGGGCGTACACGCACGAGCCGTTCGGACCATCCGCACTCCTCACGGAGGTAATGACATGCTCATGACCGACGAGAAGAGCACGTCCGTGTTCCAGCCGGCCGGGACCGTCGAGGGACTGGAACACCTGCGCACCCTGGTCAACACCGCCATCGACATCCTGCGCGACGCGCACCCGGTGCGCTCGGGACCCGTGCTCCCCGGCGGCCCCGCGGCCGCCGCCGAGGCCGCCCGGCGCGCGCTCGCCGGGCCGCTGCTGCCGGACACGCCGCAGCCGGCACAGGACGTCTTCGGCGACCTCGTCACGGCCTACGCCCACTGGTCGGTGGACATCACCCACCCGGCCACGATGGCCCGCATGCAGTGCCCGCCGACCACCGTCGCCGTGGCCGCCGAACTCGTGACGGCGACCCTGAACCAGTCGCTGCACGCCTGGGAGAGCGGGCCCTTCGCGCTGGAGCTGGAGCGCTACGTGGTGCGGGAGCTGGCCGCGCTCGCCGGGTACGGCCCCGGGGCGGGCGGAACCCTCACCGCCGGGGGCAGCATCTCGAACCTGATGGCGGTGCTGGCCGCGCGCGACAACATCCTCGGCGACGCCGACGGGCGCACCCCGTTCGCCGGGGGCCTGACGGGCGGCGGACGGCGCCCCGTGGTGCTCTGCTCCGCGGCGACCCACTTCTCGATCGGCCGCGCGATGGGCATCACCGGCCTCGGCGAGGACGCCCTGCTGCCCGCCCCCGCCGACGCCGCCGGGCGGCTGATCCCCGCCGAACTGGACCGGACGCTGGCCGAACTGCCCGCCGACGTCGTACCGGTGGCGGTGATCGCGTGCGCGGGCTCCACCGACGAGGGCTGGACCGACCAGCTGCGGGTGCTCGCCGACATCGTCCACCGGCACGGGGTCTGGCTGCACGCGGACGCCGCGTACGGCGGCGGGGCGCTGCTGTCCCCCCGGCTGCGCGGCATGCTCGACGGCATCGCCGAGGCCGACTCGATCACCATGGACCTGCACAAGTTCGGCTGGACACCGGCCTCGACGGGCGTCTTCCTGGTCAAGGACGCCGCCTCGCTCACCCCGCTCGCCCAGCAGACGACCACCCTCAACGCCCTGGACGACAAGGAGGCCGGGTACTTCGGCCTCTACGGCAACTCCGTGCAGGCCACCCGCCGGGCCGACGCGCTCAAGGTCGCCGTCACCCTGCGCGCCCACGGCCGCGACGGCATGGCCCGCATGGTCGACCGCTGCCACGAGCTGGCGCTGCACGCGGCCGACCGGATCGCCGCCGAGCCGCGGCTGCAGCTCGCCGTCACCCCGCTGCTGAGCACGGTGCTCTTCCGCTACCTGCCGCAGGACGCGGAAGAGGGTGCTGCCGAGCGGGCCGACGTGCTCAACGGCGCCCTGCGCCGCCGCCTGATGGCCGACGGCACCGCGCTGCTGGCCCGTACCCGGGTGGCCGGGCCCGACGGCAGCCGGCCGGTCTTCCTCAAGCTCATGATGCTCAACCCGGCCACCACGCCCGGCGACGTGGACCGCGTGCTCGACGCCGTCGTGAACACCGCGCTCGCCCTCGACGGCGACGCCGGAGCGGCGGACCCTACGGCCGCCCCCGCGGCCACGGCGGAGGCGTGAGCGATGGCCCTCCCCCTCCGGCGCACCCGCCCGGACGGCCCCGGCAGCCCTGACCGCCCCGGCGGCACCGGCGCGACGGACGGCGCCACCATGACCGTGCCCGCCGCCCCCACGGCGGCGCCCGTACCCGTGGCGCGCATCACCGCCGTGCCGGACCAGGGCGTCCGCGACTCGATGCCGGCCCTGCGCGGGCTCTGCGCCCTGCCGCTGACCTTCCTCACCGGCAAGCCGCACACCGGTCAGAAGCCCCTCCACCTCACCCCCACCGCGCACCTGGTCAACGCCACGGTGTCGATGGCCGCGGGCCTGACCACGGGCGCCGCCGCCCTCACCCTGGGCAGCGGCTGGCTCGCGCTGCTGGTCCCGGGCTGGGCGATGACCCTGCACGGCATGCGCAACCTGCGGATGATGGTCTTCCACCAGTGCGCGCACCGGAACATGTGGGCGCGGCCCGGCCCCGACCGCCTCGTCGGCCGGGTGATCTGCGCCCTGCTGGTGATCCAGCACTTCACCGACTACAGCTCCGAGCACGTCGCCGACCACCACGCCCTGCACCACATGACACTGCGCGACCCCACGGTGCAGGCCTTCCTGGTGAGCCTGGAGCTGCGCCCCGGCATGACGCGGCGCCAGATGTGGCGCCGGGTGCTGGGGAAGCTGGTGTCGCCCCTCTTCCACCTGCGCTTCCTGCGCTCGCGGGGGCAGTCCTGGTACGGCTCGGCGGGCCCGGCGGAACGGGCGGTGGCCGCCCTGGCGCTGGCCGCCGTGGCGGCCGCGGCCTGGTGGCTGCACGGCTGGACCTTCCTGCTGGTCTGCTGGGTGCTGCCGCTCACCGTCTTCTACCAGGTGAGCAACACCCTGCGGCTGTGCGTGAAGCACACCTTCCCCGACCCCGCCGCGCCCGCCCGCCGGGGCAAGGACTACTTCGCGGGGCTGACCAACGCGATCTTCCTGGGCGAGCGGGCGCCCGCGCCCGGCCTGCGCGGAGCCGCCTTCCTCGCGGCCTGGACCCGCTGGTGGACCCGCATGCTGCTGGTGCACCTCCCCGCGCGCTACCTCGTGCTGACCGGGGACACCGTGTGCCACGACTTCCACCACCGGCACCCCATGAGCCGGGCCTGGGCCGACTACGTCTTCGAGCGCGCCGCCGACGACGCGGCCGGGCACCGCGGCTGGCCCGCGTACCGCGAGGTCTGGGGGCTCGGCCCGGCGATCAGCAGCGTCTTCGACTCGCTGGCGGCGGCCGACCCCGCCGAGTACGACGTCCGGCGGCTGTCCGAGCTGGACCGGCGCAAGCTCTACGCCGCCTTCGACGACTGACCGGCGCGCCCCTTCCCGTACCCGTCCCGCCCCGACCGCGTCCGCACGGCGCGTCCCCGACGAGGAGAACCCCGTGAACGCCCCGAACCCCGGAACCGCCCGCACCGTGATCCTCGGTGTCGCCGAGAGCGACGCGCACACCGTGGCCAACCGGCTCATCGAGATGCAGCTGCGCGAGCACGGGCTCGACGTCGTGAACCTCGGCGTCTGCACGCCGCTGGCCGACTTCGCCCGCGCCTACGCCGAGCACCCCGGCGCCGAGGCCGTCGTCATCGGCAGCGTCAACGGCCACGCCTTCGACGACCTGCGGGACCTGCCCCGGCTGCGGGCCGGGGGAGCGCTGCGCTGCCCGATCGTGGTGGGCGGCAACCTGTCCGTCGGCAGCCACAAGGACGAGGACGACGACGAGCGGCGGCTGCGCTCGCTGGGCGTGGACCACGTGCTGACCGACGCCACGCAGCTCCCGCTGCTGCTGGACGTCCTCGCCGCCGCCCGCCGCGGACCCCTGTCCCACTCCCGGTGAGGGGTGTCCCAGGTGTCCTGGCTCGATGCCCTGGAGGTCGCGCCCGACACCGCCGGCGGGCTGCCCGACGCCGACGAGGTGACCGGGTACCTGCGGGGCGCCCGCAAGCCCCGGGTGGCGGACGTCCTCGCGGCGGCCGAACGCGACGACCGCACGGTGATCCAGCCGCGCTGCGGGGTCGGCGGCCACCGCGAGATGCTGGCGCTGCTGCGCGAGCTGGAGGACGGGGCGCACCCGGGGGTGCTGTCGCTGACGATCGACTCCTACACCCGGCTGGCCCGCTTCACCGCCGCCCGGCGGCTGCTGGACGCCGACCCGGGCCGGCTCAACGGCTACCCGCTGGTCGCGCACGGCTGGCGGCGGGGCCGGGAACTCGACCGCGCGGTCGCGGTGCCGCTGGAGATCCGGCACGGCTCGCCCGACGCCCAGGACCTGTTCGCGGTCGCGGTGGCGTCCGGCATCACCTCCTTCGAGGGCGGCGGGATCGGCTACAACCTCCCCTACTCCAAGGACGTGCCGCTGCTCCGGTCACTGAGCTGCTGGCAGAACGTGGACGCGGCCTGCGGGGAACTGGCGCGCGAGGGCGTGATCGTCGACCGCGAGCTGTTCGGAACGCTCACCGCGGTGCTCGTCCCCCCGTCGATCAGCCTCGCCGTCACCCTGCTGGAGGCCGTGTCCGCGGCCCGGCAGGGGGTGCGGTGCCTGTCGGTGTCCTATCCGCAGGGCGGCGAGGCGCACCAGGACATCGCCGCGCTGCGCTCGATCCGGGAGCTGGCCCGCCGTCACCTGCCCGCGTCCGTGCGGGTCCACCCGGTGCTGCACCAGTTCATGGGCGTCTTCCCCAAGGACCCGGCGGCGGCCGGGGAGCTGATCCGCTACGGGGGGCTCGTCGCCGGACTGGGCCGCGCCACCAAGGTCGTCAACAAGACCGACCAGGAGGCCCGCGGCATCCCCGACGCCGCGGCCAACGTCCGCGGCATCCGCACGGTCGCCCGCGGGCTCGCCGACGCGGCGGGGCCGGTGCCGGTGGACGAGTCGCGGGTGGCCGAGGAGATGTACTGGATGCAGCGCGAGGTGGAGGAGATGGTCGGCCCGGTCCTGTCCGGCGGCAGCCTGCCCGAGGACATCGCGGCGGCCTTCGCCGACGGCACGCTGGACATCCCGTTCAGCGCGAGCCGGCACGCCCGCTCCGCGGTCCTGCCGCAGCGCGACGCCCGCGGCGCCATCCGCTACCTGGACACCGGCGGCCTGCCGTTCTCCGCGCCGGTCCGCCGCTTCCACGCCGGGCGGCTGGCCGGACGGTCCCGCGGGCGCGGCCTGATCGAGAGCCTGAGCGCGGACATCGACTACTTCCTCACCACGGACGTCCGCACCGCGGCGGGCGGCGTACGGTCCGCCCGCCGCGCCGCCGAGAGCATCTGACCCCCAGCCGGGGCGGCGCACCCGAGCCGCGCCCGCCCGAGGCCCAGCACCGTGCGCCGGGCCACCCTGCACCGGCCCACCCCGAGGACGGGAACACCCATGGAATCCACCACAGCCGCGACGCCGGCCCCCACCGCGACCACCCCGCCCGCCGCTCCCGGCCGCCGCCCCGGGCGTCCCGGGCCGACGCCCGACCCCGAGCGGGCCGCGTCGATCCGGCAGCGCGACCGGGCCCACGTCTTTCACTCCTGGGCCGCCCAGCGGCATATCGACCCGCTGCCGGTCGCGGGCGGCTCCGGCTCGTACTTCTGGGACCACGAGGGCAACTCCTACCTGGACTTCTCCTCCCAGTTCGTCAACCTCAACATCGGCCACGCCCACCCGCGGGTGATCGCCGCCATCCGTGAGCAGGCCGAGCAACTGTGCACGATCGCACCGCACTTCACGACCGAGCCGCGAGCCGAGGCGGCCCGGCTGATCGCCGAACTGGCGCCGGGCGACCTCAACCGGGTGTTCTTCACCAACGGCGGTACGGAGGCCAACGAGCACGCGGTACGGATGGCCCGCACGGTCACCGGCCGCCCCAAGATCCTCAGCGCCTACCGCTCCTACCACGGCGCCACCGCGACGTCCCTCAACCTCACCGGCGACCCCCGGCGCTGGGCCGCCGACAGCGGCAGCGCCGGGGTCACGCACTTCTTCGGCCCCTACACCTACCGTTCGCCCTTCCACTCCACCACCCCGGAGCAGGAGTGCGAACGCGCCCTGGCGCACCTGGACCTGACCGTCCGGATGGAGGGGCCGGGCACGGTCGCCGCCGTGCTGCTGGAGCCCGTGATCGGCACCGGCGGCGTCCTGGTGCCGCCCGACGGCTACCTGGCCGGGGTCCGCCGGATCTGCGACGAGCACGGCATCCTGATGATCACCGACGAGGTGATGACCGGCTTCGGCCGGACCGGCAAGTGGTTCGCGGTCGGCAACTGGGACGTCGTGCCCGATCTGCTGACCTTCGCCAAGGGCGTGAACAGCGGATACGTGCCGCTCGGCGGCGTGCTGATCTCCGACCGGGTGGCCGCGGAGTTCGACGACCGGCCCTACCCCGGCGGGCTGACCTACTCCGGGCACCCGCTCGCCTGCGCGGCGGCCGTGGCGACGATCGGCGCCATGCGCGACGAGGGGATGGTGGAGCACGCCGCCTGGCTCGGCACTCATGTGCTCGGACCGGGCCTGCGCGACATCGCCGCCCGCCACCCCTCGGTGGGCGAGGTGCGCGGCCTCGGCGTCTTCTGGGCGCTGGAACTCGTCCGGGACCGCGGCACCCGCGAGATGCTCGTCCCCTACGCCGCCACGCCCGCCGAGTCGGGGCCCGTCACCGAGGTCATGGCCGCGTGCCGGCGCGGCGGCCTGTGGCCGTTCGCCAACTACAACCGCATCCACGTGACACCGCCGTGCAACCTCAGCGCGGCCGAGGCCGCCGAGGGGCTCGCCGTCCTGGACCGCGCCCTGGCCGCGGCCGACGCCCACACCACCGCACGCAGCTCCTGACGCGCCGCGGGCCGGGCCCGGTCACGGCAGCGTGAGCACCGCGATGCCCTCCTCCCCGACGACGGCCAGCCGGCTGCCGTCGGGATGGAGGGCGGCGACCGGGGAGAGGTGCTTGCGGGCCGCGTAGCACAGGGACTTCGTCCCGACCCGGACCTGCGGCCACTGCGCCACGACCCGGCCGGTCGCCGCGTCGAGCAGCCGGGGGTGGCCGTGCAGGGTGACGACCTGCTCGCCGCGCGGCAGCAGCAGCACGCCCGGTTCGGCGTCGGGCAGGGGACTGCGGTGCAGCCAGCGGCGCTCGGAGACCGACCAGACGCCGAGGTGCAGTGCCGCGAGCGCGCCGGGCTCCTCCTGCGGGCTGTACCACTCCTCCGGGCCGGTGGCGAGCACCAGCCGGTCGGCGTCGAGCCAGCAGCCGCCGCCGACCTCCCCGCCCATGACGGCCAGGGTGGGCAGCACGCCCTCGCCGTCGAGGGTGGCGGGGTCGGCGAGCGCCCGCGCGGTGTCGAAGACCTGGGCCGTCCCGAAGGGCTGCCAGAACCACCCGACCGACAGGAGGTGGCGGCCGTCCGGGCTCAGCTCCAGCCGCGAGTGGAAGACGTCCTCCGGCTCGCGCCCGCCCGCGGTCAGCCGCTCGCCGCTGCCCGCGTCCTCGATCTGGAGCACGTTGTACTCGTCGGGGCAGTGGACGACGACGTCGCGGCCGTCGCCGAGCCGCCCCAGCGCCAGCGGGTAGTCGAAGGCCGTCGAGTGGTAGTAGCTGCGGTTCAGCTCCCGCACCACGCGCGAGCCCTCCAGCAGCGCGGCCTTGGTGCCGCGCTCCTGGTACACCGCGCCGTACGGGCCCGGCGGAGCGGCCGTGGCGGCGTCGAAGGGGAAGCCCCAGAAGAACTCCGGCTTGCGCTCCGTCCCGTCAGGTCCCCAGCGCCGGCCGCCGTCGGTCCAGGAGACCAGGTCGTCCCCGTCCCACCGCAGCGATCTCGGCGCGCGCTCCACCGGCACGGACCGCATGTCCACCACCCCCGGGGGCAGAGGCTACCCGTCCTCGGTGGCGTGGTGGACGACGCCGTCCTCGTCGAGACGGGGGCGGATCTGCTCGGGCGGGTGGCTGTCGGTGTCGGACCGGCGCGGCGGCTCGGGCCCGTCGGGGCCCCAGCGCACCAGGCGGCGCATCCGGCAGATCCGGCGGGCGACGCCGTCCACCTCGACCTCGTCCGCGTGCTCCCGGAGCCGGTCGGCCGCGTGGACGAGCTCGGCCAGGTAGTCGGCGTCGGGGTGGTCGCCGGCGGCGAGCAGGCTGCGGGCGTCCACGCCGCGGTCGGCGTCGAACTCGACGATGCCCTGCCGCCGGGGCTCGTACCAGTTCAGCCCGAACTCCAGGGACCGCCGGGCCCCGTGGGCGGTGCTGTGCAGCGTGCCGCTGACCGTCCACTCGCCGTCGTGCCGCTCCAGGACCCGGAAGGTGGTCGGCAGCAGCACGACGTCGGGATGGTCGGTCACGGCCCGCGCGGAGTCGCGGCGCACGTCCCGCGGATACCGGTCGCCGCTGTAGGAGTGGCCGCGCATGGCGAACCGCTCGGCGGCCTGGGTGGGCGTGACCGGCGCCGTGGTGTCCAGGACCAGCCCGTCGTCCACCGCCGGCTCCCGCACGGTGAGGTCCCAGTCGGGCACGAGGGGCCCGGCGTCGGTCGGCCGCGCCGTCTCCATCCCGCCCGGCCCCGCCCCGAGGTACTCCTCGGCCCGCACCACCCGGTAGCGGCTGCCCAGCACCGTCAGCTCGTCGACGCGCTCGGTCTCCAGCCGGGCGACCGCCGCCAGCAGCGCGCGCCGCTCGGCGCGGTCACGCGCCTCGTCCTTCGCCCGGAACCACAGCAGCGAGTTGAGGCTGTCCCGGGCGTCCTGCCCGCTGGTCGCCGTGATCGCGCTGACGACCCGCCACCGCGCCCCGTCCGCCTCCTCCTGGACGGCCACCCCGAACAGCGGGCCGCGCACCAGCAGCCGCGTCCGCTGCCGGGCCGCGTCGACCGCGTCGGCCTCCACGACCTCTTCCACCGGGCCGTCCGGAAACCGCACCACGACCGGCCACACCCTGGCCGGTCCCATCTCTCCGTCCGCCATACCCCCATCCTGCCGACCCGGCCCCGCCCCCGTCCCGGCTTCCGCCCCGGAACACCGGATCGCGTGCCCCGGACACGGCGGCCTCCCTCCGCCCCGAGCCGTCGTACGCTCAGGAAGGCGGCGCGCGGGGGCGGTTGCGGCCGTCCGCAGCCGGGGGCCGTACGGGGCGAACCCGGCGTCCGGGCCCGCGGGACGGAACACGCCCGGCCTGGCCGGAGAATGGCCGGGGCCGACCCCGCGGGTTCCGTACCGCCGACGCCGACGCCGACGCCGACGCCGACGCCGACGGCACGACGGCGGAGGACGTCCGCACGGCGGCCGCGGCCGCCGCCCGCGGCCGGTCGACTCCCGGTCCCGGCAGCCCCGCGGCAGCCCCGCGCCCGTTGCCGACAGCCCCGTTCGCGCAAGCCGGGCCGTCGCCGGAAACGCCCCGCGCGGCCGGCCCCCGCGAGAGTCCGCCAAGATTGATTCCCCCTGCATCATTGACGCTGCGTTCCTCGGAGGACAAGATTCCTCACAGCTCATTCATGTGTTCCTGCACCTCAAGACCCTTGCGTGACAGGCGAACCTGATGGTCTGACAACGTTGTCAGAGATGGAGAGAGGACGTATGCCTCCAAGAACGCAGCGCCTGCGCACAGCCGCGGCGGCCGCGGTCACCGCGCTCCTGGCGGCCGGAGCGGCGGTCGTGCCGGTCCCGGCCGCGTACGCCGCCGGTGCCTCCGCCACCGGCGATCTCACCCACCTGGTCAACCCGTTCATCGGCACCCAGAACGACGGCAACACCTACCCGGGCGCGGCCGTGCCCTTCGGCATGGTGCAGCTCTCGCCCGACACCGGGCACAACACCGGCTACGACTACGACGAGGACCACATCCGCGGCTTCAGCGCCGTGCACCTGTCGGGTGTGGGCTGCGGCCTCGGCGGCGACCTGCCCGTGCTGCCGACGACCGGGGCGATCACCGCCACCGACGACGCCGCCTACGCCGCGCCGTACAGCCACGCCGACGAGAGCGCGTCACCCGGCTACTACAAGGTCGGGCTCGGCACGGGCATCACCGCCGAGCTGAGCGCCACCGACCGCACCGGCTGGCAGCGCTACACCTTCCCGTCCACCGACCAGGCCAACCTGCTGCTCAACTCCGGGCAGGCGCTGCACAAGGTCACCAGCAGCACCGTGACCGTGCTCGACGACCGCACCGTGGTCACGTCGATCACCGGCAGCGGCTTCTGCCAGGACACCCGGCCGTACACCCTGTACACCGAGACCCGGTTCGACCGGCCCTTCGCCTCCTACGGGACGTGGAAGGGCGCCGACGTCACCGCCGGGGCGCGCACCTCCACCTCGACCGGGCTCGGCGGCGCCTACGTGCGCTTCGACACCACGAAGGACCGCAGCGTCACCGCCGTGACCTCGCTGTCCTGGGTGGACGCCAAGGGCGCGGCGAAGAACCTCGCGGCCGAGGGCCGCGGCAGCTTCGACGACACCGCGGCCGCGGCGAAGCGGGCGTGGCAGGACCGCCTGGGCGCCGTCCGGGTGCAGGGCGGCACCGCCGAGCAGCAGCGGACGTTCTACTCCTCGCTCTACCGCTCCTTCCTCGCCCCCAACATCGGCAGCGACACCGACGGCCGCTACACCGGCTGGGACGACAAGGTGCACGCGGGCGACGGCTCGGTGTACTACCAGAACTGGTCGCTGTGGGACACCTACCGCACCCAGCAGCAACTGCTGTCGCTGCTCGCCCCGCGCGAGTCCCGGGACATGGCGCTGTCGCTGCTGAAGGTGGCCGAGCAGAGCGGCCAGCTGCCGCGCTGGGGGTACGCCACCGCCGAGACGAACATCATGACCGGCGACCCCGTCACACCGTTCCTGGTGGACGCCTACCGGCAGGGTCTGCTGAGGGGCCACGAGGAGGAGGCGTACCGCGCGCTGAAGAAGCACGCCGACACCGTCCCCCCGGCGTCCTCGCAGGCGGCCGGGCGGCAGGCCGACGTGGAGTACCTGGCGGGCGGCTACGTCCCCTACGCCCCCGAGCACCCCGGCAAGCCCGGTGACAACGACTTCCAGCACGGCCCGTCGGCCACGCTCGAATACGCCCTGGCGGACGCCGCGCTGGGCGGCATGGCGCAGTCGCTCGGCCACACCGCCGACGCGCGACGGTATCTGGCCCGCGGTCAGAACTACCGCAACATCCTCGACCCGGACACCGGCTTCTTCCGCGCCCGCGACACCGACGGCGGCTTCACCGGCCCCGCCGACCCGGCGCAGAGCGTCGGCTTCCACGAGGGCACCTCGTGGCAGTACATGTGGCTCGTCCCGCAGGACGTGCCCGGCCTCGTCGGCCTGATCGGCGGCACGGAGCAGGCCAACGCCCGGCTGGACTCCTTCTTCGCCTACGACAAGCTGCTCACGGACCCGGCCGGCACCGCGCGGAACGTGTGGGTCAACGGCCCCTACGCGTACTACAACCAGGACAAGTACAACCCGCAGAACGAGCCCGACCTCGGCGCCCCGTACACCTACCTGTCCACCGGGCAGCCGTGGAAGACCACCGACGTGGTGCACGCCGCGCTCACCCTCTTCACCGACGCCCCGAACGGCGTGACCGGCAACGACGACCTCGGCACGATGTCGGCGTGGCAGGTGCTCTCGGCGATCGGCGTCTACCCGATGGCGCCCGGCACCGATCTGTGGGGGCTGTCCACGCCGCTGTTCAGCCGGGTCGACGTGACGCTCGACAGGCGCTACTACCCGCACGGTCGGTTCACCGTCACCGCCCCCGGCAGCTCGGACACCGACCGCTACATCCGGTCGGCCCGGCTCGGCGGCCGGAACCTGCCGCGTACCTACATCACCACCGGCGACATCAAGGCGGGCAAGGACGTCGCGCTGACCCTCGGCGACGCGCCCTCGGCATGGGGCACCGCGCCCTCGGACGCGCCGCCCGCGCTCGACACGGCCGCCGCCACCCAGGTCCGCACCGCGGCATCGGTGTCGCCCGCCTCGGTCGGCGTCCTCGGCGGGGGCACCGCCGCCGACGTCACCGTCTCCGCGGTCCTGACGGCGCCGCACCGCGCCTCCGGCACGGTCACGGTCACCGCGCCCGCCCCGCTCACCGCGGACCCCGGGCAGACGACCTTCCAGGTCACCTCGGACACCCTGCCCGCCACCCACCAGGTGCCCGTGCACATCACCGCCCCCGCGGGCACCCCCGACGGCACCTATCCGGTGACCGTCACGGTGACCCAGAAGGGCGGGCCGACCGCCACCAGGACCGTCCCGGTCTCGGTGACCACGGCCAGCTGCACCGGCACGACCGGCTCCTGCGTGCAGGACCTGTCCGGGCAGTACGACGTGGACGGCGTCGGCACGGCCGGATCCACCGGGGCCGACTTCGACGGCACGGGCACCAGCTTCCCGGCCGAGAGCCTGCCCGCCCCCGGCCTCGGTGTCCTCGGCGGGCACGCGTACCGCTTCCCCGACACCACCGGCAGCGCCCCGAACTTCGCGACCGCCCACGGCCAGACCGTGCCGCTGGTGGCGCGCGGCTACTCGGCGCTCGACGTGCTGCTCACCGCCCACCACGGGGACGTGGACAGCACCGCCACCGTCACCTACGCCGACGGGACCACCGCCGACGTCCGGCTCGTCGCGACCGACTGGGCGTCGGGATCCCCGCGGCTCGGCGAGGACCCGGCGATCCACGCCGCCAGCCGCTACGACGCGCACGGGACGCCCGACGGCGTCGGCGTCGGCATCTGGCACCTGACCCTCCCGCTGGACAGCACCAGGACCGCGGTCTCGCTCACCCTGCCCGACGACACCCGGCTGGCGCTGTACGCGCTGAGCGGGCGTGACACATGAGGCCCGCCGAGCAGCACCCCGGAACCGCAAGGAGAAAGGCAGCACCCATGAGACGTGGCCCCCTGCGCCGCACCCTCACCAGAGCCGCGCTGGCCGGCGCGGTCTCGATGGCACTGACCGTGCCCGCGACCGCGCTCGCGCACGCGGACGTCACAGGGGCGGGCGGCGCCGCCCCCGCCTTCACGACGTCCTTCGAACCCGGTGACCCCCAGCCGACCTGGACCGACACCGCGGAGACCGACGCCAAGGGCGACCCGGAGGTCGCCGGGGTGACCGCGGGCACGCTGCCCGTGCTGCCCGGCAGCGTCAAGGACGACATCACCGCGGTGACGGCCAGTTCGGACAACCCGCCGAACGAGGTCGCGGGGAACGTCGCCGACGAGGACCCGAACACCAAGTGGCTCACCTTCGCCGCCACCGGCTGGGTGCAGTACCGGCTGTCGGCGGACGTGACGGTGAAGAAGTACGCGCTCACCTCCGCGAACGACTCCCCGGAGCGCGACCCGAAGGACTTCACCCTCCAGGGCTCCGCGAACGGCACCGACTGGACCACCGTCGACACCCGCAGCGGTGCGAAGTTCGCCGGGCGGTTCAAGAGCAACGTCTACGACGTCGCCGACCCGGGCGCGTACCGCTACTACCGGCTGAACGTCACCGCCAACACCAGCGGCTCCATCGTGCAGCTCGGCGACCTCATCCTGTCCGACGGCTCCGCGGCGCCGCCGCCGGTGTCCGGCATGACCACCGAGATCGGCGCCGGACCCGCCTCGGGCCCGAACGTCAAGCCGAGCGTGGGCTTCAGCGGCCTCAAGGCCCTGGAGTACGCGGGCAGCCACACCCGGTCCGGGGCCGTGCACGCGTACAACAAGCTCTACGACGTGCACATCCCGGTCAGGCGCGACACCCGGCTGTCGTACGACATCTTCCCCGAGCTGACCGGCGCGGACCTCGCCTACCCCAGCACGTACGCCGCCGTCGACCTGCACTTCACCGACGGCAGCTACCTCAGCAGGCTGCGCACCCCGGCGCAGGACCAGAACGGCGTGCCGCTCAGCCCGCAGGGCCAGGGCACGTCCAAGATCCTCTACGCCTCGCAGTGGAACGCCGTCGCCTCGGACCTCGGCAAGGTGGCCGCGGGCAAGACGATCGACCGCATCCTGCTGGGCTACGACAACCCGGCGGGCAGCGCGGAGGCGGGCGCGAACACCCAGTTCAAGGGGTGGATCGACGACCTGACCATCGGCTCGGCCCCGGCCCGTGACCCGCACGCGAGCTACGCCGACCACGTGGACACCCGGCGCGGCACCAACGCCTCGGGCTCCTTCTCCCGCGGCAACAACCTGCCGCTGACGGCCGTCCCGAACGGCTTCAACTTCTTCACGCCGGTCACCGACGCCGGATCGACCAGCTGGGAGTACAGCTACGCGGCGCAGAACGACGCCGCCAACCTGCCCGAACTCCAGGCGCTCGGCATAAGCCACGAGCCCAGCCCGTGGATGGGGGACCGCGACACCTTCCAGGTCATGCCGTCCGCGGTGTCCGGCACCCCGGACCTGAACCGCACCAAGCGGGCGCTCGCCTTCGACCACAAGGACGAGGTGGCCCAGCCGCACTACTACGGCGTCACCTTCACCAACGGCATCAAGGCGGAGATCGCGCCCACCGACCACGCCGCGGAATTCCGCTTCACCTTCCCCGGTGACCACGGCAACCTGCTGTTCGACAACGTCAACAACAACGGCGGCCTCACCTTCGACGCCGCCGCGGGCACCCTGGACGGCTGGTCCGACGTCAACACCGGCGGCGGCGAGGCCGCGACGCGGATGTACGTGCACGCGGAGTTCGACCGCGCCCCCGGCACGGCCGCCAAGGTCACCGGGCAGGGCCGCGACAACGTCACCGGCTACGCCGCCTTCGACACCTCGGGCCGGCGGACGGTGACGATGCGGATCGCCACCTCGTTCATCGGCGCCGACCAGGCGCGCAAGAACCTGGACCTGGAGATCCCGAAGGGCACTTCCTTCGACACCGTCGAGAAGAACGCCGAACGGCAGTGGAACGCCAAGCTCGGCAAGGTCGAGGTCCAGGGCGCGAGCGACGAGCAGCTCACCACGCTGTACTCGAACCTCTACCGGATGAACCTGTACCCCAACTCCGGTGCGGAGAACACCGGTACGGCCGCCCGGCCGGTGTACCGGTACGCCAGCCCCTTCTCCCCGGCCACCGGCGCCGGCACCCCCACGCAGACCGGCGCGAAGGTCGTCGACGGCAAGGTCTACGTCAACAACGGTTTCTGGGACACCTACCGCAGCGAGTGGCCCGCCTACTCCCTGCTGGAGTCGAAGACCGCCGGTGAACTCGCCGACGGCTTCGTGCAGCAGTACAAGGACGGCGGCTGGACCGCCCGCTGGTCCTCGCCCGGCTACGCCGACCTGATGACCGGCACCAGCTCCGACGTCGCCTTCGCCGACGCCCTCGCCAAGGGCGTGGACAACTTCGACGCCAAGGCCGCCTACGAGGCAGCCGTGAAGAACGCCACTGTCGTCCCGACCGCGGGCGGCGTCGGCCGCAAGGGTCTGGACACCTCGGTCTTCAACGGCTACACCAACACCTCGGTGGACGGCAGCGTGTCGTGGTCGCTCGACGGCTACGTCAACGACTACGGCATCGGCCAGATGGCCGCCCGGCTCGCCGAGGACCCGCACACCTCCAAGGCCGACCGCGAGCGCTACCGGGAGGAGTCGGCGTACTTCCTGGGCCGCGCCCAGAACTACACCACCCTGTTCAACCAGGGCGTCGGCTTCTTCGAGGGCCGCAAGGCCGACGGCTCGTGGCGCGTCCCCGACGCCTCGTACGACCCGCAGCAGTGGGGCAACGAGTACACCGAGACCAACGCCTGGAACTACGCCTTCACCGTGCCGCAGGACCCGAACGGCCTCGCCGCGCTCTACGGCGGCCAGAAGGGCCTGGAGAAGAAGCTCGACGCGTTCTTCGGCACCCAGGAGACCGCCGACGGCGACGCGGGCGGCTACGGCGGCACCATCCACGAGATGATCGAGGCCCGCGACGTCCGGATGGGCGAGCTGGGCATGAGCAACCAGCCGTCCTTCGGCATCCCGTACATGTACGACTACGCCGGTGCCCCGGCCAAGACGCAGGCCGCCGTCCGGGAGATCCAGCAGCGGCTGTTCACCGGCAGCTCCATCGGCCAGGGCTACCCCGGCGACGAGGACAACGGCGCCACCTCGACCTGGCAGGTCTTCAGCGCACTCGGCTTCTACCCGCTCCAGGTGGGCAACGACAACTACGTGATCGGCTCCCCGCTGTTCACCAAGGCCACCGTCCACCTGGACAACGGCCGCAGCATCGTCGTCAACGCGCCGGGCAACAGCGGGAAGAACATCTACGTGCAGTCGCTGAAGGTCAACGGCAAGCCGTGGAACAAGGTCTACCTGACGCAGAGCCAGCTCGCCTCGGGTGCGCGGCTGGACTTCACGATGGGCTCCCGCCCGTCGTCGTGGGGCACCGGCAAGGACGCGCTGCCGCCGTCCCTGACCGCGCCCGGCGCCACCCCGCAGCCGCTGGCCGACCTGACCGGCGACGGCAAGGGCACCGCGGCCGCGGGCGACGGCACCGACGTGGCCAAGCTCTTCGACAACACCTCGAAGACCGCGGTCACCTTCCCGTCCGCCGCTCCCACCGTGCAGTACACCTTCGGGGGCGCCGCCGCGACGTCCGGGAAGCCCGCGAAGCCGGGGCAGAAGGCCTCCTTCTACACCCTGACCTCCGGCAGCACCGCCGCCGCCCAGGACCCGCGCAGCTGGCAGCTCCAGGGCTCCGCCGACGGCACGCACTGGAAGACGCTCGACACCCGGACCGGCGAGACCTTCACCGACCGCCTGCAGACGCGGCCGTTCGAGATCGCCCACCCCGGCGCGTACACCACCTACCGCCTGGTGGTGACCGCGAACAACGGTGACACGGGCGCCACGTCCCTGGCGGAGGTGGAGCTGCTGGCCCGCGGCTGACACCCCGCCACCACCGGTCCCGCCGGCCCGGACGCCCCGAGCGTCCGGGCCGGCGGCGCGTGTCAGACCCCGCGCTGCGGGGCGCCCGGCACGCGAGGACGGCGAGGACACGGCGGTGGCCGCTGTCCTGGACCTCCCTTTCCGGCCTTTCGGCACAGGGGGAGCGGGCCACACCTTCGACGGGCGGGGCCGTGCGAACAGGTGTTCTCGTGTGCGGTAACCTCTGCCGACTTCCGGTGAGATCAAGGGTGTTCGATGACAACTGCGTCCCCGCCTCCGCGCGAGGAAGACGACGAGCCGTCCGCCGTACCCGACGAGGTGTGGGAGGCATTCGCGGACGACACCCCGGGCAGGATCCGGGCCACCGCGCCGAAGGAGCCCTCGGCCCGTGCCCGGATGGTGACCGAGCGGCTGCGGCGCGAGGACGAGGCGGCGGCCGAGCGTGAGCGGGCCGCGGCGAAGCGCCGGTGGGGCCGCAGGGAACGCCGCCCCCAGGAACCGGCGGGGTGGCGGACCGGGCCCGCCTGGCGGGAGATGTGGCGCGGCGAGAGCAGGCCGTGGCGGGACCTGGCCCGCGCGGGGCTGGTCGTGGTGGTGGTCGCGGCGCTCGCGATGATCGCCGTCAACCCGTCCGGCGCGCGAGCGCTGGTCCACGGCCACTGGCACTCCTCCGGCGGCTCCGACACCGCGTCCGACACGTCCGCGGACACCGTGCCGCTGCCGCCCGAGACCGCGCCGCCGACCGCCCCGCCCCCGGCCGTCGATCCCGACATGCCCACGGTGAGCCACCCCTTCGCCGGTTCGCCCGCCCTCGCGTGGGCCGACGGCGCGGCCGGCATCGAGGTGCCGCACGCCACCGCGGTCGGCGATGTGAGCGCCCAGCAGGTCGCCACGGTCCTGCGGACGACCAGGGACTACCTGGTCGCGGCCGACCTCGACCCGGCGGTGCTGCGCGGCGGCTACCCGGCCGCGGCCCTGCGGCTGGTCGACCCGGTCAACGGCGAACCGGCCGTGATGAAGGACGCGCTGCGCGCGCCGAGCAAGAAGAAGAACCCGACCAGCTGGTTCACCCGCTACGACCCGAAGGAGGTCCAGCCGGTCGGCACGGTGGTCAAGGTCCGCGGCCGGATGACCTTCGGGTCCGCCGGCCACGGGGGCGTGCGCGTGCACAGCGACTACACCTTCGTCTACGCCTTCACGAAGGCCGGGGACGCGCACGGGCAGGTGTCCCGGCTGGTCGTACGGCGCGAGGTGGACACCGACTGGTTCCCGCGCGCTCCGCGCGGCAAGGTGCAGATCGTGTCGGGCAACGCGTCCTTCGGCGGCTCCGCCTGCGACATCGAGGACGGGTATCTGCACCCGCTGCCCGAGGTCGCCCCGAAGGTCACTCCGAGCGGCCCCGCCACGGACCCGTACGACCGCAGCAAGCCGCTCGGCACCGAGCGGGACTGCGGGGTGGTCAGCCGGGTGTGACCCGACGGCCCGTGGGAGGCCCCGGCGGTGGCCGCCCACGGGGACGCCGTCCGCCGGTCGTCGCGGCCGCCGCGTAAGGTGGCGGCCGCGAAGATCGACACCACGAGGAGCCCCCATGACGTCCGCCCCCGCCCCGCGCTTCCCGCGCGGTTTCCGGTTCGGCGCCGCCACCGCGGCCTACCAGATCGAGGGCGCCACCGGCGAGGACGGCCGCGGCGTCTCCATCTGGGACACCTACTCCCGTACGCCTGGGGCCACCGCCGAGGGCGCCACCGGGGACGTCGCGTGCGACCACTACCACCGCTACCCGGAGGACGTCGCGCTGCTGCGCGACCTGGGCGCCGACACCTACCGCTTCTCGGTCGCCTGGCCGCGGATCGTGCCGGAGGGCACCGGGAAGGTGAACCCGGCCGGGCTCGACTTCTACGACCGCCTGGTGGACGAGCTGCTCGCCGCGGGCGTCGAACCCGCGCCCACGCTCTACCACTGGGACCTGCCGCAGCCGCTGGAGGACACCGGCGGCTGGCGGGTCCGCGCCACCGCCGAGGCGTTCGCGGACTACGCGGCCGTCGTCGCCGAACGGCTCGCGGACCGGGCGGGCCGCTGGATGACCCTCAACGAGCCCTTCTGCACCGCCTTCGTGGGCCATGCGATCGGCCGCCACGCCCCCGGTACCCGGGAGGGCGACGGCGCCCTCGCCGTCGTGCACCACCTGCTCGTCGGGCACGGCCTGGCCGTCGACGCGCTGCGCGCCGCCGGGGCCCGTGAGGTCGGCATCGCGCTCAACCCCGACCGGCTGCTGCCCGCCACCGGCTCGCAGGCCGACGCCGAGGCCGTCGAGCGGGCCGAGATCCTGCACAACCGCTGCTGGTTCGACCCGATCTTCCTCGGCCGCTACCCCGAGGGCGAGCGGGACATCTGGGGGGACATCAGCGACTTCGCCTTCCGCCGCGACGGCGACCTCGCACTCGCCTCCCGCCCGCTGGACTTCTGCGGCGTCAACTACTACCGGCCCATCACCGTGGCCGACGCCCCCTGGAAGGAGGCCGACCCGGCGCTGCGCACCGCCGTCGACATCCGCGCCGAGGAGACCTGGGGCGACCCCGCCGCCCGCCGGACCACCATGGGCTGGCCCGTGGTCCCCTCCTCCTTCCGCGACCTGCTCGTCGACCTCGACCGCCGCTACCCCGGCCTGCCGCCGATCGTCGTCACCGAGAACGGCTCCGCCGAGGCCGACGTCCCCGGCGCGGACGGCACGGTGCACGACGCCGACCGTGTCGCCTACCTCCGCGACCACCTCGACGCGCTGGCCCAGGCCGTCGCCGAGGGCGTGGACGTGCGCGCCTACTACGTGTGGTCGCTGCTGGACAACTTCGAGTGGGCCTTCGGCTACGACCGCCGCTTCGGCATCGTCCGCGTCGACTACGACACGCTGCGGCGCACGCCCAAGGACAGCTACCGCTGGTACCGCGACTTCATCGCCGCGGAGCGGGCAGCGCACGGGAGCTGACGGCCCGCCCGCTCCCCGCGCTACCCGTGCGCGGGGGCGGCGAGGGCCTCCAGCAGCGCCGGGAGCCGTCCGAGGGCCGTCGCCCCGGCGATCGGGTCGGCGTAGTCGCGGGTGTGCACGATCGCGCCGTCCCGGACGGTCATCACCATCAGGAACGACAGCGTGAACGGCTCGCCGCCGCCGACGAGCCGCCCGTGCAGGTCGTACTCGACGATCACGACCTCGGGGTCGGCCGTCTCGTGGATCCGCACCCCGCTGACGCGCTCGTACCGGCGCACGGCGGCACCGGCCCGGAAGCGGGCGCGCAGGGACTCGCGGTCGGTCTCGGTGCGGGCGGGGTGGAGGGCGGGCGGGGCGAACGGCATCTCGATGACGGTGTGCGGGGCGTAGAAGTCGGCCAGAGCCCCGGGGTCGGCTCCGGTGGTGGCGGCGAGGAAGCCCTCGGCGGTCTGGCGGGCGGTGCTCGGCATGCTGGTGTCCTTCCGGTACGGGCTTCCGGTTCCGGGCGTGCTGGGGCCGCGCTAAGGTGGGCCGGCGGAAGCGGAGAGTGCGCCCCGGTTGGACGGTACCGGAGAGTGCGCCCCGTTTACAGGGTTTCCCGGACAGGTTTCCCGGACGGGGCTTGTCGGACGGGGTTTCCCGGACAGTGAGGTGGACGGATCGTGCGGGCCGACGCGAAACGCAACCGCGACCTGCTGCTGCGAGCGGCGCAGGACGCCTTCGCCGAGGAGGGGATCGGGGTGTCGCTGGACAGCGTCGCCCGCCGCGCCGGGGTCGGTCCGGGCACCCTCTACCGGCACTTCCCGACGAAGGAGGCGCTCTTCGAGGCCGTCGTCCACGAGCGGCTGCGCCAACTCGTCGCCCGCGCGCGGGAGGCGGCGGGCGACACCGACCCGGGCGCCGCCTTCTTCGGCTTCGTCGCCCACATGGTGCGCGAGGCCGCCCCCAAGCAGGATCTCGTGGACGCCCTGGGCGGCGCCGGGGCGCAGGTGCGGACCGCCGTCACCGCCACCGCCGGTGAGCTGCGCGACGAGGTCGGCCGCCTCCTGGTACGGGCCCAGCGCGCCGGCGCCGTACGCCCCGACCTCGGCACGGCCGACCTGATGGCCCTGCTGTCCGGGGTGCTGCACGCGCTGCGCGGCCGCCCCCGCGACCCGGCCGCCCCGGTGGACCAGGACCTCCTGGTGGCCGTCGTGTGCGACGGCCTCGCGGCCCGGCCGGACACCCCCTGACGCCCGGCGGTCAGGACGGCTGGACCGCGTCGAAGACGGCGAGGGCCGCGGCCGGGTCCGGGCTCACCAGGCGCTCCAGGCCGTCCGCAGTGACCGCCGCCCACCGGGCGGCCCGCGTCCACATCCGCTCCTCGAAGGCGCGCACGGCGGCGTCCGGGTCCGCCGGGTCCGCGGCGAGGGCCTCGGCGAGTTCGGCGCCGTCCAGCAGCGCGAGGTTCGCGCCCGCGCCGAGCGGGGGCATCAGATGGGCGGCGTCGCCCAGCAGGGTCACCCCGGGGACGTGCGGCCAGGTGTGGCCCACGGGCAGGACGTGGAGGGGGCGGCGGACGAAGCCGGTGCCGTACCGCAGGAGGTCGAGCACGGCCGGGGCCCAGCCGTCGAACAGGGCCAGCAGCTCCGACCGCGCGGCCTCCGGCTCCGCCGGGCCGTCCGCCAGCGGCCCGCGGAAGCGCGCGTGCACCGTGACGTGGCCGCCGCTGCCGCGCTGGGCGACGACGGAGCGGTTCGCGCCGTACACGCCCAGGGCGCCGTCGCCGACCAGCCGGGCGAGGTCCGGGTGGCGGGAGTCGATGTCGTCCAGCGAGGTCTCGACGGCGGTGATCCCGGTGTAGTGCGGCGTCACCGGGGAGACCGCGGGACGGACCCGGGAGCGGCCGCCGTCCGCGCCGATCACCAGGTCGAACGTCTCGCGCCACCCGTTCGCGCACGTCACCGGCACCCCGTCCGCCGTTGCCGGCCCCACCCGGGTCACGCCGTGCCCCCAGCGGACGCCGAGGGGGCCGAGCAGCAGGTCGCGCAGCTGTCCGCGGTCGATCTCGGGGTTGGCCAGGTCGTCCGGGCGGGGCCGCCAGTCGCGCAGCACGGTGCCGTCCGTGGCGAGGATGCGCATCGCCTGCCCCTCGGGGCGGGACAGCGCCAGGAAGTCCGCGAGCAGCCCGGCCTTGTCGAGGGCGAGCTGGCCGAGCCCGGTGTGCAGGTCCAGGGTGCCGCCCGGCGGGCGGGCGGCGGGGGAGTAGTCGCGTTCCAGCACGGTGACCCGGTGGCCGTGGCGGTGCATGACGCGGGCGAAGGCGAGGCCGGCGGGGCCGCCGCCGACCACTGCGATGCGGTGTCTCATGTCGATACACTGTATTGATCCGATACGACGTCTGGCAACAGTACGGTGGTGACCATGACTGTGTGGGACCGCCCGGAGCCGCCGACCCGCCCCGTACCCCTCGACCGCGCGCGGATCGTCGCCGCCGCCGTCGCGCTCGCCGACGAGGGCGGGCTGGAGGCGGTGTCGCTGCGCAAGGTCGCCGCCCGGCTGAACGCCGGCCCGATGCGGCTGTACGGCTACCTCGCCACCAAGGAGGAGCTGTTCGACCTCATGCTGGACGAGGTCCGGGCCGAGATCCTCCCCGCCGCGGACCCCGGCGACTGGCGGGCGGCGCTGCGCGCCCTCGCCCACGGCACCCGGCAGACCGCGCTGCGCCACGAGTGGCTGGCCGATCTGCTCGGCGGGCGCCCCACCCTGGGCCCGAACGGCCTCGCCGTGGGCGAGGCGACGCTGGCAGCCCTCCTCGGGCACACCGACGTCGACACCGCGATGCGCGCGGTGGAGACCGTCACCGCCTACGTCACCGGCGCGATCCGGCGCGAGATCGCCCGGCTGCGGGCCGAGCGCGCCACGGGCCTGTCCGAGCGCGAGTGGCAGCGCGCCTCCGGCCCGCACCTGACGAGGATGCTGGCCACGGGACGTTTCCCGGCGCTGTCCAGAGCCGTGCACGAGGGCACGGACGCCGACGCGGGGACGTCCTTCGACACCGGCCTGGAGTGGGTCCTCGACGCCGTGGCCGCACGGCTCGGCCCGCCGCCGCAGTGACGCCCGCGGCGGCGGTGGTGCATCATCGGGCGGGGAGGGACACGTCTGTATGTTCGCATCGGTGCACAGCTCCGAACATCGGGCTCCCGATGAGCGGTTGGAGTGGTGGCGCGACCTCGTCTCGCACCAGTTCATCCCGTCCTCGGTCGAATGCGACGACCCGGACGGCTTCCGGGCGGTCCTGCGGCGCCACGACCTCGGCGACGTCCAGCTGTGCGACCTGGAGTACTCCGCCCTGCGCAGCCGCCGCACGAGCCGGATGGCGCGCGGGGACGGCTACGACGCCTACCTGCTCATCTGGGTCGGACGGGGTCTGCAGCGGCTGCTGTGCGGCAGCCACGACACCGTGCCCGAACCCGGCGAACTGCTGCTGCTGAACGGCGGGCGGCCCTTCGACGCGCGGGTGCCCGCCACCGGGGCGCAGATCACCGCGCTGTCCGTCCCCAGGGAGGTGATGCCGCTGCCACCGAGGCGGCTGGACCGCCTCATCGGCTTCCGGCTGCCGGGGACGGCGGTCTCCGGACTCCTCACGGACTTCCTGCGGGGCCTGTCCGACCGTTCCCCCGCATTCGGCCCGAACGACGCCGCCCGGCTCGCCACCGCCACGGTGGACCTGACCGCGGCGGCGCTCGCGCACTACGCGGACGCGCAGGGCGATGTGCCCGCCGAGGCCCGCCGCCGGGTGCTGCTGGCCGAGGTGCAGGCCTTCGTCGAGCGCAACCTGCGCGGCGGCCCGCTGACCCCGGGCGACATCGCCGCCGCACACCATGTGTCGGTCCGCCACCTGCACCGGCTCTTCCAGGAGCAGGGGGTGACGGTGCGCGAGTGGGTCCGCCGGCGGCGGCTGGAGCACTGCCGCAGCGACCTCGCCGACCCCGCCTACGCCCACCTGCCGGTGGCGGCGGTCGGCGCGCGCTGGGGGTACGGCAGCGCGGCGGACTTCAGCCGCGCCTTCCGGGCGGCGTACGGGACGCCGCCCGGCGCGTACCGCCGGGCGGTCACCGCGGGGGACATCCGCCCGGTCTTCCCCGACCCGCGGGAGACCCCGCCGGTCCTCCCCGGCCCGCCGGACACCCCCCGGGCGCCCTGACCGCGCCGCGACCCGCCCGGCGGCAGAGGGCGCTCCCCGCCAATCGCACGGCGTCCGGTGCCAATGCCGCGGGGGATGCCGGCGGCCTACAGTCGCCCCGCCGTCCGGCGCGGCGCGCGGCCGACACGCGCGGGCGCCCACGCGGCTGAACGGTCATCACCCTCCCACCCATGGAGACAGGCATGTTCAAGGCAGCCAGAACTCCCGCGGCGGCGGCCCTCCCCGCGACGCCCGCGTACCGCTCCGCCAGGTCACTCGTGGCCTTCGCGGTCGCGGCGCTCCTGGTCGCGCTCGGCGTCATGGCGGTGCCCGCCGGGACCGCCCGCGCCGCGACCGGCCAGGCGCAGGCGCCGTCCGACCGGTTGCAGGTCTGGAACCTCAACACGCACGGCATGGAGACCGACCCGAGCAGCTGTCCCACCAGCCCCTGCACCGACTACCGTGAGTTCGTCGACTACATCACCGACCCCGCCAGGGTCGCGTACGTGCCGGACATCGTCACCCTCCAGGAGGCCGGCACCACGGTGCTGGGCAACCCGAGCTGCCACGAGTTCGAGTACGCCCTGGAGGCCAGGACGGGGCTGGACTACTACTGCTACGAGACGACCGAGCGCGGCGGAGCGGCCATCGTCTACCGGACCGGCCGGCTGTCGTACGTCGGCGGCACGAAGCAGAACGTCCAGCTCAAGGAGCGGGCGAACGCGAGCGCGGGCTGCACCGCCAGCTCCTGGTACGCGCTGGTGCAGCGCTTCAAGGACGACCTGGACACCAGCAAGTTCATCAACGTCGCGTCCGTCCACCTGCCCGTCGCCGCGGACGACTCCGCCAACCCGGACGCCGACTGCGCCTGGGAGAACATGAAGACCGTCAGCTCCGTGGTCGGCGGCCTCGGCTCGTCCTCCATGCAGATCATGGCCGGGGACTGGAACCACTTCGACGGCGCCCTCACCTCCCCGAGCCAGGTCGACTGGCAGTGCTGGTACACCGGCACCAACGCCGACCTGGTCGACAGCTGCGGCAGCACGGTGTCGAACCTGGGCTGGAAGGACGCGATGTACCGCGCCTGCGGCCTGTCCGGCGCGGCCGCGTACAACTGCCTGGACGCCAACCACTGGACGCACGCCGGGGTGCGGATCGACTTCCTGTTCACCAAGACCTACGCCATCTACAACCAGGTCACCGTGGACTACGCGCTCGCCCACCAGTCGGCCGGAAACGTGAGCACCATGCCCGCGCAGTACAGCGACCACCGCGGCCAGGGCGCGCTGCTGCGCTACTACGCCTAGGCGTACCGACCCGCACCCCGCCCCGGCCCGCGGACACCGCCGCACGGTGCCCGCGGGCCGGGGCGGGTGCCCGACCGCGTGGCCGCCCGGCGCCGGAGGGGGCACGGTGGAAGGGGGCGGTACGAGACGGTGTGCGGCCGGGAAGCGGGTGTGCGGTCATGACGAAGCCACTGACGGTCGGCGTGGACGGGTCCGACGCGAGCCTGCGGGCCCTGGACTGGGCCGTCGACGAGGCCGCGCGCCTGGGGCTGCCGCTGCGCATCCTGCACGCCTCGCTGTGGGACCGGTACGTGCGCCCCGCCCCGAAGCTCGCGGCCGTACGGCCGGGGCAGCAGGCGGCGGACGACGCCGTCGTGGACACCGCCCGTGAGCGGGCGGCCCGGCTGGGCCCCGGCGTCCCGCTCACCGCCCAGGACGTCGCCGACGACCCCTTCGGGGCCCTGCTGCGCGCGGCGCCCGAGGCGTACGCGCTGGTCGTGGGCAACCGGGGCCGCGGCGAGCTCACCGACATGCTGCTGGGCTCGGTCGGCCTCACGGTGGCGGGCCAGGCGCCCTGCCCGGTCGTCGTGGTGCGGGGCGGGGACGCGAACGTCGCCGGGCGCTTCGGCCGGGTCACCCTCGGTGTGGGCGGGCCGGACGACGCGCCGGACGCGGCGCGGTTCGCCTTCCGTACGGCCCGGGCGCGCGGGGCGGGCGTGGACGCCGTGCACGCCTGGCGCAGCCCGGACGGCGCGGACGAGGCGGGCGGGGGCCGGGAGTCCGCCGAGCGCGTGCTCGACGGGGCGCTGCGCGCCGCGCGCCGCGACCACCCGGAGGTCACCGTGCGCGCGAGCACCGCGGAGGCGAAGGCCCGCACACCGCTGCTGGCGGCCTCGGCGTCGAGCGACCTGCTCGTGGTGGGCGCGCGGCGCCGCGACGGCGCGGTCGGACTGCACCTGGGCCCGGTCAACCACGCGCTGCTGCACCACGCGGACTGCCCGGTCGCCGTGGTGCCGCAGGGCGGCTGACCGGGGCCCCGGGCCCGCTACGGCGGGGAGAATTCTCGCGGCGGACGCCGGGCCGTGAGTGGGAGCGCTCCCATTTGGTGGAAAGTGCATGCCGCACAGGGATTTCGCAGTTCGGCCGCGCTGGCTAGGCTCGGGCGCGGTGCGCGGGAGCGCTCCCATGGAAGGCCCCCGCCGCACCCGGCCCTCACCCGAGGGCCCGCCCTCTCCCCCCACGAGAGCACGGAGGACGACTGTGACACCCCCCATCCGCACGCCGCGCCCCGACGGGCCGGACGCGGCCGCCGCACGCGGGCCGCGGCTGCGCAAGGCCCTGGCGCTCGGCCTGGCCACCGGCCTCGCCGCCGCCGGTATCGCCCTGGGCACCCAGATCTCCGCGGGCGCCGCGGCGCAGGGCAGCATCCCCGCGGGCACCCAGCTCTACAAGGACCCGAACTCCCAGGTCAACAAGTGGGTCGCCGCCAACCCCGGCGATTCCCGCGAGCCGGTCATCGCCCGCCGGATCGCCTCCCAGCCGCAGGCGGTCTGGTTCTCCAACTACAGCCCCGCCACCGTCACCGCCGACGTCCAGAAGGTCACCTCGGCCGCGGCCGCCGCCGGGCAGGTGCCGGTGCTGGCCGTGTACGAGATCCCCAACCGCGACTGCGGCGGCGCCTCCGCCGGCGGCGCGCCGGACCTGGCGTCGTACGCGAGCTGGGTGAGCAAGTTCGCCGCCGGGCTGGGCAGCGGGCAGTCGATCGTCATCCTGGAGCCCGACTCCATCGCCCTGACCACGTGCCTGTCCGGGCAGCAGCAGGCCGACCGGTTCGCCGCGCTCTCCCAGGCGGGCGCCACCATCCACGCCGCGGACCCGAGCGCCAAGGTCTACCTGGACGGCGGCCACTCGGCCTGGAACAGCGCCTCGGAGCAGGCCTCCCGGCTGCGCAGCGCCGGCATCCTGACCAACGCCGACGGGCTGTTCACCAACGTCTCCAACTTCAACACCACGGCGAACGAGGTCAACTTCGCCAAGAACGTGCTGTCCGCGCTGGGCAACCCGGGCAACCTGCACGCCGTCGTCGACACCAGCCGCAACGGCAACGGTCCGGCCGGGGGAGGGGCCTGGTGCGACCCGTCCGGCCGGGCGATCGGCACCTACCCCACGACCAACACCGGGGACCCGGCGATCGACGCCTTCCTCTGGGTGAAGCCGCCGGGTGAGGCGGACGGCTGCGCGGGCACCGCGGGCACCTTCCTGCCGGACGTGGCCTACCAGCTCGCCTCCGCGGGTGCCTCGGACCCGAGCACGCCGCCCACGACCCCTCCGACCACGCCGCCCACGACCCCTCCGACCACGCCGCCCACCACGCCGCCGACGACGCCTCCCACCACCCCGCCGACCACTCCGCCTGCCGGGGCGGGCTGCTCCGTCACCTACAAGGTCTCCAGTGCCTGGAACGGCGGCTTCACCGCGGATGTCACCGTGCGCAACACCGGCAGCACGGCTCTGAACGGCTGGTCGCTCGCCTGGACCTTCCCCGCCGACCAGAAGATCACCAGCGCCTGGAACGCGGCCGCCACCCAGTCCGGCGCGGCCGTGACCGCCAAGGACCTGGGCTACAACGGGACCGTTCCGGCCGGTGGCTCCACGAGCTTCGGCTTCCAGGGCACGGGCTCCGGGACCAGCTCGCCGACCGCCTTCACCCTGAACGGTGCCGCCTGCACCGTGGCCTGAGCATGCCCTGAACCGCCCCGCTCCACTGCCGCGGCGGCCGGTCCGGACCCCCGGGCCGGCCGCCGCGGTGCGTCCGGGGGCCGCTCGGGGACGTCCGGACCGGCCGCCGCGCAATGCCGGTTTCCGGGTGACCGCGGTCACATATTTCCCTCACGCAGCGCGCGCCTTTTCTTGCTCGCGGTGAATACTGTGCGGGCCCTTTGTGATGCCCTCTACGAGGCGTGGGTCACATACTAGGCCGCTTAGTGGACCTCGGCCGCCCTGTCGC
>NZ_JBIRPW010000019.1:57107-156608 GCF_044332905.1 Streptomyces sp. NPDC021224 | reverse complement strand
CCCGCCTTTTGGGGGGGGGGTCGCCCGTGGTAGGTGGGGTTGCTGCCTCCCCCCCCCACCTATCCCCGGGGGGGGGGGGGGGGCCCGGGGGGGGGGGGGGGGGGGGGGGGGCCCCCCCCCCCCCCCCCGCCGCTGTGTACAGGGGGGGATGCCCCCACCCGGCCGCCGCAGGTCAGGCCTCCAGCTCGCGGAGGAAGTCCAGCGCGATCGCCCACGTCCGCTCCGCCGCCTCGGCGTCGTGGTCGGGCAGCTCCGGGTCGGTGAAGAGGTGGCCCGCGCCGCGGTAGCGGTGGACCTCCACATCGGCGCCCGCCCGGCGCATCCGCAGATACCAGGCGTTCAGCCAGTCGTCCGACTCGAAGGGATCCGGGTCGGCCACGTGCAGCTGCACCGGGATGCCGGTGGCGGCGTCGTCGGCGATGTCCGAGGTGCCGTGCAGGAGCAGCAGCCCGCGGGCCTTCTCGTCGCCGAGCGCCAGATTCTGCGCGATCGAGCCGCCGAGGGAGAACCCGGCGTAGACGGCGCCGCTCTCGGAGTACGGGGCCGCCGCCGTCACCGCGCGGCGCAGCAGCTCCTCCCGGCCGATCTCGTCCCGCAGCGCCAGGCCGTCCTCGGGGGTGTCGGCCGTCCGGCCGTCGTACAGGTCCGGCACCACGACCTCGTGGCCCGCGGCCCGCAGCCGCTCCGCTGCGTCCCGCACGGCGGGCCGCAGCCCGTACATGGAGTGGAAGAGGACGATCGTCACGGCGGCTCCCTCGCTTCTGCCTGCTGCGTCTTGCGGGTCCCATCGTGCCAGCCCCCGCCGACAGTCCCGGGCCCGGTGCCCACGGGTCAGCCGCGCATCGAGCGCAGGTCCAGGTGCCGCAGCACCCGGTCGACGACCTCCGGGTCGTTGCCCGGCTCGCTGCGCGCGGCCAGCACCTCGTGGCGGGCGGCGGACATCATGTCGTCCTGGATCCGGCGCAGCGACCTGACGCGCTTGATCCGGCGCGCGTGCGACTCGCGCCGTTCCTCGTCGACGATGTCCGGCGAGATGCGCGCGCCCATGTCGAAGGCCCGCCGGTGCAGCATCTCCGACAGTTCCTCGTCGATCGGCTCGTTCTCCTCGATCTCCTTGAGCCGGGTGCGTGCCGCGGCCATCGCGCGGACCGCCAGCTCGTGCTCCAGCTCGTGCTCGGCGTCGATGTCGCTGCTCACCCCGAGCCGCTTGACCAGCCAGGGCAGGGTCAGGCCCTGGAGGACGAGGGTGGCCAGCACCACGGCGAAGGCGATGAAGAGGAGTTCGGGGCGGGCCGGGAAGGCACCGGCGTGGTCGGTCTCCAGCGGGATGGCGAGCGCCAGCGCGACCGACGCCACCCCGCGCATCCCGGACCACCACATGACGACGGTCTCCCGCCATGTCATCGGGATGTCCTCGTCCATGTCGCGCAGCTTGTGCAGCCGCCGGGCCACCCACGCGGCCGGCAGCAGCCACACCAGCCGCACCCCGACGACCACGGCGACGACGAGCAGCGCGTCCCGTGTCATCGGCCCCCAGTTGCCGGCGCCGACGCTGAAGACGTGGTGCAGCTCCAGGCCGATGAGCCCGAAGGCGATGCCGGTGACCAGCGTGTCGATGATCTGCCAGAACGTGGTGCCGGCCAGCCGCGCGGTCACGTCGTCGGCCTCGAAGGCGTACTCGGCGAGGAAGAGCCCGCTGGTCAGCACCGCGAGCACGCCCGAGCCGGACAGTTCCTCGGCGATGGCGTACGAGGCGAAGGGCACCAGCAGCGACAGCCCGACCTGGAGTGTCGGGTCGCCCACCACGCCCATGAGCTTGTTGGCGCCCCAGCCGAGCACCAGCCCCACCACGACCGCGACGACCGCGGACAGCACGAACTCCAGCAGCGCGTGCCCCACCGAGAAGTGCCCGGACACCGCCGCGTCGACGGCCACGTGGTAGAGCACGATCGCCGTGACGTCGTTGAAGAGCCCCTCGCCCTCCAGGATCGAGATCATGCGGCGCGGCAGCCCGAGGCGGCCCGCCACCGCGGTCGCCGCGACCGGGTCGGGCGGCGCCACGAGCGCGCCCAGCGTGAAGGCCGCGGCCACCGTGATGCCCGGCACCACCGCGTCCACGACGGCGGCGACCGCCGTCGTGGTGACGAAGACCAGCGCCACCGCGAGCAGGAAGATCGCCCGCCGGTTGGCCGCGAACTGCCGCCACGAGGTGCGCTGCACCGCGGCGTACAGCAGTGGCGGGAGCAGCAGCGGCAGGATGAAGTCCGGGTCGATCCGGACGTTGGGAACCTGCGGGATCAGCGCCAGGACCCCGCCGAACAGCGTCATGAGCACCGGCGCGGGCAGTGCCAGCCGGTCGCCGAGCGGCACCGTCACGACGGCCGCGAGCATGAGCGAGAAGAACAGGGCGAGCTGGTCCACGCCCGCCAGCGTGCCTTGCGCGGTGCGCTACGGCCGCGGGGCGCGCCGCAGGCCGCCCGAGCGATCCCCCGCGCCGCCGTGGCGCCGCCGCGCCCCCGAACGGCCGTACGGGTGCGGGCCGCGCGGGTTCAGGGGCGCCAGGTGCGGCGCATCGCGCGGTGGGCGATCCCGGCGTCCTGGAACTGCGGGCCGTACGCGGTGTAGCCGAGCTTCTCGTAGAAGCCGATCGCGTGCACCTGGGCCTCCAGGTAGACGCCCGCGAGGCCGAGCCGCCCGGCCTCCTCCTCCAGCGCCCGCACCAGCAGCGCGCCCAGGCCCGTACCGCGCGCGGCCTTCAGCACCGCGAGCCGGCCGAGCACCGCCAGCTGCTCGTCGCCGCCGTTCTTCGCCGCGGCGTCCGCGCCGAGCAGCAGCCGCCCGGTGCCCGCGCCCTCGGCGAGCGCGTGCACGGCCCGGCCGTCCTTGCCGTCCCACTCCAGCTCCGCCGGGACGCCCTGCTCCACCACGAAGACCTCGTGCCGGATGGCGTGCACGGCGGCCATGCCCGCGGTGTCCCCGGCCACGATCACCCGCACCCCGGTCGCCGGGGCGCTCACCGGCTCTCCGCCCGCACCGTCTCCAGCGCGTGCTCCAGGTCCGGCGGGTACTCGCTGCTGAACTCCACCCAGGAGCCGTCCGCCGGGTGCTCGAAGCCCAGCCGCTTGGCGTGCAGCCACTGCCGGGTCAGGCCCAGCCGGCGGGCCATGGTCGGGTCGGCGCCGTAGGTGAGGTCGCCGACGCAAGGGTGGCGGTGCGCGGACATGTGCACCCGGATCTGGTGGGTGCGGCCCGTCTCCAGCTTGATGTCCAGCAGGCTGGCGGAGCGGAAGGCCTCGATCAGGTCGTAGTGCGTCACCGACGGCTTGCCGTCCGCGACGACCGCCCACTTGTAGTCGTGCGTGGGGTGCCGGCCGATCGGCGCGTCGATGGTGCCGCTCAGCGGGTCGGGGTGGCCCTGCACGAGCGCGTGGTAGCGCTTGTCCACGACCCGCTCCCGGAACTGCTGTTTGAGCAGGCTGTAGGCGTTCTCCGACTTCGCCACGACCATCAGTCCGGACGTCCCGACGTCCAGCCGGTGCACGATGCCCTGCCGCTCGGCGGCGCCGGAGGTGGCGATCCGGTAGCCCGCCGCGGCCAGCCCGCCGATCACGGTCGGACCGGACCACCCGGGGCTCGGATGCGCGGCCACCCCCACGGGCTTCATGATCACCACGACGTCGTCGTCGTCGTGGACGATCTCCATGCCCTCCACGGGCTCCGCGACGACCCGCACGGGGGCCGCGGGCGCGGGCATCTCGACCTCCAGCCACGCACCCCCGTGCACCCGCTCCGACTTCCCCGCGACCGACCCGTCCAGCGACACCTTGCCGTCCGCGGCGAGCTCGGCGGCCTTGGTCCTGGAAAAGCCGAACATACGGGCGAGGGCGGCGTCGACGCGTTCGCCCTCCAGGCCGTCGGGCACGGGCAACGAGCGGATTTCGGGTGCGGTACTCACCCGGTCGAGTATGCCGGACCCGCGGACCCCGGATTTCCGCTCCCTCGGCGGAGGGGGGCGGGAGCCCGGCCGGGGGTCAGTCGCGGTGGCGGGTGCCGTCGGGGTCGATACCGCGGAAGGAGAGCAGGACGATCAGCACGCCACCGCAGGTGATCGCCGAGTCCGCGAGGTTGAAGACCGCGAAGTGCTCGGGGGCGATGAAGTCGACGACATGGCCCTGGAGTCCGCCGGGCGCGCGGAAGACACGGTCCGTGAGGTTGCCGAAGGCGCCGCCGAGGAGCAGTCCGAGGGCGACGGCCCAGGGCGCGCTGTACAGACGGCGGGACAGCCGGACGATGACGACGATCACACCGGCCGCGATGCACGTGAAGACGATCGTCATGCCCTGGCCCATGCCGAAGGCCGCGCCTGCGTTGCGCAGCGCGTCGAGCCGCAGGTAGTGCCCGAGCACGTCGATCGAGTCATGGCCTTCGAGGCTCTTGACGACCCAGATCTTGGAGAGCAGGTCGAGCAGGTACGCGAAGGCCGCGACACCCGCCAGCACGAGGATGCGGCGGTTGCGGACCGCGGTGGACGGGGCGGCGGGGGCGTCCGCGGCGGGCTGCGCGGGCTCTTCCGCCCGCCCCGGGGCGTCGTCGTCCGGCGTGATGATGGTGCGCTCCGCTTCCGTCACGTGGTCCCTCAGCCCTCAGCACGTACGGGCCGGTGCGCCCGCCTGTGACGAGGGTACGGCACCGGCCGCGGACGGGTCATCGGCCGCGTGTCACCGCCGTTCCTGGCGCTGCTTGTCGTCGAGGCACAAGGTGGCGCGGGGGAAGGCCTGCATCCTGGCCTTGCCGATCGGGTTGCCGCACACCTCGCACAGCCCGTACGTGCCCTCGTCGAGGCGCCGCAGGGCGTGCTCGGCCTGCTGGAGCGTCTCGCGGGTGTTGGCGGCGAGCGCCAGCTCGTACTCCCGGCTGATGTTCTTGGCGCCGGTGTCGGCCTCGTCGCCGCCGCTGTCGGCGCCGTCCCGCAGCAGGCCGGCGACGGCCTGCTCGGAGGACTCGATCTCGGCGCGGAGCCGGTCGACCTCCCCGGTCAGCTCGGCGCGGGCCTCCGCGACCTCCTCGGGCGTCCACGGATCCTCGCCGGGCAGGACCGCGAGGTCTCCGGCTCCGGCCGCGCCGCGCGCCGCAGGGACGCCGCTCGCGGCCGTACCGGCCGCCGTCTTCTCCACTCCCACAGTGCCAGCTCCTGTCTCGGGCCCGTCATGACCGGTGCGCTCGTCGCTCACCGGTTTCTTCCCGGCTGCGGCCTTCTTCCCACCTGCCGGGGCGGCCGAAGCTGTCTTCCTGGCGGCGGTCTTCCCGGCCGGTGCCTTGGCGGCGGCCTTCTTCGCCGTCTTCCTCGCCGATTTCCTGGCCGTTTTCCTGGCGGCTTTCTCGGCCGGCTCCTGTGCCGCCTGCTTCGCGGGTTCTTCCGCCGGCTCTTCCGCCGGCTGGTCCGCCGACTCCTTCACGGCCATGACCGCGACCCCTTCGCATCCGTGAGCTGGTGCCCAGCTCACCGCCGGGTATTCCGGTACATGGCGCAACGATGCGCGACAGCCGCCGCCCCGGCGCGCGGAGCAGGCCATTCGGGTAAGCGGGCCGCCGCGGGCCGGTCCGCCGGGCGGCGGCGGAAAACCCGGCGGCGCGGGTCCGCGCGCGGCCGTACACTGAGCGGCAGCGAACCGGCGTGGATGGGACGAGTAGCGCCGCACGCAGCCGAGAGCGACCCGGGGACGGTGGAAGCCCGGGGGTGTGCGCGGGGTGAAGATCAGCCCGGAGCCGCCGGAAGAAAACCCGTGGGACCGCGCCGTCGGCCGCCGGGTGAGTAGAACCGGCATCGCTGACCCCAATGAGGGGGCGGTGGGAAGTCCTCCACCGCCAAGAAGGGTGGTACCGCGGGAGCGCTCCGGCGTCCTCGTCCCTTCGACGGAGTGTCCCAGCGTCCGCCGGAGGAAAGTCCGCGATGAGCCCGACCAGCCAGCCGCAGTATCGCCAGGTGCCCGCGCAGGTCGACCTGCCCGCTCTCGAACACGAGGTGCTGGAGCTGTGGCGCGAGCGCAAGACGTTCGCCCGCTCCGTGGAGCAGAGCCGCGGACTGCCCGACTGGATCTTCTACGAGGGCCCGCCGACCGCGAACGGCATGCCCGGCGCCCACCACATCGAGGCCCGGGTCTTCAAGGACGTCTTCCCGCGCTTCAAGACGATGCAGGGCCACCACGTGACCCGCAAGGCGGGCTGGGACTGCCACGGCCTGCCCGTGGAGCTGGCCGTCGAGAAGGAGCTGGGCTTCACCGGCAAGCAGGACATCGAGGCGTACGGCATCGCGGAGTTCAACGCCAGGTGCCGCGCGTCGGTGACCCGGCACACCGACGCCTTCGCCGAGCTGACCACCCGGATGGGCTACTGGGTGGACCTGGACGACGCGTACCGCACGATGGACCCGGAGTACGTCGAGTCGGTGTGGTGGTCGCTCAAGCAGATCTTCGACAAGGGCCTGCTGGTGCAGGACTACCGGGTCGCCCCGTGGTGCCCGCGCGACCAGACCGGCCTGTCCGACCACGAGCTGGCGCAAGGCTACGAGACGGTCGTCGACCCGTCCGTCTACGTCCGCTTCCCGCTCACCAGCGGCCCGCTCGCCGGGCGCGCGGCACTGCTGGTGTGGACGACCACGCCGTGGACGCTGGTGTCCAACACCGCGGTCGCCGCGCACCCGGACGTCCGCTACGTGGTGGCCACCGACGGCACCGAGCAGCTCGTCGTCGCCGAGCCGCTGCTCGGCAAGGCGCTGGGTGAGGGCTGGGAGCCGACCGGCGAGACCTTCACCGGCCGCGAGATGGAGCGCTGGACGTACGAGCGGCCCTTCACCCTCGTCGACATCCCGGACGCGCACTTCGTGCTCAACGCCGAGTACGTCACCACCGAGGACGGCACGGGCCTGGTCCACCAGTCCCCCGCCTTCGGCGAGGACGACCTCAGGGCCTGCCGCGCGTACGGCCTGCCGGTGGTCAACCCGGTGCGCCGGGACGGCACCTTCGAGCCCGAGGTGCCGCTCGTCGGCGGGGTCTTCTTCAAGAAGGCCGACGAGGCGCTGGTCGCCGAGCTGACCGCGAACGGCAAGCTCTTCCGGCACGTCCCCTACGAGCACAGCTACCCGCACTGCTGGCGCTGCCACACCGCGCTCCTCTACTACGCGCAGCCGTCCTGGTACATCAGGACGACCGCGGTCAAGGACGCGATGCTGCGCGAGAACGAGCGCACCACCTGGTACCCGGAGTCCGTCAAGCACGGCCGCTTCGGCGACTGGCTGGACAACAACGTCGACTGGGCGCTGTCCCGCAGCCGCTACTGGGGCACCCCGCTGCCGATCTGGGTCTGCGAGGAGGAGCACCTCACGTGCGTCGGCTCGCTCGCCGAGCTGGGCGAGCTGACCGGCACCGACCAGTCGGGCCTGGACCCGCACCGCCCCTACATCGACGAGGTCACCTTCGCGTGCGGCCGCTGCGGCAGCACCGCGACCCGGGTGCCCGAGGTCATCGACGCCTGGTACGACTCGGGGTCGATGCCCTTCGCGCAGTGGGGCTACCCGTACCGCAACAAGGACGTCTTCGAGCGCACCTACCCCGCGCAGTTCATCTCCGAGGCGATCGACCAGACCCGCGGCTGGTTCTACACGCTGATGGCCGTCGGCACCCTGGTCTTCGACCGCTCCGCGTACGAGAACGTGGTGTGCCTGGGCCACATCCTCGCCGAGGACGGCCGCAAGATGTCCAAGCACCTCGGCAACATCCTGGAGCCGATCCCGCTCATGGACCAGCACGGCGCCGACGCGGTGCGCTGGTTCATGGCCGCCGGCGGCTCCCCGTGGGCCGCCCGCCGGGTCGGCCACGGCACGATCCAGGAGGTCGTGCGCAAGACGCTGCTCACCTACTGGAACACCGTCGCCTTCCAGGCCCTCTACGCCCGTACGTCCGGCTGGGCGCCCTCCGCGTCCGACCCGGCCGTCGCCGACCGCCCGCTGCTCGACCGCTGGCTGGCCGGTGAACTCAACGTCCTCGTACGGGACGTCACCGAGGCGCTGGAGTCCTTCGACACCCAGCGCGCCGGCAAGCTGCTGTCCGCCTTCGTCGACGACCTGTCCAACTGGTACGTCCGCCGCTCCCGCCGCCGCTTCTGGCAGGGCGACGCGGCCGCGCTGCGCACCCTGCACGACGTGGTCGAGACGGTGACCCGGCTGATGGCGCCGCTGGTGCCGTTCATCACCGAACGCGTCTGGCAGGACCTCGTCGTGCCCGTCGTGCCGGACGCGCCGGACTCCGTCCACCTCGCGAGCTGGCCGGTCGCCGACGAGGCGCTCATCGACCCGGCGCTGTCCACCCGCATGCAGCTGGTGCGCCGCCTGGTCGAACTGGGCCGCGCCACCCGCGCCGAGTCCGGCGTCAAGACCCGGCAGCCGCTGCGCCGCGCGCTCGTCGCCGCCGCGGGCTTCGAGGACCTCACCGACGAACTGCGGGCCCAGATCGCCGACGAGCTGAACGTCTCCTCGCTCGCGTCCCTCTCCGAGGTCGGCGGCTCGCTGGTCGACGCCACCGCGAAGGCCAACTTCCGGGTGCTGGGCAAGCGGTTCGGCAAGGGCGTCCAGGCGGTCGCCGCCGCCGTGGCCGCCGCGGACGCGGCCGCGCTCTCCGCGGAGCTGCGGGAGCGGGGGGTGACCTCGGTGGCCGTCGACGGGGAGACCGTCGAGCTGTCCCCGGAGGAGGTCATCATCACCGAGACCCCGCGCGAGGGCTGGTCGGTGGCCTCCGACTCCGGCGCCACGGTCGCCCTCGACCTGGAGATCACCCCCGAGCTGCGGCTCGCCGGCCTGGCCCGCGACGTCATCCGGCTCGTCCAGGAGGCCCGCAAGAACAGCGGCCTCGACGTGGCCGACCGGATCGCCGTCCGCTGGACGACGACCAACCCCGAGCTGGCCTCCGCGCTCGCCGCGCACGCCACGCTCATCTCGGAGGAGGTCCTCGCCGTCGACTTCGCGGAGGGCGCCCCCTCCGCGGACTTCGGCTCCCCCTTCACGGACGAGCCCCTGTCCCTGAGCTTCTCCTTGCGGAGGGCGTGAGCAAGGCCCAGTAGGGGCGCGTGGGGGCACCTCTCACGCGCCCCTGGTGTGGCCGGCGCCGCAGGCGCACGCTCGCGCAAAAGGGCCGGGCCTCCGCGGGGTGCAACCCCCGGGAGGCCCGGCCCTGAACAGCTCGGCGCAGCGCAGCGCCTAGTTGTCGTCCTCGTCGATGAGGAAACCCCTCATCGGCGTGGGCGCCTGCTGGAGCGGGGACGGCCCGCCCTGCGGGCGAACAGGAGCCATCGGCTGCGTCATCGCAGGCGACATCTGCTGCTGGCCACCGTACGTCGGGCCGGGCGTGTGACCGCCCATGCCCTGGCCGCCGCCGAAGGCCGGGGCGGAGCCGTTGTGGCTCATCGCACCCGCACCGGCGGGAGCCATCCCGTTCATGCCACCGCTCATCCCGTTGCCGCCCATCGACCCGGCCATCGGCGACGCCGCCGCCGGGAGGGAGGGCGCGGACGGGGTGGTGCGCGGCGGGGCGAGGGAGTCGTCCGCCTGGTTCTCCAGCTGGCGCAGCTGGGACTCCAGGTAGGACTTCAGCCGCGTGCGGTACTCCCGCTCGAAGCCGCGCAGGTCCTCGACCTTGCGCTCCAGCGTGGCGCGGGCGGACTCCAGGGAGCCCATCGCGACGCGGTGCTTCTCCTGGGCGTCCCGCTCCAGCGCGTCGGCCTTGGCGCGGGCGTCCCGCTCCAGGCCCTCGGCGCGGCTGCGGGCCTCGCCGACGATCTTGTTGGCCTCGGAACGGGCCTCCGCGATCGCCTGGTCGGCGGTCTGCTGGGCGAGCGAGAGCACGCGGGCCGCGCTGTCGCCGCCGGGACCCTGCTGCTGCATCGGGTGACCGCCGGGGCCGCCCTGCATGGGGTGCTGGCCCATCGGGCCGGGACCCTGCTGCTGCATCGGGTGCTGGCCCATGGGGCCGGGGCCGCCCTGCATCGGGTGCTGGCCCATCGGGCCGGGACCCTGCTGCTGCATCGGGTGCTGGCCGGGGCCAGGACCGTGCTGCTGGGCGCTGGGGCCGGGGGGCAGCTGCGGCATGCCGCCCTGCTGCGGGGGCGGACCCATCTGCTGCGGCATCTGCTGCTGCACCGGCTGCGGTCCGGATATGGCAGCGGGCACCGGCCGGTCCTGCGGCTCGGGCTTGCGCTGGCTGGCCTGGGCCGCGGCACGAGTCGCGGCGGCCAGTTTGGCGCGCAGGTCCTCGTTCTCACGGAGCAGGCGGGTCAGTTCCGCCTCCACCTCGTCGAGGAAGGCGTCGACCTCATCCTCGTCATAGCCCTCACGGAGGCGGACGGTCGTGAACTGCTTGTTCCGAACGTCCTCGGGGGTCAACGGCATCTCTTCACCTCAACGTGATCGTCGACATATCGGGAGCTCGCACCGTTCACATGAAGCTCCCAACAACGTAGATCAGGATGTAAACGATGATCATCAGTACGAAGAAGGACAGGTCGAGCGCCACACCCCCGAGGCGCAGCGGCGGGATGAACCGCCGCAGGAGCTTCAGCGGCGGATCGGTGACAGTGTAAGTGCCCTCCAGGACCACCACCATCGCCTTGCCAGGGTGCCACGAGCGGGCGAACTGGAAGACGTAATCCATCACCAATCGGAAGATCAGCACAAAGAGGAAGCAGTACAACGCGATGTCCAGCACCTGGAGTGCGACACTCATCGCGCTTCCCTCTCCCCTGCTTCTCGGCCTGCCGGCCGGTCCCTGACGGTTGCGTTTGGTTCAGCTCTGGTTGAAGAACCCGCCCTCGGCGATCCGGGCCTTGTCCTCCGCCGTGACATCGACGTTAGCAGGCGACAGCAGAAACACCTTCTGCGTCACCCGCTCGATGCTCCCGTGGAGGCCGAAGACCAGACCGGCCGCGAAGTCGACAAGTCGCTTCGCATCCGTGTCGTCCATCTCCGTCAAGTTCATGATCACCGGGGTGCCTTCGCGGAAGTGTTCCCCGATGGTACGGGCTTCGTTGTAGGTCCGGGGGTGAAGTGTCGTGATCCGGTAGGGCTCGCGTTCTGACACGACCTTGGGCATGATCACCGCTGCGTTCTTCTCCAGGCTGTGACGTTCGGGTGTGATGGACGCCACGGGGGCGATCCGCGGTTCGCGGGGTGCGGGAGCATGGACGAGCCGCGGCGGTTCTTCCTGCTGCGGCTGGTGCGGGCTCGGCGCCACGTGCTGGCTGTGCGGTCGGCGGGGGGCGCGCTCCGGCTCGGCCGCGACACGCGCCGGGGGCGCGGGCACCTCCGGCTCGAACTCGTCATCCGGGTCAAAACCCGGGCCGTCGTACCCGTCGTCCTCCACGAGGCCGAGGTAGACCGCCATCTTGCGCATCGCGCCGGCCATGCTCTGCGTCCTCTCAGCGGGGTGTTGCGGTCCTCGGCCGTCCGCCGGGGACGGCCGCCACACCATATTTATGCTGTGGTCCGACTTGTTTGGTGACGTTACCGGAGCCCGGGACGGACTCCGAGTACCGCCGTTCCGACGCGCACATGTGTCGCTCCGGCCGCCACCGCTTCGTCGAGGTCCTGGCTCATCCCTGCCGAGACCATGGTGGCAGCCGGATGCGTCTCGCGCAGGCGGGATGAGATTTCCCTCAACCGGTCGAAGGCGGCGCGGGGTTGGCCCGCGTATGCCCCGGCCAGCGGCGCGACCGTCATGAGCCCGTCGAGCCGGAGCCCGGGGGCGGCCGCGATCGCGTCGGCGAGCTCGGGCACCGCGCCGGGTGCCACCCCGCCGCGCTCCCCGCGCCCGCCGGGACCCGCCGTCTCGTCGGCGTCCAGGGCGACTTGGACCAGGCAGCCGATGTGCCGCCCGGCGGCGGTGGCCGCGGCGGACAGCGCCCCGACCAGCCGGAGCCGGTCGACGGAGTGCACATGGTCAGCGTAACCGACCACGGATCGCGCCTTGTTGGTCTGGAGTTGGCCCACGAAGTGCCAGCTGAGCGGCAGATCGGCGGTCTCCTGCGCCTTCTGCGCGGCCTCCTGGTCGCGGTTCTCGGCGACCTCGCGGACCCCGAGTCCGGCCAGCAGCCGTACATCGGTGGCCGGGTAGGTCTTGGTGACCACGATCAGGGTGACGTCTGCGCGGTCGCGGCCCGCGGCGGCGCACGCGTCGGCGATGCGCTGCTCGACCCGGGCCAGGTTGGCGGCGAGCTGCGCGCCGCGCGCGGCGGCCTCCTCGGCAGTGCCGTCGGCGCCGTCCGTGCCGGTCATCGCGCACCGTCCAGCCACACGTAACCGGCGAGCCGGCCGGTGACCTTGTCGCGGCGGTAGGAGAAGTGGTCGGCGGATTCACGGGTGCACACGGCGGGTCCTTCCACGGCGCGCACTCCGGCGCGCAGCAGTTGGGCGCGCACTCCGGCGGCCACGTCGAGCGCCGGTGTGCCCCAACTCGTCTCGGCGTACGCCGCCGGTTCGACGGCTGCGACCGTGTCGCGCATCTCGGCGGGCACTTCATAGCATTTGCCGCATACCGACGGGCCGAGGAGCGCTGTCATACGCCCCGGAGCCGCCCCGAGTGTGATCATCGTCTCGACCACGGCGGTCGCGACCCCCGCCGTCATCCCCGGCCGCCCGGCGTGCGCGGCGGCGGCGACCCCGGCGACCGGGTCGGCGAGCAGCACCGGGACGCAGTCGGCGGTGAGCACCCCGAGGGTGAGGTCGGCGCGGGTGGTGACGAGGGCGTCGACGGATCCGGCGGGCTCGTCGCCCCACGGCCGGTCGACGACGGCGACGTCACGGCCGTGCACCTGGTTCATCCACACCACCCGCCCCGGGTCGCGGCCCAGTTCGCGGGCGGCCCGGTCGCGGTTGGCGGCGACGGCGGCCGGGTCGTCGCCGACCGCGCCGCCGAGGTTGAGGCTGTCGTAAGGAACGGCGCTCACCCCGCCCCACCGGTCGGTGAAGGCGAAATGCGCGCCGTTCGCTGTGCTGCGGTGCCCTATCACGTCCGGGCGGTCACTTCAGGAAGTCGGGGACGTCGAGCTCTTCGGCCGCGGTGTCCTGGTACGGCCGGGCCGGCGGGACCACCGGCGGGGTGACCGGGGGGACGGCGGTCTCGGCGACCGGCTCGGCCTCCCGCTCGGCCGGGATCGCCGACGGCACGCCGAGGCCGTTGAAGGGCGACACCGGACGCGGCTGCGGCTCGGCGCCGCGGCCCGGACCGGCCGCGCCGGCGGTTCCGCCGTCGTGCGCGGAGTAGGTGGAGCCCTGCGCCTTGTCCCGGCCGGCCTTGCTCGGCGGCTGGCCGCCGTCGAAGCCGGCCGCGATCACGGTGACCCGGACCTCGTCGCCGAGGGCGTCGTCGATGACGGCGCCGAAGATGATGTTGGCCTCCGGGTGAGCGGCCTCGCTCACCAGCTGGGCGGCCTCGTTGATCTCGAAGAGCCCGAGGTCGGAGCCGCCGGAGATGGACAGCAGCACCCCGCGGGCGCCGTCGATGGAGGCCTCCAGCAGCGGCGAGGAGATCGCCATCTCGGCGGCGGCCACCGCGCGGTCGTCGCCGCGGGCCGAGCCGATGCCCATGAGGGCGGAACCGGCCTCCGACATCACGGACTTCACGTCCGCGAAGTCCAGGTTGATCAGGCCCGGGGTGGTGATGAGGTCGGTGATGCCCTGCACACCGGACAGCAGCACCTGGTCGGCGGAGCGGAAGGCGTCCAGCACGCTGACCTGGCGGTCCGAGATGGACAGCAGGCGGTCGTTGGGGATGACGATCAGGGTGTCGACGTTCTCCCGCAGGCCTGCGATGCCGTCCTCGGCCTGGTTGGCGCGGCGGCGGCCCTCGAAGGTGAACGGGCGGGTGACCACACCGATGGTCAGGGCGCCGAGCGAGCGGGCGATGTTGGCGACCACGGGGGCGCCGCCGGTGCCGGTGCCGCCGCCCTCACCCGCGGTGACGAAGACCATGTCGGCGCCCTTGAGCACCTCTTCGATCTCCTCGCGGTGGTCCTCGGCGGCCTTTCGGCCGACGTCCGGGTTCGCCCCGGCGCCGAGCCCGCGGGTCAGCTCGCGGCCGACGTCCAGCTTGACGTCGGCGTCGCTCATCAGCAGGGCCTGCGCATCGGTGTTGATCGCGATGAACTCGACGCCCTTGAGACCGACCTCGATCATCCGGTTGATGGCGTTGACGCCACCGCCGCCGATGCCGACGACCTTGATGACTGCGAGGTAGTTCTGCGGTGCTGCCACGTCGAAGGCCTCTCGCCTCGATTTACGAAGTGTGTGGGACGGTCGGTACGCTCGCCGGGCCGTTCCGAACCCTAACCCTGAGGTTTAGGGTTACCAGTATGCCTGTCCCATGTGTTCCTTTGGGACGAGACACTAAGTCGACAAGCGGTGGAGGTTCAACGAACACGCCGAACCTCCCGTTTTTCTTTTGACCCTATGTGATCACGCCCCGGTTCCGTGAACCAGGGGTCGAATACTAGCGAAGCGGACGTCCCGCACACGTCAACTTCCGGACGCCGCAGGGGCGGTGGGGGCGCTCACGTCGTAGTGCGTGGCGTGCGGCTCGGCCTTCATGAGCGCCGTGAGGACCGCCGCCTTCACAGCGCTGTCGTCGGCGCTCCCCCACATCACGTCGCGACCGCCGGTGAGTTCGACGGTGATCGCGTCGTAGGAACGCACCCGGATCGCGGTCGCGCGCCCGGCGAGCGAATCCGGCAGCCGGCCCGCGACGGTAATGGCGCCTTGCAGCAGTCTTTTTGTTCCGAAATGCCGAAAGCTCGCCGTCTGATCCGGCGTCAATTCCACCAGCGGCACCCCGTCCGGCGCCCGGTCGACGGTCGCGAAGCGCACCCCGTCCCGGTCGACCTCGGTGAACTTCGCGCCGCTTTTCAGGATCGCCGACGGGGTCCGCTCGGTGACGTCGATGCGCACGGTGTGCGGCCACCCCCGGTGCACCCGGGCGTCCTTCAGCCGGGGCAGCTCCTTCAGCAGCCGGGCGCGCACCGCCGCGGTGTCGACCGAGACCAGCGCCCCGCCCAGCGGGACCGCGGCGGCCTTGCGCACCTGTTCCGGGGTCAGCACCCCGGTGCCGTGCACGCTCACCGTGCGGGCCCGCAGCCACGGGGAGCCGTAGACCGCCCATGTGCCGCCGCCCAGCAGGACGGTGAGCGCCACCAGGACGATCAACAGGGTGCGGCGCGAGGGCGGGGTGAGCCGGGCCCGCCGCCCGCCGCCGGACTCGCCCGGCGGCCGGGCGGTGCCGGGCGGGCGGCCGCCCGCCGCTCCCGCGGGTGCCCCGGGCGGGCGCCCGCCGGGGCGTTCGGGGCGGCCGCCGCCGCGCTGCTCGGGTCTGGCTCCGGTCCCGGCGCCGGGTCCTGTCACGCCTGCCATGTCCGACTCCCCGCTGATCGACTCCCGCCGGGCTCTATCGTGCCCGGCGGGCGCCCACCGCCTCGTACACCATGCCGACGAGCAGGTCGTCGGCGTCCCTGCGGCCGAACTCGGCGGCGGCGCGGGACATGTCGTAGAGCCGGTGCGGGTCGGTGAGGACGGGCAGGACGTTGCCGAGCACCCAGTCCGGCGTCAGCTCGGCGTCGTCGACCAGCAGGCCGCCGCCCGCCTTGACCACGGGCTGCGCGTTGAGCCGCTGCTCGCCGTTGCCGATCGGCAGCGGCACGTACGCGGCGGGCAGCCCGACCGCGGACAGTTCGGCGACGGTCATGGCCCCGGCCCGGCACAGCATCATGTCGGCGGCGGCGTACGCGAGATCCATCCGGTCGACGTACGGGACGGGGCGGTACGGCGGCATGCCGGGCATATTGTCGGCCTTGGGCAGCTCGTTCTTGGGGCCGACCGCGTGCAGGATCTGCACGCCGGACTGCTGGAGCCGCGGGGCGACGGTGGCGGCCACCTCGTTGAGGCGGCGGGCGCCCTGCGAACCGCCGGAGACGAGCAGCGTCGGCAGGTTCTGGTCCAGGCCGAAGGCGTGCCGGGCCTCGGGGCGGGCCGCGGCGCGGTCCAGGGTGGCGATGGAGCGGCGCAGCGGGATGCCGATGTAACGGGAGTCGCGCAGCTTGCTGTCGGGGGTGGAGACGGCGACCGCGTGGGCGTAGCGGGAGCCGATCTTGTTGGCCAGGCCCGGGCGGGCGTTGGCCTCGTGCACCACGATCGGCACGCCGAGCCGCTTGGCGGCGAGGTAGCCGGGCAGGGCGACGTAGCCGCCGAAGCCCACGACGCAGTCGGCCTTGGTGCGCTCCAGGATCTGCTCGGCGGCCTTGATGGTGCCGCGCAGCCGGCCGGGCACGGTGATGAGTTCGGGGGTGGGCCGGCGCGGCAGCGGGACGGCCGGGATGAGCGCGAGTTCGTAGCCGCGTTCGGGCACCAGCCTGGTCTCCAGACCCCGCTCGGTGCCGAGGGCGGTGATGCCCACTGTCGGGTCCTGCCTCCGCAGGGCATCGGCGAGCGCGAGCGCAGGCTCGATGTGGCCGGCGGTCCCCCCGCCGGCGAGTACGACGTGCACCGAAATTCACCGCTCTCCGGACGGCCGTCGGGTGACGTACCGTCGCATCGTCCGTGTCATTGCCCGGCTCGGGAATTTACGCCCGCTCCGCCCCCGCACGGCCAGTGCCGCTCGCGCCGCCGGCTCGCTCCTGGCGAAGGAGATCAGCAGCCCGATCGCGAACATCGTCGGCAGGAGGGCCGAACCCCCGTAGGAGAACAGCGGGAGCGGGACTCCGGCGATCGGCAGCAGGCCGAGCACCGCACCGATGTTGATCACGGCCTGCACCGTGATCCAGGTGGTCACGCCACCCGCTGCGAACCTGACGAAGGGGTCCTCCGTACGACCGGCCACGCGGATACCCGCGTAGCCTAGTGCCGCGAAGAGGGCGAGTACCGACAGCGTCCCCGCCAGACCCAGTTCCTCCCCCGTCACGGCGAAGATGAAGTCGGTGTGCGGCTCGGGCAGTTCGCCCCATTTCTCCACGCTCGCCCCGAGTCCCGAACCGAACCAGCCGCCCGAGGCGAGGGCGTAGATGCCGTGCACCGCCTGCCAGCAGCCGTTGTCGGGGGCGGAGGCGGCGATGCAGTGCAGCCGGTCCATCCGGTTGGAGCTGGTGACGATCGCCAGGAACGCGAGCACGCCCGCGCCGCCGAGCACCCCGGCGAACAGCCGGGTGGGCGCGCCCGCCAGCCACAGCATGCCGAAGAGGATCGCGGTGAGGATCATCGTGGTGCCCATGTCGCCGCCGAGCATGATGAGTCCGAGCAGCAGCACGGTGACCGGCACGAGCGGCACCAGCAGATGCTTCCACTGCACCAGCAGGCCCTTGTCGCCCTTGCGGGCCAGCAGGTCGGCGCCCCACAGCACCAGCGCGAGCTTGCCGAACTCGCTGGGCTGGATCTGGAAGGGGCCGCCGATGGAGATCCAGTTGGTGTTGCCGTTGACGGTCTGTCCGACGCCCGGCACCTGCACCAGGCACATCAGGAACACCGAGCCCAGCAGTATCGGGTAGGCCAGCGCGCGGTGCAGCCGCACCGGCATCCGCGCGGCCGCGTAGAGCAGCACCGAGCCGATCGCGACGGCGAGCAGCTGCTTGCGGAAGTAGAAGGTGGACGGCAGCCCGTAGCGCAGCGCCTGGATCATCGACGCCGAATAGACCATCACCAGGCCCAGCACCGTGATCAGCAGGCTGCCGCCGAGGATCACGTAGTAGGCCGTCAGCGGCCGGTCCCAGGCCGCGCGCAGCCGGCCGGGCAGCCGGGCCGCGGCACGCAGCGCGCTGGGTGCCTGGGGCCGGGCGCCGGGGCGGCGGGCGGCGCCGCGGGGCGTCGAGCCGTGTGCCGTCATGCGTCCCCTCCGTCGGTGCGGTGCGCCGCGGCCCGCTGCTGCCGGGCCGCGGCGGCTAGTGCGCCGCGGTGTCCGGCGAGGCGGCGCGGACCGCGTCGGCGAACATGTCGCCGCGCTGGTTGTAGTTGCTGAACATGTCCATCGACGCGCACGCGGGCGCCAGCAGGACGGTGTCACCCGGTACGGCCAGCCGCCGCGCCTCGGCGACGGCCGCGGACATCGCCCCAGTGTCGGTCCGTTCCAGGTCCACCACCGGCACCTGCGGGGCGTGTCGCGCCAGGGCTTCGCGGATCAGCGCGCGGTCGGCGCCCATCAGCACCGCGGCGCGCAGCCGCGGCGCGGCGGCCCGCACCAGCTCGTCGAACTCCGCACCCTTGGCGAGCCCGCCGGCGATCCACACCACGTGGTCGTACGCGGTCAGCGAGGCCTGGGCGGCGTGCGTGTTGGTCGCCTTGGAGTCGTCGACCCAGGTCACCCCGTCCTGCACCGCGACCTCGGCGATGCGGTGGGCGTCCGGCCGGAAGGCCCGCAGGCCGTCGCGGACGGCACCGGGCGGCACCCCGTAGGCGCGGGCGAGCGCCGCGGCGGCCAGCGCGTTGGCGACGTTGTGCGGGGCGGACGGCTGGACGTCGGCGACCTCGGCGAGCTCCTGGGCCTTGGTGCGGCGGTCGGGCACGAACGCCCGGTCGACCAGCAGGCCCTCGACGACACCGAGTTCCGACATGCGGGGGGCGCCCAGGGTGAAGCCGATCGCCCGGCAGCCCTCCTCGACGTCGGCCTCCTCCACCAGCTTCTCGGTGGCCGGGTCGGCGGCGTTGTAGACGCACGCGACCTGGTTGCCGTGGAAGATCCGGCCCTTGTCGGCCGCGTAGTCCTCCATCGAGCCGTGCCAGTCCAGGTGGTCGGGCGCCAGGTTGAGCACGGCCGCGCTGTGCGGCCGGATGCCGGGCGCCCAGTGCAGCTGGTAGCTGGACAGCTCGACGGCGAGGACGTCGTACGGCTCGTCGCCGAGCACCGCGTCCAGCAGCGAGACGCCGATGTTGCCGACCGCCGCGGTGCGCAGGCCCGCCGCGGTGAGGATCGCGGCGAGCATGCGGGTGGTGGTGGTCTTGCCGTTGGTGCCGGTCACCGCGAGCCAGGGCGCGGCGTCCTCGCCGCGCAGCCGCCAGGCCAGCTCGACGTCGCCGATGACCTCGACGCCCGCGGCCGCGGCAGCCGTGAACAGCGGGCTGGACGGCTTCCAGCCGGGCGCGGTCACGACCAGCTCGGTGCCCTCCGGCAGGGTGTCCCCGTCACCGAGGCGTACGGAGATGCCCAGCGCCTCCAGTTCGGCGGCCTCGGCCTGCTGCCGCTCCCCCGCGGTGCCGTTGACGACCGTGACGTGCGCGCCGAAGGAGTGCAGCGCCTTGGCCGCGGGCACCCCGGACACCCCGAGGCCGGCGACGGTGACCCGTACGCCCGCGAAGGCGGCGCCCGGGTGCCCGGGGGCGGCGGCGGTCATGAGGCGGCCACCCAGGCGGCGTAGAAGATGCCGAGGCCGACGGCCATGCACATGCCCTGGACGATCCAGAAGCGGACCACTACCAGGACCTCGCTCCAGCCCTTGAGCTCGAAGTGGTGCTGGAGCGGTGCCATGCGGAAGACGCGTTTGCCGGTCAGCCGGAAGGAGCCGACCTGGATGACCACCGACATGGTGATGAGCACGAACAGGCCGCCGAGGACGGCGAGCAGCAGCTCGGTGCGCGAGCAGATCGCCAGGCCCGCGAGCGCGCCGCCGAGCGCGAGGGAGCCGGTGTCGCCCATGAAGATCTTGGCCGGTGAGGTGTTCCACCACAGGAAGCCGAAGCACGCGCCCATCAAGGCGGCGGCCACCACCGCGAGGTCGAGCGGGTCGCGCACCTCGTAGCAGGCGCCGTTGGCGCTCACCTGCGCGCCGCACCACTGGCCGTACTGCCACACGCCGATGACGGTGTAGGCGGCGAAGGCCATCGTCGAGGCGCCGGTGGCCAGGCCGTCGAGGCCGTCGGTGAGGTTCACGCCGTTGGACATGGCCAGGATCATGAACAGCGCCCAGACCACGAAGATGACCGGGCCGATCGACCAGCCGAAGTCCGTGGTGAAGGACAGCTTGGTGGAGGCCGGGGTCTGGTTGCGGGAGTCCGCGAAGTTCAGCGAGAGCACCGCGAAGGCGACGCCGACGATGAGCTGGCCGGCCATCTTCGCCTTGGCGCGCAGGCCCAGGCTGCGCTGCTTGACGATCTTGATGTAGTCGTCGAGGAAGCCGACGACGCCGAGCCCGGTGGTCAGGAAGAGCACCAGCACACCGGACATGCTCGGCTTGTCGCCGGTGATGAGCTTGGTCACGGCGTACGCGATGAGCGTGGCCAGGATGAAGGCGATACCGCCCATGGTGGGCGTGCCGCGCTTGCTGTGGTGCGCCTGCGGGCCGTCGTCGCGGATCATCTGGCCGTAGCCCTTGCGGGCGAGCAGCCGGATCAGCAGCGGGGTGCCGATCAGGGACAGGAAGAGGCCCAGCACCCCGGAGACGAGGATCTGCTTCATCGCGCGGCACCCTCGCCGGCTGCCGCTCCGCCCGGGACGTCCTCGGTCAGCGCCAGGGCGACGGCCTCCAGGCCGACCGACCTGGATGCCTTCACCAGCACGACGTCACCCGGCCGCAGCTCTGCGCGCAACAGGTCGATCGCCGCCTCTGCGTCGGACACGTGCACCGACTCCTCACCCCACGAACCCTCGTTATAGGCGCCCATCTGCAGCCACGCGGCTTCCTGACCGCCGACGCAGACGAGCTTGCTGACGTTGAGCCGGACGGCCAGCCGCCCCACCGCGTCGTGCTCGGCAAGCGCTTCTCCGCCCAGTTCGGCCATCTTTCCCAGCACCGCCCACGTCCGTCCCCCCCGGGCCTGCGCGGGCCTGCCCATCGCCGCGAGTGCGCGCAGGGCGGCCCGCACGGATTCGGGGTTCGCGTTGTAGGCGTCGTTGACGACCGTCACGCCGTCGGGGCGCTCGGTGACCTCCATCCGCCAGTGCGACAGTGACCCGGCTTCGGAGAGCGCGGTGGCGATCTCCCTTACGGGCATGCCGAGTTCACTGGCGACGGCGGCTGCGGCGAGCGCGTTCGACACGTGGTGCTCACCGTACAGGCGCAAGGTCACGTCGGCGCACCCGGTGGGGGCATGCAGTGTGAACACCGGCTGCCCGCGGTCGTTGAGGTGCACGTCGGAGGCCCTGACGTCGGCGTGCTCGCTCTCCCCGAAGAGCACGATCCGCGCCTTGGTCCGGTCGGCCATGGCCCGCACCAGAGGGTCGTCGGCGTTGAGGACGGCGACGCCTCCGGCGTGCTCGTCCGGCAGCGCCTCGACCATTTCGCCCTTGGCCCGGGCGATCTGCTCCTTTCCGCCGAACTCGCCGATGTGAGCGCTGCCGACGTTCAGCACGAGCCCCATCCGCGGCGGCGTCAGGCCGGTCAGGTAGGCGATGTGGCCGATGCCGCGGGCCCCCATCTCCAGCACCAGGTGCCGGGTGCTCTCGTCGGCTCTGAGGGCCGTCAGCGGCAGCCCGATCTCGTTGTTGAGCGACCCGGGGGTCCACACGGTCGGACCGAGCCGCTGCAGGACCTGTGCGAGCAGGTCCTTGGTGCTGGTCTTGCCCGCGGAGCCGGTGAGCGCCACCACGGTGGCGCCCAGCCGCTCGATGACGTGCCGGGCCAGCGCGCCGAGCGCGGCCTGCACGTCGTCGACGACGATCGCGGGCACCCCCAGCGGGCGGGCCGCGAGCACCGCGACCGCGCCGGCGGCGACCGCGCCGGGCGCGAAGTCGTGGCCGTCGGCGCGCTCGCCGGCGAAGGCCACGAACAGCGCCCCGGGCACCACCTCGCGGGAGTCGTGGACGACCGGCCCGGTCACCATGACCGCCTCGTCCGGTATGTCGTGCGTGGTCCCGCCGACGGCGCGTGCGACCTCGGCGAGGGAAAGGGGGATCACGATGCCTTCCGGTCCTTCTCGATCGCGGCGCGCAGCACCTCTCGGTCGTCGAACGGTCGCACCACGCCGGCGATGTCCTGGCCCTGCTCATGGCCCTTGCCGGCGACCAGCACGACGTCGCCCGGCTCGGCGCGGGCGACGGCGGCGGCCACCGCGGCGGCCCGGTCGGGCTCCACCAGGACGTGGCCGCGCTGCTCGGCGGGCACCTGCGCGGCCCCGGCGAGCATCGCGGTGAGGATCGCCAGCGGGTCCTCCGAACGCGGGTTGTCCGACGTCAGGACGGCGGTGTCGGCGAGCCGGGCCAGCGCGGCGCCCATCGGGGCGCGCTTGGTGGCGTCACGGTCGCCGCCGCAGCCCAGGACGGCGTGGATACGGCCGCCGGTGGTGGTGCGCAGCGCGCGCAGCACGGACTCGACGGCGTCGGTCTTGTGCGCGTAGTCCACGACCGCCAGGTACGGCTGCCCGGCGTCCACCCGCTCCAGCCGGCCCGGCACCCCGGGCACCGCCGCGACGCCCTCGGCGGCGGTGCCCGGGTCCAGGCCCGCCGCGGCCAGCGCGGTGATCGCGGCCAGCGTGTTGGCGACGTTGAACGGGCCGGGCAGCGGGGAGGTCGCGGCGAAGCGCTCGCCCTTGGGCCCGACGACGGTGAAGCTGCTCGTCATCGGACCGGCCTCGACGTCCTCCGCGCGCCAGTCGGCGTCCAGGCTGCCCTGCGCCGAGAACGTCACGAGCGGCACCCCGGCCTCGGCGACCAGCCGGCGGCCGTACTCGTCGTCCAGGTTGACCACCCCGAGCCGGCTGCGGCGCGGGGTGAACAGCTGCGCCTTGGCCTGGAAGTAGTCCTCCATGCCGGAGTGGAACTCCATGTGCTCCGGGCTGAGGTTGGTGAAGACGGCGACGTCGAAGAGCGCGCCGTCCACCCGGCCGAGCACCAGGGCGTGGCTGGAGACCTCCATGACGACCGAGGCGACCCCGCGCTCGCGCATCACCGCGAACAGCGCCTGGAGGTCGGTGGCCTCCGGGGTGGTGCGCTCGCTCTTGATGCGCTCGTCGCCGATCCGGGTCTCGACGGTGCCGATCAGTCCCGTCCCGCCGTGCGTCGCGGCCCGCAGGCCGCCCTCGACGAGGTAGGAGGTCGTGGTCTTGCCGGAGGTGCCGGTGACGCCGATGCGCAGCAGCGCCTCGCCGGGCTCGCCGTAGACGGCCGCGGCCAGCTCGCCCATCACCGCCCGGGGGTCGCCGACGGCCAGCACGGGCAGCGACGTGGCGGCGGCGCGCTCGACGCCCGCCGGGTCGGTCAGGACGGCCACGGCGCCGGCCGCCGCCGCCTGGGCGGCGAAGTCCGCGCCGTGGAAGCGGGCGCCGGGCAGCGCCGCGTACACGTCGCCGGGGCGGACCGCGCGCGAGTCGTGGGTGATCCCGGTGACCGCGGTGTCACCGCCGAGATCCGGCACTCCGAGCCGCCGGGCCAGGTCGGTCAGCGGGGTCGGGCGGATGCGCGACGGGCGCGGCGCGCCCGGCGGGGTGAGGGTGGTGGCTTGATCAGGGTTGGGCACGGCGGTGAGGTTACCGGCCCGGCCGGGCTGCGGGCCAAAACGGGCCGGGCGCGGCAGCCGCGGGTCGCGCGCGCCGCGCGGGGCGGTGCCGGGGTGGCCGTGGTCGGTGCCCGCCATGCTCACCGTCCCTTCGGGCCGGACGGCGACACCACGGGGGCGGCCGTCTCCGCCGGGTCGAAGTCGAGCGGGAGCTTGGGCGCGGGGGCGCCGGAGGGCGGCACCCGAAGGGTCTTGAGGGAGAACTCCATCACCTGCTTGAAGACCGGGCCGCAGATCGAGCCGCCGAAATAGCTGCCCTTGGTCGGGTTCTGGATGACGCAGGAGATCGTGACGCGTGGGTTGTCGGCCGGTGCGAAGCCCATGAAGGACGCGGTGTAGCCGTGGTACCTGCCGGTTTTCGGGTCCACCCGGTTGGCCGTACCCGTCTTGCCCGCCACCCGGTAGCCGTCGATCTTGGCCTTGGTGCCGGTGCCCTCCTCGCTGCCGACCACCGACTCCAGCATCTGCGAGAGCGTCGTCGCGGTCTTCGCGCTGACCACCCGGGTCTTCTCCGGCGCCGGGGACGGGACGAAGCGCCCGTCGGGGCCGGTGATGCCGCGGATGAGGCTGGGCTGGACGCGTACCCCGCCGTTGGCGATGGTCGCGTACACCGAGGTGGCCTGGAGGGCGTTGAGCGACAGGCCCTGGCCGAACGGGATCGTGTACTGCTGCGAGGCGTTCCAGTCCTTGGGCTTGGCCAGGATGCCGGGGGTCTCGCCGGGGAAGCCGATGCCGCTGGGATCGCCGATGCCGAACTTCTTCAGGTACGAGTAGAGCACCTGGTTGGCCTGCGCCTGGGTCTTGCCGAGCTGCCCGGTGGCCTCGATGGTGCCGATGTTGCTGGACTTGGCGAGCACGCCGTTGAGTGTCAGGTACCAGGTGCCGTGGTCGACGTCGTCGTGGAAGACCCGGTCGGCGCGCGGCAGCGTGCCGGGCACCACGACCCGGGTCTCGGGGGTGGCGGTGCCGGTGTCGATGATCGCCGCCATCGACATGAGCTTGCTGACGCTGCCCGGCTCGTACGCGTCCTGCATCGCGGCGTTGCCGAGCGCCTCGGGGTCGGCGTGCGTGAGGTCGCCCGGGTCGAAACCGGGGGCGTCGGCCATCGCCAGCACCTCGCCGGTCCTGTTGTCCATGACGATGACGTAGCCGCGGTCCGCGTGCGACGCCGCGACCTGGGCGCTGATCGCGCTCTGGGCGGCCCACTGGATGTCCCGGTCGAGGGTCAGCCGGACGTTCGAGCCGGGCACCGCGGGCTGCTGCTGGACGCCCGCGGTCGGCACCTGGCGGCCGTTGGACTGGGCGTAGCGGATCTTGCCGTTCCGGCCCGCGAGCTGCTTGTCCAGCATCGACTCCAGGCCGCCGCCGCCCTTGCCCTGGCTGTTGACGAAGCCCAGCACGCCCGCGGCGAGGTCGCCGCCGGGGTAGACGCGCTTGGTGTGCGGCTCGCTGAACACGCCCGCGAGCACGTTCGCGCCCGGCTGCTTCAGCGACTGCGCGGCCAGCGACTTCTTCAGGTCGGAGATCTGGCTCCACACCTGCGGCGTCTGCTGCCGCGCCAGCAGCTGGTAGCGGGAGTTCGGCGTCGACAGCTCGCGGGCGAGCGTGGTCGCGTCCACCCCGACGATCGGCGCGAGCAGCTCGGCCGCGCGGGTCGGGGCGTCCTTGGACTTCGCCTGCTCGGGCGTGAAGAGATAGGGGTCGGCGGTGATGTCGTACGCGTCCACGGTCGCCGCGAGGGCGACGCCGTCCCGGTCGGTGATCGTGCCGCGGTCCGCCGTCACGTCGTGCGTGACCCAGCGGTTGACCGCGGCCTTCGCGGCGTACGCCGACGCGTCCAGGGCCTGCACCTGGAGGAGCCGCACCACGAAGATGCCCATCACCAGGGTGAGGGCGACCCCGACGAGCCGCAGCCGCGGCCGCGGCCGCCCCAGCCGCACGACCCCCGCGGGGCGGGTGCGCCGGGGGCCGGGAAGACCTTCCCGCCGCCTCGGCGGCTGCGGTGGCGCCTGCCCCTGCCGCTGCCTCGCCGGCGGGCGCGGTCCCGGGCGCGGGGGGCGCCCCTGCCCTTGCCCTGCGGGCCTGCTCATCGGACACCTCCGTGCCCCTGGGGGTACCTCCCAGGCGAAGCGCTGGGGGAGAACCGCGCGACCGGCCACGACGGCGGGAAGGTCGCGTCCACCTCCGCAAGAGGCACCCCGGAGCGCAGAGGAGCGCAGTTGACCGGCATGCTCACCTCGTCGGGGTCGGGGTCGTGGTCGGGGTCGTGGTCGGGGTCGTGGTCGCCGGGCTCGGCGGCGCGCTGGACGGCGTACCCGGCGACGGTGTGGTGGTCGGGCTCGCCGGTGAGGCACTGGGCTTCGGGGACGGAGGGGGCGGCGGGGCCGTCGCCCGCTCGGGGGTGCCGAGGACGGAGCCGTCGGGCCCGAGGAACGCCGGATTGCCGCCCGGCACCATGCCGAGCCCCCGCGCCCGGTGCTCCAGGGAGCCGGGTGCCCCGTACTGGTCGACCTCCTGCTGGAGCTGCTGCTGCTCGTCCGTGTATCCCGTCGTCTCCTTCTCAAGCTTGTTGAGCTGGAAGGAGTCGCGGTTGACGGCGGCGTTCAGCAGCAGCAGCGCGATGAGGCCTCCGCCGAGCAGGGTCACGACGAGGATGACGAACGGGGTGCGCGCCGCGGTTGCGGTGCGGCCGCCGCCGGGCCTGCGGGCGGGGCGGGCAGGGCGGGCGGGGCTCATGACAGCTCCTCCCCGATGTGCTCCTCGCGGATCCGCTCGGCGGCGCGCAGCCGGGCGGGTGCGGCGCGGCGGTTCTCGGCGATCTCGTCCTCGGAGGGCAGTTCCGCGCCGCGGGTGAGCAGTTTCAGCCGTGGCTGGTACTGCTCGGGCACGATCGGCAGTCCCGGCGGGGCGGTGGTGCTCGCACCGGCCGCGAAGACCTGCTTGACGAGCCGGTCCTCCAGCGACTGGTAGGAGAGCACCGCGATCCGGCCGCCGACGGCGAGCGCGCCGACCGCGGCCGGCACCGCGCGTTCCAGGACCGACAGCTCGCCGTTGACCTCGATGCGCAGCGCCTGGAAGGTGCGCTTGGCGGGGTTGCCGCCGGTGCGCTTGGCGGCCTGCGGCAGCGCGTTCCTGATGAGCTCGACGAGCCGGGCGGAGGTGGTGAAGGGCTCGCGTTCGCGTTCCCGTACGACCGCGTCGACGATCTTGCGGGCGAACTTCTCCTCGCCGTAGGAGCGCAGGATGCGGACGAGTTCGCCGGGCGGGTAGGTGTTGAGGACCTCGGCGGCGCTGATCCCGGTGGTCTGGTCCATCCGCATGTCCAGCGGGGCGTCCTGCGCGTAGGCGAAGCCGCGGTCGGCCTCGTCGAGCTGCATGGAGGACACCCCGAGGTCGAACAGCACGCCCTGGACGCGCGCCACGTTCAGCGAGGAGAGTACGTCGGGGAGTTCGTCGTAGACGGCGTGCACGAGGGTGGCGCGGTCACCGAAGGGTTCCAGGCGGCGGGCGGAGAGCTTGAGCGCCTCGGGGTCGCGGTCGAGGGCGACGAGCCGGGCGGAGGGGAAGGTGCCGAGCAGTGCCTCGCTGTGCCCGCCGAGCCCGAGGGTGGCGTCGACGACCACCGCGCCGGGTTCGGCGAGGGCCGGCGCGAGCAGGTCGAGGCAACGCCGCAGCATCACCGGGACGTGCCGCGGCTCGGTCGGCTGCGGAGGGGTGTCGCTCATGGAGGGGCCGGCCCTTCTCGGACGGTGCTGGCGCGCGGCCCGCCCTGGCGGCGGCGGCCGGCGGTCGGACGTAGAACCTGGTCCCCGCCCGCTCGGCAGAAACGTTCCCCTGGCACCGGGGAAGTGGTGCCAGCGAAACCGTGGAGCGGGAGGAGGCCGAGCCGTACGTCCGCGCGGGTGGTTCGCGGCGGGTGCGCGGAGGGCTGGGCCGCGCTCACAGTAATCCGGGCGGAACCTCCTGTGACAGAGCCGAAAAGGTGTCTTCCTGCGCCGCCAGGTACTCCGCCCACGCGGTGGCGGACCAGATCTCCACCCGGCTGTTGGCGCCGATGACCGCGCAGTCGCGCTCCAGCCCCGCGTACTCGCGCAGCGGCTGCGGCACGGTCACCCGGCCCTGCCGGTCGGGGACCTCGTCGTGCGCGCCGGCGAACAGCAGCCGCTGGTAGTCGCGCGCGGTCTTGGACGTCAGGGCCGTCAGCGGCGCGGCGGCGAGCTGCGCGGTGGCGGCCCGGAAGCCCTCCAGGGGCCAAACACACAGGCAGCGCTCCTGCCCGCGGGTGATGACGAGGCCGTCGGCGAGGGGTTCGCGGAAGCGGGCGGGCAGCACCAGACGGTGCTTGTCGTCCAGCCGCGGGGTGTACGTCCCGAGGAACATCGGGACCATCGCACCTCCCGCAGACGCCGCCGTGCGGCCGTGCGTCCCGCGCTTCCGATGTCCGCGGCGGCCGCCGGCCCCGTACCGGCCGCCTCGGCGTCCGACGACGTCCGGGGCAGCCCTCCAAGCACCACTTCGCTCCACTTTACTCCACCATGCCCCACGGTCAACGGTGGCCGGGCGCGGGCGCGTCACCCTGTCGAGCGATCCCCGCACGCACCGCACAACCCGTGTGGGTTACGTCACACACCGCTGGAATGGCTGCATATTCGGCTGATTCGTACGAACCCAGGAGGGGTGCGGACGGGGTCCGGGCCTTACCGTCGAGGCATGTCGATATCTCCTGGATCTTCCGGACCCTCCGCATCCCACGGCCCGGCCGCCGGCTCGGCCTCCGCCACCGCCTCGGTCACCGACCGGCTCGTCCAGGCCAACACGGATTACGCCGCCGCCTTCACCGACCCCGGCATGGACGCCCGCCCGGTGCTCCAGGTGGCTGTGGTGGCGTGCATGGACGCCCGTCTCGACCTGCACAAGGCGCTCGGTCTCGCACTGGGCGACTGCCACACCATCCGCAACGCCGGGGGCGTCGTCACCGACGACACCATCCGCTCGCTGGCCATCAGCCAGCGCGCCCTCGGCACCCGCTCCGTGGTGCTGATCCACCACACCGGCTGCGGCATGGAGACCATCACCGAGGACTTCCGCACCGAGCTGGAGGCCGAGGTCGGCCAGCGTCCGACCTGGTCGGTGGAGGCGTTCACCGACGCCGACCAGGACGTGCGGCAGTCGATGGCGCGGGTGCGGACCTCACCGTTCCTGCCGCACACCGACGACGTGCGGGGCTTCGTCTTCGACGTGCACACGGGCCGGCTGCGGGAAATCACGAATTAATAACGGCAGGCGAGTGACGAGGGCTGCCGCGTAAGGGAAGAATGCAACAGTGCGGTTCCGTCCCGCCGTTCGGACGGCGGGGCGGCGCGCACGATGGGGAGGGCCGGTCCAGGGATGACCGTGTCCCGCGGAACATGGCCTAGGAGCACCGGGTGACCACCTTTGACGCACGCGCAAGCCTCAGCGACCTGAGCACGACGGCCGACCGGGTACGCCGCAGCGTGGAGCACGTGATCGAGGGCAAGCCGGAGGTCGTGAGGATCGCGCTGACCGTCCTGCTCGCCGAGGGGCATCTGCTCATCGAGGACGTGCCGGGTGTCGGCAAGACCATGCTGTCCAAGGCCCTGGCCCGCTCCATCGACTGCTCGGTGCGGCGCATCCAGTTCACCCCGGACCTGCTGCCGTCCGACATCACCGGCGTGAGCGTCTTCGACCAGCAGCAGCGCGACTTCGAGTTCAAGCCCGGCGCGATCTTCGCCCAGATCGTGGTCGGCGACGAGATCAACCGCGCCTCGCCCAAGACCCAGTCGGCGCTGCTGGAGTCGATGGAGGAGGGCCAGGTCACCGTCGACGGCACCTCCTACGAACTGCCCAGCCCCTTCATGGTCATCGCCACCCAGAACCCGGTGGAGATGGAGGGCACCTACCCGCTCCCCGAGGCACAGCGGGACCGCTTCATGGCCCGGGTCTCGGTCGGCTACCCCAGCCCCGAGGCCGAGCTGAAGATGCTGGACGTGCACGGCGGTGTCTCACCGCTCGACGACCTCCAGCCGGTCGCGCACGCGCACGAGATCGTCAAGCTCGTCGAGGCCGTCCGCCAGGTGCACGTCGCCGACCCGGTGCGCCGGTACGCGGTGGCGCTCGTCGGCGCCACCCGCGAGCATCCGGACCTGCGGCTCGGCGCCTCGCCGCGCGCCACGCTGCACCTCGTCCGCGCGGCGCGGGCCTCCGCGGCCCTGGACGGGCGGGAGTTCGTGCTGCCCGACGACGTGCAGGCGCTGGCCGCGCCGGTGCTCGCGCACCGGCTGCTGCCGACCGCGCAGGCGCAGCTGAACCGGCGCACCCCCGAACAGGTCGTCGCCGAGATCCTGCAGCGCGTCCCGGTGCCCGACCCGTCGGCGGGCCGCCGTCCCGGCATGCCGGGTGCCCGGGGGCTGTGATGGCCTCCCAGGTCCCCGCGGCACCGCCCGCACCACCGGCCCAGCCGCCGCGCACCGGCGGCTTCCGCACCGCGCTCGGCGGGCTCACCACCCGCGGCCGCTCCTTCGTGGCCGCGGGTGTCGCCGCCGCGATATGCGCCTACGTGCTCGGCCAGCCCGACCTGCTGCGGGTCGGGCTGCTGCTCGCGGTGCTGCCGCTGGTGTGCGTCGCGGTGCTCTACCGCACCCGCTACCGGGTGGCCGGCAGCCGCCGGCTGTCGCCGTCCCGGGTGCCCGCGATGTCCGAGGCGCGGGTGCACCTGCGCGTCGACAACGTCTCCCGCGTCCCCACCGGGCTGCTGATGCTCCAGGACCGGGTGCCGTACGTCCTGGGCCCGCGCCCGCGCTTCGTCCTGGACCGCGTCGAGCCCGGCGGGCACCGCGAGGTGTCCTACCGGGTGCGCTCCGACCTGCGCGGCCGCTACCCGCTGGGCCCGCTCCAGCTGCGGCTGAGCGACCCGTTCGGGATGTGCGAGCTGACCCGCTCCTTCAGCGCGTACGACACCCTCACCGTGGTGCCCAAGGTCGAGCCGCTGCCGCCGGTCCGGCTCACCGGCCAGGCCAACGGCTACGGCGAGAGCCGCACCCGGGCGCTGGCCTTCGCCGGTGAGGACGACGTCATCCCGCGCGGCTACCGGCACGGCGACGACCTGCGCCGGGTGCACTGGCGCTCCACCGCCCGCTACGGCGAGCTGATGGTGCGCCGCGAGGAGCAGCCGCACCGGGCCCGCTGCACCGTGCTGCTCGACACCCGCGAGTGGGCCTACTTCGGTTCCGGCCCCGACTCGGCCTTCGAGTGGGCGGTGTCGGCCGCCGCGTCGGTGTCCACCCACATGCTGGAGCGCGGCTACGCGGTCCGGCTGCTCACCGACACCGGCACCAGCGTCCCCGGCCCCGAGGGCACCGGCGGCTTCGCGGGCGACTCCTCCGACATGGCGGGCGTCCTGCTGGACACCCTCGCGGTGGTCGGCCACTCCGACGGCCGGACGCTGTCGGCCGCCTACGAGGCGCTGCGCACGGCGAGCGAGGGCCTCATCGTGGCCCTGCTGGGCGACATGGACGAGGAGCACGCGACGAGCGTGGCCCGGCTGCGGCAGCGCGCCGGCGGCGCGGTCGCCTTCGTCCTGGACAGCGACGACTGGGTGGCCACCGACGCCACCGGCCGGATGGTGGCGGTGACCGACGCCACCGCGGTGCCGCAGGCCCCGGAGGGGACGCGGGCCGCGGTGCGGCTGCTGCGCGAGGCGGGCTGGACGGTCGTGGAGGTCAGGGCGGGCGACTCGCTGCCGGAGCTGTGGCAGCAGGCGGACCGCTACCGGTCGGGGGAGAACGCCCCCGGGCCGCAGCACGAGGCGGGGGCGACACGATGAGCGGACGCGCACGGCTGACGATCTTCGCCGCGCTGGCGTCGCTGATGGCGGCGTCGGCGCTGCTGCCACTGGCCAGCCCGCGCGGCTGGTTCGTGAAGGCCGCCTTCTGCGTCGCCTTCCAGGCCGCGGTCGGCGCAGGGGCCCGCCGGATCCCCCTGGCCAGGCCGCTGACGGTGCTGGCGCAGGCGGTGGTGTCGCTGATCGTGCTGACGGTCATGTTCACCCCGCACCAGGCGCTCGGCGGCGTCCTGCCCGGACCGCAGGCCTTCCAGCAGTTCGGCCAGCTGGTGCAGGACGGCATGACCGACGTCACCAACTTCGCGATCCCCGCGCCCGTCACCCCCGGTATCAAGTTCCTGCTGGTCGGCGGCGTGCTGGTGATCGCGCTCGCGGTCGACGCCATCGCGGTCACGTACAACAGCGCGGCCCCGGCCGGGCTGCCGCTGCTGGCCCTCTACGCGGTCGCCGCGGGCCTGGAGGACGGCAGCAGCCAGTGGGTGTACTTCCTGGTCGCCTCCATGGGCTACCTGCTCCTGCTCCTCGCCGAGGGCCGCGACCGGCTCTCCCGCTGGGGCCGGGTCTTCGGCGGCGCGCCGCGGCCGGGCTCCTGGTCCGGACCAGCGGGCACGGCGGGCGGCGGCGCGCCGCTCGCCCCGGTGCGCACCGGGCGCCGGATCGGCGTGATGGCACTGGGTATCGCGCTGGTGCTCCCGGCGGCCCTGCCCTCGCTGGGCAGCGGTGTGCTGGACGGCACCGGCGGAGGCGGTGGCGGCGACGGGCTCGGCACGGGCAACGGCACCTCCACCTCGGTGCGTCCCGAGGTCGCGCTCCAGGACTACCTCAACCAGCCCGACAACCGCGAGGTGATGACCTACCGCACCAACTCCGGCGACGCCCAGGGCATGTACCTGCGGATCGTCGCCCTCGACCGCTTCGACGGCACGAGCTGGTCGGCGTCCAAGGACGAGAAGCTCGACATCCCCGACCCGCTGCCCGCCCCGCAGGGCCTCGCCTCCGACGTCCCCTCCACCACCGTCGACACCACGGTGACGGTGGACCAGAACTACGCGCAGGGCTGGCTGCCCATGCCCTACCCGGCCACCCGGGTGCAGGCCGAGGGCAACTGGCGGTACGAACCCGAGGGCCGGATGGTCATCGGCGAGGACCGGCAGACCACCGCGGGCATCCGCTACCAGGTCTCCAGCCTCCAGGTGGACCCCACCGCCGCGCAGCTGGAGGCCGCGCCCCCGGCCACCGGGGACATCGCCGACCACTACGAGCAGGTGCCCGGCTCGCTGCCGAAGATCGTCGCGCAGACCGCCGAGCAGGTCACGCGGGGCGCGACCGACGACTACCAGCGGGCGCTGGACCTCCAGGAGTACTTCACCTCCGGGCAGTTCGTCTACGACACCCAGGCGAAGTCCGGCACCGGCGTCGACGCCATCGCGCGCTTCCTCCAGACCAAGAAGGGCTTCTGCATCCACTTCGCCTTCACCATGGCGGCGATGGCCCGCACCCTGCACATCCCGGCGCGCGTCGCCGTCGGCTTCACCCCCGGCTCGATGACCGCCAACGGCTCCATGTCGGTCGGCATCAAGGACGCCCACGCCTGGCCCGAGCTGTACTTCGAGGGCATCGGCTGGACCCGCTTCGAGCCCACCCCCTACCGCGGCACCGTGCCCGACTACACGCTGCCGACCAGCCCCAGCAACGGCGGCGAGACCGCCGACCCCGGGCAGCACGGCCAGGGCAACACCGCTCAGCCGCAGCCGACCGCCTCCACCGAGTGCGCCGACCACACCGGCTCCGGCGCGAGCTGCGCCCCCGCGGCCGCCGCCGGCAGCGGCGGCTCGGGCGGCAGCTCCGACGCCTTCCGCTACGCCGGGCTCGCCCTGCTCGTCCTGCTGCTGCTCGCCGTGCCGACGCTGCCGATGCTGTGGCGCGGCCGGCTGCGCGCCCGGCGCCTCGGCGGCGGCCGCGAGACCCGGGAGGAGTACGGCGGGCCCGTCCTCGCCGCCTGGCACGAGGTGCTCGACACCGGGTGGGACTACGGCATCGCGCCGGACGAGTCCGAGACACCCCGCCGGGCGATGGCCCGGCTCGTCACCGAGGGCGGACTGAGCGGCTCGGCCGCGGAGGGCGCGACCCGGCTGGCCACCGCGGTGGAGCGGACCCTGTACGCGCCGCAGGCGCCGCCCGCCGCCGGGCTCGCCGCGGACGTCCACGCGGTACGGGCCGGGCTGCACGCGGCCGCCGGGCGGGGCGGGCGCTTCCGGGCGCGCTTCCTGCCGCGCTCCTTCGCACGCGTCCTGTGGCGAGCCTCCGCGCACAGCGCGGCCCTCTCCGCCCGCGTCTCCGCGACGGCCGACCGTCTGACGGCCCCCATCCGCCGCCGCCTCCCCCGCGGGGCGAGCTGAGGTTCCGCGCTACCGCGCCGGGCGAGCGTTTCCAGGGGCGCGTGGGGGTACCTCCCACGCGCCCCTGAGTGCTCGCCCGGCGGCGCCGGAGACGGCCCCGGACAGCAGAACGCCCCGCCGGGCACCACGCGCGCCCGGCGGGGCGGAAGTCAGGCTCAGCGGGTGGGCTAGGGCCTGTCGTGTGGATCTCCGTGGAGGAAGGAGCGGGGTCCGGCGCTCCCCCAGAGCTTCGCCTGGGAGGTACCCCCAGATGCAAGGCGGAGGAGGGAGGCAACGCGGCGGGGGTCCCCCCGTGGCGAAGCCTCTGGGGGAGTTGTCGACCGACGACAGCGCTGGGGGCACCTCCCGCCGAAGGCAGGGGGAAGTTGTGCGGCCGGGGCACGCGACGCCGCGGAGATCCACACGACAGGCCCTAGCGCCCGCCCTGCTGTTCGTCGCGGCGGCGCTGCCACCGCTCCTCGATGCGGTCCATGACCGTACCGCGACGCGGCTCGCGCCGCCCGAGGCGGCCTCGGCGGCCACTGGGGCCGAGCGGCGGCGGGGGCTGGTCCAGCGGCCTGGCCGCCTTGCGCCAGCCGGTCACCGCGAGCACCGCGAAGACCAGCATCACGACGAAGCCGGCCACACCGAGGACGGTCTGCTTGGCGATCATGCCGCCCATGAGAAGCGCGACGCCGACCAGGAAGCCCGCGACCGACAGGTACACGCGGCGCCGGGTGAAGGTGCGCAGCCCGGTACCTTCGAGCGCCGACGCGAACTTCGGATCTTCGGCGTACAGCGCTCGCTCCATCTGCTCGAGCATGCGCTGCTCGTGCTCCGAGAGCGGCACGGAGACCTCCTCTTCGACGGCCGCGGAAGCGACCGGTCCGACCCTTTCAGGATAGGCAGGGAATCGCGCCCGTGACACCCGCCCCTGTGCGCCAATCCGACGGGTCCTTCATTCCCCGTCCGCTGCCGCGTCATGCCAGCATACGGTGAGGAAACGCGCCATGGGCGGGGCTGTGACCGACTCCCGGTGTGCCGTCCCGCACCCGGTGGCGGGCCGGGCCCCTTGGGGGCGCCGGGCGGGGACCGTCAGGCGCGCTCGGCGAGGACGTGCAGCTGGGTCGCGACGGCGTGGAAGCCGGGGTCCTCGGCCGCGGCGAGCTCCAGCCGCAGCAGCGCCTCGACGGCGCCCGGCTCGGTGTCGACGAGCACGCCGGGGACGAGGTCGGCGAAGATCCGCACACCGTGCACGGAGGCGGTGCGCAGCCCGGCGTCGGTGACCAGCCGGGCCAGCTCCTGGGCGGTGAAGCGGCGGGGCAGGGAGTCGCCGTCGCCCCAGCGGCCGTCCGGGTCGCCGAGGGCGTGCTGGGCCTCGGCGAAGTGCCCGGCGAGCGCGCGCGCCAGGACGGCTCCGCCGCGGCCGGCGGCGAGCAGGCTGAGCGCACCGCCGGGGCGCACCGCGGCGGCGACGTGGCGGACGCCCTCGGCCGGGTCGTCGACGTATTCGAGCACTCCGTGGCACAGGACCATGTCGTAGCCGTCGGGGGTGACGACGTCGGGCAGGCCTTGGGCGTCGCCCTGGACGCCGCTGACCCGGTCGGTGACGCCCGCTTCCGCGGCGCGCCGCTCCAGCGCGAACAGCGCGTCGGGGCTCGGGTCGACGACGGTGACCCGGTGGCCGAGGCGGGCCACCGGCACCGCGAAGTTGCCCGTGCCGCCGCCGGTGTCCAGCACGTCCAGGACGGGGCTGTCCGCGGCCTTGGCGCGCCGGTCGAGCGCCTCGCGCAGCACCTCCCAGACCACGGCGGTGCGCAGGGCGGCTCGGGGGCGCATCGGGTCCACCCCTGCTTGACGGGACATGGCGGACGGCTCCTTGCGGCGCGGGCGACGGTGGCGTTGGCGGCCCAGGCGACGTTGGCGATCTAGGCCTGCGCCCCCCACTGTAGGCCCTGCCCGCCGCCTGTCGCGGGCCGCGCGCTGGTCACTCCGCCATGGGCGCCGCCGGTGCTCCGACGGGCGGGGCGGAGCCGTCCAGCGCGGGGCGCAGCAGCAGCATGCGCTCCACCAGGCGCAGGAACATCGTCACGGCACGGACCAGGTCGTCGGCCTCGCGCGGTCCGGCCGCGGTGGCTATGCCGGCCTCGGCGCGGGCCCTGCGGTCGGCGCCGGCGGCGAAGAGGGCGCTCCACTCGGACAGCTCGGGGGCGATCTCCGGGAGCACCTCCCACACGCTGCGGATCCGGCGGCGGCGCGGGCTGTCCTCGGGGCGGCCGCGGGCGGCGAGCACCGCGGCGGCGGTGCGCAGGGCGGCGAGGTGGGCGGTGGCGTACCGCTCGTGGGGGGCGTCGAGCCCGGTGGCCTCGGTGAGGCCGAGGTGGGCCTGGGTGAGGAGGTCGAGTGCTGCGGGTGATGCGGTGGCGCGACGCAGCACAGGGTGGACGTCGCTGACCGGAAGTGCCATGGCGAGCCTCACTTTCTCCGTACGTGTGTCCGTACGCCCCATAGTGGGGCCCACCACTGACAATGCGTGTTGACCTGCGGATTTCGCCGCCCGCGGGCCGATTTTTAGGGGTGTTTCCGGCAAGATCGCCCCACGCCGCCCCTGCGGCTGAGGGCAGAATCGGGCCATGACCACCGCACGACGCCAGGCCACCCGCCGCAAGCTCTACGCGGCGGCCGTCACGCTCATCGCCGAGCAGGGCTTCTCCGCCACGACGGTCGACGAGATCGCCGAGCGCGCGGGAGTGGCGAAGGGCACCGTCTACTACAACTTCGCGAGCAAGAACGACCTGTTCGAAGAGCTGCTGCGGGACGGCGTGGAGCGGCTGCGGGACGCGCTGCGGCAGGCGGCGTCGGCGGCGCGGGCACACGGCGGCAGCGGGGTGGACGCGCTGGACGCGATGATCCTCGCCGGGCTGACCTTCATCGTCCGCCACCCGTCCTTCACGCAGCTGTACGTGGCCGAGCTGTGGCGCACCAACAGGGCGTGGCAGGACACGCTGACGCTGGTGCGCACCGAGGCGGTGTCGGTCGTCGAGGAGGTGCTGGCCGCGGCGGTCGCCGATGGCGAGCTGAGCGACGAGATCGACGTGCCGCTCACGGCGTCCGCGCTCTTCGGCATGGTGCTGGTGGCGGCGCTGGACTGGCAGGCCTTCCAGCCCGAGCGCAGCGTCGAGGACGTGCACGCGGCGCTGTCGCGGCTGTTGCAGGGCCGGGTCGGCGGCGTGCTGGGCGGGCCGTCCCGCCGTTCGTGACGTCCGCCGGGCCCGCGGACGCGGGGCCCGCGTCCGCGCGGTGCACTGGCCCGGCCCGGTCCGATCCCCCCGGTGCGGACCGGGCCGGGGCAGCGCCCCCCATGACAACCCCCGTTGCCGGCGGGCTCCCGTTCCTACCGCCGCCCCGTGTCGGCGGTGTGTCCGGGGTGCCTGCCCGCGCACCACTCTTCCGGTTCGCGCGGTCCGCGCCATCCGTACGGATACTCATACGCGCGCCTAGGTAGCCGTACTCAGATCCGCCGCGGGCGCGCCGCGGACCGGGACTTTTCCGTCGTCGCGGGCCGGTTCCGGCCAACTCCGGGCGGGCGGGCGGCCGGTCTGGCTACAGTCCCGGTCATGTCCGCACTTCCGCTGATCTTCACCAGCGGCTGGGCGAGCGGGATCAACGCCTATGCCGTGGTCCTGCTGCTCGGCCTGATGGGTGCCACCGGGGCCACCGACGAGGTGCCGCTGTCGCTGCAGCGCACCGATGTACTGGTGGTCGCCGCCTTGCTGTTCCTGTGCGAGGCGGTGGCGGACAAGATTCCCTACCTGGACACGGTGTGGGACGTGGTGCACACCGTGATCCGGCCGGTCGCGGGCGCGGTGGTGGCCGCGCTCCTGGCGGGGCACGACGGTTCGCTGCCGCAGCTGGCGGCGGCCGCGGTGGGCGGGTCGACGGCGCTGCTGACGCATCTGGTCAAGACCGGCACCCGGATGGCGATCAACACCTCGCCGGAGCCGGTGAGCAACATCGTGCTGAGCCTGACCGAGGACCTGGGCGTCGCGGCCCTGGTGGTCTTCGCGCTCTTCCACCCGGTGGCGGCGGCGCTCCTGGCGGCCGCCCTGCTGGCCGCGGGCGTCGCCACGGTGGTCTTCCTCTTCTCCCGCATCCGGCGCTACTGGCGGCGCCGCAAGGAGCTGCGGGCGGCCCGCCGCAACGGGACCCCGGCTCCGGCCTGAGCGCACGCCCGCCGCTACAGTCCACGGCATGGCACGGATTGCGGTGATCGGCGCGGGTATGGCGTCGCTGGCGGCGGCGGCACGGCTGGCGGTCGGCGGCCACCGGGTGGTGGTGCTGGAGCGCACCGGCGGCTACGGCGGTGCGGTGGGGCGGCTGGCGCGCGAGGGGTTCGCCTTCGACACCGGGCCCGGCCTGCTGACCCTGCCCGCGGTCTACCGCGACCTGTTCGTCAAGACCGGCAAGGCCGCGCTGGAGGACGTCGTGGGCCTGGCCGAGGTGGATCCGGCGGCCCGTCATGTCTTCGCCGACGGCACGGAGGTGACGCTGCCGAACGCCTCGCGGTCGGGCACCGTCGCGGCGCTCGACGCCGTCTGCGGGCCGGGCAGCGGCGAGCGCTGGGCCGATCTGCTGGTCCGGGGGCGCGAGACGTGGGAGGTGATGCGGCGGCCGATGCTGGAGGAGGCGCTGCCGGCCGACCCGCAGGTCTTCGCGCGTGACCCGTATCCGGTGCTCAGGCGCGGTTTCGGGCCGGGCCGGGGCAGGCCGTCGCTGGCCCGGGTCGCCGCCGCCGAGCTGCGCGACCCGCGGCTGGTGGCGCTGCTGGAGAGCCATCTGCTGGCGCAGGGCGTCGATCCGCGCGAGGGCCCCGCCTCCGCGGCGGTGCTGCCCTACCTGGAGGCGACCTTCGGCGTCTGGTATGTCCGCGGGGGGCTGCGGGCACTGGCCGACGCGGTGTACGAGCGCTGCCGCGAGCGGCGGGTGGAATTCCGCTTCGACGCGTCCGTGGCCGATCTGCTCGTCGCGGACGGGCGGGCGGCCGGGGTGCGGCTGGCCGACGGGAGCGAGGTGCCGGCCGACATCGTGGTGGCCGGGGCGCCGCTGCCGGCACTGGCCGCCGCCGGTGGTGCGGCGGGCACACCGTGGCCCTTCACCGGGCCGCGCGGCGAGTCCGGGCGTTTCTCCGTCCACCTGGCGCTGCGCGGCTCGCGCCCGCAAGGGTGCGCGCACCGCACGGTGGTGCACGCGGCGGACCGCAAGGGCGCGCTGGACTGGCTCTTCGCCCGCCGCCCCGCGCCGCTGCCGGCTCCCGGCGCCCTGACCGTGACCGTGCTGCGGCCCGACGACCCGGCGACCCGGCCGGACGGCGGGCACGAGGCGGTGACGCTGACCGCGCCGGTGCCCGTGCACGGTGCGCCGGGCGCGCCGCGGGCGGTGGACTGGAACGCGCCGGGGGCCGCGGACGGCTTCGCGGAGCTGCTGGTGGGCGCCGCCGAGGCCGCCGTGCCGGGGCTGCGCGCGCGCGAGCTGTGGCGGGAGGTGCGCACCCCGGCGGACGTCGAGCGGGAGACCGGCGCCGCGGGCGGCGCGGTGCCGGGGCCGTCGCTGGCCGGGGCGGGCGGGATGCTGCTGCGGGCGGCGAACCGGGCTCCGCTGCCGGGGCTGTACGCGGTCGGCGGCTGGGCGCATCCGGGCGGCGGGCTGCCGCACGCGGGCATGTCGGCGGCGATCACCGCGGATCTGGTGGCGGGCGGGCCGGGCGGCAGCCGCTGACCGGCGGGGCCGCGGGTGCCGCGGACGCCTCGCGGCGCGGGCTGCCGACGGCGTTGCATCTGACCGCTCCGCAAGATCGTTAATCGGGTGCCCGCCCGAATTCAACTGATCGAGGGGTTGTGGCCGCAGGCCCTCCCGGCGCGACAGGCTGATCACTTAGCGTGATCACAGGCTCTGTGATCGCCGAGCGGAAGGCCCTTCCGACATGTCCCAGCCCTTCGAACTCCCGGATTTCTACGTCCCGTATCCGGCCCGCCTCAACCCCCACCTGGAACGGGCCCGCGCGCACACCAAGGAGTGGGCGCGCGGCATGGGCATGCTCGAAGGATCCGGCATCTGGGAGGAGTCGGATCTCGACGCGCACGACTACGCGCTCCTGTGCGCGTACACCCACCCGGACGCCTCAGGACCGGAACTGGACCTGGTGACCGACTGGTACGTGTGGGTGTTCTTCTTCGACGACCACTTCCTGGACGTCTTCAAGCGCACGCGTGACATGACGGGCGCGAAGGCCTACCTGGACCGGCTGCCGGACTTCATGCCGCTCGACCCCGGCGAGGCGGTCCCCGAGCCCGCCAACCAGGTGGAGGCGGGGCTCGCGGACCTGTGGGCGCGCACCGTCCCGGCGATGTCGGACGACTGGCGGCGGCGCTTCCGGCAGAGCACCCAGTTCCTGCTGGAGGAGTCGCTGTGGGAGCTGGACAACATCAGCGCGGGCCGGGTCTCCAACCCCATCGAGTACATCGAGATGCGCCGCAAGGTGGGCGGCGCGCCCTGGTCGGCGAATCTCGTGGAGCACGCGGCCGCCGCCGAGGTGCCCGCGGTGATCGCCGCCAGCCGCCCGCTGCGGGTGCTGCGCGACACCTTCGCCGACGGCGTCCACCTGCGCAACGACCTGTTCTCCTACCAGCGCGAGACCGAGCAGGAAGGCGAGCTGGCCAACGCGGTGCTGGTGCTGGAGCGCTTCCTCGGCATCGCCCCGCAGGAGGCCGCCGAGCTGGTCAACGAGCTGCTGACGTCCCGCCTCCAGCAGTTCGAGCACACCGCCCTCACCGAGGTCGGCCCGCTCGCCGACCAGTACGGCCTGGGCCCGGCCGAGCGGCGCGACGTGCTGGCGTACGTCAAGGGCCTCCAGGACTGGCAGTCCGGCGGCCACGAGTGGCACATGCGCTCCAGCCGCTACATGAACGGTGCCGGGGAGGGCGCCGCGGCCGCGGTCGACGGCGCGGCGGCGTCCGGGGGCCTCGGCGGACTCGGCGGACCGACCGGGCTGGGCACGACGGGGCTGGGCACGACGGCGGCGGGGGTGCTCGGCTCGCTCGCGGCGACGATGCCGCAGCGCCTGCGCTCCTTCGGGCACGTCCCCTTCCAGCGGGTGGCCCCGGTGCCGCCGCCGGACATCGCGATGCCCTTCGCGCTGCGGCTGAGCCCGCATCTGGACGCCGCCCGCGAGCACTGCGCCACCTGGTGCGAGCGGATGGGGCTGCTCGGCCCGGAGCCCGGCGTCCCGGTGCCGGGCGGGGTGTGGGACGCGGACAGGCTCGCCGACTTCGACCTGGCCCTGTGCGCCGCCGGGATCCACCCGGAGGCGACGGAGGAGGCGCTGGACCTGGCGACCCAGTGGCTGGCGTGGGGCACCTACGCCGACGACTACTACGCCCGTGTCTTCGGCCGCACCGGCGACCTGCTCGCCGCCCGGCTCACCACCGACCGGATGCGGCTGTTCATGCCGCTGGACGCCGGGCTGGTCCCGCCGCCGCTCACCGCGCTGGAGCGCGGCCTCGCCGACCTGTGGCGCCGTACGGCGGCCCCGATGGACCGCGCGGCCCGCTGTGAATTCCGCACCGCGGTCGAGGACATGACGGCGAGCTGGCTGTGGGAGCTGGGCAACCTGCGGCAGAACCGGATCCCCGACCCGGTCGACTACATCGAGATGCGCCGCGCGAGCTTCGGCTCCGGCCTGACGACGGCCCTGACCCGGATCGGCCACGGCGCCGGGCTCTCCCCCGAGATCCGGCGCTCGCGGCCCGTGCAGGCGGCGGAATCGGCGGCGGCGGACTTCGGGTGCCTGGTCAACGACGTGTTCTCGTACCGCAAGGAGATCCAGTTCGAGGGAGACATCCACAACGCGGTGCTGGTCGTGGAGAAGTTCCTGGACTGCGGGCCCGCGGAGGCCGTGCGGGTGGTGGGCGCCCTGCTGGCGGCCCGGCTGGCGGAGTTCCAGCACGTCACCGAGACCCAGCTGCCCGCCCTCTACGAGGAGTTCGCGCTCGGCCCGGAGGCGCGGGAGGCGCTCGACGGCCATGTGCGGCAGCTGCGGGACTGGATGGCCGGGGTGCTGCACTGGCACCGCGAGTGCCGCCGCTACGACGAGGAGTCGCTGCTGCGCCACTTCCCGGCTGCGGCCGCCGCGGCCGCCGCCCCTCCCCCGGCCCGGCCCTGGCGCGTCCCCGCCGGGATCGGCACCGCGGCGGCCCGCCTGCCCGCGCTGCTGGGCGGCGCGGACCGGTAGCGGACCAGCCCCGGCAGCGGTGTCAGTAGCGGTAGGGGTCGTACGGGTCCGAGTGCTGCGGCTGGTGGGGCGGGGCCGCCTGCTGCTCGCCGTACGGCTGCTGCTGGGGGATGTACGGCTGCTGCTCCGCCTGCGGGTACTGCTCCTGGTAGGGGTAGCCGTAGCCGTACGGGTCGGCGGGCGGCGGGGGCTTCGGTGTCCAGTCGCCGGTGGTGTGCGGGAAGTCCCCGTAACCGGCGGCGGGCTGCTGCGGGTAGCCCTGCCCGTAGTCGCCGTAGTCGTGGCCCTGTTGCTGCCCCGGGCCCTGGTCGTAGCCGTAGCCGCCGGGGCCGGGGGGCTGCTCGGGGTAGCCGTGCGCGGCGGCCGCGGCCTGGTCGCCGCCCCAGCCGTAGCCGTCCGGGGTCGCGCCCTGCCCGTCGCCGTAGCCGTACGAGGCCGCCGCCGGCTCGGGCTGCGGGGGCGGGGCCCAGCCGGCACCCTGGCCGGTGTCGTCTCCGTAGCCGTAGCCGCGCGTCGCGTACGGGTCGGCGGTGTAGCCGGGCTGGTTGCCGTAGAGCGGGTATTCGCCGCTGTCCTCGTGCAGCGGCATCGGCTGGTAGACGTCCTCCCGCGCGCTGCCCGGGTCGGCGATCTGCTCGGGGCCGCCCTCGACGGGCACCTGGCCGGTGTCCCCGAAGCCGTCCTCCTCGATTGGGCCGACCTGGAGCGTGGGCCCGCCGCGCGGCGCGGGACGGGCGCCGCGGAGCCGGTCGGCCAGCGGGCCGCCGCGCAGCGCCCAGCCCGCGGCGAAGCCCCGCTTGTGCGACAGGGTGACCTGCGCCTGCCCGATGCCGAACGTGATCGCCCCCGCCAGAATCAGCAGCGGCTGCCGCGCCGCGACCCCCACGACGACCCCGAGGAAGCCCACGAAGGCCAGCGCCCGCCAGCGCAGCCGCGCCTTGTACTGGAGCAGCACCTCGCCCAGCAGCCACAGCGCGACGATGCCGAACGCGATGTAGAGCACCGAGAAGCCCATGGGGCCCACTTCCTCACCTGGGAGCCGCCGCGGGCGTCGCTACGCCCGCTGGTGCAGTCCCAGATTCTCGTAGATCTCCAGCGATGCGGTGGAGTGGTTAAGAGTAATGAAGTGCAGCCCCGGGATGTCCTCGGCCATCAGCCGGCGGCACATCTCGGTGGCGAACTCGATGCCGATGGCCCGCACCGCCGCCGGATCGTCCCGTACGGCGAGGATGCGCTCGGCCAGGCCGGGAGGGAAGGGGGCGTTGCCGAGTTGTGCGAAACGCTCGATCTGCCGGACGTTCGTGACCGGCATGACCTCGGGGATGATCGGTGTGCTGCACCCCGCGGCGTCGACCCGGTCGCGCAGCCGCAGGTAGGCGTCCGCGTCGAAGAACATCTGGGTGATGGCGAAGTCCGCGCCCGCGCGGCACTTGTCGAGGAAGTGCCGGGTGTCCGCGGCCTGGTCGGTCGAGCGCGGGTGCATCTCGGTGAAGGCGGCGACGCCCACGCAGAAGTCGCCGGACTCCTTGATGAGCCGGACCAGCTCGGCCGCGTACGTCAGCCCCTGCGGGTGCGGGACCCACTCGCCCAACGGGTCGCCGGGCGGGTCGCCGCGCACGGCGAGGATGTTGCGGATCCCCGCGTCGGCGTACTGCCCGATGATGTTGCGCAGCTCGGCGACCGAGTGGTTCACCGCGGTCAGGTGGGCGCAGGGGGTGAGCGTGGTGTCGGAGACGATCCGGTCGGTGGCGCGGACGGTGCCTTCGCGCGAGGAGCCGCCGGCGCCGTAGGTGACCGACACGAAGGTCGGCTGCACCGCCTCGATGCGCCGGATCGCGTTCCACAGCGTCCGCTCGCCCTTCTCCGTCTTGGGCGCGGCGAACTCGAAGGAGTACGAACGGCTGCCGGACGCGAGCAGCTCACGGATGGTGATCGCTCGGTCCGTCCGCGTGGACGGGGTTCCCAGGGCCATGAGTGCAGGCTAACCGCGGTCGGCGACCGAGCGTCACCGGAACGGTGAATATGCCGGCATTCGTCCGTTTCCCGTCCACCCTGTGGACAGCCCGCACCGCACCGCCGTTGACCCGCGGTGACGCCGCCGCGCGCTCAGGCGTCCGCCGTCGCGCGCACGGCCCCCGCGAGCGAGCGCGCCGCCTCGTACGGGTCGGCGGCCTCGGTGATCGCCCGGACCACCACGATCCGCCGCGCGCCCGCCGCCAGCACCTCGCCGACGTTGCCCGCGTCGATGCCGCCGATCGCGAACCACGGCCGCTCGGTGCCGAGCCGCGCGGCGTACCGCACCAGGTCCAGGCCGGGCGCCGGGCGGCCCGGCTTGGTGGGCGTCGGCCACACCGGGCCGGTGCAGAAGTAGTCCGCGCCCTCCTGCACGGCGGCCGCGGCCGCTTCCGCCTCGGCGTGGCAGGAACGGCCGATCAGCACGTCCGGGCCGAGCAGTGCGCGCGCGGCGGGCACCGGCAGATCGCCCTGCCCCAGGTGCAGGACGTCCGCGCCCGCCGCGTGCGCCACGTCGGCCCGGTCGTTGACGGCGAGCAGCCGCCCGTGCCGCCGGCAGGCGTCCGCGAGGACCGCGAGCGCCGCCAGCTCCTCACGGGCCTCGATGCCCTTCTGCCGCAGCTGGATCACGTCCACCCCGCCCGCCAGGGCGGCGTCGGCGAACTCCGCGAGATCGCCGCGCCGCTGCCGGGCGTCGGTGCACAGGTACAGCCGGGCGTCCGCCAGCCGTTCGCGTGCCGTGCTGCTGGTCATACGGGCGGCTCCCCGGGGGGCGGGCGGCGGACGGGGCGCCGCAGGGCTACACGGCGAGCGCCTGGGCGCGGCGCTTCACCTCGGTCCCGCGATTCTCCCGCAGCGCCTGCGCGGGGGTGCCCGGCAGGGTCTCATCGGCGGTGAAGAGCCACTCCAGGGCCTCCTCGTCGGAGAAGCCGTCGTCCTTCAGGACGGTCAGCGTGCCGGACAGGCCCTTGATGATCTTGCCCTCGCCGATGAAGGCGGTGGGCACCATCAGCACCTTGTTCTCCCCACGGCGGACCGCGAGCAGCTGGCCCTCCTTGATGAGCGGGCGGATACGGGTGATGTCGAGCCCCAGCCGGTCGGCGACCTCGGGGAGGGTGAGCCAATCGGGGACGAGCGCGTCGATATGTGCGTCAACTGACGAGAAAACAGTCACGGGACAAGCCTGCCACCTGTCACCGACAAGCGCTGCGGGGCGGCGCCGCCGCATGGGCCGTTCCGCCTACCGCGCCGCCGCCGTCAGCGGGACCGCCGGGTCCGCCGCCAGCGACGGATCCACCGACGCCGAGCGGGCGATCAGCTTGCGGGCCTGCGCCAGGTCGCGCGGCCGCGCCACCGCGAGCACCGCCGCGAGCCGCTCGCCGCGCAGCCAGCACACCGACCACGCCTCCGTCGCCGGGTCGCCGCGCATCAGCAGCGTGTCCGTCTCCGCGTGGTGCCCGGCGTACTGCACGAAGCGCCCGAACTGCTCCGACCAGAAGTACGGCACCGGGTCGTACACCTCGTCGCCGCCCAGCACGTTCGCCGCGGCCGTCCGCGGGCCCTGGAGCGCGTTGTCCCAGTGGTGGACCAGCAGCCGCTCGCCGAACCGCGCCGACGGGAAGGACGCGCAGTCGCCCACCGCGAAGACGCCGGGCGCCGTCGTCCGCAGCCGGTCGTCGGCCACGACCGCGCCGTCCGCGCCGAGTTCGACCCCCGCACCGGCCAGCCAGCCCGTCTCCGGGCGTGCCCCGATCCCCACGACCACGGCCTCCGCCGCAATCCGGCTGCCGTCCGCGAGCACCACCGCGCCGGGCTCCAGCTGCGCCACCGGGGTACCCGTCCGCAGCTCCACACCCGCCTCCTCGTACCAGGCCCGCATGTGCGCGGTCACCACCGCGGGCAGCGCCCCCGCGAGCGGCCGGTCCGCCGCCTCCACCACCGTCACCGCGCAGCCCGCCTGCCGGGCCGCGGTCGCGAACTCCGCGCCGATCCAGCCGGCCCCTACGACCACCACGTCCTGCCCCGCGTCCAGCACCGGACGCAGCGCCGCCGCGTCGTCCAGCGTCCTGAGCAGATGCACGCCCGGCAGGCCCGTCGTCCCCGGCAACGCCACCGGATACGCCCCCGTGGCGACCACCAGCCGGTCGTACGGGACCGCGCCCGCGTCCGTCACGACCTCGCGCTCCCCCGCGCGCAGCGCCTGCGCCCGCACGCCCAGCCGCAGGTCCACCTTCAGGGCGGCGAAATCCACGTCGAACCTGACGTCCTGCCCCTCCGGGGCCCCCAGCAGCACCGCCTTCGACAGCGGCGGCCTGTCGTACGGCGCGTGCGGCTCGTCCCCGATCAACGTGATCTCGTCCGCCGAGCCCATCTCCCTGAGGGCCACCGCGGTCTGCACGCCGGCCATGCCGGCCCCGACAATGACGAATCTCCCGCTGCTCATTTCCTCACGGTAGCGCTAGCCGCGCTCCGGGGTGCCCGTTGCGGTGGGCGTCGCGATCTTCCCTGCGGGGGGGCTTGTCGCCCCGTTCTCCCCCAGGGCTTCGCCTGGGAGGTACCCCCACGCAGCCCCTAAAAACGAGAACTCTCACCCGCAGCCGCGCCCAAAAACACTCACCCCCACCGGCGGGCAGCCGCTGAACCGGCCCGGAGGGGGACGGTGCGGGGTGCCCACGCAGGAATGCGCTGGGAGGGGCTCACCGACCAGGTAAGAGGGCGAAGGCGCATTCCGAGGAGGTGCCCCGTGGCGGCACCCGACCCGCCCACCGGCGCGCCGCGAAAGGGGCGGCGTGGGGGTACCTCCCAGGCGAAGCCCTGGGGGAGAACGGCGCGAGCAACCACCCACCGAGGGAAGGTCGTGCGGGACACCGCAACGAGCACCCCCGGAGCGAGGGATAGGGTAAGAGCGAAGTGAACTCGCGGGAGCCCGGCGGACCGGGCTGAGAGGGCGGCTGGTCGCCGCCGACCGTAGGAACCTGATCCGGGTCATTCCGGCGAAGGGAGGAGCTGACGTCCATGCGGACGCCCCAACCGCACCCCGACGTACTGATCATCGGCGGCGGCATCATCGGCCTCGCCACGGCCTGGCGCGCGGCTCAGCACGGCCTGCGGACGGCCGTGGCCGACCCCGCACCCGGCGGCGGAGCCGCCCACGTCGCGGCGGGCATGCTCGCCGCCGTCACGGAGCTGCAGTACGGCGAGCAGGCCCTGCTCGACCTGAACCTCGCCTCCGCCGCCCGCTACGCGGACTTCACCGCGGAGTTGAGCGAGGCGACGGGCCTGGACACCGGCTACCGCCCGTGCGGCACCCTCGCGGTGGCGCTGGACGCCGACGACCGCGCGCAGTTGCGCGACCTGCACGCGTTCCAGACGGAACTGGGCCTGGACTCGCGCTGGCTGACCGGCCGCGAGTGCCGCCGTCTGGAGCCGATGCTCGCCCCGTGCGTGCGCGGCGGGCTGCGGGTGGACGGCGACCACCAGGTCGACCCGCGGCGGCTGGCCGCGGCGCTGCTGCGGGCGGCGGAGCTGGCGGGCGTGGAGTTCCTGCGGACGCGCGCCGTCCGGGTGGTCTCGGCGGCGGGCCGGGTGACCGGCGCGTCGCTCGCGAACGGCACGACGGTGAGCGCCGCCCAGACCGTGCTGGCCGCGGGCAGCGAGAGCGGCCGGATCGACGGGATACCGCCCGAGCTGCTGCCGCCGGTGCGTCCGGTGAAGGGCCAGATCCTGCGGCTGCGGATCCCGGCCTCGCACGCGCCGTTCCTGTCGCGTACGGTCCGCGCGGTGGTCCGCGGCAGCCATGTGTACCTGGTGCCGCGCGACAACGGCGAGCTGGTGCTGGGGGCGACGAGCGAGGAGTTCGGCTGGGACACCACGGTGACGGCCGGCGGGGTCTACGAGCTTCTGCGGGACGCGCACGAGCTGGTGCCGGGCATCACCGAACTGCCGCTCACCGAGACGCTCGCGGGCCTGCGCCCCGGTTCGCCGGACAACGCCCCGCTGCTGGGCCGTACCGCCCTGGACGGGCTGCTGTTCGCGACCGGCCACCACCGCAACGGGGTGCTGCTCACCCCGGTCACGGGCGACGCGATGGCCGCGGTGCTGACCTCGGCGGACGGCGAACTCCCGGCGTACGCGGCGGCGTTCGGGGCGCAGCGGTTCGCCGCCCGGGAGCCGCGGACGCACCGCCGGACGTATCAGGAGCTGACCGTATGAACGCCACGCGTACGCCGGACGGCGCGCGGATCACCGTGCACGTCAACGGCCGGGCCCGCGAGCTGGCCGCGCCCGTCGCCCTCGACGCGCTGGTCGCGGAGCTGACGTCCGCGCCCTCGGGGGTGGCCGCCGCGCTCAACGAGACGGTCGTCCCGCGGACCCGCTGGTCCGCGACGCCGCTGTCGGACGGCGACCGCGTCGAGGTGCTGACCGCGGTCCAGGGAGGCTGACCCATGACGACGACGGCATCCACGACGGCGGCCGACCCCCTGGTCGTCGGCGGGGTCGCGTTCGGCTCCCGGCTGATCATGGGTACGGGCGGCGCGCCCAGCCCGGAGGTGCTGGAGCACGCGCTCGTCGCGTCCGGCACCGAGCTGACCACGGTGGCGATGCGCCGCCTGGACCCCACGACGCAGGGCTCCGTGCTGTCGGTGCTCTCCCGGCTCGGCATCCGCGTGCTGCCCAACACCGCGGGCTGTTTCACGGCGGGCGAGGCGGTGCTGACCGCGCGGCTGGCGCGGGAGGCGCTGGGCACGGACTGGATCAAGCTCGAAGTCATCGCGGACGAGCGGACGTTGCTGCCCGACCCGGTGGAACTGCTGGACGCCGCGGAGGTACTGGTCGACGACGGTTTCACGGTGCTGCCGTACACCAACGACGACCCGGTGCTGGCGCGGAAGCTGGAGGACGTCGGCTGCGCGGCGGTCATGCCGCTGGGCTCCCCCATCGGTTCGGGCCTGGGCATCCGCAACCCGCACAACTTCCGGCTGATCACCGAGCGCGCGGGCGTCCCCGTCATCCTGGACGCGGGCGCGGGCACCGCCTCCGACGTCGCCCTCGCGATGGAACTCGGCTGCGCCGCCGTGATGCTGGCCTCCGCCGTGACCCGGGCCCAGCACCCCGCGGTGATGGCCGAGGCGATGCGCCACGCGGTGACCGCCGGCCGCCTCGCCCACCGCGCCGGCCGCATCCCCCGCCGCCACCACGCCCTCGCCTCCTCCCCGACGGAGGGCATCCCCGACCTCGACCCGGAAAGGCCCGCGTTCTGAGCGGGCGCCCGCCCCGTTCCGATGGTTACGGTTTGGCCGCGTTCGCCACGGCATCGCCACAGTGACGCGGCGAACGGGGACCGGCGTCGTACCCGGCTCGTAGAATCGGACGTCGTGGACACCACCGTGCAGGATCCGCTGGTCGGGCAGACGCTGGACGGGCGTTACCGGGTCGAGGCCCGGATCGCCGTCGGCGGGATGGCCACGGTCTACCGCGCCCTGGACACCCGGCTCGACCGGGTGCTCGCGCTCAAGGTCATGCACCCGGGGCTGGCCGCGGACGGCGGCTTCGTGGAGCGCTTCATCCGCGAGGCGAAGGCCGTGGCGCGGCTGTCGCACCCGAATGTCGTGGGGGTCTTCGACCAGGGCACGGACGGCACGTACGTGTATCTGGCCATGGAGTACGTCGCGGGCTGCACGCTGCGGGACGTGCTGCGCGAGCGCGGCGCGCTCACCCCGCGGGCGGCGCTGGACGTGCTGGAGCCGGTGCTCGCGGCGCTGGGGGCGGCGCACCGCGCCGGGCTCGTGCACCGTGACGCCAAGCCGGAGAATGTGCTGATCGGCGACGCGGGGCGGGTCAAGGTCGCCGATTTTGGACTGGTCAGGGGGGTGGACACGCAGACGAGCAGTTCGGGCGCGCTGCTCGGCACGGTGTCGTACCTGGCGCCCGAGCAGATCGGCCACGGCCAGGTGGACGAGCGGACGGACGTGTACGCGTGCGGCGTGATGCTGTACGAGATGCTGACCGGCGCGAAGCCGTACGAGGGCGAGTCGGCGATGGAGGTCATCGTCCAGCGGCTGAACGAGGACGTGCCGCCGCCCTCCGCCGCCGTGCCCGGTCTCGCGCCGCGGCTGGACGCGCTGGTGGCGAGGGCCACGAGCCGTGACCCGGAGGGCCGCCCGGCGGACGCCGTCGCGCTGCTCGCGGAGGTGCGGGCGGTGCGCGCGGAGCTGACGGGCGAGGAACTGGACTTCCGCGCGGCGCCCGTGGAGACCGCCGCGGGGCCCGCGGTGGCGGGTTCGGAGGATCCGACGAGCGTCGTGCATCCGCTGGCCGCCCTCGCGATGCCCGCCCCGCCCGCGGCGTCCGGCCGGGAGGACGACGAGCTGCACCGGACGACCCGGCTGCTGCCGCGGCGGCCCGCGGACGGGGAGTCGTACAGCATCGACGACACGCCCACGGCCCCGCCGCCGATTCCCGGCGGACCCGGCAGGCGCGGGCGGGCGGTGCGCGGCCCGGCATGGCACGGCCGGCGCGGGCTGCTGACGGTCCTGGCGGCGCTGCTGGTGGTGCTGGGGGTCGCGGGCGGGGTCTGGTACATCAACGACGGGCAGTTCACGCACGTCCCCGGAGTGCTGGCACTGCCGCAGGCCGAGGCGCAGCACAAGCTCAGCTCCGCGGGCCTGGACACCGAGGTGCGCAAGGACTATTCGCTCACGGTGCCGCGCGGCAGCGTGATCTCCACCGATCCGGAGCCCGGCAAGCGCATCCGCAGCAACGGCACGGTGACGCTGACCGTCTCGGAGGGCCCGCGCCAGGTGAAGGTGCCGGACGTGTCCGGGCGGACGCTCGCCGACGCGCAGCGGCAGCTCAAGGACGCGGGGCTGGTGCCGGGCACGGTGACGAAGTCGTTCAACGACTCGGTGCCGCAGGGCTCGGTCATCGTGACCGACCCGCCCGCGGGCCGGGAGATGGCGCCGGGCACACCGGTGGCCTTCACGATCTCCCGCGGCTCCCCCGTGGAGGTGCCGGACGTGATCGGGAAGTCGGTCACCGAGGCGCAGCAGACGCTGCAGGACGCGGGCTTCCAGGTGGTGCTGGCGCCGGACAAGGCCTTCTCGGACGAGGCGGACAAGGACACCGTCGCCCTGGAGACCCCGGACCGCGGCACGCAGGCGGGCAAGGGGGACACGGTGACGATCACGGTGTCCAAGGGCCAGCAGCTCTTCCCGGTGCCGGACGTCAAGGGCCAGAGCCAGGGCGACGCGGAGAAGACCCTCAAGGCGGCGGGCTTCGAGGTCCGGGTGATCAACCTGTTCTTCGGCGACACCGTCTTCAGCGAGTCGCCGGACGGCGGCAGCCAGGCCCCCAAGGGCGCCACCGTGACCCTATGGGTGCGGTGAAAGGAAGCTAGAGCTCGGGCCCGTCGCCCGGTTCCTCCTGGTAGGAGTAGCGCTGCTCCTGCCAGGGGTCGCCGAGGTTGTGGTAGCCGCGTTCCTCCCAGAAGCCGCGGCGGTCGGCCGTCATGTACTCGATGCCGCGGACCCATTTGGGGCCCTTCCAGGCGTAGAGCCGGGGGACGACGAGCCGGACGGGGAATCCGTGTTCCGCGGTGAGGGGTTCGCCGCCCTTGTGGGTGGCGAATATCGACTGGTCGTCGAGGAAGTCCTCGATGCGCAGGTTGGAGCTGAATCCGTATTCGGCCCACACCATCACATGCGTGACGTCGTCGGCGGGCGGGGCGAGCTTCACGACGGTGGAGGTCGCCACACCGCCCCATTCGATACCGAGCATCGAGAATTTCGTGACGCAGTGGAAGTCGGCGACGACGGTGTCATAGGGAAGCGCGGAGAACTCCGGGTGTTTCCAGGAGGTCGTGCCGCCGTCCGCGGTGGCGCCGAAGACCCGGAACTCCCAGCGGTCGGGTTTGAAGCGCGGAACGGGTCCGTAGTGGGTGACCGGCCAGCCCCGCTGGTTGCGCTGGCCGGGCGGCAGCTCCCCCGCGTGACGCTCGTACCGACCCATGCCTCCATGGTGACAGACCCGGCCCGGTGCTCGTGACCAGGCACCGGACGCCGTATCGCGGGAACAAAACGGCCACAGTACGTAAGTGTGCACTTACTGGATCAGATGACCACGCAATGCAAAGATGCGCGCAACCCATCTGCCCGAACGGGAAGGACGGCGCTGCCATGCAGGGCGACCCCGAGGTCATCGAGTTCCTCAATGAACAGCTGACCGCCGAGCTGACCGCGATCAACCAGTACTTCCTGCACGCGAAGATGCAGGAGAACTTCGGCTGGCTGAAGCTCGCGAAGCACACCAGGGCGGAGTCCTTCGACGAGATGCGGCACGCCGAGATCCTCACCGACCGGATCATTTTCCTGGAGGGCCTGCCGAACTACCAGCGGCTCTTCCACGTCCGGGTCGGGCAGACGGTCACCGAGATGTTCGAGGCCGACAAGCAGGTGGAGGTCGAGGCCATCGACCGGCTGCGGCGCGGTGTCGACCTGATGCACGCGAAGGGCGATTTCACGTCCAAGAACATCTTCGAGTCGATCCTCTCGGACGAGGAGGACCACATCGACTACCTGGACACCCAGCTGGAGCTGATCGAGAAGCTGGGCGAGCCGCTCTACCTCGCGCAGGTGATCAAGCAGCCGGACGCCTGAGCGGGGCCGGGGCCGCCGGGACCGGCGGGGCGTCGGGCAGCGCCGCCAAAAGGACCTCGGGCACGTCCGCGACCGCCGGGGCGGCCTCCCGCGGCTCCAGCCGGCCGCGGGTCACGCAGCCGTCGCCGCGACCCAGCAGGGCCTGGATGCGCTTGACGCAGGACCCGCAGTCGGTGCCGGCCTTGCACGCGGAGGCTATCTGCCGCGGGGTGCAGCGGCCGTCGGCGGCGTGCTGCTTGACCTGGCTCTCGGTGATGCCGAAGCAGGAGCAGACGTACACGCGGTTCACCGCCGATCAGGGCCTTAAGGAGCTGAGGTAACCCTTACCTTACCTGGCGCCTCCGGGGCGGAAAAGCGACAAGGGACGCGGATCGCTGTGATCCGCGTCCCTCGCCGCTCGCCGTCCTACGGCCCGGGGGTCACTGCCCGCGGTACATCTCGGCCACGAGGAACGCCAGGTCGAGCGACTGGCTGCGGTTGAGCCGCGGGTCGCACGCCGTCTCGTAGCGCTGGTGCAGGTCGTCGACGAAGATCTCGTCGCCGCCGCCGACGCACTCGGTCACGTCGTCGCCGGTCAGCTCGACGTGGATGCCGCCGGGGTGGGTGCCGAGGCCGTGGTGGACCTCGAAGAAGCCCTTGACCTCGTCGAGCACGTCGTCGAAGCGCCGCGTCTTGTGGCCGGAGGCGGCCTCGAAGGTGTTGCCGTGCATCGGGTCGCAGATCCAGGCGACCTGCGCGCCGGTCGCGGAGACCTTCTCCACCAGCTCGGGCAGCTTGTCGCGCACCTTGTCCGCGCCCATCCGCACGATGAAGGTCAGCCGGCCCGGCTCGCGCTCGGGGTCGAGCCGCTCGATGTACGTGAGCGCCTCGGCCGGGGTGGTGCCGGGGCCGAGCTTGACGCCGAGCGGGTTGCTGATCTTCGACGCGAACTCGATGTGCGCGCCGTCCAGCTGCCGGGTGCGCTCGCCGATCCAGACCATGTGGCCCGAGACGTCGTAGAGCTTGCCGGTGCGCGAGTCGGTGCGGGTCAGCGCCGTCTCGTAGTCCAGCAGCAGCGCCTCGTGCGAGGAGAAGAACTCGACGGTGCGGAATTCGGCCGGGTCGATGCCGCAGGCGGCCATGAAGCTGAGCGCGTTGTCGATCTCGCGGGCGAGCGCCTCGTAGCGCTGGCCGGACGGCGAGGACTTCACGAAGTCCTGGTTCCAGGCGTGCACCTGGCGCAGGTCGGCGTAGCCGCCGGTGGTGAAGGCGCGCACCAGGTTCAGCGTGGACGCCGAGGCGTGGTACATCCGCTTGAGCCGCTCCGGGTCCGGGGTGCGGGACTCGGGGGTGAACTCGAAGCCGTTGACGGAGTCGCCGCGGTAGACGGGCAGCGTCACGCCGTCGCGGGTCTCGGTCGGCTTGGAGCGCGGCTTGCTGTACTGCCCGGCGATCCGGCCGACCTTGACGACCGGCACCGACGCGGCGTACGTGAGCACGGCCCCCATCTGGAGCAGCGTCTTGAGCTTGTTGCGGATCTGGTCGGCGCCGACCCCGTCGAACGCCTCGGCGCAGTCGCCGCCCTGGAGGAGGAACGCCTCGCCCCGGGCGACAGCGCCGAGCCGGGAGCGCAGCTGGTCGCACTCCCCGGCGAAGACGAGCGGCGGATACGAGGCGAGCTCGGCGATCACATCGCGCAGAGCCTCGGGGTCGGGCCACTCGGGCTGCTGCGCCGCGGGAAGATCATGCCAGGTGTTGGCCCCGGCGTGGATGTCTGCGTTCACGGTCACGGGGACCACAGTACGGGGTCGGGTCCGCTGGTTTTCCGTCCGCTCAGTGGGTGAGACATGCCGTCCGGGGCGGACCGCGGAAACCGAACGGGGGGCTGATAGCGTCATGCCGTTTCAGAGCCGCCGCCGCCCGGCGCGGGCTCCTCGGGAGGGCGCGCCCCCTTGCGCGCGGGAAAGCCGAGAGGGCAGCAGGTTGACCAGCAGACACCGCAGACGCACGTCGTGGATCTCCTACGGAGCGGGCGCGGCCGCGCTCGCCACGGCGGTCACGTACGGCACGATCGCACTCGCGAGCCCGTCGTCCGGCCACGCCGACGACGCCAAGGCCGGCCGCGGACCGGCCGCACTGCAGGCGGACTTCGCCGCGGCCGCGGACGAGTTCCATGTACCGCAGAGCGTCCTGATGGCCGTCTCCTACCGCATGACGCTGTGGGAGTCGCACCAGGGCCGGCCGAGCACCACCGGCAACTACAACGTGATGGGCCTCACCCAGGTCACGGCCTCCGACGTGGAACAGCCGTCGGACGCCGACCGGCTCGCGCACCTGGACCAGAGCGGGGACCCGGCGGTCTCCAAGCACTTCAGCGCCTCCCGGGCGCTGCGCGGGGACCGGGCCGCGGTCGACACATCGGCCGCGACGCTGCACACCCTGGACACCGCCGCGCAGCTCATCGGCGTCCCGGCCGCCGAGGTGCGCTCCGACCCGCGGCAGAGCATCCGGGCCGGCGCCGCGCTGCTGGCGCGGTACGAGAAGGCCGCCACCGGCTCGCTGCCGGCCGACCCGGGCCGCTGGTGGGCGGGGGTCGCGCGCTACAGCCAGTCGCCGGACAAGGACGGCGCCACGCAGTTCGTGCGGCGCGTCTTCGACACGGTCCGCTCCGGCGCCGGCCGGGTCACCACGGACGGCCAGACGGTGACGCTGGCGGCCGCCCCGGGCGTGCAGCCGGTGGAGCCCGCGGTGGTGCCGCTGGCCGCGGCCCCGGCGGACACCACGCCCGCGGACACCACCCCGGCGGCGACCCCCGCCCCGGAGTGCCCGTCCGGGCTGGCCTGCAACTTCGTCCCCGCCGCCTACGCCAAGGCGGGCACGGCGGCGGACGACTTCGGCAACTACAACGTGTCCAGCCGCCCGTCCAACGGCGAGGACATCCGCTATGTCGTCATCCACGACATGGAGGGCACCTTCCAGGGCAGCATCGACGAGTTCAAGAACCCCTCCGCCTACGCCAGCGCCCACTACATGGTCGCGGACGACGGCCGGGTCACGCAGATGGTGCAGCTCAAGGACGAGGCGTGGCACGCGGCGAACAAGACCGTGAACATGCACTCGGTCGCCGTGGAGCACGAGGGCTACGCGATCAAGAACGGTGACTGGTACACCGAGCAGGAGTACGACTCCTCGGCCACCCTGGTGAAATACGTGGCCCAGAAATACGGCATCCCGCTGGACCGCGAGCACATCATCGGCCACGACGAGGTGCCCGGCGTGCTCGACGCGAACGTCAAGACCCAGCACTGGGACCCGGGCCCGTTCTGGGACTGGAACCACTACATGGCGCTGCTGGGCGCCCCGGACGGGGCGGGCGGCGCCGGCGGCCTGCTGCAGGTGGGCCAGCTGGTCCGCGTGGTCCCGCCGTACACGACCGACAACCAGCCGAAGCTCACCAACGGCGGCGCCGCGGTGCCCGCGCACCCGGCGAACTTCGTCTACCTCTACAAGACGCCCAGCACGAGCGGCGCGCTGCCCGCCGACCCGTACCTGGGCAGCGTGACGTGGAGCGAGGGCTCGAACTGGGCGGACAAGGTCCCGGCGGGCGGCGCGTACGTCGTCGCGGCCGTGCAGAGCGACTGGACGGCGATCTGGTACCAGAACCAGAAGCTGTGGTTCCACAACCCCGGCGGGCAGTACACCGCCGTGCTGCCGCCGACGCCGGTCGTCACGCCGAAGTCCGGCACCATCCCGGTCTACGGCCGGTCCTACCCGGAGGACGCCGCCTACTCGGGCACGGGCGTGCCGGTGCAGCCGAGCAACTCGGCCTCGCTGACGAAGTACACGATCGCCGCGGGCCAGGCGTACGCGCAGGCGGGCCCGGAGAAGGCGGGCGACTACTGGTACGCGGGGACGTACGCGGGCACCGCGACCGGTGACCGCACGCTGGTGACGGGGACGAACCTCTTCTACCCGATCCGCTACAACCACCGCATCGCGTGGGTGCGCGCCTCCGACGTCACCCTGGCCACGAGCGTCGGCCCGGTGTCCACCGCCGGGCGGCACGACGTCGTGGCCCGCGACGCCGCCGGTCTGCTGTGGCAGTACCAGGGCAGCGGCAGCCCCACGTCGCCGTTCCTGACCCGCTACAAGGTCGGCAGCGGCTGGGGCGCGTACAACACGCTCGCCGTCATGTCGGACCTGGGCGCGGACGGCACGGGCGACATGATCGCCCGCGACACCACCGGCACGCTCTGGTACTACCGGGGCAGCGGCAAGCCCTCGGCGCCCTTCCAGGCCAGGGCGAAGGTCGGCACCGGCTGGGGCACGTACAACGCCCTCGTCGGCGCGGGCGACGTGACCGGCGACGGCAGGACCGACCTGGTCACGCGCGACTCGGCCGGCAAGCTGTGGCTCTACCAGGGCACCGGCAGCGCCACGGCGCCGTTCGGCGCCCGCACGGTGATAGGGGCCTCCGGCTGGAACGCGTACACCACGCTGGCGGCCAACGGCGACCTCACCGGCGACGGCAGGGCCGACCTGATCGCCCGCGACAGCAGCGGCACGCTGTGGCTCTACCAGGGCACCGGCAACGCCGCGGCCCCGTACGCCGCCCGCACCAAGGTGGGCGCCGGCTGGCAGATCTACAACACGCTCGTGGGCACCGGCGACCTCAACGGCGACGGCAGGGCCGACCTGATCGCCCGCGACACCTCCGGCACGCTGTGGCTGTACAAGGGCACCGGCAACGCCGCGGCCCCGTACGCCGCGCGCACGAAGATCGGTGCCGGCTGGCAGATCTACAACACGCTTGTCTGACAGGATCTGACGGGATCTGACGGAAGGGGCCCCGGTGCGCTAGGGTCGGGGCCCATGAACGCGTTTCAGACGGCTCCCACGTCCCGCCAGTCCTGGTGGTGGACCGCTTCCCGGCGGCCCAGCTGAACCACGCGTAGGCAAGCACTTCGCGAAGGCCGCCCCAAGGGGCGGCCTTCGGCGTTCTCCCGGCCGGTCGCCGCCCCTCCTCCCCGTCAAGGAAGGACCACCGACCGTGCCGCACACCCCTGAGAGCTCTGCCGCCGACGCACTCGTCGCGCGCCTGCTCACGCCCGGCCACCCGCCGTTCGCCCTGCTGCACCGCCGGGCGCCGGGGCGGCCCGAGGACGTCGTCGAGGTGCTGACCGGGCCCGTCACCACCGTCGCCGCGCTCGCCGACATCCCGCTGCCGGACGGCGGCCCCGAGGACGGCCCGCGGACCGACGCGCTCGCGCTCGTACCCTTCCGGCAGATCCGCGAGCGCGGCTTCGACGTCCGCGACGACGGCACCCCGCTGGCCGTGCTGCTCCCCGACACCACCTGCGAACTGCCGCTCGCCGAGCTGCTGGCGGCGCTGCCCGACACCCCCGTCGAGGTGGCCGACGGCGCCTTCGACACCTCCGACGAGGACTACGCGGCCATCGTGCGGCGGGTCATCGAGGACGAGATCGGCCGCGGCGAAGGCGCCAACTTCGTCATCCGCCGCACCTTCCGCGGCCGCGTCCCCGGCTACGGCCCGGCCGCCGCGCTGGCCCTCTTCGCCCGGCTGCTGCGCGGCGAGCGCGGCGCCTACTGGACGTACGTCGTGCACACCCCCGAGCGCACCCTCGTCGGCGCGAGCCCCGAGGTGCACGTGCGGATGTCCGGCCACACCGTCGTGATGAACCCGATCAGCGGCACCTACCGCTACCCCGCGCAGGGCCCCAGCTCGCAGGGGCTGCTGGACTTCCTCGCCGACCCCAAGGAGGCCGAGGAGCTGACGATGGTGGTGGACGAGGAACTCAAGATGATGTGCACCGTCTGCGACCTGGGCGGGGTCGTGGTGGGCCCGCGGCTGAAGGAGATGGCGCACCTCGCGCACACCGAGTACGAGCTGCGCGGGCGCTCCACCCTGGACGTCCGCGAGGTGCTGCGCGAGACGATGTTCGCCGCGACCGTGACCGGCTCGCCGGTGCAGAACGCCTGCCGGGTCATCGAACGGCACGAGGAGGGCGGCCGCGGCTACTACGCCGGGGCGCTCGCCCTCATCGGCCGGGACGCGGGCGGCGCGCAGACCCTGGACTCCCCCATCCTCATCCGCACCGCCGACATCTCCCCCGCGGGCGAGCTGCGGGTGCCGGTCGGGGCGACGCTGGTACGGCACTCCCGGCCGGAGTCGGAGGTCGCCGAGACGCACGCCAAGGCGGCGGGCGTGCTCACCGCGCTGGGCGTGCGCCCGGCCCCCGCCCGCACACCGGGCGCGCCCCGGCCGCGGCTCGCCGACGACATCCGGGTACGGGCGGCGCTGGACGCCCGCCGGGCGCACCTGGCGCCGTTCTGGCTGAAGATGCAGGAGCGGCACCCCGAGGCCGCCGCGCACGCGCTGGTCGTCGACGCCGAGGACACCTTCACCTCGATGCTGGCCCACCTGCTGCGCTCCACCGGCCACGCGGTGACCGTGCGCCGCTACGACGAGCCGGGCCTGCGCGAGGCCGCCCTCGCGCACCCGGGCCCGGTCGTGCTCGGCCCCGGCCCCGGTGACCCGGCCGACACCGCCGACGCCAAGATGCGCTTCCTGCGCGCCCTGACCGCCGACCTGGTGCGCGACCACCCGCACGGGCTGCTCGGGGTGTGCCTGGGCCATGAGCTGCTCGCCGCCGAACTGGGCCTGGACCTGGTGCGCAAGGACGAGCCCTTCCAGGGCGCGCAGCTCACCGTGGACCTCTTCGGGCGGCGCGAGACGGTCGGCTTCTACAACTCCTTCACCGCGCGCTGCGACGACACCGCGGCGGAGGAGCTGGCGATGCACCGCGTGGAGCTGAGCCGCGACCCGGCGACGGGCGACGTCCACGCGATGCGCGGGCCGGGCTTCGCCGGGGTGCAGTTCCACCCGGAGTCGGTGCTGACGCTGAACGGCGTGGAGATCGCCGCCGGGCTGCTCGCGGGGGTGCTGGCGCCTGCGCGGTGAGCGGGGCCGCCGTCAGGCCGTCTCCCGGTAGCAGCTGGCGTCCACGGCCGAGTCGGCGAGCACCGGCTCGGCCAGCACCGGGCCGATGAGGGTCAGCACCTCGGCGATCATCGCGTACTCGTCGCCGGTGCCGTCCACCACCAGGTCGGCGAGCATGCGGGACGGCGCCACGTGCGCGTGGTGCCGCTCCCGGCCGGTGGTCAGGTAGTTGAGCAGCGACACCCGGGGGTCCTGCCGCTGGACCTCGATCTTGCGCAGGATCTTCCGGGCCAGCCGGATGTCGTCGGGCGTGTCCACGTAGACGCGCCAGGCGGCACGGGCGGCCACCGCTGGCAGGGTGAGCGCGAACAGGCCCTCGACCACGAGCAGGCGGTACCGCCCGGACCCCGTGGCGGTGTCGAGGGCGGCCGCGGCCGCGTCCTCGTCGATGGACCCCGGATGGTTCCAGTCCAGCGTCTCGGCGCCGGTGGCGCTGAGCGTCCGGACCCCGCGCCGGGGATCGTGCGCGGGAACGTAGAAGTCGTCGAGATGGATCAGGCCGACGCTGTCGGGGTGGTGCCGCGCCAACGCCTCGGCAAGGGTGGACTTGCCGGATGCGGTGCCGCCTGCGACCGCCAGTACGGGCGTCAAGAGCCCGCTCGCCACACCCGTCATACCGGGCGCTCCTCATGTGCTCAAAGGGGGGAACGAAGCGGCCGGAACTAGCCGGGTGCAGGGAAGATAAATCAGAGGTGTCGTCCGCGGCAAGGTCAGCCGAAGAACACGCCCGCCTCGGCGTAGAGGGCGGGTTCGACGGTCTTGATCCGGGCGGTCGCGTCGCCGATCGGGACCCGCACGATGTCGGTGGCGCGCAGCGCGACCATCGTCCCGAAGTCGCCGTCCCGGACGGCTTCCACGGCGTGCAGTCCGAAGCGGGTGGCGAGCCAGCGGTCGAAGGCACTGGGGGTGCCGCCGCGCTGGACGTGGCCGAGAACCGTCGTCCTGGCCTCCTTCCCGGTGCGCTTCTCGATCTGGGCGGCGAGCCACTCGCCGATGCCGGAGAGCCGTACGTGCCCGAAGGAGTCGAGGGTGCCGTCCTTGAGGACCATGTCGCCGTCGCGCGGCATGGCGCCCTCGGCGACGACCACGATGGGCGCGTAGCGGATCTTGAAGCGGCTCTCCACCCAGCCGCACACCTGGTCGAGGTCGAAGCGGTGCTCGGGGATGAGGATCGCGTTGGCGCCCCCGGCCAGGCCGGAGTGCAGCGCGATCCAGCCCGCGTGCCGCCCCATGACCTCGACCACCAGGACCCGCATGTGCGACTCCGCGGTGGTGTGCAGCCGGTCGATGGCCTCGGTGGCGATGTTGACGGCGGTGTCGAAGCCGAAGGTGTAGTCGGTGGCCGACAGGTCGTTGTCGATGGTCTTGGGCACGCCGACGACCTTCAGCCCGGTATCGGCATGCAGTCGGGCGGCGACCCCGAGGGTGTCCTCGCCGCCGATGACGACGAGCGCGTCCACGCCCTCCGCCGCCAGTGTCTCCAGGACCCGGCGCTCCCCGCCCTCGACCTTGAGCGGGTTGGTGCGCGAGGAGCCGAGTATGGTGCCGCCGCGCGGGAGTATGCCGCGGACGGCCGGGATGTCGAGCCGTACGGTGTCCCCCTCCAGGGGGCCGCGCCAGCCGTCTCGGAAGCCGGTGAACTCGTAACCGTATTCCTGGACGCCTTTGCGTACGATGCCGCGGATGACCGCATTGAGGCCGGGGCAGTCTCCGCCGCCGGTCAGGACTCCGACTCGCATGGACTTTTCCCTTCGTCGCAGGCCAGCTGTGCCGGAAGTGCAACTCCCGCCAAGCTAGCGTGACTTGGGTCACATGTCGCCGTCCGTGCAAGTCTCCCGATCGTCGTCGAGCCCGGCTTCGATCGCATACCGGACAAGCTCCACACGGTTGTGCAACTGGAGCTTTCCGAGGGTGTTCTGGACATGGTTCTGCACCGTTCGGTGCGATATGACCAGGCGGGCGGCGATCTGCTTGTAGCTCAGCCCCTTCGCGACCAGCCGCAGCACCTCCGTCTCACGCTCGGTCAGCCGGGGCGCCGCGGGGCCGTCCGCCGCGGCCGGCGGCGGATCGGTGGCCAGCCGCCGGTACTCGCCCAGCACCAGCCCGGCCAGGCCGGGAGTGAAGACCGGGTCGCCCACCGCCGTCCTGCGCACGGCGTCCACCAGCTCCTCCCGCCCGGCCGACTTGAGCAGATAGCCGGTCGCCCCGGATTTGACCGCTTCCAGTACGTCCGTGTGCTCGCCGCTCGCCGACAGCACCAGCACCCGCACCGCCGGATCGACCGCGAGGACCTCCTTGCAGACCCGCACGCCGGACGCGCCCGGCAGGTTGAGGTCCAGCACCAGCACCTGCGGGCGGGCGGCCCGCGCCCGGCGGATCGCCTCGGGCCCGTCGCCCGCGGTCGCCACCACCCGGAAGCCCGCCTCGCCCAGGTCGCGGGCCACCGCGTCCCGCCACATCGGGTGGTCGTCCACCACCATCACCGTGACCTGCGGCTGCCGCGCCGCCCCGTCCTCGGCCGTCATCCCGTTCCCCCTCCGCTCGTACCGGCCTTCTGCCGCGCCTTCGGCAGCCGCAGCTCCACCTCGGTGCCCTCGCCGGGCAGCGACAGCCACTGCGCGCTGCCGCCCAGGTCCCGCAGCCGGCCGCGGATCGACTGGGCCGCCCCGAGCCGACCCTCCGCCGCGGCCGCGTCGAGCCGCCCCTCGGGGATGCCGGGCCCGTCGTCCCGCACGGTCACCAGCAGCGCGTCCGGCTCGTCCTCCACCAGGATCCACGCCCGCGCCCCGTCCCCGGCGTGCACCGCCACGTTGTCCAGCGCCGCCCCCACCGCCGCCGCCAGCTCCGCGCCCGCCGCCGGCTCCACCGTGACAGGGGTGCCCGGCGCCGACAGCGTCACCCGGGCCGACGCGTACGGCGCGAGCAGCGCCCGCAGGTCCGCGGGTCCCGGGGGTCCCGCGGGCTCCTCCCCGGCGCGCGGCGCGGGCACCGGCGCGCCGCTGATCAGACCGCGCAGCGCCACCTCCTGCTCGCCCGCCATCCGGCCCAGCTCCGCGGCCTCTCCCCCGGCCTGGTCACCGCGCCGCTGCACCATCGCCAGCACCTGGAGCACCCCGTCGTGGATGTCCCGCGCGAGCCGTTCCCGCTCCCGGGTGGCCGCCTCGATCTGCAGCGCCCGCGCGAGCGTGCGCTCACTGATCCGGGCAACCTCGACGACGTAGCCGATGCCGATGCTCGCGACCCACACCAGCAGGACGTTGCGCAGCGTGTCCCGCCCGGCGCCGCTGCCCCGCTCCACCAGGTCCGCGACCGCCACCAGCGAGGACGCCACCGCCGCCCACCGCCACCCGCCCTTGACCGCGAAGGCCAGCACCGACCCGGCCGTCCAGATCGACGGCAGCGTGAACGCGCCCTCCTCGATACGGGCGTGGGTGTCCACGACCGTCGTGAGGAGTATCCCGAGCAGCGCGAGCGTGAGGTCGATCGCGAGGAAGCCGCGCGTGCAGCGCTCGGCCGAACGCACCCGGCCGAGCGTGGACAGGGTCCACACCCCCAGGACGCCCAGGTAGATCCCGCCGATGAGCGGGTGCTTCAGGTCGTCGTAGGCGTAGACGAAGACGGCGATCGCGTACGCGCACGTCAGCACCCGGTACGCCACCAGGGCCCGCCACAGCGGGCCCTCCACCGACATGCGCATGTCTCCCCCCTCGGGGGGCGAGCCTAGCCCGTGCCGGGCGCGCGTTTTCCGGAGGCGCGGGCCCTACGCGGTGGGCGGAGCGGCGGCGGACTTCGCGGACTCGGCGAGGAGTCGTTTGGCCGCCGTCGCGTAGATGTCCACGTACTCCTGGCCGGACAGCTTCATGATCTCGTACATGACCTCGTCCGTGATCGACCGCAGGATGAAGCGGTCGGCCTCCATCCCCGCGTAGCGGGAGAAGTCCAGCGGCTTGCCGATCCGGATCCCGGGCCGGATCGAGAGCTTCGGGACGACCTTCCCGACCGGCTGCACCTTCTCCGTGTCGATCATCGCCACCGGGATGACCGGCGCCCCGCTGGCCAGCGCGACGCGGGCGAGGCCGCCGGGCTTGCCCCGGTACAGGCGGCCGTCCGGGGAGCGCGTGCCCTCGGGGTAGATGCCGAACAGCTCGCCGCGGGCCAGGACGGCGACGCCGCTCTTGACGGCGGCCTCACCCGCGCCGCGGGCGCCGGAGCGGTCGACGGGGAGCTGGCCGACCCCCTTGAAGAAGGCGGCGGTCAGCTTGCCCTTGACGCCCGGTGAGTTGAAGTACTCCTCCTTCGCGATGAAGGTGACCTTGCGGTCGAGCACCGCGGGCAGGAAGAAGGAGTCCGAGAAGGACAGGTGGTTGCTCGCGAGGATCGCGGGACCCTCGGCGGGGATGTGCTCCAGGCCCTCGACCCAGGGCCGGAAGGCCGCCTTGAGCGGCGAACCGATGGCGATCTTCATCGCGCCGTAGAACAACCCGGACCTCCTGTAGCCGTCGCACCGACCTTAGCGCCACGGGGCGGGTACGGCTGGCCCTGACGGGGCTTACCGCCAGGTATCGCAGCCGCGTACGCTGAACATCCGACCTCCGTGTACCTCGTGTACCCGGGTTCGCGGTTTCACGCCCGCGGAGCCCCCGGAAACACCCTCGGACCCTTCAGAACAGGAGCCCAGCGGTGCCGCTGCTGCCAGGAGCCGAACCGTACCGCCATGACGGCGGAGGGACCGGCGTGCTGCTCTGTCACGGTTTCACCGGCACGCCGCAGTCGCTGCGCCCGTGGGCCGGGTATCTGGCCGACCGCGGCCTGACGGTGTCGGTGCCGCTGCTGCCGGGGCACGGCACCCGGTGGCAGGACATGGCGATGACCGGCTGGCAGGACTGGTACGCCGAGGTGGAGCGCGAGCTGCTCGCGCTGGGCGACCGCTGCTCGCGGGTCTTCGTCGGCGGGCTGTCGATGGGCGGCACGCTCGCGCTGCGGCTCGCGGCCAAGCACGGGACGGCGATCAGCGGGCTGGTGCTGGTCAACCCGTCGGTGAAGGCGGACAGCCCGAAGCTGCGGGCGGCGGCGGTGCTGCGGCACGTCGTGCCGTCGGTCAAGGGCATCGCGAGCGACATCGCGCGCGAGGGTGTCACCGAGACGGGCTACGGGCGCGCCCCGCTGAACGGGGTGCACGCCATGAACCAGCTGTGGCCGGTGGCGCGGGCCGGGCTGCCGCAGGTGACGCAGCCGCTGCTGCTCCTGCACAGCCGGGTGGACCATGTGGTGGATCCGTCGAACTCGGCGGTCGTGCTGCACTCGGTGTCGTCCACGGACGTGACGGAGATCGTCCTGGAGAACAGCTTCCACGTCGCCACCCTGGACAACGACGCCGAGCGGATCTTCGCGGAGTCGTACGCCTTCGTCGAGCGCCTCACCGCGCCGCGGGCCGCGGACGGGGCGGGCGACACGCTGAAGGAGGGCACGGCCGGTGGCTGACCGCGAGGACGAGGGCACCGCTCCGCACGAGGAGGAGCCGCCGCGCCCGGACACCCCGCTGGACGAGGAGGCGGTCTGGGCCGCGCTCGTCGCGGGCTACGACGAGGAGCCGGAGCCCGGCACCGTGGCCTGGCCGGAGGCGGAGAACGTGTCCCCGGCGAAGGCGGCCGCCGCCGCGGACGCCGAGCCCGAGCCGGGTCCCGACCCGGCCGACCCGGCGGCGGTGAGCACCGTGCCGCCGCCGTCCGACCGGACGATCGTGATCCACCCGGTGATCCGCGGGCCGCGCGACTACGAGCTGGCCGACGACGAGGAGGACGCGCACTACGTGCCGCCCGAGCCGCCGCCGCTGCCGGAGGCGGACGTCACGACGAAGTTCGCCTGGATCGCGGTGCTGGGCGGGCCGCTGCTGCTGCTCGCGTTCGTGCTCTTCCAGATCGAGATGACCTGGTGGGCGGCGACGGTGGGCGTCGGCGGCTTCCTCGGCGGCTTCGCGACGCTGGTGGCGCGGATGCGCACCGGTGAGGACGAGGACGACGACCCGGGGCGCGGCGCGGTCGTCTGAGCCCCGCGGGGCTCAGCGGGTGTACAGCGCCTCGACCTCGGCCGCGTAGTCGGCGAGCACCACCGAGCGCTTGAGCTTCAGCGACGGGGTGAGGTGCCCGGACTCCTCGGTGAACTGCCCCGGCAGGATGCGGAACTTGCGCACCGACTCGGCGCGCGAGACCGCCGCGTTGCCCTCGTCGACGGCCTGCTGCACGGCGGCCAGCAGATCCGGGTCGTCGGCGAGTTCGGCGACCGTGCGGCCCGCCTTGCCGTGCTGCTCGGCCCAGCGCGGCAGGAACTCCTCGTCGAGCGTGACGAGCGCGCCGACGAAGGGGCGGCCGTCGCCGACGACCATGCACTCGGCGACGAGCGCGTGCGCCCGGATCCGGTCCTCGATCACCGCGGGGGCGACGTTCTTGCCGCCCGCGGTGACGATGATCTCCTTCTTGCGGCCGGTGATCGTGAGGTAGCCGTCCTCGTCGAGGGTGCCGATGTCGCCGGTGTGGAACCAGCCGTCGCCGATCGCCTCGACGGTGGCCGGCTCGTTGTTCCAGTACCCGGTGAAGAGGTGCTCGCCGTACAGCAGCACCTCGCCGTCGTCGGAGATGCGGATGGTGGAGCCGGGCAGCGGCTGGCCGACGGTGCCCATCCTGGGGCGGTCCCACGGGTTGAAGGCGGTGGCCGCGCAGGACTCGGTCAGGCCGTAGCCCTCCAGCACGGTGAAGCCGATGCCGCGGTAGAAGTGGCCGAGCCGCTCGCCGAGCGGGGCACCGCCGGAGATGGCGTGGGTGGCCCGGCCGCCGAGCACCGCGCGCAGCTTGGCGTAGACGAGCCGGTCGAAGAGCCTGTGCGTCATCCGCAGCTTCAGCGACGGGCCGGCCGGGGTGTCCAGGGCGCGGCTGTAGGCGACGGCGGTGGCGGCGGCCCGGTCGAAGATCTTCCCCTTGCCGCCGGCCTGCGCGGTGGCGCGGGCGGTGTTGTAGACCTTCTCGAAGACCCGCGGCACCCCGAGGATCAGGGTGGGCCGGAAGCCCTGGAGGTCGTCGGTGAGGTTCTTGACGTCGGGGACGTGGCCGAGCCGGATCGGCGCCATGACGCTGGCGACCTCGGCGAGCCGCCCCAGCACGTGCGCGAGCGGCAGGAAGAGCAGGATCGAGGACTCGCCGGTGCGGAAGAGCGGGGCGAGGCGCTCCAGGACGTTGCCGCACTCGGCGAAGAAGCTGCGGTGGCTGAGCACGCAGCCCTTGGGGCGGCCGGTGGTGCCGGAGGTGTAGACGATGGTCGCGGGCGAGTCGGCGTTGGCGGCGGCGCCGCGCTCGTCCAGGACGGCGTCGGAGACCCCGGTGCCCGCGGCCGCGAGCGCCTCCACGGCGCCGGTGTCGATCCGCCACACGTGCTTGAGCAGCGGCAGCCGCTCCCGTACGGACTCCACGGCCCGCTCGTGCGCGTCCGACTCGACGACGACGGCGACCGCCCCGGAGTCGGCGAGGATCCACTCGATCTGCTCGGGCGAGGACGTCTCGTAGACGGGCACGGTGACCGCGCCCGCGCTCCACACCGCGAAGTCCAGCAGCGTCCACTCGTAGCGGGTGCGGGACATCAGGGCGACCCGGTCGCCGGGCTGCACGCCCTCGGCGACCAGGCCGCGGGCGGCGGACCGCACCTCGGCGAGGAAGGTGCTCGCGGTGACGTCCTGCCAGTGGCCGGCCGGATCCTTGCGGCCGAGGACGGGTGTGTCCGGGTGCTGGGCGGCGTTGCGGCGGATCAGATCCGTCAGGTTGCCGTCGGCGGGGACCTCGTACAGGGCCGGAAGGCTGAACTCACGCAAGGCGGCTGCTCCTCATCGGTGCCACGGCGCACCCGGAGGGAAGGCGGGGGGACCTACTGGACGTTACCCATCGGTAAAGCTCCGGCGGTAGGGGGCGCACGGGAGATGTTCCCAGCGTCACACGCGCCGGCCGGCGCGGGTGGGCCGACGCCGGAAGAGTAGTCCAGCCGCTTGCGGATCCGCAGGTGGACGGTGGTCTGGGGACGCGCGGCGCGGCGCTATAAGGTGAGGTCATGCGGGTGCATGTGGTGAGCGACGTCCATGGCGCGACGCAGGCGCTGGCCCAGGCAGGACAGGGCGCGGACGCGCTGGTGTGCCTCGGCGACCTGATCCTCTTCCTCGACTACGCCGACCACGCGCGGGGCATCTTCCCCGACCTGTTCGGCGTCGAGAACGCCGACCGCATGGTGGAGCTGCGCACCGCCCGCCGCTTCGACGAGGCACGGCTGCTGGACGCGCAGCTGTGGGCGGGCATCGACCGCCGGGCCGCGATCGAGAGCGCGGTGCGCAAGCAGTACGCCGAACTCTTCGCCGCCTTCCCCACCCCGACCTACGCCACGTACGGCAACGTCGACATCCCCGGCCTGTGGCCGGAGTACGCCGGTCCCGGCACGACCGTGCTGGACGGCGCCACGGTGGAGCTGGGCGGCCTGGTCTTCGGCTTCGTCGGCGGCGGCCTGCGCACCTCGATGCGCACCCCGTACGAGATCGGCGAGGAGGAGTACGCCGCCAAGGTCGCCGCGCTCGGCACGGTGGACGTGCTGTGCTCGCACATCCCGCCCGCGCTGCCCGAGCTGTGCTACGACACGGTGGCGCGCCGCTTCGAGCGCGGCAGCGAGGCGCTGCTGGACGCGGTGCGCAGCGTGCAGCCGAAGTACGCGCTCTTCGGCCACGTCCACCAGCCGCTGCTGGCCCGCACCCGGATCGGCCGTACCGAATGCATCAACGTCGGCCACTTCAACCACACCCGTAAGCCGTGGGTCCTGGAATGGTGAGGCGGCCCCCGCGGCCGGGGCGGCGCACGCGGCCCGCTCCCACCTGGGCGCGGTAGCCTTCGGGGGCATCCTGCACCAGTAGTCCTGGAGGGCCACGGCGATGGCGGAACACACACGGTCGAGCATCACGATCGAGGCGGCCCCGGCCGCTGTCATGGGCGTCATCGCCGACTTCGACCGCTACCCGGAGTGGACGGGCGAGGTCAAGGAGGCCCAGGTCCTCGCGCGGGACGCGGAAGGGCGCGCCGAGCAGGTGCGGCTACTGCTCGACGCGGGCGCCATCAGGGACGACCACACCCTCGCCTACACCTGGGTGAGCGCCGACGAGGTGCACTGGTCGCTGGTCAAGTCGCAGATGCTGCGCACCCTCGACGGCTCCTACGCGCTCGTGCCGCTCGACGGCGGCCGCCGCACCGAGGTCACCTACCAGCTCACCGTGGACGTCAAGATCCCCATGCTGGGCATGATCAAGCGCAAGGCCGAGAAGGTCATCATCGACCGGGCGCTGGCCGGGCTGAAGAAGCGCGTCGAGTCGGGCGGGCCCGAGGACTCCGCGGCCGGTGCCGCCGGTTCCGCCGGTGCCTCCGGCGCCGAGACCGCGGGCTGATGCCCGCGGACACCGTACGCACCCTGCTGGTCACCGGCGGCGGAGGAGCCGGCCGCACCACGGTCGCCGCCGCCACCGCCGCCGCGGCCGCCCGCGGCGGGACCCGCACGCTGCTGCTGACCGGCGACCGCACCGCGGCCGCGGCCCTCGACGACGCGGTGCCCGGCCTGACGGTACGCCGCACCGACCCCGGCGGCGCCTTCCAGGACGCGCTGCTCGACCTCCAGTCCCGCGGCGGCACCCTGCTCGCGCTGCTCGGCGCCGCGCCGCTGGACCCGGAGGAGCTGACGCCGCTGCCCGGCGCGGAGGCGCTCGCGCTGCTGCGGGCCGTACGGGCGGCGCAGGACGCGGGGTGGGGGCTCGTCGTCGTCGACCTGCCGCCGGTACGGGAAGCCGTGACGCTGCTCGCGCTGCCCGGCCAGCTGCGCCGCTACCTCGCCCGGCTGCTGCCCGCCGACCGGCAGGCCGCCCGCGCCCTGCGCCCGGTACTGGCCCAGCTCGCGGGGGTGCCGATGCCCGCGGAGTGGGCGTACGACGCCGCGGCCCGCGCGGACCGCGAACTCTCCGCCGTCCAGGCCGTCATCGACGCGCCGGGCACGTCCGTCACGGTGGTCGTCGAGCCCTCCGGCCACGGCGCCGAAGCGCTGCGCACGGCCCGCACCGGCCTGGCCCTGCACGGCCTCGGCCCTGCGACGGTGGCCGTCAACCGGCTGCTGCCCGCGGCCGCCGCCGACCCCTTCACGGCCGCCCTCGCGGCAGCCGAGCACGACCGCGTCAAGGCCTTCGCGCAGGCCTGCGAGGCCGACGGCACGCCGCTGCACGAACTGCCGCACCTGGGCCGGGAGGCGGAGCTGCCGGAGGAGGCGCTGGCGGTGCCGTACGCCGAGCGGGCCTCGGCGGAAGAGCGCCGCCCTTACAAGGCGGATGTCGGCGGCTACCGCGACCCCTGGACCGTCGTCGACCGGCTCGCCGAGGACGGGTACCTGGAGTGGTCTCTGCCGCTGCCGGGTGCGGGCAAGGACGGCCTGGACCTCGTCCGGCGCGGGGACGAACTCGTCGTCGACGCCGAGGGCTTCCGCCGCATCCTGCCGCTGCCGTCCGCGCTGCGGCGCTGCACCGTACAGGGCGCGGCGCTGCGGGACGGTGTGCTGCGGGTGCGCTTCACGCCCGACCCGGGACTCTGGCCGCGCTGACCGCGGATCGCGCCGCCGTCCGGAGGGCGGTGCCGACACCGGCCGTCCGGGCGGGCGTTCGGGTACCGTCGAGAAGGGAGGCGGCCCGAGCGCGGCGCCCCGTTGGGAGACCGTCATGAGCGAAGCCACCGACCGACCGGACCCCGACGCGTGGGCGAAGGCCAGCGCCGAGGACATCGCGGCCGAGCACGCCCGGCGCCGCACGGAGGCGGGCCAGGGCAGCGCGGCGGAGGAACTGCGGCGTCTCGCCGAGGCGGTCGGCGACGCGGTGGGTGAGCGGCTGGCCGCGCTGCGCAACCCCGCGGTGCAGGTCGCGGCGCAGGGGATGCTCTCCCAAGTGCGTTCTGTTGTCGAACCCATCAAGGAGCGGAATCCCGACGTCTTCGACCACCTCGCGGCCGCAGGGGCCGAACTGCTGGCGGCATACCGGTCCGCGGTGGCCGGAGCGGAATCCCGCTGGACGTCCGGCGAGGGGTCCGCGCGTTCAACCGCTGAACACATCGACCTCGACTGACCCCCTCTCCGGTACGGTTCTCTTAGCGGGGAACGACCGAAAACTGAGGGACACATGGGACTCACCATCGGCGTCGACATCGGCGGCACCAAGATCGCGGCCGGCGTGGTCGACGAGGAAGGCTCGATCCTTGAGACCGTGAAGGTGCCGACGCCGCCGACTCCCGAAGGCGTCGTCGACGCGATCGTCGAGGCGGTACGCCAGGTCAGCACCGGTCACACGATCGAGGCCGTCGGCATCGGTGCCGCCGGTTACGTCGACGACAAGCGCGCCACCGTGCTCTTCGCGCCCAACATCAACTGGCGGCACGAAGCACTCAAGGACAAGGTCGAGCAGCGCGTCGGGCTCCCCGTCGTCGTGGAGAACGACGCGAACGCGGCCGCGTGGGGCGAGTACCGCTTCGGCGCGGGACAGGGCCACTCCGACGTGATCTGCATCACGCTCGGCACGGGCCTGGGCGGCGGCATCATCATCGGCAACAAGCTGCGCCGTGGCCGGTTCGGCGTCGCCGCCGAGTTCGGCCACATCCGCGTGGTGCCGGACGGGCTGCTGTGCGGCTGCGGCAGCCAGGGCTGCTGGGAGCAGTACGCGTCGGGCCGCGCGCTCGTCCGCTACGCCAAGCAGCGCGCCAACGCCACCCCGGAGAACGCCGAGGCCCTGCTCGCGCTGGGCGACGGCACCGTGGACGGCATCGAGGGCCGGCACATCAGCGCCGCCGCCCGGCAGGGCGACCCGGTCGCCGTCGACTCCTTCCGCGAGCTGGCCCGCTGGGCGGGCGCGGGCCTGGCCGACCTGGCCTCGCTCTTCGACCCGTCGGCCTTCATCGTCGGCGGCGGAGTGTCGGACGAGGGCGAACTCGTCCTCGACCCGATCCGCAAGTCCTTCCGGCGCTGGCTCATCGGCGGCGAATGGCGTCCGCACGCCCAGGTGCTCGCCGCGCAACTCGGCGGCAAGGCCGGGCTGGTCGGCGCCGCCGACCTCGCACGGCAGGGCTGAGACTGGGCTAGGTTGATCACATGACCGTGGAAGATCTGCCGAGTTCCGCCACCGAGCACGACTCGGCGATCGTCCGCGTGCTCAGCTACAACGTCCGTTCGATGCGGGACGACACGGCGGCGCTGGCCCGGGTGATCCGTGCCTGCGCCCCCGACCTCGTCCTCGTCCAGGAGGCCCCGCGGTTCTTCCGGTGGCGCAAGGCCGCGGCCCGCCTGGCCCGTACGACCGGTCTGGTGCACGTGACCGGGGGCGCGACAGCCGCGGGGCCGATGATCCTGTCGTCCCTGCGCGCGCACGTCGAGCACACCGAGGACGTGCTGCTGCCGCACAACCCGCCGCTGCACCAGCGCGGTTTCGCCACCGCGGTGCTGCGGATCGGCGGCGCGCGGATCGCCGCCGTCAGCACGCACCTGAGCCTCGACCCCGTCGAACGGCACGAGCAGGCGGGCCTGCTGCTGGAGCGCGTCGCCGCGACGGGCGAGCCGAACGTCGTCGTCGGCGGCGACTTCAACGAGCCGCCCGAGCGGGCGGGCTTCGCCCGGATCGCGGCGGAGCTCCAGGACGCCTTCGCCGTCGCCCCCTGGGGCGGCGAGGTCACCAACGTCCGGCCGCCCTACCAGCGGATCGACGCGATCTTCACGACCAAGCCGGTGCAGGTGCTCGGGTGCGGGGTCCCGCACTCCGTCCCGGGCGTCACGCACGCGGACCTGCACGCGGCGACCGACCACCTGCCGGTGCTCGCCGCGCTGCGCGTGCCGCGGGCCTGAGGCCCGGTCTCCGCGGGGCCGGTGAGCACGTCGCACCGGCCCGCGGGCCCGGCCCCTCAGAGCAGATCGCGCAGACGGTCCGCCAGCAGGTCCCAGCGCCAGGCCTCGTGCACCCACGCCCGGCCCCGCTCGCCCATCGTGCGGCGCAGGTCCGCGTCCCTGAGCAGCGCCAGGATGCGTTCGGCCGCCAGCTCCGGGGAACCGCCGGGCACCACCCACCCGGTCTCGCCGGGCAGCACCGCGTCGGGGGCCCCGCCCGAGTCGCCCGCCACGACCGGCAGCCCGGTCGCCGACGCCTCCAGGTAGACGATCCCGAGCCCCTCCACGTCCAGGCCGCCCCGCCGGGTCCGGCACGGCATCGCGAAGACGTCGCCCGCGCCGAAGTGCGCGGGCAGCTCCGCCTCCGGCACCGGCCCGGTGAAGCGCACCGCGCCCGCGACGCCCGTCCGCTCCGCGAGCGTCTCCAGCTCGCCGCGGTACGGGCCGCCGCCCACGATCAGCAGCACGGCGTCCGGCTGGTCCCGCAGGATGCGCGGCAGCGCGAGGATCAGGGTGTCCTGGCCCTTGCGCGGCACCAGCCGCGACACGCACACCACCACCGGCCGGTCCGTGAGCCCCAGCCGCGCCCGCACCACCGCGCCGCCCGAACCCGGGTGGAACGTCTTCTCGTTCACCCCCGGCGGCAGGTGCACCATGCGCGCCGCCGCCCGCTCGGTGAGCGCGGAGGCGATCCGCGACCTCGTGTACTCGCCGAGGTACGTGAGCGCGTCGGTGCCCTCGCCGATACGGCGCAGCAGCGCGCGGCTGCCCGGCAGTTGGGCCCAGGCCGCCTCGTGGCCGTGCGTCGTGCCGACGAGGCGGGACGCTCCCGCCTTCCGCAGCGCCGGGGCCATCAGGCCCAGCGGGGCCGCGGCGCCGAACCACACGGACGAGCAGCCGTGCGCCTGCAGCAGCTTGACGGCGGTGCGGGTGACGCGGGGCGTCGGGAGCAGCATCTTGGTGCGGTCCCGCACCACGGGAAAGGGCTGTTCGGCGTCGAACCGGGCGACTTCCGTGCCGTCGCGCCACGTCGAGGCGTAGACGACGACCTTCGCCGGGTCGAGCCGCAGGGCCATGCTGTGCACGAACGACTGGATCCCGCCCTGCCGCGGCGGAAAGTCATTGGTGACGATCAGGGTCTTCTCCATCCCGCCCGACCCTACCTCCGCGGGGGCTTCCGCCTCGGGCTGCCTCTTGCGGTTCGCCGCGCGCTCCTCCGCCGACGGGGGGTGCGCGGGGGAGAGTTCTCGTTCTCAGGGGCGCGGGGAACTGCGCGCTCAGCCCGCACCGGCAGAAGGTCGCGCGGCGAACCGCACCACGCAGCCCGCGGCGTCGAGGTGACCCCCGTCAGGGGGTGGCGCGGGCGAGGGCGATGCGGGACGCGGGCGTGGGGTGCGTACCCCAGAGGAGGTGGAGGAGGCGCGGGGGCGACGGCTCCGCGACGTTCACCGCCGTGAGGCGGCACTGCATGGCGATGAACCCGGCCGCGTCCCCCGTGAGGGCGAGCGCGTGCCGGTCCGCGCGCCGCTCCACCCGGCGGGAGAGCGCGCAGCCGAAGGGCCCGGCGAGGGCGCCGCCGGTCGCGGCGGCGGCCGCGAGGAGCCACGCGGACCGCGGATCGGCGAAGTGCCCGGCACCCGCGGCGGCGAGCAGCGGGGACCAGGTCACGACGAGGGCGAGCAGGCCCACCCCGAGCGCGGCCCCGACCGCGCCGAGCGCGGTGCCGCGGGCGACGTCGCGGTGGACGACGTGGCCGAGTTCGTGGGCCACGACGAGTTCGACCTCGCGCGGCTCCGCCGTGGTCAGGAGCGTGTCGTAGGCGACGATCCGCCGTGTCCGGCCGAAGCCGGAGACGTACGCGTTGAGCGCCGTGGTGCGGCGCGACGCGTCGGCGACGAGCACATCGCGTACGGCGACGCCGTCCCGCGCGGCGAGTGCGAGCAGCGCGTCCCGCAGCGGCCCCGCGGGCATGGGCGTGAAGCGGTTGAAGAGCGGTTCGAAGAGGACGGGCGCCGCCCAGGAGAGCACGGCGGTGACGGCCGCGGCGCCGAGCGCGGCCCATGCCCACCACCAGCGGGTGACGCCCGCGAGCGCGTACACCGCGAAGAGCGCCCCGGCGAGCAGCGGCAGCGAGATGAGCAGGCCGCGCAGCTGGTCCGCGGCCCAGCCGCGCCAGTTCTGGGTGACGAGGCCGAAGCGGGCCCGTACGACGCGGCCGCGGGCGGCGAAGGGCAGGGTGAGGAGCTGGGGCAGCAGGACGAGGGTGACCGCGGCGCCCGCCGTGCGCCCGGCCCAGGAGCCGCCGAACGCGGCGACGAGCCGGGCCCCTGCGGGGGTGAGGCCGAGGGTGAGGAGGAGTGCGAGGTTCGCGGCGCGTCCGGCGAGGGCGACGGGCCACACGCCTTGGCGCAGCGCGCGGGCGCGGGCGACGTGCTCGGGGCTGAAGTCCTCCTCAGCCGGGGTGTCCGGCGGCGGTTCCGGCCGGTTCATCGTGCGTCCCCCTGGTGTCTCGGGCCGCCGGTCGCGGCATCGTCCCGCCGGTCGGGCTGTCCGCCCCGGGCACCCCGGTCTCCCCCGGCGCCGCGGCGCCCGCCCGCGCTCACGTCAGCTCCCGGCGGACGTACGCGCGCCAGCGGGCGGTGAAGGCGGCGAGGCTCAGGTGCAGGTGTGCCTGGAGGACGGTGTCCAGCGGGGTGCCCGTGCCGGCCGCGCGGTAGACGGCGGTGAGCGTCGCCGGGGACCACTGGTCCGCGATGAGCCGGTTGGCGAGCCAGCCGCCCTCGTACGCCTGCGGGAGCGCGGACGCGGTGGGGCGGAAGTCGGCGTTGGCCGGGAGGGCGGCGGGGACGTGGCCGGAGGTGACGTCCTGGGCGAGTTCGGGGGCGATCTGCGGGGCGGTGCGGCCCGTGTCGCGGTAGGCGACCCAGTCGGCGAAGCCTTCGGAGAGCCACAGCGGGGTGTGGGAGGTGGTGGCGAGCCGGGTCGCGACGTGGGTGGTCTCGTGGGTGAGCACGACCTGCCGGCCGAAGGCGGACAGGCGGCCGAAGGCGGCGGGGTTGACGAGCACCCGGTCGGCGGGGGCGGCGGCGCTGCCGCCCAGTTCGCCCGTGGTGACGGCGGCGATGTCGCGGTAGTCGTCGGGGTTCGCGGCGAGCAGCGCGCCGAGCTGGTCGAGGGTCTTCGGGGCCTCGACGACGACGCTGCCGGGCCAGCCCGCCTTCCCCCAGGCCCGCTGCACCTGCGGCACGGCGCGGTCGGCGTCGGCGGCGTAGCGGCGCAGGGTGGCGGTGTCGACGAGCCCCAGCACGAGGCTGTGCGTCCCGCGCACGACCGTGACCTTGCCCTGGTCCCACAGCTGGACGGCGGTGTGCTTGCCCGCCGAGGTCCCGTCGTCGTCGGCGGCCACGTACCAGCGGCCGTCGCGGCGGGTGAACGTCAGGTATTGGGTGGCGACGACCGGCCGGGCGTCGTAGCCGCGCAGCCGGTAGCCCAGCTCGACCTCGGCGGCGGTTCGCGCGGTGCCGGAGGCGTCGGCGGAGGGCGGCAGCGGGAAGGCGCCGGTGCGGACGAGGCGGTAGGACCAGGCGGCGAGCGGGACGTCGGCGATGTCGTCGAACATCCGCTGCTGGGCGGCGCGGTAGCGGGTCGCGCGCGGGTCGACGTCCGCGAGGAAGGCCCGCCGGTCGCGGTGCAGGAGGGCGGTCGCGCGCCGGGTGAGGAGTTGCTGGAGCGCGGGGTCGGTGGTGGCGGCCGGCTGCGCGGACGTGCCCGGGTGTCCGCCGGTGCAGGCGGTCAGCGCGGCGGCCGCGCCCGCCAGGACGCCGATCGCGGAACGTCTCGTGAGCGGCGCGGTCATGGGGCGATCGTACGGGGCCGGGCCCCGCCGCTCGCCCTACGGGCGCACCACGGCCGTGACGGGCATCATCGACACCGGGTCGTAGCGGACCCGGGCGCCGGGGTAGGGGGCGTGGATGACGCGGCCGCCGCCGACGTACATCGCGACGTGGCTGGCGTCGTTGCGGTAGATGACGAGGTCGCCGGGGCGGGCCTGGGAGAGCGGGACGCGGCGGCCGGCGTGCGCCTGCTCCTGGGAGGTGCGCGGGAGGGAGACCCCGGCGCGGGCGTAGGAGTACTGCATCAGGCCCGAGCAGTCGAAGGAGTGCGGGCCGGTCGCGCCCCAGACGTAGGGGGCGCCGAGGACCTGGCGGGCGGCGGCCACGGCGAGGGCGGCGCGGCCGGAGGCGGCGGGCAGGTCGGCGAGGGGCGGCAGCGGCGGGAAGGAGCGGGAGGCGCGGTCGGGGGTGTAGCGGGCCTGCTCGGCGGCGGGGAGGGTGTGCAGGAGCCGCTGGGCCTCGGCGAGGTCGTGCTGGACGGCGGCCTTGCGGCGGGCCAGTTCGGCGGTGGCCTGGGTGAGTTCGGCGACCTTGGCGGCGGCCTGGGCGCGCTGGCTGTCCAGGGCCTGCTGGGCGGAGCGCAGTTCGTCCAGCCGGCCGGCCTGCCGGGCGCCGAGGCGGCTGAGCGTCGCGGCCTGGTCGAGGAAGCCGCGCGGGTCGTCGGACAGGAGCAGCGCCAGGGTGGGGTCGATGGCGCCGCCGCGGTACTGCGCGGCGGCGATCAGGCCGAGGCCGGTGCGGAGTTCGTTGACCTGCTGCTGGCCCTGCGCGGCACGCTGCTGGAGCGTGGCGAGATCGGCGTTCAGCTGCCCGGTGCGCTCGGTGGCGGCGTCGTACGCCTGGGTGGCCGCTTCGGCCTGCTGGTAGAGCCGGTCGAGTCGGGCGGTGGTGCCGGCGGCCGTCGCGGACGGGTCGGCGGCGGCGGTCTGGGCGGCGCCGCCGGTGAGCGCCGCGGTGGCCGCGGCCGCGGCGGTGAGCACGGTGAAGCGGGTGGCGCGGGCGGCGGGGCCCGGCTGCGGTACGCGTCGATGGGATGCCACGGCAGCCGACAGTAGTCATCCGGGCACGTACCGTACAAACACGAGGGACACCCGGGCGAACCGCACATCTGCGCGGGGGTGGTCGCACCGCAGGTCAGCGGGATCACGGGCGGCCAGGGCCGAAAACGGCACCACCCGAACGCCGTAGCGTCCGGGCGGTGGTGCGGGTCAACCCCGACAGGAGGGGGTGACGCTCAGATGCGGACGCCGAACTGGAAGGGCATGTCGCTCATCGCCTCGTAGCGCACGACCGTGCCCGGCTTGGGGGCGTGCAGCACCATGCCGTCGCCGGCGTAGAAGCCGACGTGGTGGTGGTCGCTGTAGAAGATGATGAGGTCGCCGACCTTGAGGTCGGACTTGGAGTAGATGCGCGTTCCGGCGTTGGCCTGCTCGGCCGCGGTGCGCGGGATGGACACCCCGGCCTGGCGGTAGGCCCAGGAGGTGAGGCCGGAGCAGTCGAAGGTGGTGGGGCCGGAGCCGCCGTAGACGTAGGAGGCGCCGCGCTTGCTCTGCGCGAAGGCGTAAGCGCTGGACGCGTACTTGCTGGCGGCCGTGCCGCCGAGCGGGGCGCGGCCGGTGTCGCGGTTGGCGCGGGCCTGGTCGTTGGCTATCTGCTGGCGCTGCGCGCTGGTGAGCCCGTTGAGGATGGACTGCGCCTGCGCGAGCTTGTCCTTGGCCTCGGTCTTGCGCTTGGCCAGCTCGGTCTTGGTGGACTCCAGTTCGGCGAGCTTCGCCGTGGCCTGCGCCCGCTCCTGGTCCAGGGTCCGCTTGGCGTCCTGGAGCTGGGTGAGGGCGCTGCTCTGGATCGAGCTGACCTGGTCCAGCGCGGAGGCCTGGTCGAGGTAGCTGTCCGGGTTGGACGAGAGGAAGAGCTGGAGCGACGGGTCGATTCCGCCGGTCCGGTACTGCGATGCCGCGATCACGCCGAGACTGTCGCGCAGCGTGTTGAGGTGCGCCTGCTGCCGGGCCACCTGGTCCTGAAGGGAACTCGCCTCGGTCTGGAGCGACTTGAGCTTCTCGTTCGCCGCGTCGTACTTCTCGGTGGCCTGCTCCGCCTGCGTGTAGAGCACGTCCACCTGGGCCTTGGCGTCCTTGACCGTGGTGGGCTTGCTCGGCTTGGCGGGGGCGGCGTTGGCAGCCTGGGCGGACAGTGCGACGGCCGCCGCTGCGGTCGCGGTCAGCACGGTCACGCGCGTGCGGCTTGCCGGCTTGGGTCGACGGTGGGACGCCACGAAGGCGAGCTCCTTCTTCCTTCAGCCGCCTACCGGTTGACGACTGGCGGGCGGCCTCCGAGCGCCATCCGGATTGGATGATCGACTGCGCGGAGGTACGAGGCCTGACCTTAGTGACCTTTCCGTGATCGGTTCAAATCCCGGAAGGCAAAATCTCGACCGGTTCAAGTTTTCTTTACATGCTTTCGACACAGCGTGATGACCGATTGACACAGCGTGCGCACTGGTGCGCTAGTGAACGCCCGCACGGGCGTACGAGCAGGGTGAACGGGCCCGCGGAGGTACCGCGTTCGGCCCCGGACGGCCGGAGTCAGACCCGGGCGAGACGGCGCAGCAGCAGCGTCGAGGCGACCGGGCGGGCCCCGGCCTTGGCGACACCGTCGGCGACCTCGCGGTCCGCGGAGACGACGACGATCTGCCGCCCCGGCGGCTCGGCCCGCACCAGCCGCCGGATCAGCTCGTCCGCGGTCTCCCCGGCCTTGCTGAACAGCACCCGCACCCCGCGCGGCGGCGCCAGCAGCACCGGCATGTCCAGGTCCGCGCCGTCGAAGACGCACGTCACCTCGGCGCCGGACTGCGCGGCGAGCGCGGCGAGCCCGCCGAGCAGCCGCAGCCGCTGCTTCTCCAGCGGCAGCGCCGGATAGCCGGTCTTCGTCACGTTGTAGCCGTCGACGACCAGATGCGCCTGCGGCAGCGCCAGCAACTGGTCCAGCAGCGCCGGGTCGTCGGCGGACAGCGCCCGGGTGGCGATGTCCCGCGCGCTGAACGTCCCCGGTGCGACCGCGTCCACGGTGTCCGCGGGCAGCACCCCCATGGTGTCCCGCGGCGGCAGGGCCAGTTCGCGGCGCAGCCCGGAGGCCGCGTCCAGCACGGTGTCGAGCAGCAGCCGCAGCCGGACGTCCTCCACGCTGCGCCCCTCGCGCGCCGCCCGGCGGCCGGCCTCGACCGCCGCCTCGGCCTCCGCGAGCCGGGCGCGCAGCCGGCGGGCCTCGCTGTCGGCGGCCGCCCGCTCCTGCGCGGCCGCCGTACGCAGCTCGTCGACCTCCGCCTGCAGACGCCGCTGCGCGGCCTCCGCGCGCTTGACGTCGCTGAGGGCGCTGCGCAGCTTGCGGTGCAGCGCGTCGCCCTCCTTGCGTACGGACTCCAGCTCGGCCCTCGCCCGCGCGGCCTCGGCCCTGCCGTGCTCGTGCAGCGCCTCGACCTCGGTACGCAGCGCGGCCAGCTCGCGCAGCGCCTCCTCGTCGGCCCGCTCGGCGTCGGCGCGCTGCGCCTCCTCCCCCGCGGTCGCCACCAGCTTCGCCCAGCCCGCCGGGCGCAGCAGATACGCGGCGGCGGCGACGTCCAGCGGGTCGGCGGCGGGCGGCGGGGTGCCGTCCTCCAGCGCCCCCGCGAGTTCGGCCTGCGTCTCGCGCAGCTTGCCCGCCACCCGCTGCCGGAAGGCCGGGTCGTGCTCCAGGGCCGCGGCCAGCGCGGTGCCGGCGTACTTCACCCGGCGGCTGGGCGTGAAGCGGGCGTAGGGGCGCAGCGAGACGGGCAGTTCCTGGTAGGTGAAACCGCCGAAGGCGTCGGCGGCGATGGCCACCACCCGGTGGCGTACGCCCTCGGGAAGCGGCCGGTCGAGCGCGGGCTCGTCGGGGCCGCCGTGCTCGTCGGAGGGCTCGGGCGGGCCGGTCTGCTCCGCAGCGCCGGCACCGGACGGCTCACCGGCCGACGGCCCGGCAGGCTCCGCCGCGGCCCCGTCCGTCCCGGGGCGCGGAAAACCGCCGCTTCCGTCCACCAGTCACTCCCGTCCGAATCTGCCGACCACCCTCGGCGTCCTCCCGGCCCCCTTCGATGACAACGCCTGCTTCTATTGTCCCCGTCCGGACCTCAGCCAGACGCGGAACCGCTCCCGGCGGCACTTTCCGCACTGCTGTTCCCGTCGTCACCGTCCGCGGCCGCGCCGGGGCGGTCGACCAGCTCGATCCGGTCCACCGCGTTGCACCAGCGGCAGCGCACCGACTCCACGGTCTCGGACAGCACCTCGGTCTCCTCGACGGACGGCTCGCCCGCCAGGTCCAGGTGCACGTACTCCACGACCCGCGAGGAGCGGGTGACGTCGAAACGCGTCAGGTTTCCGCACAGCGTGCAGCGCCACCGCGTGGTCGCGGTCGGCAGGGGAACCGGCATGGCTGGTACCTCTTCCTGTCGGGAGCGTGCGTCCCGGTCACCCTACGGCCTTTCGCACAGGCCGCGCTGCGGCGAGGCGGCCTATGTCCGTTACACCCGCTGCGTCATGATCGATCCATGGTCATCCCGGTGTACGACAAGAACCCGGTCCGCCGTACGCCGGTCGTCACGTACGGGCTGATCGCCCTGTGCACCGCCGTCTTCCTGCTCGGCCCGCTGTCCGGCTTCCTCCCTGCCTACGGCACCGGGCACACCCTCGCCTGCCGCCAGGCACTCTGGTTCGACCGCTGGGGCGTGGTCCCCGCCGAGCTGTTCCACACCCGCCCCTCCGCGGCCGCCCTCGGGCTGCCCGCCGGCTGCGGCGGCGCCGACCCGTACCCGCTGTCGCCGTACCTCTCCGTGTTCACGTCGATGTTCCTGCACGGCAGCTGGCTGCATCTGATCGGCAACATGCTCTTCCTCTACGTCTTCGGCGACAACGTCGAGAACCGCATGGGCCGGGTGCGCTTCGCCCTCTTCTACCTCGCCGCCGGCTACCTCGCCACGTACGGCTTCGCCCTCGCCCACACCACCGACACGCAGAGCCTCGTCGGCGCGTCCGGCGCGATCTCCGGCGCCCTCGGGGCGTACCTCTACCTCTATCCCCGGGCCCGGGTCACGAGCCTGTTCCCCTTCCTCTTCTTCGTCCCGCTGCGCTTCCCCGCGTGGGTGGTGCTCGGCTTCTGGTTCGTGCTCCAGTGGTTCGCCGCTCAGTCCGCCGCCGCGGGCCCGGGGGTGGCCTACCTCGCCCACGTGGTGGGCTTCGCCCTCGGCTTCTGCTGGGCGTGGGCCTGCTACCGGCCCCGGTCTAAGCTGAGCGTCATCGCCGGGACGACCCAAGGAGACGCGCAGCCGTGATCACCGCGATCGTGCTCATCAAGACCACCGTGGACAAGATCCCCGAGATCGCCGAGTCGATCGCCGCGCTCGACAACGTCAGCGAGGTCTACTCGGTGACCGGCACGTACGATCTCGTCGCCCTCGTCCGCGTCGGCAAGCACGACGAGCTGGCCGACATCATTCCCGGCCGCATCAGCAAGATCCCCGGCGTCGAGGCCACGGACACGCATGTGGCTTTCCGCACGTACTCCCAGCACGACCTCGAAGCCGCCTTCGCGATCGGCCTCGACGCCTGAGCATGCGGCTACGCCGCCGGGTAACCACCAGGGGCGCGGGGAACTGCGCGCTCAGCCCACCACCGGCCGGTGGTCCGGAGCGGACCGAACTGCCCCTTCGGGCCGGTTGACTACCCGCGCCCCGGTGGGGGCTTGCCGCGCAGTTCCCCGCGCCCCTGAAAAACGCGCACCGCCCTCCGCAGAGGGCAGCTCTCCCGGATCAAGCCCCCGGGGCGACCGGCACGCAGCGGCCGGACTCCGTGGCGTAGGTCCAGGCCGCCCCCTCGCGGACGAGGGTGGTGAGGGCCGCCACGAACCGGGTGACGTCCTCCCGCGGTGTGCCCGCGCCGAAGCTCACCCGCATCGCGTTGCCGTTGAACCCCGCCCCCGGGTCGGGGGATCCGCACGCGCCCAGGTCCTCCGTGTCGGTGCCGAGGAGGCGGCGGACGAGGGGGTGGGCGCAGAAGAGCCCGTCCCGTACCCCGATGCCGTACTCCGCGGAGAGCGCAGCCGCGAGGTGCGAGCTGTTCCAGCCACGGACGACGAAGCTGAGCACGCCGACCCGGGCGGAGTCCTCGCCGAAGAGCGACAGCACCCGGACCTCGGGGATCGCGGCGAGCCCGTCCCGCAGTTCCTTCAGCAGGTGCTGCTCGCGCGCTTCGAGCCGGTCGAAGCCCGCTTCGGTGAGGGCGCGGCAGGCGGAGGCGATCGCGTAGGCGCCGATGACGTTGGGCGATCCGGCCTCGTGCCGGGCGACGGTGGTGTGCCACTCGGTCTCGACCGTCCCGTCGGCCCGGCGGACGACGGTACGGGTCGCGCCGCCGCCCGCGAGGTAGGGCTCGGCCTCGCGCAGCCAGTCGGCGCGGCCGGCGAGGACGCCGGAGCCGAAGGGCGCGTAGAGCTTGTGGCCGGAGAAGGCGACCCAGTCGACGTCCAGCGCGGTGATGTCCACGGCCTGGTGCGGTACGAGCTGCGCGGCGTCCAGCACGATGCGGGCGCCGTGCCGGTGCGCGGCGGCGGCCAGTTCACGGACCGGCCACAGTTCGCCGGTCACGTTGGAGGCACCGGTGACGCACACCAGCTTGGGGCCCTTGGGCGCGCCGTGCAGGGCGACGTCGAGGGCGGCCACGGCCTCCTCGGGGGTGTGCGGGGCGGCGAGGCAGACGACCTCGGCGCCGTCCGCGCGCTGCCACGGCAGCAGGGCGGCGTGGTGCTCGGTCTCGAAGACGAAGACCCGGGTCCCCGTGGGCAGCGCGGCGGCCAGCAGGTTGAGCGAGTCGGTGGTGGAGCGGGTGAAGACGACCTGGTCGCCGGGGCGGCAGCCGAGGAACTCGGCGACCGTGGCGCGGCTCTGCTCGAAGAGGTCGGTCGAGAGCTGGGAGAGGTAGCCCGCGCCGCGGTGCACGCTGCCGTAGTAGGGGGCGTAGGCGGCCACGTCGTCCCACACCCGCTGGAGGGCCGGGGCGCTGGCGGCGTAGTCGAGGGCCGCGTAGGTGACGTCGGTGCCGGTGACGAGCGGGACGGTGACGTCCCGGCCGAGCACGGGCAGCGGCTCGGGACAGGCGGGGTCGGCGGAACCGGTGGCTTCGGTGGCGGCGGCGGACACGGTGGGCGCGGTCATGGCGGTCTCCTGGCACGAGAGCAGCGGACGGCGGCGCGCCTCGGCGGCAGGCGGCGGGCCTGCGCGGGCGAGCGGCGTCGAACGGCGTGGAATGGGCAGCGGACGAGGTGGTACCGGTGCACTGGACGGCACCGCGGGTAGGCGGGACCGGGGCCGAAAGGCCCTATCGCATTCGCTTGCGCATGAGAGAACTCCCCTGTCCGGCTTGCTGCGAGCCCTGCTGCTCACAGCCTGGTCATCACCCGGGGCACCCCGCCTCGGACGGAGGGTTGCCGGACAGCGAGCCGGGGCCTTTGCGCTGTCACTCGTGACCTGAGAGGGATTCTGCCACAGCCCCGCACACGCGCAAGGCGCCGTCCGCAGTACGGACAGCGCCTTGCCGGGGCGGTGGCGTCGGGGTCAGGCGTTGCTGGCCGCCGCCCAGCGTTCCAGCACCGCGGCGGCCGACCCGGAGTCCAGCGACTGGGCGGCCCGTTCGACACCGGCGGCGAGCTGCTCCTCCAGCGTCCCGTTGCCGGGTTCCAGAGCGACGAGCGCGGCCGCGGAGTTGAGCAGCACCGCGTCGCGGACCGGGCCGGTCTCACCGGCCAGGACACGGCGGGCGACGTCCGCGTTCTGCGCCGGGGAGCCACCGCGCAGCGCCTCGACGGGCACCAGGCCGATGCCGATGTCGCGCGGGTCGAAGGACTGCTGGGTGACCTTGCCGTCGCGGACCCACCACACCTGGGAGGTGTCGGTGGTCGTGAGTTCGTCCAGTCCATCGTCGCCGCGGAAGACCAGCGCGGACGAGCCGCGCTCGGCCAGCACCCCGGCCATGATGGGCGCGACGCGGGCGTTGGCGACGCCGGTCGCCTGGGCCCGTACCCGGGCGGGGTTGGTGAGCGGGCCGAGGAAGTTGAAGGTCGTCGCGACCCCCAGCTCGCCGCGCGCGGTGCCCACGTGCCGCAGGGCGGGGTGGAACTTGACGGCGAAGCAGAAGGTGATGCCCGCCTCCTCCGCGACCTCCACGACCCGGTCCGGCGGCAGGTCCAGGTTCACCCCGAGGTGGCTCAGCACGTCGCTGGCCCCGCTCGCCGAGGAGGCGGCCCGGTTGCCGTGCTTGACGACCTTGGCACCGGTGCCGGCGACCGTTATGGCGGACATGGTGGAGATGTTGACCGTCTTGGCCCGGTCGCCGCCGGTGCCGACGATGTCGACGGTGGGGCCGGGCACCTCAATGGTGCGGGCGTGCGCGTACATCGCCCGGACCATGCCGGTGACCTCCTCGACCGTCTCCCCCTTGGCGCGCAGCGCGACCGCGAAGCCGGCGATCTGCACGTCGGTGGCGCTGCCGGTCATGATCTGGTCCATGGCCCACGCGGTGTCCTCGGCGTCGAGGTCCCGCCGCTCGATCAGCGCGGTCAGCACGTCGGGCCAGGACCGGTGCGTCCCGGTGCCGCCGCCTGCCGGGTTCACAACGCTCATGGTCCACGCTCCTGCGCTTTGCGGAGGGCCCTCGCCCTCCCCCGCCGCACACCTTATCGGGACACGAAAACCGGGTGGGCCCCGGAAGGGGCCCACCCGGCGGGTGGATCAGCGGGCGTACGGGTCAGTGGTGACCGTGGCCGCTCGTGATCTCGTCGTACTCCTCGACCGTCGGCTTCGGGATCTGGCTGTGCTCGCCGTAGTAGCCGCGCGACAGCTTGGCCCGGAGCTTGGTGACGGGGCTGGTCTTGCGCTCGACACCGTTCTCGTCGACCGCGGGACCGATCTCCAGCGGCTGCGGCTGCTCGTGCGCGGTGAGCACGTGCAGCTGCTCCTGCGGGAGCGGCTCGTGGACCTCGATGAACTCACCGTGCGGGAGCCGCTTGATGATGCCGGTCTCGCGACCGTGCAGCACCTTCTCGCGGTCCCGGCGCTGGAGGCCGAGGCAGATCCGCTTGGTGACCCAGAAGGCGATCACCGGCAGGACGAAGAAGCCGATCCGCACGGCCCAGGTGATCGTCTCGATCGACAGGTGGAAGTGCGTCGCCCACAGGTCGTTGCCGCCACCGATGAGCAGGGTGAAGTACAGCGTCAGCCAGGCGACACCCAGTCCGGTGCGCACCGGGCGGTTGCGCGGGCGGTCCAGCAGGTGGTGCTCGCGCTTGTCACCGGTGATCCAGGACTCGATGAACGGGTACACGCCGATGGCCACCAGGACCAGCGGGAAGATTATCAACGGGATGAACACACCCAGGACGAGCGTGTGACCCCATGCGTTGATCTCCCAGCCGGGCATCACGCGGATCAGGCCTTCGGGGAAGCCCATGTACCAGTCGGGTTGGGCGCCCGTGGAGACTTGGTCCGGCCGGTACGGGCCGATGGCCCAGATCGGGTTGACCGTCGCGATGGCCGCGAGGGCCGCGATGACACCGAAGACCAGGAAGAAGAAGCCGCCCGCCTTGGCCGTGTAGATCGGCAGCAGCGGCATGCCGACGACGTTCTTCTCGGTCTTGCCCGCACCCGGGAACTGCGTGTGCTTGTGGTACACGACGAGGATCATGTGCGCGGTCACGAGGGCCGCCATGATGCCGGGGAACAGCAGGATGTGCACCGAGTAGAAGATCGGCACGAAGTTGTGGCCGGGGAACTCGCCGCCGAAGATGAACATCGACAGGTACGTTCCGATGACCGGCGTGGACAGGATCGCGCCGTCGACGAATCGGACACCGGTGCCGGACAGCAGGTCGTCGGGCAGCGAGTAGCCGGTGAAGCCCTCGAAGCAGCCGATGAACAGCAGCGTCCAGCCGAAGAGCCAGTTCAGCTCACGCGGCTTGCGGAACGCACCCGTGAAGAAGATGCGCATCATGTGCACGAGCATGCCCGCGAGGAAGATCAGAGCCGCCCAGTGGTGGATCTGACGGATCAGCAGACCGCCGCGCACCTCGAAGCTGATGTGCATGGTGGAGGCGTAGGCCTCCGACATCCGCTGGCCCTGGAGCGGGGCGTACGGACCGTGGTAGATCGTCTCGGCCATGCTGGGGTGGAAGAACAGCGTCAGATACACACCCGTGAGGATGAGGATGATGAAGCTGTAGAGGCAGATCTCACCCAGCATGAACGACCAGTGGTCGGGGAAGATCTTCCGGAGATTGGCCTTGCCGACCTTGTAGAGCCCCAGTCGCGCGTCCGTCCACTCCGCGACTTTCTGGCCCGCAGGCTTCGGACCTCGGCGAGTGTTCGTCGAGGCGGTCTCAGTCGATGTACTCATCCGCGCTCCCAGAAGGCCGGACCGACGGGAACCTCGAAGTCGCCCATGGCGACCAGATTACCCTCACCATTGACGCTGATACGCAGCTGGGGCAGCCGGTGCCCGGCCGGACCGAAGAGCACGCGCGCACCGTCCGACAGGTCGAACGTCGACTGGTGGCACGGGCACAGCACATGGTGCGTCTGCTGCTCGTAGAGGCTGACGGGGCAGCCGACGTGCGTGCAGATCTTCGAGAAGGCGACGATCCCCTCGTGGGACCAGTCGAGTTCCTTCTTGTCCTTGATGTCCTCGGGCTTGATCCGGACGACCATCAGGGCGGCCTTGGCGAGCTGCTCCTGGTAGTCCTCGTCGTCCTCGCTGAGACCCTCGGGGTTGGCGAAGGTGAGCGAGCCGACGGCGATGTCCTCGGGGCGCAGCGGCTTGTTGGTGTTCGGGTTGATCAGCGCCTTGCCCTTGGCCCACGCGGTGTGGCGGAGCTTGTCCTCCGGCAGCGGACCGAGGTCGCGCAGGATCACCACGGCCGACAGCGGGACGAGCGTGAGCGCGCCGAGCATGGTGTTGCGCACCAGCTTGCGGCGGCCGAAGCCGCTCTCCTGCACGCCCTGCTTCCACTGCTCTTCCATCGTGGCGCGCAGCTCTTCGTCGGCGCCCGCGGAGTGCCGCTCGTCGGCCATCTCCTCGTCCGACATCAGGGTGCGGGCCCAGTGGACCGCGCCCGCGCCGAGTCCCAGCAGCGCGACGGCGAGCGTCAGGCCGAGGGAGAAGTTCAGCGCGCTGACGTGGCCGAACGGGAAGATGTAGACGTACTTGCCCACGGGGAAGATCACGAAGCTCGCGATGAAGGCGATGGTGCCGATCATCGAGAGGGTGAACAGCCCGGCGACGACACGCTCGGAGTGCTTCGCCGCCTTCTCGTCGATGTCCTGGCGGCGGTACTCGTGCTCGGGGTGACCGGGGTCGCCGAACGGGTCGCGGTGGACCTCCGTCTCGGCACCGTGGTCGCCGCCGGTGGCCGGCAGGTGCTCGTGTGGCTCTGACACGTCGTTGGATCCGGTTTCGCTCATGACTTCTTGGCCTTAGTCGTCCGGGCCGCGATCCAGGCGGCGATGGCGATCAGCGTGCCGAGGCCGAAGACGTAGGCGAACAGACCCTCGGGCACGGGGCCGAAGCCGCCGAGCGTGAAGCCGCCCGGGTTCTTGGACTGTGCGGTGTCGACCTCGTTCAGGTACGCGATGATGTCCTGCTTCTGCTGCTGCGGCATCGTCGTGTCCGGGAAGGACGGCATGTTCTGCGGGCCGGTCTGCATGGCCTCGTAGATGTGCTTGGGCTCGACGCCCTTCAGCGTGGGGGCGTACTTGCCGTCGGTGAGGGCGCCGCCCTTGCCGACGAAGTTGTGGCACTGCGCGCAGTTGGTGCGGAACAGCTCGCCGCCCTTGGCGACGTCACCGCCGGCCGGGTCGTACTGGTCGGCCGTCGGGGCCACCGGACCGGGGCCGAGCGAGGCGATGTACGCGGCCAGCTGGTCGATTTCCTTCTGGCTGTACTGCTTCTTCTTCTTCTGGACCTGCGGGCCGGGCTGCTGCGCGGGCATCCGGCCACTGCCGACCTGGAAGTCCACCGCCGCCGAGCCGACGCCGACCAGGCTCGGGCCGTCGGAGCTGCCCTGGCCGTGGGCGCCGTGGCAGCTCGCGCAGCCCACCGAGAACAGCTTCTGTCCCTCGGTGATCGCGATGGACTGGGAAGAGTCGTCGGCCTGCGCCTTGGGTGCCGGAGAGAGCGCGGCGTACAGCCCCCCGGTGGCCGCTAGCGCGAAGAGTAGGACGACGAGCGCCGCCAGCGGGTGGCGCCGTCGTGCGGAGAGCTTTTTCACGGATTACCCCGGTGTCAGGATCTCTTGTCTCGATGCTTCGGGTGGTTGTGCCTGTCCGGCACCGTGCTGTGGTACGCGACCGACTACTTGATCAGGTAGATCGTGGCGAAGAGGCCGATCCAGACGACATCGACGAAGTGCCAGTAGTAGGAGACGACGATCGCAGCGGTGGCCTGCTGGTGCGTGAAGCGCTTGGCCGCGTACGTACGGCCCAGCACCATCAGGAAGGCGATCAGACCACCCGTCACGTGCAGCCCGTGGAAGCCGGTGGTCAGGTAGAACACCGAGCCGTACGGGTCCGAGCTGAGGGAGATCCCGTCCTTCTTGACCAGGTTCGTGTACTCGAAGATCTGCCCGCCGATGAACACCGCGCCCATGACGAACGTCACGATGAACCAGGAGCGCAGCTTCTTCACGTCACCGCGCTCGGCGGCGAACACGCCCATCTGGCAGGTGAAGGAGGAGAGCACCAGGATCGTGGTGTTCGTCGCGGAGAACGGCACGTTCAACGCATGCGCGTGTTCCTTCCAGAAGTCGGCACCCGTGACCGACCGAAGGGTGAAGTACATCGCGAAGAGGGCCGCGAAGAACATCAGCTCGGAACTCAGCCAGATGATGGTCCCGACGCTGGTGAGGTTCGGCCGGTTGACCGACGGGTGCGCGTGCCCGGTTTCTACTGCTGTTGCTGTCGCCACGTCCGTCATTATGTCGGTCGCTTATCTGGCGCTCACTCCGGGGGTCCCCTTCGGTGTGTCAAGGTCCTTCGCGCGACCGTGTCCAGCGGTGTTGAGGTCACCCGGACGGGCGACGGCCGGACGTGCCGACGGATCCGGGGGTGCTCCGGCCCCTCCACGGACGGCCCCGGCGGGAGTAGCATCGGCAAGCACTTGAGAAAGCGTTCACGAGCTTCGAGGAGCCAGGATGCAGGCGACCGCCACGGTGCTGGTCTACAGCGACGACGCCAACACCCGGGAGCAGGTCCGGCTCGCCGTCGGCCGCCGGCCCGCAGCGGACCTGCCGCCGGTGGAGTTCGTGGAGTGCGCGACGCTGCCCGCGGTCCTGACCGAGCTGGGCAACGGCGGTGTCGACGCCTGCATCCTGGACGGGGAGACGGCTCCGGCGGGCGGGATGGGTGTGTGCCGCCAGATCAAGGACGAGATCTTCCGCTGCCCGCCGGTCCTGGTGCTCATCGGGCGCCCGCAGGACGCCTGGCTGGCCACCTGGAGCCGCGCGGACGCGGCCGTGACGCACCCGGTGGACCCGGTGGCGCTCAACGACACGCTCGCCGTGCTGCTGCGCCGCAGCATCCACGGGGCGGACGGTCCCTCCAAGGCCGTCGCGGCCCGCTAGCGGCCGCTCAGGCCGTCTCGGGGCGCAGCCGGGCCGGGTTCGACAGCAGTGACGCCGGGCCACCGCCCGTGGACGACGAGCCCTGCTGCGCGCTCGGGGCGGTGGCCTTGCCCAGGGCGCTGCCCTGGAGCCACTTCGGCTCGTCGAGGTTCCAGTCGCCGAAGCCGTTGTCGAACGGCGTCATCATGGGGCCCTGGCTGTTGACGACCTGGACGATGTCGCCGGGGCGCACGTGGTCGAAGAACCAGTGCGCGTTCTCGGTGCTCATGCCCGTGCAGCCGTGGCTGACGTTGGCGGAGCCCTGCGAGCCCTCGGACCAGGGGGCCGCGTGCACGTATTCACCGCTCCACGTCACCCGGGTGGCCCAGTAGACGGGCAGGTCGTAGGAGTCGGAGCTGCCCGCGGCGATGCCGACGGTGGAGCTCTTCATCTGGACGAAGCTCTCCTTGGCGAGCACCACCTTGATGCCGTTGCGGGTGTCGAAGCCGGGCTTGCCGGTCGTGACGGGCAGGGTGCGGACGACCTTGCCGTCGTCCTTGAAGGTCATCTGGTCGGTCGCGGCGTCCGTGATCGCCTCGATGCGGTCGCCGGTCTGCAGGGTGAGCGGCTTGTCGGCGCCGCCGAAGAGCTTGTCCTGGACCTTGACCCCGCCCAGCGTGCTGCTGGCCGTGATGCGCGCGTGCGCGGGCCAGTACGTGGTCGGGCGGTAGTGCAGGGTGCGGTCGTCCACCCAGTACCAGGAGCCGGCGGACGCGGCGGGGCTGCTGCTCACCTGGAGGTGCGCCTCCACGACGGCACGCGCCGCCGGGGACTTGACCGGGACGCTCAGCGCCGCGGTGATGGGCTGCCCGACGCCGTACGTGCCCGCGTCGGGGCCGAAGGTGACGTGCAGGCCGGCGTCCGCCGGGGTGGTGTCGAAGGTCAGCGTCTTGCGGCCGGGGTGCCCGTCGGAGTCCTCGGTGCTCACCCGGACCGTGTAGTGGGCGCCTGCGGCCAGCGCGGTCGTGGACTGCCAGCTGAGGCCGTCCTCGCTGAGCTTGCCCGCCACGTAGCGGCCGGCGCCGTCGGTGGCCGTGACGTCGGTGATGCGGCTGCCGTCGTCCTTGACGGTGACCTTGAGCGGCTTGCTGGGGTCGGCCTTGCCGCCGTCCGCGATGGAGTACGCGACCTTGGCCGCGGACTCGTGGGGCGGGGCCGCCAGCGGGTTGCCGTCGCCGCTGCATGCGGTGAGCCCCACCGCGAGGGGAGCCGCGAGCAGGGCGCAGCTCAGCGCTATCCGGTGTCGTGAGTTGTGGCTCATGGGCTCAACGTAAGAACGCCGCACCGGTTCCGCACGGCGGAAGGGTGCAAAAGGGGCGGGCCGCGGCACCTGGTGGGGTGCCGCGGCCCGCCCGGGGCAGCGGTGCGGTCAGGCCGCGGTCACTGCGTGCGGTCGGCGCCGCGGTAGTACTCGAACACCCAGCCGAAGACACCCAGGAGGATGACCGGCATCGAGAAGAACAGCAGCCACCAGCCGAAGATGATGCCCATGAAGGCCAGGGCGCCACCGCTGGCCAGCATCAGCGGCTGCCAGCTGTGCGGGCTGAAGAAGCCCAGTTCGCCGGCGTCGTCGGCGATGTCCGCCTCTTCGCGGTCCATGGCCCCGGTGTCCGCCCGGTTGGCCGTGAAGCCGAGGTAGAAGGCGATCATCGTGGACAGACCGAACGCCAGGAACAGCGCGGTGGTACCGGCGGGCTCCTTCGACCAGAGGCCGTAGACCACGGCTGCCGCCAGTATGAAGGCAGCGAACCCGGCGAACATCCAGGCCTGAATCTTCACTGGTCCGCCCCCTTGCTGTCAGTGCCGGAGATCGCCGTGCCGCCCGCGGTGTGGCCCGCGAGAGCGTCGATCGCCGCGATCTCCGGGTGGTGCAGGTCGAACGCCGGGGATTCGGAGCGGATACGCGGCAGCGAGGTGAAGTTGTGCCGCGGCGGCGGGCAGGACGTCGCCCATTCGAGCGAACGGCCGTAGCCCCACGGGTCGTCGACCTCGACCTTCTTGCCGTACTTCGCCGTCTTCCACACGTTGTAGAGGAACGGCAGTATCGACAGACCGAGCAGGAACGAGCTGATCGTCGACACCGTGTTCAGCGTGGTGAAGCCGTCGGCCGCCAGGTAGTCGGCGTAGCGGCGGGGCATGCCCTCGACGCCGAGCCAGTGCTGCACCAGGAAGGTGCCGTGGAAGCCGAAGAAGAGCGTCCAGAAGGTGATCTTGCCGAGCCGCTCGTCGAGCATCTTGCCGGTCATCTTCGGCCACCAGAAGTGGAAGCCGGCGAACATCGCGAAGACGACGGTGCCGAACACCACGTAGTGGAAGTGCGCCACCACGAAGTACGAGTCGGACACGTGGAAGTCCAGCGGCGGCGCGGCCAGGATGACACCGGTCAGACCACCGAAGGCGAAGGTGATCAGGAAGCCGATCGCCCACAGCATCGGTGTCTCGAAACTCAGTGAGCCCTTCCACATGGTGCCGATCCAGTTGAAGAACTTCACACCGGTCGGTACCGCGATCAGGAAGGTCATGAAGGAGAAGAACGGCAGCAGCACACCGCCGGTCACGTACATGTGGTGCGCCCACACCGTCACGGAAAGGCCCGCGATGGAGATGGTCGCGGCCACCAGGCCGATGTAACCGAACATCGGCTTGCGCGCGAAGACCGGGATGACCTCGGAAATGATGCCGAAGAACGGCAAGGCGATGATGTACACCTCTGGGTGTCCGAAGAACCAGAAGAGGTGTTGCCAGAGCAATGCCCCGCCGTTAGCGGCATCGAAGACATGCGCCCCGAATTTCCGGTCGGCCTCCAGGGCGAGCAGCGCTGCGGCCAGCACGGGGAAGGCGAGCAGGACCAGGACGGCGGTCAGCAGCACGTTCCACACGAAGATCGGCATGCGGAACATCGTCATGCCCGGTGCGCGCATGCAGATGATCGTGGTGATGAAGTTGACCGCGCCGAGGATGGTGCCGAAGCCGGAGAAGGCCAGACCCATGATCCACATGTCGGCGCCGACACCCGGCGAGTTGACCGCGCTGGACAGCGGCGAGTAGGCGAACCAGCCGAAGTCCGCCGCGCCCTGCGGGGTCAGGAAGCCGCCGACCGCGATGAGCGAGCCGAACAGGTACAGCCAGTAGGCGAACATGTTCAGCCGCGGGAACGCGACGTCGGGGGCGCCGATCTGGAGCGGCATGATCCAGTTCGTGAAGCCCGCGAACAGCGGCGTCGCGAACATCAGCAGCATCACGGTGCCGTGCATCGTGAAGGCCTGGTTGAACTGCTCGTTCGACATGAACTGGTTGCCGGGGCGGGCCAGCTCCGCACGCATCAGCAGCGCCATCACGCCGCCGATGAGGAAGAACGCGAACGACGTGACCAGGTACAGGGTGCCGATGGTCTTGTGGTCGGTGGTGGTCAGCCACTTCACGGCCACGGAGCCGGGGCTCTTGACACGGGCCGGGATCTCGTCCTCGTACGAGTCGTCGGCCGGAGCCGCCCCGTGGGGTTCGTTGAGAATGCTCATGTGGTCTTGGGCTCCGAGTTCTTCGCGTTGCCCGTCGTGGCGATTCCGGACGGGAGATACCCCGTCTTGCCCGCCTTGGCGAGGTCCTTCAGGTGCTGCTGGTACTGCTCGGGCGTCACGACCTTCACGTTGAACAGCATCCGCGAGTGGTCGACGCCGCACAGTTCGGCGCACTTGCCCATGAAGGTGCCCAGCTTGTTCGGGGTCACCTCGAAGACGTTGGTGTGGCCGGGGATGACGTCCTGCTTCATCAGGAAGGGCACGATCCAGAAGGAGTGGATGACGTCCCGCGAGGTCAGCACGAAGCGGACGGTCTGGCCCTCGGCCAGCCACAGGGTCGGGCCCGGGTTACCGGTGTCGGGGTCCACGCTCGCCGGGGTGCCGACGTCGTAGACGCCCTCGGCGCCCTTCGGGAAGAGCAGCTTGTTCGCCGGGATGTTGGACAGCTCGGACGGGACCGTGGCACCGGTCGCCGGATTCCCGTCGACGTTCTCCACGTAGTTGAAGCCCCAGCTCCACTGGAAGCCCACCACGTTGACCACGTGGTCCGGCTTCTTCGACGTCGCGAGGAGCTTGTTCTCGTCGCGCGCGGTGAAGTAGAAGAGCACCGCGATCACGACGATCGGGACGATCGTGTAGAGCGCCTCGATCGGCAGGTTGTAGCGGGTCTGCGGAGGGACCTCGACCTTGGTGCGGCTTCGCCGGTGGAAGATCACGCTCCACAGGATCAGACCCCAGACCAGGGCGCCGGTCGCCAGCGCCGCGGCCCAGGAGCCCTGCCACAGGGCGAGGATCCGCGGAGCCTGTTCGGTGGCCGGACTCGGCATGCCGAGACGGGGATAGTCCTTGTAGGAGCAACCGGTGGCCATAGCAAGGACCAGGCCCGCAGCCAGCGCCTGCGGGAGCCTCCGCCGCAACCCGCGCCGTGACGTGGAGGAACCTCCCACGCCCTTGGGGCCGTGGGGGAGGTCGGAGCCGTTGGGACTCACGTAGCGCCTTCCCGAGAGTCTCGCCCGCTCGTCCGGGTGTTCCGGCCGTGTGCTGGTCGGTCGGCCCGAGCTGCAGGCATTGAGGTGTGGATGTTTATGCGGACCAAACCCTACTGGACGCTATTTGGGGTCGCGCGGGGAGGGGGTCCAACGCGCCGGGGCGCACCCCGAAGGGATGGAATCCCGCGCTCAGGGCGTCTTTCTGACGCCCACTGACCGCCCGCCGGGCCGCCCCGGCCGTCACCGCCCCGGCGGTACGCGGCCCCACCGCGGACGACGGTACGCGCCCGGCCCGGCGGTAGCGTGCGGGGATGCCCTACTTCGACACGGCCTCCGCCGCCCCGCTGCACCCCGTCGCACGTGAGGCCCTGCTCGCCGCGCTCGACGAGGGGTGGGCCGACCCGGCGCGGCTCTACCGGGAGGGGCGGCGGGCCCGGCTGCTGCTGGACGCCGCCCGGGAGACCGCCGCCGAGGCCGTCGGCTGCCGCCCGGACGAGCTGGTCTTCACTCCTTCGGGGACGGTGGCGCTGCACTCCGCGGTTGCCGGGGCGACGGCGGGGCGGCGCAGGACCGGGCGCCACGTCGTGGTCTCCGCCGTCGAGCACTCCGCCGTACTGCACGCCGCCGAGGCGTACGACACCACCGCGGTCGGCGTCGACCGCACCGGACGGATCTCCCCCGCCGACCTCGCCGCGGCGCTGCGCCCCGACACCGCGCTGGCCTGCGTCCAGTCCGCCAACCACGAGGTGGGCACGCGCCAGCCGGTCGGTGAGATCGCCGAGCTGTGCCGGGCCGCGGGGGTGCCGCTGCTCGTGGACGCGGCCCAGTCCCTGGCCTGGGGCCCGGTGGAGGACGGCTGGTCCCTGCTCGCGGCCAGCGCGCACAAGTGGGGCGGGCCGCCCGGGGTGGGCCTGCTCGCCGTCCGCAAGGGCACCCGGTTCGCGCCCGCGCACCCGGCCGACGAGCGCGAGGCGGGGCGCTCCCCCGGCTTCCCGAACCTCCCGGCGGTCGTCGCCGCCGCCGCGTCCCTGCGGGCCGTCCGCGCGCAGGCCGCGCAGGAGGCCGCGCGGCTCTCCGCGCTGGTCGACCTCGTCCGCACCCGGGTGCCCGCACTCGTCCCCGACACCGAGGTCGTCGGCCACCCCACGGAACGGCTGCCGCACCTGGTGACCTTCTCCTGCCTCTACGTCGACGGCGAGGCGCTGCTCGGCGCCCTCGACCGCGAGGGCTTCTCCGTCTCCTCCGGCTCCTCCTGCACCTCCAGCACGCTCACCCCGAGCCATGTCCTCAAGGCGATGGGCGTGCTGTCCGAGGGCAACATCCGCGTCTCGCTGCCGCCGGGCACCCCGCGCCCGGAGGTCGAGCGCTTCCTCGACGTGCTGCCGTCGGTGGTCGCCGAGGTCCGCGCCCACCTCGGGGCACCGGGGGCGGACGCCGCCCCGGCCCCCGGGCCCGCCCCGGCGGAACTCGTCGTGGACGCGCTGGGCAAGCGGTGCCCGATCCCGGTGATCGAGCTGGCCAAGGTCATCGACCAGGTCCCGGTCGGGGGGACGGTCACCGTCCTCTCCGACGACGAGGCCGCGGCGCTCGACATCCCGGCGTGGTGCGCGATGCGCTCCCAGGACTACCTGGGTCCGCAACCCGCTCCGCGGGGCGCCGCATATGTCGTCCGCCGCCGCACGTGAGCGTGCTGCTGCGCAGGGCGGTGAGCGTTTTCCAGGTCACGGCTGCGCCGTGGGGCGAGCGTTTTCAGGGGCGGGGGAACTGCGCTCCCCCAGAGCTTCGCCTGGGAGGTGCCCCCAGCCCCCACCGGGGCGCGGGCAGTCGACCGGCCCGAAGGGGCAGTTCGGTCCGCTCCGGACCACCGGTCGGTGGAGGGCTGAGCGCGCAGTTCCCCGCGCCCCTGAAAAAACGGGTGCTGCCCGCCGCAGCCGTGCCCGAGAAACGGGTGCCCCGCGGCGCAGCCGCGAGCCCCCCGCAGAGGGAAGCTCAGCTCAGGTGAGCGCGGACTTCCTCGGCGGCGGCGTCGCCGTACGCCTTGGTGAAGCGCTCCATGAAGTGCGTGCGCCGCAACTCGTACTCCTGCGTCCCCAGCGTCTCGATGACCAGAGTCGCCAGCATGCAACCCACCTGCGCCGCGCGCTCCAGACCGACGCCCCAGGCGAGGCCGGAGAGGAAGCCGGCGCGGAAGCCGTCGCCGACGCCCGTGGGATCGACCTTCGCCTGCTCCTCCGCGCAGCCGACCACGATCGGCTCCTCGCCCTTGCGGTCGATGCGCACACCGCGCGCGCCGAGCGTGGTGACGCGGACGCCGACCCGGCCGAGGATGTCCTCCTCGGTCCAGCCGGTCTTGGTCTCGATGAGGCCCTTTTCGTACTCATTGTTGAAGAGGTACGCGGCGCCGTCGACGAGGACGCGGATGTCGTCACCGTTCATCCGGGCGATCTGCTGGGAGAAGTCCGCGGCGAAGGGGATGCCGCGGGAGCGGCACTCCTCGGTGTGGCGGATCATCGCCTCGGGGTCGTCCGCGCCGACGGAGACGAGGTCGAGGCCGCCGACGCGGTCGGCGACGTGCTGCAGCTCGATGAGCCGGGCCTCGCTCATGGCGCCGGTGTAGAAGGAGCCGATCTGGTTGTGGTCGGCGTCGGTGGTGCAGATGAAGCGGGCGGTGTGCAGCACCTCGGAGATGCGGACGGACGCGGTGTCGACGCCGTGCCGCTGGAGCCAGGCCCGGTATTCGCCGAAGTCGTTGCCCGCGGCGCCGACCAGGATGGGCTGGGTGCCGAGCAGGCCCATGCCGTAGCAGATGTTCGCGCCGACCCCGCCGCGGCGCACGTCCAGCGAGTCGACCAGGAAGGACAGCGAGACGGTGTGCAGCTGGTCGGCGACCAGTTGGTCGGAGAAGCGGCCGGGGAAGGTCATCAGATGGTCGGTGGCGATGGATCCGGTGACGGCGATGCGCACGGCGGCGGGCTCCTGGTGACGGGGGAATGGGACCGGGGGGGTTGCGTGGGTCCGGGCAGTCCTCCACGCTACCGGCAATCCGCCGCGCGGCCCGGACATCCGCGCTTTGCCCCGGGTTGCGGACGCGGCGTCCGACGACCCGGAGAAACTACCCGATAGTAGGGCTTTCTCCCCCGGTCCGGCCGTGCCAGTGTCGAGGGTATGAGCGCTACGTCGCACGGCACGGCCACCCCGTCCCCGATCGCCCCCGCCCCGCTCGCCGAGCCCGACTCGATGGAGGAGCTGATCGGCGACTGCCGGAGGATGGCCGCGCACTGGCACACCACCGCCCCCGCCGCCCCGGTCGAACGGACCGCGGGCCCGCACGGCATCACCGTCCCGCCCGCGTCCGCCCACGTGGTGGCGGGTATGGCGGAGTACGGGGACTGAACCCCCCTCCCGCGGCGCGGAACCGGCGCGCGGGCCGCCGCGTCCCATCGGCACCTGAACGGTGACGGAGCGGAGGGGTGCGCGCGATGAAGGACGAGGACGAGCGGGCGGGCGTCGACGACCGGCCGAGTGACCGGGCGGACCGCAGGCGCCGGCTGATGATCGGTGCGGCCGTGGCCGCGGCGCTGGCGTTCGTGACGGGCACGGCGTTCCTGGGGATCGTCGGGGACCCCGAGGGCGGCACGCACCCGGTCACAGCGAAACACCTCGAACCGACCGTGGCCCGCAGCGGTGCCCCGCTCCCCGCGGACTCCGGCTCCTACCGGCTCACCGGCGCGCTGCCCGACGACGTTCCCGGTCCCACACCCCTGTACCGCCCCGCGGCCGCCGGACCCGACCGCGCCGCGGTCACCCGGCTCGCGTCCGCGCTGGGTCTGACCGGGCCCGTCGTCGACGACGGCGGCTTCTGGCGGGTCGGCGCACCGGACGGTACGGGCCCGGCGCTGCTGGTCAGCAGGGAGGCGTCCGGCACCTGGTCGTACGCCCGCAACGGGCAGGGCGTACCGGGGCAGCGCACCATCGCGCCGCCCGCACAGCCGAAGGTGCCGCCGCCCGCGAAGGACGGCGGCCCGGACACGTACCGCGCCACGCCCGTGGGACCCGGCGGCGTCGTCCCGGCGGACGGCGGCGAACCCGTCGGCGAACAGCGGGCGAGGGCGGTGGCCGCGCCGGTCCTCGGCGTTCTCGGGCTGTCCGGCGCGGAGGTGGACGCCGCGCGCACGGCCGGTACGTCCCGCACGGTGACGGTGAACCCGGTGGTCGGCGGGCTGCCCACGAGCGGCTGGGAGACCTCGGTCGTCGTCACCGGGGACGGTGTGATCGGCAGCGCGCACGGGCATCTGGCGCAGCTCACGGCGGGCGAGCGGAAGAGCGTCGTGGGCGCCCGGCGGGCGTTCGAGGAGCTGCCGGGGCGGCAGCTCATGCATCCCGGCGGCACGGGGTGCCGCGGCGGGGCGATGACGGACGCGGGTGTCACGTCCACGGTGTGCGCCACCGCGCCGGGTACGCGGGGCGTGCCGGTGGACGTCAGCGAGGCCCGCTTCGGGCTCTCCCCGCAGTTCCTCCCCGGCGGGGGCCAGGCCCTCGTCCCGTCCTGGCTCTTCACCGCCGAGCCCGAGGGCTCCGCCACCCCGTACGTCCTCCCCCAGTCGGCGCTGAGCTAGCGCCTGCGCCGTGGGGCACGCCGAAGGGGCGCGGGAGCCGCGCACTCAGCCCACCACCGGCCGGTGGTGCGGCTAGTGCGGGGGGTCCCCGCAGACGGTGGTCGCCCCGCCCCGGTACCTCGC
>NZ_JBIRPW010000019.1:0-57097 GCF_044332905.1 Streptomyces sp. NPDC021224 | reverse complement strand
CGTGCGCCGGCGCCCGGGGGCGCCCCCCCTTGGGGGGGGGGCCGCCCCCCCCCCCCCCCCCCCGGGGGGGGGGGGGGGGGGGGGGGGGGGCCCCCGCGCCCCTGGTGGTCACCCGGCGCGGAGCGCTGAGGCCTAGCTGAAGGAGTCGCCGCAGGCGCAGGAGCCCGTCGCGTTCGGGTTGTCGATCGTGAAGCCCTGCTTCTCGATGGTGTCGACGAAGTCGATCGACGCCCCGCCGAGGTACGGCGCGCTCATGCGGTCGGTGACGACCTTGACGCCGCCGAAGTCCTTGACCACGTCGCCGTCGAGCGAGCGCTCGTCGAAGAAGAGCTGGTAGCGCAGACCGGAGCAGCCGCCGGGCTGGACGGCGACCCGCAGCGCGAGGTCTTCCCGGCCCTCCTGCTCCAGCAGGCTCTTGACCTTGGAGGCCGCGGCCTCGGACAGGATGATGCCGTCCGTGGTGGTGGTCTCGTCCTGAACCGTCATCTGCTCACTCCCGGGTTGTACGGACTACTGGCTTACCGACTGCTAACCGGCGCCCTTCCGGATTCATTCCGGCGCCCGCGGCGGGGGCCGCGGCGTGTTCGTCCCCCCATGCTCGCACAGGTGGCCGCGAATCGAATGCGTCACATTGACGCGTCCGGGCATCGTCAATGTGACGCGAACGGGCTATGATAGATAGCGTCAAGTAGACGAAAAGGTCTGCGCTGTCGAAGAAAGGGCGTCCGGCCCGTGACCACCACCGAAACTCTGGACGTACAGCCCACGCCACTCGCGCTGCTGCTGCTCGGCCGCGAGTCCGACCCACGCAGCGAGCGCGGTGTGGAGTGTCCGGGCGACCTTCCGGCGCCGTCCGACCCGAATCTGGTGGAGCGCGCCCGGGTCGCGAAGGCCCGCCTCGGCGAGAAGGTCTTCGTCCTGGGGCACCACTACCAGCGCGACGAGGTCATCGAGTTCGCCGACGTCACGGGCGACTCGTTCAAGCTCGCGCGGGACGCGGCCGCGCGGCCCGAGGCGGAGTACATCGTCTTCTGCGGCGTCCACTTCATGGCGGAGTCCGCCGACATCCTGACCTCCGACCGCCAGCAGGTGATCCTGCCGGACCTGGCCGCGGGCTGCTCGATGGCCGACATGGCCACCGCCGAGCAGGTCGCCGAGTGCTGGGACGTGCTGGCCGACGCCGGGGTGGACGGCGTGACCGTACCCGTCTCGTACATGAACTCCTCGGCGGACATCAAGGCCTTCACCGGGCGGCACGGCGGCACCATCTGCACGTCGTCCAACGCCCGGCGGGCCCTGGAGTGGGCCTTCGCGCAGGGCGAGAAGGTGCTCTTCCTGCCCGACCAGCACCTGGGCCGCAACACCGCCGTCCGCGACATGGGCCTCTCGCTCGACGACTGCGTCGTCTACAACCCGCACAAGCCGGGCGGCGGGCTGACCGCCGAGCAGTTGCGGGCCGCGAAGATGATCCTGTGGCGCGGCCACTGCTCGGTGCACGGCCGCTTCTCGCTGGAGTCGGTCGAGGACGTCCGCGCGCGTATCCCCGGTGTCAACGTGCTGGTGCACCCCGAGTGCCGGCACGAGGTCGTCATGGCCGCCGACCACGTGGGCTCCACCGAGCACATCATCACCATGCTGGACGCGGCCCCCGCCGGATCGGCGTGGGCGATCGGCACCGAGCTGAACCTCGTCCGGCGGCTCGCCAAGGCGCACCCGGACAAGCAGATCGTCTTCCTCGACAAGACGGTGTGCTTCTGCTCGACCATGAACCGCATCGACCTCCCCCACCTGGTGTGGGCGCTGGAGTCGCTGGCCGACGGCAAGCCGGTCAACCGCATCCAGGTCGACGCCGAGACCGAGCACTACGCCAAGCTCGCCCTGGAGCAGATGCTCGCGCTGCCGTAACCCTGCCGTACGCGGCGGCGGGGCGCGATGATGGGGCGGTGATCCTTCGACCGGTACGCGACGACGACGCGGACGCCGGGCTCGTACGGGAGATCACCGCCGCGGCCTTCGCCGCCCCGCACGCCCTCCCGGCCGGGCCCGCCGCCCCGCCCCGCCCGGCCGACGCCCGCGAACACGACCGCACCCGGCACCTGGCCCGTACCGACCCCGGCGGCTGCTGGATCGCCGAGGACGAGACGGCGGGCCCGGTCGGCGCGGTGCTCTCCTCCCGCCGGGAAGGCACCTGGGGGCTGTCGCTGCTCGTGGTGACACCGGGCGCGCAGGGCAAGGGCGTCGGCAAGGCGCTCATGGCACGGGCCCTCGTGCACGGCCGGGCGTGCCTGCGCGGCGTCATCTGCTGCTCCCGCAACCCCGTCGCGGCCCGTACGTACCGCAGGGCGGGCTTCACGCTGCACCCCGCGATGCGGCTGACCGGCGTGGTCGACCCGTCCCGGCTGCCGCCGCCGGACGGCGCGGTGCACGAGGGCACCGAGCGGCACCGCGACCTCATGGACTCCGTCGACCGCCGCTCCCGCGGTGGGGCCCGCGGCCCCGACCACGAGCAGCTCCTCCGCCACTTCCGCCTGCTCGTCGTCGACGACCTCGCGGGCAGCGGGTACTGCTACGCCGACGACCGCGGCGTCCACGCCCTCGCGGCGACCTCGCGCCGCCTCGCCACGCGGCTGCTGACCGCTGCGCTGCTGACGATGCCCGAGGGGCGGACGGTGCGCGTCACCGAACTCACGGCCGAGCAGGAGTGGGCGGTGGACGTCGGCCTCGCGGCCGGCCTCGCGGTGTCCACCGCGGGGTATCTCTGCCTCAGGGGCATGCGCCCGCCGAACCCGTTCATCCCGTCCCGCCTCTTCGCGTGAGCCGACCCCCCTTGTGCGCCTCGGGCTGCCCCCGGGGGCGCTTTGCGCGATCTTCCGCACGTCGTGGCTGGTCGCGCAGTTCTCCCCCAGCGCTTCGCCTGGGAGGTACCCCCACGCGCCCCTGAAAAACGAGTGCCCTGCACGGAAGAGCCCAGCAGACCGGGGGCGCGGGGAACTGCGCGACCAGCCCACCACCGGCGGACGGTCCCGTCGAAACAGGCACCCCCACCCCGTGGGGAAACGGCTACGCCCCCTCCGCAGGGGCACCGACGTACGGCCGCCCCGCCAGGGGCAGCCGCACCCACACGCGGAACCCCCCGCCCGGGCGGGCGCCCGCCCGGCAGACGCCGCCGAGCGCGTTGGCCCGCTCGTACATCCCCAGCAACCCGTGCCCGCCCCCGGCGGCCCCCCCGGCGGCGGTCGCCGCGGCGCGCTTCTGGGCCGGCACCCCCGAGGCCGCCGGCACGGCGGAGGTGCCGTCGTCGTCCACGACGACCTCCAGCGCACCGGACTCGCGCCGGATCCGGACCACCGCCCCGGCGCCGGGCCCCGCGTGCTTGCGGACGTTGGTCAGGGACTCCTGGATCACCCGGTAGGCGGTGAGGTCCACGCTGACCGGCAGCGGCGGGCGCTGCTCCGGCGCGGGCCCACCGGCCTGCGACGACAGGCACTCCACCGTGACCTGGAGGCCCTCCCTGCGGAAGCCGTCGAGCAGCTGGTCGAGCAGGCCCAGGCCGGGGGCGGGCTCCATGGGGACGTCGGGCTCGCCGCGCAGCCGCAGCAGCCCGACGGTGGCGCGCAGCTCGTCGAGGGCGGAGCGGCTGGCCTCGCGGGCGTGGGTGAGGGCCTGCCGGGCCTGGTCGGGGCGGCGGTCCATGACGTGCGCGGCGACGGAGGCCTGCACGTTGGCCAGCGCGATCTGGTGGGCCACCACGTCGTGCAGCTCGCGGGCTATGCGCAGCCGCTCCTCGGCGACCCGGCGGCGGGCCTCCTCGTCGCGGGCGAGCGCCTCGCGGCGTTCCCGCTCGGCGGCGGAGGCGGCGTAGGCGCGGCGGCTGCGCAGGGCGTCGCCGAACGCGACGGCGGTGCCGCCCCAGGCCACGAGGGCCATGATCCAGCCGTCGACGACCCCGAGCAGGGCGAGCAGGACGGACAGGGCGCAGCACAGCAGCAGCCCCGTCCACAGCGCCCGGCGCGAGAGCCGCGCGGACGGCCCCACCCGCCGGGAGGTCCTAGCCAGGGATCAGCCCGTCGTTGTGCAGCATGTCCCGGACCTGGTCGAGTGTGGCGTCGGGGGCGGGGAGGATCAGCTGGGAGGGTTCCAGCGCGTCGTCGGGCAGTGGTTCGCCGAGGCGGCGGACCGCGTCGAGCAGGGCGCCCAGGGTGCGGCGGAAGCCCTCCTCGTCGCCGGCCTCGACGGCGGCGAGCAGCTCGTCGTCCAGCTTGTTGAGCTCGGTGACGTCGGCGTCCGCCAACCTCACCTGGCCCTCCCCCATGATCCGCGCGATCATGACGGCCTCCTCCGTTGCGGCTCCATTGCGGCTAAAGGGCGGTACGGCTGCGGAAGTGCGGGAACGGCGGCGCGCCCCTCCGGGCGTACGGGGACCGGGCGGGTCGAGAGATACCGGAGCCTGGGGCGTACGGGCGCGGGACGGGCCGGCCACGCCGGTGCGGTGTCCGCCGCCGGGCGTACCCGGTGCGCGGTCCACCGCCCGTCGTCACTGCTTGTCGAACCTCGGGGTGTCCTGCGGCCGGCCCTGGGCGTCCCGCCCCTGCTGACCGCCCTCGATCGCCGGGGTGCTCGTGCCGCCGGCCAGCTCCGCCTTCATGCGCTGGAGCTCCAGCTCGACGTCGCTGCCGCCGGACAGCCGGTCCAGCTCGGCCTGGATGTCGTCCTTGGCCAGGCCCGACGGGTCGTCGAGGGCGCCGGAGGCGATCAGCTCGTCCAGGGCGCCGGCCCGGGCCCGCAGCTGCTCCGTCTTGTCCTCGGCACGCTGGATCGCCATGCCGACGTCGCCCATCTCCTCGGAGATGCCCGAGAAGGCCTCGCCGATCTGGGTCTGCGCCTGGGCGGCGGTGTAGGTGGCCTTGATGGTCTCCTTCTTCGTACGGAAGGCGTCCACCTTGGCCTGGAGGCGCTGGGAGGCGAGCGTGAGCTTCTCCTCCTCGCCCTGGAGCTGGGTGTGCTGCGTCTCCAGGTCGGTGACCTGCTGCTGGAGGGCGGCGCGGCGCGACAGGGCCTCGCGCGCCAGGTCCTCACGGCCCAGCGCCAGCGCCTTGCGGCCCTGGTCCTCGTAGGTCGCCGACTTCTTCTGCAGTTCGGTGAGCTGCAGTTCCAGCCGCTTGCGGGAGGTGGCGACGTCCGCCACGCCCCGGCGCACCTTCTGCAGCAGCTCCAGCTGCTTCTGGTACGAGTAGTCAAGCGTCTCGCGCGGGTCCTCGGCCCTGTCCAGGGCCTTGTTGGCCTTCGCGCGGAAGATCAGTCCCATCCGCTTCATGACACCGCTCATGGGCCTCGCGCGCCCCCTTCTCCGGCAACTGCTCCAGCACCTCTACAGACCCCAGCCTACGGGCCCTGGTTCCATTACCGCACTGTTCGGGACCGGATGCGCTCCTCCCCAAGGACGATCACGGTTCGGTGTCCCCCGCCCCGAGGAGTAGGTGAGGGGCTGGGGTAGCGCGGCGGAACCACGTAACCTTGGAGATGTGTTCCGACGTCGTACCCCAGATGAGCAGGCCCAAGCAGTAGCCACCGTGCTTGAGGACCAGACCCGCGACCCGCAGGCTCCCAAGGGTCGCCCCACGCCCAAGCGCAGCGAGGCCCAGAGCGGCCGCCGCAAGGCGCTCAACATGCCGACCGACCGCAAGTCGCAGGTCAAGGCCGCGCGCGAGGCGCGCCGCGAGGACCTCGCGAAGCGCCGCGAAGCGTTGGCCAACGGCGACGAGCGCAATCTCCCGGCCGCTCACCAGGGGCCCGTGCGCAAGTTCACCCGCGACTTCGTCGACTCGCGCTACCGCGTCGCCGAGTTCTTCCTCCCGATGGCGATCCTCATCCTCATCGGCAGCCTGCTGCCCGCGCTCCAGAACATCTCGCTCATCCTGTGGCTGCTGGTCATCGTGCTCATCGTGATCGACTCGGTGATCACCGCGATCTCGCTGCGCCGCCGGCTCGCCGAGCGCTTCCCCGACCAGAACACCAAGCGCGCGGTCAGCTACGGCCTGATGCGCACGCTCCAGATGCGCCGGATGCGGCTGCCGAAGCCGCAGGTCGCGCGCGGCGCCAAGCTCTGAACGCCGGACTGGACGCCGGGCCCCCCGGCCCCAGCGGCTTCCACGGCGGCGCCGACACCTGGCTGGGCAACCTCGGCGGACTGCGGAACACCGTCCGCCAGGAGCTGGTCTCCCGGCAGCTGGACGAGCAGCTCGCGCTGCACTACCCGCCCCCCGGCGGTGCGCACGCCGCGCGCCGCCGGCTGCGCGTGCTCGACGTCGGCCCTGGGCAGGGCACCCAGGCGATACGCCTCGCCCGCGCCGGGCACCTCGTCACCGGCCTCGAACCCGACCCGGCGATGATCGGCGTGCTGCGCTCGGCGGTCATGGCCGAGCCCGCGGAGGTGCAGGCGCGCGTCGTCGTCCTCCAGGGCGACGGCCGCGAGACCGGCCGGCACTTCGGGCCCGCCTGCTTCGACGTCGTCCTGTGCCACGGCGTGCTCATGTACGTGGCCGATCCCGAGCCGCTGCTCGCCGCGCTCGCGCGGGTCCTCGCACCCGGCGGGCTGCTGTCGCTGCTCGTCCGCAACGGGGACGCGCTCGCCATGCGGCCCGGACTGCTCGGCGACTTCCCCTCCGCGCTGCACGCGTTCACCTCCGAGGGGTACGTCAACCGGCTCGGGCTCGCGACCAGGGCGGACCGGCTCGGTCCGCTCACCGCGACGCTCACCGGCATCAACGTGCCGCTGCACACGTGGTACGGCGTGCGGGTCTTCACCGACGCCGCGCCCGACCACGCGATGGCGCCCTCGGCGCCGGGTGCTCTGGCCGCCCTCCTCGACGCGGAGGAGACCGCCGGGCGGACCGACCCCTATCGCGCGGTCGCCGCGCTCCTGCACGTCTGCGGCATCCGGGCGTAGCCCGGCCCCTCGGGACCGCTGCCCCTTGCGGTGGGCCGCGCGACCTTACTCCGGTGGGTGGTTGCGCGCGCAGTTCTCCGCGTCCGGCACGCAGGGTGAGCGTTTTGAGGGGCGCGGGACCCGGATGGACGTCGCGGGCGGGTGCGGGGGCGCGGGACGGGCGAGGCTCGGGGTATGAGCGCACTCCGGAGCCCCCGCGTCCTGGCCGGCGCAGCCTGCGCAGCGGTCCTCGTCGGCACGGCGACGTCCTGCTCGGGGGGCTCAGGGAGCGGCGGCGCCGAGGACCCGACGAGCGCGGCCCCCGCCGCGGGTGCCGCGGCGGTCGCGGCCTCCGGGGGCGGCGGCGAGCTGCAGTCGGCCTACGAGAGCACCGTCAAGGAGGTGCTGCCCTCGGTCGTGCAGATCACCACCGACCAGGAGCTGGGCTCCGGGGTGGTCTACGACGACAAGGGCGACATCGTCACGAACGCCCACGTCATCGGCAACGCCACCACCTTCCAGGTGTCGCTCGCCACGGGCGGCAGCCCGCTCGCCGCGAAGCTCGTGTCGTCCTTCCCGGCGAACGATCTCGCCGTCATCCGGCTGGACTCGCCGCCGGACGGGCTGAAGCCCGCGCGGTTCGGGGATTCGTCGAAGGTCGCGGTGGGCCAGATCGTGCTGGCGATGGGCAATCCGCTGGGCCTGTCCAGCAGCGTCACGCAGGGCATCGTGTCGGCGACCGACCGCACCGTGAGCGAGAGCGCGTCGGGCGGCGGGACGGGCGCGACGATCCCGGACATGGTGCAGACGTCCGCGGCGATCAACCCGGGCAACAGCGGCGGCGCGCTGGTCAACCTGGACAACCAGGTCATCGGTATCCCGACGCTCGCGGCGACCGACCCGCAGCTGGGCAGCGGGGCGGCGCCCGGTATCGGCTTCGCGATCCCGGCGTCGGCGGTCAAGCGGATCGCCGACCAGATCATCAAGAACGGCAAGGTGACAAACTCCGGCCGGGCGGCGCTCGGCGTGACGGTCCGCGGGGTGGTGGGCCCGGACCAGCAGCCCGCCGGGGTCGCGGTGGTGGCCGTCACCAAGGGCGGCGCGGCCGCGAAGGCGGGGCTGGAGTCCGGGGACGTCATCACGAAGCTGGGCGGGACGACGGTCACGACCGTCCAGTCGCTGACCGCGGCCCTCGCCGAACTGAAGCCGGGCCAGAAGGTGAAGGTCACCTACGACCGGGACGGTTCGACGAAGACCGCGGAGGTGACGCTGTCCTCGCTCGACTAGCGGGCGGGCCCGGGCGGCCACGCGCTCAGGCGCTCAGGCGCTCAGACCTCGGCGTGCAGGCTCATCGGGCCGTAGATCTTCGTGTCGCCGTCGCTGAGGACGACCTGCTCCGCGCCGCCCTCCAGCAGTTCCTTCCAGTACAGGCCGAGCCATGACTCGGCGTCCCCCTGTGTGGTGAACTCCTCGGGCTGCACCGCGGGCTCCACCGCGGTGCCGTCGGCCGTCTCGAACCGCCACGTCCACGCCATGTAGGTCTCCTCGTACGTCTGCTGACGGGGCCTGCCCTGGCAGCGTAGCCGCAGGACGCGCGGGTGGGGACGGTCGCCACATGGCGGACCCCGCGCGCCCGGGGCGGCCGGACGCGAGACGATCGTGTCCGTGGAAGCGACTCTGCTCGGCACCGCGGGGCCCGCGGGCCTGCCCGTCCCCGACTGCCCCTGCGCGGCGTGCGCCCTCGCGACGGGCGACGGGGGACGCGCGCCCAGCGCCGTACTCGTCGACGACGTGGTGCTGCTCGACCTCACCCCCGGGGTGGCGCTGGCCGCCGCGCGGGCCGGGCACAGCCTCGCGGGGCTGCGGCTCGTGCTGCTCTCGCACCCGCACGACGGGCCCGCCGTGGAGATCCCCGCGGGCCTGCCCGCGCCCGCCCGGGTGCCCGACGGGCAGCGGCTCACCCTCATCACAGGCCACAAGGTGCGGGCGCTGGCCATGGACGCGCCCGGCACCGGCTACGGCGTCGAGTCCCCGTCGGGCCTGCGCCTGCTGTACCTGCCGCCCGGCTGCGCACCCGCGGGCCTCACGGAGGGCTCGGGCGAGCCGCCGTACGACCTGGTGCTGCTCGACGCGGTCGGGCGGCCGGACGCGCTCGCCCGGCTGCGGGCGGCCGGGGCGGTCACCGGCACGACCGACGTCGTCGCCCTCCACATCGGCCACGACGCGCCCCCGCAGCCCGAACTCGGCCGCCGGCTCGCCGCGTACGGGGCGCGGGCCGTACCCGACGGGACGACGCTCACCGCCGGGGACTACCACGAGGTGCCGGACGTACCGCGCCGCACTCTGGTGACCGGTGGCGCCCGCTCCGGCAAGTCCGCCGAGGCGGAGCGGCGGCTCGCCGCCTTCCCCGAGGTCGTGTACGTCGCCACGGGCGGCACCCGCGAGGGCGACGCGGAATGGGCCGACCGCGTCGCCCGCCACCGCGAACGCCGCCCGGCGGGCTGGCGCACGCTGGAGACCCGCGACCTCGTCCCCCTCCTCGCGGACGCCGCCGGCCCGCCCCTCCTCGTCGACTGCCTCGCCCTGTGGCTCACGCACGTCCTCGACGAGGAGGGGGCGTGGGACGACGCGACCTGGCGCGGGGGCGCTGCGCGCCGGGTCCGGGCGCGGGTGGACGAGCTGGTCACGGCGTGGCGGGCGACCCGGCGGACCGCCGTGGCCGTCACCAACGAGGTGGGCGCGGGGGTCGTCCCCGCGACGGCGTCGGGCCGCCGCTTCCGCGACGAGCTCGGCATCCTGAACGCGGCGATCGCCTCGGAGTCCGAACATGTCCTCCTGACGGTCTCCGGACTCCCCTTCCCCCTCCGCTGACCCCCTGCCGGGGGTCACCCCCCGCCGCGGAGCACGCGTTTTCAGGGCCGCGCCCTGCCCCGCGGGGGACGCGCGTTTTGGGGCACGGCTGCGTTGCCGGGCAGGCGTTTTCAGGGGCGCGGGGAACTGCGCGAGCAACCCACCACCGGCCGGTGATCCGGAAACGACAGCAACTGCCCCCTCGGGCCGGATCACTACCCGCACCCCGGTGGGGGCCGAACGCGCAGTTCCCCGCGCCCCTGGTGGGTACCGCCCTCCGCAGGAGCCCAGCTCTCGCCTGGCAGGGCGAGCGCGAGCATCCCACCACCGGCCGGTGGTCCGGAAACGACAGCAACTGCCCCTCCGGGCCGGATCGCTACCCGCGCCACCGTCGTGGCTGGCCGCGCCGTTCCCCGCGCCCCCGAAAACGCGTGCCCGGCAGGGCAGCCGCAGCGCCCCCGCGCAGGGGGAAGGTCGTCCCGCCGGACGGGGGCGGTAACGTTCGGCGGGTGAGTGGGATTGAACTCGACGACTTCGGCTCCCTCGTGGAGCGACCCGACGCCCGGACCCGGCGCGACTCCCAGGAGCGCTGGACCTCGCTCGTGCGGCCCGCGACGGGGCTGGGGAAGGCCGCGGAGATCGCGGACTGGCTGGCCGCCGTGCAGGGCGTGGTCCCCGCGCGGCCGATCACCTCGCCGCGCGTGGTGCTCTTCGCCGCGGACCACGGTGTCGCCGCCCTGGACGTGTCGACGCGGCCCGCGGGGACCGCGACCGAGCTGGTCCGGGCCGTGCTCGACGGCACGGCCCCGGTGAGCGTGATCGCCCGTCAGATGGGCGACGTGCCCGTCGAGGTCGTCGACATGGCGCTGGACTGCGATCCGGCGGAGCTGCCCGCTGAGGTGACGGCGCATCGGGTGCGGCGCGGCTCGGGCCGTATCGACGTCGAGGACGCCCTCACGCGTGAGGAGGCCGAGGAGGCCTTCCGGCACGGCATGGCCCTGGCCGACCGGCATGCCGACGCCGGTACGGATCTCGTCCTGCTCGGCGATCTGAGCGTGGGCGGTACGACGGCGGCCGGTGTGCTGATCGCCGCGCTGTGCGGCACGGACGCCTCCGTGGTGACCGGCCGCGGCTCCGGTATCGACGACCTCGGGTGGATGCGCAAGTGCGCCGCGATCCGTGACGCGCTGCGCCGGGCGCGCCCCGTGCTGGGTGACCAGATCGCGCTGCTCGCGGCGGTAGGCGGCGCCGACTACGCGGCGATGACGGGCTTCCTGCTGCAGGCGGCGGTGCGCCGGATGCCGGTGGTGCTGGACGGTGTCGTCAGCGCGGCCTGCGCGCTGGTGGGCCAGCGGGTCGCCTTCCGGGCGCCCGACTGGTGGCTGGCCGCGCACACGACGGGCGAGCCGGGGCAGGCGAAGGCGCTGGACCGGGTCTCGCTCGACCCGCTGTTCGACCACGGCCTCCACCTGGGCGGTGGCGTCGGCTCCCTCCTCGCCCTCCCCCTGGTGCGGTCCGCGGCGGCGCTCTCCGCCGAACTCCCCCGGGAGGAGGCTCCGGAGGCCGCCGGGGACCCCGAGCCGGAGCCGCTGGAGGAGGACGCGACCGCGTAGGCGCGCCGCACCACGGCGTAATGCAATAAATAGGACATTACGCCTTATGCTTCCCAGCCATGGGAACGGGCAGCGCGCAGCCGGCGGACACACGGCACCGCGGGCCCGTCGCGGAGGCGCGGCAGCTCTTCCCCGACGTGTGGGAACGGCTCCGCGCGGGCGGCCTGCGCGGGGTCCCGGTCACGCTCACCGCGTGCGCGGGCATCCTCGTCCTCCAGATCCTCCAGCACCGGCAGGCCACGGCGGGCTGGGTGGAGCGCGCCGGCGGGGTCTACGCGAGCCTGCCGTGGTGGCAGGCCCTGCTGCGCACGCCCGTGTCGCTCTTCCTGCCGGACCCCCAACTGCCGGTGTGGGGCCTGGTCCTCCAGGTCGTCGTGGTCTTCGGCGTCGCGGAGGCGACGGTCGGCCCCGGCCGTACGCTCACCGTCGCGCTGCTGGCCACCCTCGCCGGCACCGGCTTCGCCCGCTACAGCCTGTGGGCGTCCCCGCGCTGGCCGCTCGCCCTGCCGCACGCGGACCTGCTGGTACGCGACACCGGGCCGTCCGCCGCGGTCGTCGCGCTCGGGGTGTACGTCGCGCTGCGCCACCGCGCGTGGTGGACGGCGGGCGCGATCGTCGCCGCGATGGTGCTGGAGGTCGTGTCGATTCCGAACCTCGCCGGCTACGAGCACCTGGCCGGTATCGGCCTCGTCCTGGTGCTCACCGCGGCCCGCGCGGCAGGACGGGGAGGCGGGGCGGATAGCCTCGCGCGGTGAACGACGACTCCCGGCCCAGCACCTCGGACGCCCTGCGGTTCGCCTTCGGCACCCTCACCGTGCTGCCCGTGCGGGTCCGCCGGTGGGACCGGGGCGCGGCCCGCGGCGGCATGCTGGCCGCGCCGCTCGCGGGCGCCGTCGTGGGGCTCGCCGCCGCCGGCTGCGGCGGCCTGCTGTGGGCGCTCGGCGCGGGGCCGCTGCTCGCGGCGGTGGGCACGGTGGCCGCGCCCGCCGTCCTCACCCGGGGGCTGCACCTCGACGGGCTCGCCGACACCGCGGACGGGCTCGGCTCCGGCAAGCCCGCGGAGGACGCCCTGCGCATCATGAAGCAGTCCGACGTGGGGCCGTTCGGCGTCGTCGTGCTCGTCCTCGTGCTGCTCGCGCAGGTCGCGGCGGTCGCGCAGTGCTACGGGCACGGGTGGCGGTACGGGTGCGGGGCCGCGGTGACCGCGGCGGTCACCGCGCGGGTGGCGCTCACCCTCGCCTGCCGGGCCGGCGTCCCGCCGGCTCGCCCGGAGGGCCTCGGCGCGGCGGTCGCCGGGACGGTGCCCGTACCCGCGGCCCTCGCCGTACCCGCGGCCTGCGCGGCCCTCGCCGCCGCCGCGTACGCTCCCTTCGGGGGTCTCACCCCGCTGCGGGCCGCCCTCGCGGTCGTCCTCGCCCTCACCGCGGCGGAGGCGCTCCTGCGGCGCTGCGTGCGCCGCTTCGGCGGCGTGACCGGTGATGTCTTCGGCGCCCTCGCCGAATCCGCGCTGACGGTGACCCTCCTCCCCCTCGCCCTCCGCTGAGCCCCCGCCTGCGCCGCGGGGCACCCGTTTTCAGGGGCGCGGGGAACTGCGCGAGCAACCCACCACCGGGGCGCGGGTCGGATACCGACCCGAAGGGTCTCTTCGGTCCGATCCGGACCACCGGCCGGTGGGGGCGGGCCGCGCAGTTGCCCGCGCCCCTGGCGGTTGCCCCGCCCGGCAGCGCAAGCTCACTCGGCGCCGGGCGGCGGAAAAACGGTCACCGCACCACGGAGCGGAACCGTCACCCGCCGCGGAGCGGCGTACGCTCGGCAGGTCGCCCGCTAAATGCCCCGATGGTGCGGCGGAATACGATGCGGAGACGGCCCGGCCGGGCCACCCACCGGCCATCGATGCGGACCTCGACCGAATAGGACCCTACCGACCGTGACAGCTCTGACACTCAGTACCTCCGCCGCCGCAGCGTTGCGTGCGGACGCCGTCGTCGTGGGGGTGAGCAAGGCCGCCAAGGGCGGCCCCGTGCTCGCGCCGGGCGCGGAGTCGGTGGACGCCGCCTTCGGCGGCAAGCTCGGCGCGACCCTGGAGACGCTCGGCGCGAGCGGCGCGGAGGGTGAGCTGACCAAGCTCCCCGCGCCGGACGGCGTGAAGGCTCCGGTCGTGGTCGCGGTGGGGCTGGGCGAGCCGCCCGCCGCAGGCGAGGGCTTCGACCCCGAGGCGCTGCGCAAGGCCGCCGGTACGGCGGCCCGTGCGCTGGCCGGTGCGAAGAAGGCCGCGTACGCGCTGCCGGCGGACGAGCCGGCGCAGGTGGAGGCGGTGGGGATCGGCGCGCTGCTGGGCGCGTACAAGTTCACCGCCTACCAGGCGGACGCCGGCAAGGCCCCGCTGGGCGAGGTCGCCGTGGTGGGGGCGAAGCCGCGGGACAAGGCGTTCAAGGCGGCGGTGGAGCGCGCGGTCGCGGTGGCGGCGGAGGTGAACCGGGCGCGTGACCTGGTGAACACCCCGCCGAACGACCTGACCCCGAAGGCGTTCGCCGCCGAGGTGCAGGCCGCGGCCAAGGAGTTCGGCCTGAAGGTCGAGGTGCTGGACGAGAAGGCGCTGCTCAAGGGCGGTTACGGCGGCATCATGGGCGTCGGCCAGGGTTCGGCGACGCCGCCGCGGCTGGTGCGGGTGGCGTACACGCACCCGAAGGCGAACCGGTCGCTGGCCTTCGTCGGCAAGGGCATCACGTACGACTCGGGCGGCATCTCGCTGAAGCCGCCGGGCCACAACGAGACGATGAAGTGCGACATGAGCGGCGCGGCCGCGGTCTTCGCCGCGGTCCTGGCGAGCGCGAAGCTCGGCCTGGAGGTCAATGTGACCGGCTGGCTGGCGCTGGCCGAGAACATGCCGGGCGGCGGCGCGACGCGTCCCGGTGACGTGCTGCGGATGTACGGCGGCAAGACGGTCGAGGTGCTGAACACCGACGCCGAGGGCCGTCTGGTGCTGGCGGACGCGCTGGTGCGGGCCTCGGAGGAGTCGCCGGACGCGATCGTGGACGTGGCGACGCTGACCGGCGCGATGGTGCTGGCGCTGGGCGACGGCCGGTTCGGGATCATGGCCAACGACGACGACTTCCGTACCGCCGTGCACGGTGTCGCGCTCGCCGAGGGCGAGGACTCGTGGCCGATGCCGCTGCCGCAGGCGCTGCGCAAGACCTTCGACTCCCCCACCGCGGACATCGCCAACATGGGCGTCCGGATGGGCGGCGGCCTGGTCGCGGGGCTGTTCCTGCGCGAGTTCGTCGGCGAGGGCATCACCTGGGCGCACCTGGACATCGCGGGCCCGGCCTTCAACGAGAGCGGACCGTCCGGTTACACCCCGAAGGGCGGCACCGGTTCGGCGGTACGGACCCTGGTCGCGCTGGCCCGGCGGACCGCGGAGGGCGAGCTGCTCTGAGCGCGGCCCGTCACCTCCCCCGTACAGCCCGCGCAGGGCGCCGCGGGGGCGGGTTCTGACAAAAGCGGGCAGCGGGTGAGATGTGTCACGCGTACGGCCCCCGACGGCATGTCGGGGGCCGTACCGCGTGTTCCGTCGGGCAGGGCCGGTGCCCCGCGAGGGCGCGAGAAGTGCGAAGATGTTGTCTCGGCACGACAGGGCCCCCCTTTGAGACAAAGCGGCCGAACCAAAGCCGCCGTCCGGTCATGGTGGACCGGCTCCGGCGAACCCATGCATGGAGGACGTGACGTGGCGAACGACGCCAGCACTGTTTACGACCTAGTGATCCTCGGCGGCGGCAGTGGCGGCTACGCGGCCGCTCTGCGTGCCGCGCAGCTGGGACTGGACGTCGCCCTGATCGAGAAGAACAAGCTCGGGGGCACCTGTCTGCACAACGGCTGCATTCCCACCAAGGCGCTGCTGCACGCCGGTGAGATCGCGGACCAGGCTCGCGAGAGCGAGCAGTTCGGTGTGAAGGCCACCTTCGAGGGCATCGACATCGCGGCCGTCCACAAGTACAAGGACGACGTGATCTCGGGCCTGTACAAGGGCCTGCAGGGCCTGGTCGCCTCGCGCAAGGTGACCTACATCGAGGGCGAGGGCCGGCTGTCGTCGCCGACCTCGGTGGATGTGAACGGGCAGCGGATCCAGGGCCGGCACGTGGTGCTGGCGACCGGTTCCGTACCGCGTTCGCTGCCGGGGCTGACGATCGACGGCAACCGGATCATCTCGTCCGACCACGCGCTGACCCTGGACCGCGTGCCGAAGTCGGCGATCGTGCTGGGCGGCGGTGTGATCGGCGTCGAGTTCGCCTCGGCGTGGAAGTCCTTCGGCACCGACGTGACGATCGTCGAGGGCCTGCCGCACCTGGTCCCGGTCGAGGACGAGAACAGCTCGAAGCTGCTGGAGCGGGCCTTCCGCAAGCGCGGCATCAAGTTCAACCTGGGCACCTTCTTCCAGAGCGCCGAGTACACCGCGGACGGTGTGAAGGTGACGCTGGCCGACGGCAAGACCTTCGAGGCCGAGATCCTGCTGGTGGCCATCGGCCGCGGCCCGGTCTCGCAGAACCTGGGCTACGAGGAGCAGGGCGTCGCGATGGACCGCGGCTACGTCCTGGTCGACGAGTACATGCGGACGAACGTCCCGACGATCTCGGCGGTCGGCGACCTGGTGCCCACGCTCCAGCTCGCGCACGTCGGCTTCGCCGAGGGCATCCTGGTGGCCGAGCGGCTGGCGGGCCTGAAGGCCGTGCCGATCGACTACGACGGTGTGCCGCGCGTGACGTACTGCCACCCCGAGGTCGCCTCCGTCGGCATCACCGAGGCGAAGGCCAAGGAGATCTACGGCGCGGACAAGGTCGTGTCGCTGAAGTACAACCTGGCGGGCAACGGCAAGAGCAAGATCCTCAAGACCTCGGGCGAGATCAAGCTCGTCCAGGTCCGCGACGGTGCCGTCGTGGGCGTCCACATGGTGGGCGACCGGATGGGCGAGCAGGTCGGCGAGGCCCAGCTGATCTACAACTGGGAGGCGCTGCCGGCCGAGGTCGCGCAGCTCATCCACGCGCACCCGACGCAGAACGAGGCCATGGGCGAGGCCCACCTGGCGCTCGCGGGCAAGCCGCTGCACTCGCACGACTGACCCTCACAACACGCCACCCATCCGCACAGATTGCAGAGGAGTAACCGCAACCATGGCGGTTTCCGTAACCCTGCCGGCGCTCGGCGAGAGCGTGACCGAGGGCACCGTCACCCGCTGGCTCAAGGCCGAAGGTGAGCGCGTCGAGGCCGACGAGCCGCTGCTGGAGGTGTCGACGGACAAGGTCGACACCGAGATCCCGTCGCCCGTGTCCGGCGTCCTGGCGTCCATCAAGGTCGCCGAGGACGAGACGGTCGAGGTCGGCGCCGAGCTGGCAGTGATCGACGACGGCAGCGGCGCGCCCGCGGCCGCCCCCGCCCCGGCCGCCGAGCCCGCCCCGGCCCCCGCGCAGCCCGAGCAGCCCGCCCAGGCCGCGCCGTCCACCGAGGCCGCCGCCCCGGCTCCGGCACCGACGGCGCAGGCCACCGAGGGCGCGTCCGGCGCGTCCGGCACCGACGTGGTGCTGCCCGCGCTCGGCGAGTCCGTCACCGAGGGCACCGTGACCCGCTGGCTGAAGGCCGTCGGCGAGTCGGTCGAGGCCGACGAGCCGCTGCTGGAGGTGTCGACGGACAAGGTCGACACCGAGATCCCGTCGCCGGTGTCCGGCACGGTGCTGGAGATCCTGGTCCAGGAGGACGAGACGGCCGAGGTCGGCGCCCGGCTCGCGGTGGTCGGCGCTGCCGGCGCCGCGCCCGCCGCCGCCCCCGCGCCTGCCGCGCCCGCACCGGCCCCGGCTGCTCCCGCGCCCGCCCCGGCCGCCCCGGCTCCGGCTCCCGCCGCCCCGGCCCCCGCGCCGGCCCCGGCTGCCGCCGCGCCCGCTCCGGCCCCCGCGGCTCCGGCTCCGGCCCCCGCGCCGGCTCCCGTCCAGCCGCAGGCCGCTCCCGCCGCTCCCGCGGCCACCTCCCCGGTGGACGAGGGCGCGTACGTGACCCCGCTGGTGCGCAAGCTCGCCGCCGAGAACGGTGTGAGCCTGGGCTCGGTGCGCGGCACGGGCGTCGGCGGCCGGATCCGCAAGCAGGACGTCATCGCCGCCGCGGAGGCCGCCAAGGCCGCCGCGAGCGCCGCTGCCGCCCCGGCCGCGCCCGCCGCCGCGCCGAAGGCCGCCCCGGCGGTCTCCCCGCTGCGCGGTCAGACGGTCAAGATGACCCGGATGCGCAAGGTCATCGGCGACAACATGATGAAGGCCCTGCACTCGCAGGCGCAGCTGACCAGTGTCGTCGAGGTGGACGTCACGCGGCTGATGCGGCTGCGCGGACAGGCCAAGGAGGCGTTCGCGCAGCGCGAGGGCGTCAAGCTCTCGCCGATGCCGTTCTACGTCAAGGCCGCCGCGCAGGCGCTCAAGGCGCACCCGGTGATCAACGCCCGGATCAACGAGGACGAGGGCACGATCACCTACTTCGACAGCGAGAACATCGGCATCGCCGTGGACTCCGAGAAAGGCCTGATGACCCCGGTCATCAAGGGTGCGGGCGACCTCAACATCGCGGGGATCGCCAAGAAGACCGCGGAGCTCGCGGCCAACGTCCGGGCCAGCAAGATCACCCCGGACGACCTGGCGGGCGCGACCTTCACGATCAGCAACACCGGTTCGCGCGGTGCGCTCTTCGACACCGTGATCGTGCCGCCGAACCAGGCCGCGATCCTCGGCATCGGCGCCACCGTCAAGCGCCCGGTGGTCCTGGAGACGGTGGACGGCACGACGATCGGCGTCCGCGACATGACGTACCTGTCGCTGTCCTACGACCACCGGCTGGTGGACGGTGCCGACGCGGCCCGCTACCTGACGGCGGTCAAGGAGATCCTGGAGGCCGGCGAGTTCGAGGTCGAGCTGGGCCTGTAAGGGCCCCGCACGGCCGACAGCACACGGCTGCGCCCCCGTCCCGGTTTCCGGGGCGGGGGCGCAGCCGTCTGACATGCGGTCCGGTGAGAGGCAGGGTTGCTTCCGCGTCGTATCGTCTAAGGCACGCCACCCGTGAAGGAGCGCGCCCCATGACCCATGCCGCAGTCCCCCACCTGGTCGTGCACAGCCTCCGCGACCAGATCCGCGAGCACATCCTGGAGGGGATCGTCAGCGGCCGCTGGAAGCCGGGCGAGCGCATCGTGGAGCGCCGGATCGCGACCGAGCTGCAGGTCAGCCAGACGCCGGTGCGCGAGGCGCTGCGCGAGCTGGAGACGCTGCGGCTCATCGAGTCGGCGCCGAACAAGGGCGTGCGGGTGCGCCGGCTGACGGCGGCCGAGCTGCGGGAGAGCTATCCGGTGCGGGCGGGCCTGGAGCAGGTGGCGGCCGAGCTGGCGGCCCCGCGGCTGGCGGCGGACCCGTCGGCGCTGGAGCGGGAGGTCGAGGCGCTGCGGGTGGCGGACGCCGAGCTGGACGGCGAGGCGCAGGCCCGGCACACGGTGGCCTTCCACCACGAGATCGTCCGGGCGACCCACAACAAGGTGCTGCTGCACGCGTGGGAGGCGCTGGGCATCGAGGTGTGGACGACGCTGTCGATCCGCTGGCTGAGCCCCGCGCCGCGGGCGTACGCCGCCGAGCACCAGGAGATCGTGGACGCGTTCACGCGGCGCGACCCGGAGATCTGCGCGCTCATCAAATCGCATGTGATGAGCTGCGCTCCGCAGGTATAGGCATGCCGTCGGCCGCATAATCGTCCGAGGTCCGCGGAGGGTCCGGCACGATTCGAAGGCGGAGCCGTGACGGCACGGCGTGCCTTGAAGGCTGGCACCCCGTGCCGACTTTGGATTCACCCCCTGACCAGCATTGATCGATCATCGATCGCGGAGGTATCGTCGATGCCAGAGGGCGAGCCCTGTCTGCCGACGAATCCCCTTCGCTCCTCATCACCTCCCTCCGTCCGGAAGGCGGCACCCCATGCCTGACGCCGTAGGCCGTACCCGGCCAGGTCAGCTCGATCAGATCCCCGATCGGGACCCGGAAGAGACCGCGGAATGGCTCGCGTCGTACGACGCGGTCACCCAGGCCGCCGGCCCGCACCGGGCCGCGTACCTGATGCGGCGCGTCCTCGACCACGCCTCGGCCGGCGACACCTCCGGCCCCGGCGGCGGCCCGGCGCTGCCCGCCCTCCTGGAGACGGAGTACGTCAACACCATCCCCACCGCCGCCGAGCCCGCCTACCCGGGCGACGAGGCGCTGGAGGCCCGGATCACCGCCTGGAACAGGTGGAACGCCGCAGCCATGGTCACCCGCGGCAGCAAGCTCGGCCTCGGCGGCCACATCGCCACCTTCGCGTCGGCGGCCTGGCTGTACGAGACGGGCTTCCAGCACTTCTTCCGCGGGAAGGAGGGCGGGGGCTCCGGCGACCAGCTCTACATCCAGGGCCACGCCTCCCCCGGCATCTACGCCCGCGCCTTCCTCGACGGCCGGCTCTCCGAGGCGCAGCTCGACCGCTTCCGGCAGGAGGCCGGCGGCGACGGCCTGCCCTCGTACCCGCACCCGCGGCGGCTGCCGTGGCTGTGGGAGTTCCCCACCGTCTCGATGGGCCTCGGCCCGCTGTCCGCGATCTACCAGGCGCGCTTCAACCGCTACCTGGAGCACCGCGGCATCAAGGACACCTCCGACTCGCGCGTGTGGGCCTTCCTCGGCGACGGCGAGATGGACGAGCCCGAGTCGACCGCCGCCCTGGCGCTCGCCGGGCGCGAGGGCCTGGACAACCTGACCTTCGTCGTCAACTGCAACCTGCAGCGCCTCGACGGCCCGGTCCGCCCCAACTTCAAGATCGTGCAGGAGCTGGAGGCGCAGTTCCGCGCCGCCGGCTGGAACGTCGTGAAGGCCCTGTGGGGCTCGGCGTGGGACGCGGTCATCGCGCAGGACACCGAGGGCGCGCTGCTGCGGCGGCTGCGCGAGGTGCCGGACGCGCAGTTCCAGACGTACGCCACGCGCGACGCGGCCTACATCCGCGAGCACTTCTTCGGCGCCGACCCGGCGCTGCGCGCGCTCGGCGGCACGCTCGCCGACGCCAAGCTGCTGGAACTGTTCCAGACCTCGCGCGCCGGGCACGAGCCGCGCAAGGTCTACGCGGCCTACCGCGCGGCCGTCGAGCACAAGGGCGCCCCGACGGTGATCCTGGCCCAGACCGTCAAGGGCCACACCCTCGGCGCGGGCTTCGAGTCGCGCAACGCCAACCACCAGATGAAGAAGCTCACGCTCACGCAGTTCCGCACCATGCGCGACCTGCTGGAGCTGCCGATCCCGGACAGCGCGCTGGCCGGGGACACCGTCCCGTACTGGCACCCGGGCGAGGACTCCGCCGAGATGCGCTACCTGCGCGAGCGGCGCGCCGCGCTCGGCGGTCCGGCCCCGGCCCGCCGGGTCACCGCGCGGCCGCTGCCGCTGCCGGCCGCGGACAACAAGGCGTACAAGGCGCTGGAGCAGGGCTCGGGCACGCAGGAGATCGCCACCACGATGGCTTTCGTCCGGCTGGTCAAGGACCTGATGCGGGAGAAGGAGACCGGCCGCCGCTGGGTGCCGGTCGTCCCCGACGAGGCGCGCACCTTCGGCATGGAGTCGCTCTTCCCGTCCGCGGGCCTGTACTCGCCCAAGGGCCAGACGTACGACCCGGTCGACCGCGACCAGCTGCTGTACTACAAGGAGGCGAAGGACGGCCAGATCCTCAACGAGGGGATCACCGAGGCCGGTTCGCTCGCCGACTTCACCGCGGCGGCCACGTCGTACGCCACGCACGGCGAGCCGATGATCCCGTTCTACATCTTCTACTCGATGTTCGGGTTCCAGCGCACCGCCGACCAGTTCTGGGCGCTCGCCGACCAGCTGGGCCGCGGCTTCGTGATCGGCGCGACCGCCGGCCGCACCACGATGACCGGCGAGGGCCTCCAGCACGCCGACGGCCACTCCCACCTGCTCGCCTCCACCAACCCGGCGGCGCTCTCCTACGACCCCGCGTTCGCGTACGAGGTCGGGGTGATCGTCCGCGAGGGCCTGCGGCGCATGTACGGGCCCGACGCCGAGGACGTCTTCTACTACCTGACGGTCTACAACGAGCCGAAGGTGCAGCCCGCGATGCCCGCGGGCGCCGAGGAGGGCATCCTCAAGGGCCTCTACCGCTACCAGGAGGCCGCCGGCGCCGCGACCGGCGCCCCGCGGCTCCAGCTGCTCGCCTCCGGCACCGCGATCCACTGGGCGCTCGACGCGCAGCGGCTGCTCGCCGAGGACTGGGGCGTGGCTGCCGACGTGTGGTCCGCGCCGTCCTGGACCGAGCTGCGGCGCGAGGCCATGGAGTGCGACGCGGCGCGGCTGCGCGGCGAGGAGCGCACCCCGTACGTGACGCGGGCGCTGGAGGGCGCGCCGGGCCCGGTCGTCGCGGTCAGCGACTGGATGCGGGCGGTGCCCGACCAGATCGCCCCGTGGGTCGAGCAGGACTGGACGTCGGTCGGCACGGACGGCTTCGGCCTGTCCGACACCCGCGACGCCGCCCGCCGCCACTTCGGCGTCGACCCGCAGTCCCTGACCGTCCAGGCCCTCGCGGCACTCGCCCGCCGCGGCGACATCGAGCCGTCGAAGGTCAAGGAAGCGGCGCAGCGCTACGGCCTCTGAGCCCCGTGGCGCGGGTACGGGGCGCGTGGCCCCGTACCCGCGCCGCGCCGTTCGGCGGGCCGCGGCCCGTCCTGGCCCAAGTGCCCTGACGCTTGGGGGAATTGGGCAGCATTGTTGGCCCGAAAGGGATTGCGGGGTGTTACACGTACCCGCTAGCTTGCCCCGGATGCCTGCCAACCCCACCCCGCTGGCCGCCCCCACGGCGGAGGACCTGCACGCCTGGTACCGCGTGCAGTCGGCCGCGTTCGCGCACGACCGGCCCGGTGAGCCGGTGCCCTCGCACGCCGCGGTCCGGGCGCGGCTGACCACGACCGGCAGCGGCCGCCGGCAGGTGCTGTGGCTGCTGCGCGGCGCGGCCTCCGACCCGGTGGCCACCGCGTCCCTCCGCCTCCCGGCGGACACCGACGGCACCGCGGCCGTCGGCGAGATCCGGATGACCGTGCACCCGGCGCACCGCCGGCTCGGCACGGGCTCACGGCTGCTCGCGACCGTCACCGAGGCGGCGGCCGCGGAGGGCTGCGGCAGCCTCGTCGGCGAGGTCACGTCCGGCACCTCCGGCGAGGGTTTCCTCGCCACCCGCGGCTTCGTCCCCGTCCTGCGCCGCACCTGGCAGCGGCTGCCGCTGGACGACCTGCCCGCCGCCGTCGCCAAGCTCCCCGACGTACCGCACCCCGGCTACCGGCTCACCGCCTGGGAGGGCGCGGCCCCCGACACCCTCGCCGACGGCTTCACCGCCGCCCTGCGCACTCTCCCGCCGCTCCCCCCGGAGGCCGGACTCGCCCCGGGCGCGACCCGCTGGGACCCCTCGTGCGTCCACGAGACCGCCGAGCTGGCCGCCCGCCGCGGCGACCGGCTGCTCACCGTCGCCGCGCTGCACGACACCGGCGACCTCGTCGGCTACGCCACCGTGCTGCTCCCCGGCGACGGCGCGCGCCGCGCCCGCCAGTACGACGCCGCGGTCGTCCCCGACCACCGCGGCCACGGCCTCGCCCTGTGGATGACGGCCGAGCTGCTGCGCCGCACCGCCGCCGCGCAGCCGGGCCTGACCGAGCTGTACACCGCCGTTCCCGACGACAACCGCCACCTGCTCACCGTCAACGCGACGCTGGGCTTCCGTCCGCTGCGCCGCACCGTCCGCTACCGCCACCGGCTGCGCGGTCGCTGAGCCGCACACCCCACAGGCGCACGCACCTTTCGGGCGTACGCCCCGTGGGCGGGCCTTTCGGGCGTGCCGGCCGGGCGCGGGGCCGGGACCGCGCGCCGTGCCGCGCACCGGTGTGCGTAACGACACGGACGCGTCCGGCGGAGATCGCGTGCATGCGCCCGCGGCAACCGGGAAGCTGGACCGGTGATGGACGAGACGGAGTTCTGGGAGATCGTCGACAGCACGCGCGAAGCGGCGGGCGGCGATCCGGACGAGCACGCGGACCTGCTCGTCGAGCGCCTCACCCGGCTCGACCCGGAGGCCGTGCTCGACTTCGCACGGCACTTCGAGACCCGCTTCCTGCGGGCCTTCCACTGGGACCTGTGGGCCGCCGCCGACATCATGCTCGGCGGCGCCGACGAGGAGTCCTTCGACTACTTCCGCTGCTGGCTCATCTCCCAGGGCCGGCACGTCTTCGAGGGCGCCCTCGCCGCGCCCGACGACCTCGCCGAGCTGGTCCCCGGCTTCGACCCCGACACGGACGGCGACGCGGAGGACGTCGGCTACGCCGCCGACGAGGCGTACGAGCGGCTCACCGCGCTCCCGCTGCCCGACCTGGGGCTGCCGCCCCAGGAGGACCCCGAGGGCGAGGCCCTCGACTTCGACGACTCCACGGCGATGGCGGCGAGGCTGCCGCGTCTGTGGGACGCGTACGCCTGAGCTTCCCCCGGCGGGCGCCCCGCGTGGCGGCGCGGGCCCGTCCGGAGCGGACGACGGAACGGAACGACGCAGCAGAACCGCGCGCCCGGCGGCGGGGGCGAGCGCTCCGGGAGAGGATGAGGGCATGCGGATTGCCGTCACAGGTGCGTCGGGACTCATCGGGGGTGCGCTGCGCGCGGGGTTGGAGCGCGACGGGCACGAGGTCGTACGGCTGGTCCGGCGCGAGCCGGCGGGCCCGGACGAGGTGCGGTGGGATCCGGCGGCGGGCCGGCTCGACCCGCGGGACCTCACCGGCGTCGAGGCCGTCGTCCACCTCGCGGGCGCCGGCGTCGGCGACCGGCGCTGGACCGCGGCTCGCAAGAAGGTGCTGTACGACAGCCGGGTCGTCGGCACCCGGACGCTGGCCGAAGCGCTCGCCGCGATGGACGTCCCCCCGCGCGTCCTGGTGTGCGGCTCCGCGATCGGCTACTACGGCGACACGGGCGACCGGCCCGTCGACGAGTCCGCCCCCGCCGGGCACGGCTTCCTCGCGGAGCTGGTCCGCGACTGGGAGGCCGCCGCGCAGCCGGCCGCGGCGGCGGGGATCCGTACCGCGTTCGCCCGTACGGGCCTGGTCGTGGCGCGCGAGGGCGGCGCGTGGGGGCGGCTCTTCCCCATCTTCACGGCGGGCCTGGGCGGCCGGCTCGGCAACGGGCGGCAGTTCTGGAGCTTCATCTCGCTGCGGGACGAGCTCGCGGCGCTGCGGCACATCCTCGACACGGCCGCCCTCACCGGCCCGGTCAACCTGACCGCGCCCGAGCCGCTGACGAACCGTGAGGTCACCGCGGCGATGGGCCGCGTCCTGCACCGGCCGACGCTCGCGGCCGTACCGGCACCGGTGCTGCGGGCGGCGCTCGGCGAGTTCGCCGGGGACGTGCTGGGCAGCCAGCGGGTGCTGCCCGCGCGGCTGCTGGAGTCCGGCTTCACCTTCGCGCACCCCGGCATCGACGACGCGATCCGGGCGGCGTTGCGTACCGGATAAGGCCGGATCAGGCCGGTTGCGCCCGCATCAAGGACCTTTGATGAGGGCATGACCCTTACCAGCGTTCCGCGCCGCGCGCGCCCCACCGACCGAGCCGCACCGGTCGCGCGCCCCGCGCGGGCGCCTTACGAGCGGGGAGTCGACCCGAACCTCGGGGAGGGACATCGTGCTGTCAGCACGCGGCAAGACCACAGCACCTGTGGACGTCATCGTGATCGGAGCGGGCCTCGCGGGCCTGGCCGCAGCGCACCATCTGCTGGACGCGGGCCTGACGGTCGGCGTGCTGGAGGCCACGGAACGGGTCGGCGGCCGGATGGCCACCGACACCGTCGACGGCTTCCGGCTCGACCGCAGGCCGCAACTGCTCAACACCTCCTACCCGGAATTCCACCGGGTGCCCGGCCTGCGCGGACTGCCGCTCGCCGCGCTCGCGCCCGGCGCGCTCGTCCGCGCCGGGGGACGCGGCTACCGGGTCGGCGACCCGCGCGGCATACGGGCCGCGGGCCTCGGCTCCGCGCTGGACCGCGCCCGGCTCGCCGCGACCCTCGGACGGCTCGCCGGCGCACCCGACGGGCGGCTCGCCGCGCGTCCCGAGACGACCGCCGCGCAGGCCCTGGCCCGGCGCGGCTTCGCGCCGCGCAGCGTCGAGGGCTTCCTGCGGCCGCTGCTGGCCGCGCTGCTGTGCGACCCCGAGCTCCAAACGTCCAGCCGGGTCGCCGACCTGGTGCTGCGCGGCTTCGCCCGGGGCCGCACCTGCGTACCGGCCGGGGGCGCGGCGAGCCTGCCCGAACGCCTCGCGGCCGCGCTGCCGCCGGGCACGGTACGGCTGGGTACGCGCGCGGAGCGGGTCGCGGTGCACAGCGTGCGCACCGCGGACGGCACGGAACTGCCCTGCCGGGCGGTGCTCGTGGCCACGGGCGCGCGGGCCGCGGCGGAACTGCTGCCGGGGCTCCGGGTGCCGGGCTTCCACCAGGTGACGGTCTACCACCACACCGCGCCGACCGCGCCGCTGCGGGAACCGGTGCTCGTCCTGGACGCGGACCGGCTCGGGCCCGTCTCCCACTCGCTGCCCGCCTCGGCGATCGACCCGACCCGCGCGCCCGCCGGACGCCCCCTGATCACCTCGGTCGTCCTCGGCCCGCCGCCGGACGGCGACTCCGACAAGACCGTACGGGCGCATCTCGCGGAGCTGTACGACACGCCGACGGACGAGTGGGAGCTGCTCGGGGTCCGCACCGACCCCGAGGCGGTCGCCGCGATGCCCGCGCCGCACGACCTGCACCGGCCCGTGCGGCTCCTCGACGGCCTCTACGTCTGCGGCTCGCACCGCACCTCCAGCACGGTGCAGGGCGCGCTGATCTCCGCGCGCCGCGCCGCTTCCACGGTGGCCCGTGACGCCCTCCCCTCCCCCTCCCCCCACCAGGCCGCGGCCTGACCCCACCCGGGGGGGCTTGCGCTGCCGCGCGGGGCAGCCCCTCGGGGCGCGGGAGCCTTGCGCTGCCACGCCGGACACCACCAGAGGCGCGGGGGCTTTGCGCTACCACGCCGGGCACCACCCGGAGCGCGGGAGCTTTGCGATGCCCCGCCGGGCACCACCCGGGGCGCGTGGGGGTACCCCCAGGCGAAGGCGCTGGGGGAGAACGGAGCGAGCAACCCACCACCGGCCGGTGGTCCGGAGCGGACCGAACTGCCCCTTCGGGCCGGTGACGACCCGCGCCACGTTGGTGGCTGAGCGCGCAGTTCCCCGCGCCCCTAAAAAACGGGTGCCCCGCCGAGCAGAAGCAGCGCCCCGCAGGGGCGCGTGGGGGTACCCCCAGGCGAAGCTCTGGGGGAGAACGGAGCGAGCAGCCCACCACCGGCCGGTGGTCCGGAGCGAAACCGAACCGTCCCACCGGCCCGCGCGGCAACGCAGGCGCGGGGTCAGAGGGGGAGGCCCGCGGGGGATGTGCGGGTGAAGAAGGCGCGGGCGGCGGAGGTGTCGCGGTAGGGGTCGAGACGCCGCGCGAAGTCCCGCGCGTAATCCGCCGCGCGAGCGGACCGCATGTCGGCGGCCCCGCGGACGACCTCCGCCCCGAGGGCGCACGCCGCGTCCACCTCGCCGAGGGCGAGCCGCGCGGAGGCGAGGACGGCGCGGCAGAAGAGCCGGCTGCGGGCGTATCCGGCGGCGCGCAGCTGGAGGGAGCGTTCGGCCTGCGCGACCGCGGCCCGGTACTGGCCGAGGTCGCGGTGGCAGTGGCCGAACTCGTCGGCGAGCTGGGCCTCGTCGAAGAAGCGCGCCCAGGGGGGCAGTTCGTCACCGGGGCGGGCTGCGGCGTAGGCGCGTTCGGCGCGGGCGAGTGCGGCGGTGCAGGCGCGGGTCTCACCGAGGACGCCGTGTCCGCGTGCCTCGGCGGCGTGCAGCAGTGCCCGCACCGCGGGCGGCGCCGACGTGCCGACGCCCTGCTGGGCGACCCGGGCGAGCTGCACGGCTTCGCGTCCGTGTCCGAGGTAGACCGCCTGGCGGCTCATCGTGACGAGGACGTACCCGCCGTGGACGCGGTCGCCCGCGGCCTGGGTGAGGCGCAGCGCCTGGACGAAGTAGCGCTGGGCGAGGCCGTGCGCCCCGATGTCGTAGGAGGTCCACCCGGCGAGCCGGGTGAGGTCGGCGACGGCGGCGAAGAGCCGACGGCCCTGGGTCTCGCCGTAGCTGCCGCGCAGCATGGGTTCGGCCTCGTGTTCGAGGTAGCGGACGAGGGCCTGGCGGGCGTGGCCGCCGCCGTAGGCGTGGTCGAGGGTGCGGAAGAGGTCGCCGACGGCGCGCAGCGCCGCGATGTCCCCGGCGCCGACGCGGCCCACGGCGGCGGGCGGGAGGGCGCGGCCGTCCGGTCCGGCGCCGCGCTGCGGGCCGCGGCTCTGCGCGGGCACCCGCGCCCCGCCGTCGGCTCCCGGACGGGCCGGGCCGTACGCGGCGACGGGTCCGCGCGCGGGGCCGCCGTACGTTCCTCCGGGCAGAAGGCCCGGGGGGCGTGCGGCGGTGGCGGTGCCGGGCGGCGGGGTGCGCGGGACGGCGGTGGTGCGGGACTGCGGGACGGGGGTGGACAGGCGGCTCACGGAGTCGTCGGCGGCGCCGATGAGCCAGTCGCGGCTGGGGACGACAAGACCCGCCGGGGAGAAGGCGATCTTGCGCAGTTCGGCCTGGTTGCCGGTGTCCTTGCGCCACAGGCCGCTCACGATGTCGATGGCCTCGGCGGCGCCGGCGGCGTATTCGAGTCCGGCGTAGACGGGCGCGCACGCGTCGAGCCCGAGGTCCTGGGCGGACAGCCGGCGGCCGAGGCGCTGGGTGAAGACCTCGGCGATGAGCGCGGGTGTGGTGCCGCGCGGCTGCTGGCCGCGCAGCCAGCGGGTCACGGAGGTCTTGTCGTAGCGCAGGTCGAGCCCGTGTTCCTGGCCGAGGCGGTCGACCCGGCGGGCGAGGCCGGCGTGCGAGAAGCCCGCTTCGGCGATGAGCGCGGCGAGCCGGGCGTTGCGGTGCTGGGTGCGTTCGCCGCGGCCGGTACCGGCGGGCCCGCCGGGTTCGGCGGGGCCGGTCCGCGGGTCCTGGCCGGTTTCGGGGTCGGTGTCCAGGGCCGTCTCCTCCGCCGCGTCCGCCGTGTCCGGTGCGGACTGCGCGGGCGGCGGGTGGTGGCCGGTGGCGGTGGGGCGTCCGGGCCCGGGGGCCGGGACTGCGGAGGGCGCGTTCGGGGTGCGCGGCGTGACACTGTCGGCCATCGGCGGTACGGCCCTCTTCCCATGCGGCAACGTCGGATCGGCGCGAATGTAACGGCCGGGGCCGTCCGGCTCGCCACAAGAGCCCCGTATTCGTCCGATTGAGCGACAACGGTCCGCATTGCCGGGTAAGCAACCCGCGCCGGTGGTGGTCACCGTGGTATGGGTCACGCCGTCGCACGCCCGGCGGGCCCGCCCCGCGCAGGGTTGCTCCGCGCGTCCGCCGTACAGTTGACGGGGCGCCTCACGACAACCCGCGTCGGCCGCGCCGCCGCACCGCGAAGGAGTCGCCGTGAGTGAGCTGAAGTTCGTTCACCTGGGTTTCGGGCCCGACGCCGTGGAGTACCAGGAGGCGTGGCAGCAGCAGCGCACGGTGCACGCGGCGCGGTTCGCCGACGAGATCCCGGACACCGTCCTGATGCTGGAGCACCCGCCGGTCTACACCGCGGGGCGGCGTACCGCGGACAGCGAGCGCCCGCTGGACGGCACCCCGGTGGTGGACGTCGACCGCGGCGGCAAGATCACCTGGCACGGCCCCGGCCAGCTCGTGGGCTACCCGATCCTGAAGCTGCCGCGCCCGGTGGACGTCGTGGCGCACGTCCGCCGGATCGAGGAGGCCCTGATCCGGGTGGCCGCCGATTTCGGCGTCGAGACCTCCCGGGTGGAGGGGCGCAGCGGGGTGTGGGTGCTGGGCGACCCGGTCGAGAAGCGGCCGAGCGGGCTGACGCTGGACTTCGACCCGCGGCTGACCGACGACGAGTTCGACCCGCGGCTCAACGGCCCGGAGTACGCGCCCTCCAACGCCGGCCAGCGGCGCGAGGACCGCAAGCTCGCGGCGATCGGCATCCGCGTCGCCAAGGGCGTGACCATGCACGGCTTCGCCCTCAACTGCGACCCCGACACCACCTGGTACGACCGCATCGTGCCGTGCGGCATCCGGGACGCCGGTGTCACCTCGCTCGCGGAGGAGCTGGGCCGGGACGTCACCGTCGCCGAGGTGCTGCCGGTCGTCGAGAAGCACCTCGCGGACGTCCTGACCACGGCCGTCCCGCTGCCCCGGGTCATCGACGAGCCGTCCAGGAATTCCGCGGCGTAAGCTGGCGTTCACCGAAGAATCAAAGCCTCAGGCACAATCTCAGCTTTAGGGAGCCGGTCGTGTCCGCAGTCTCACCCGACGGACGCAAGATGCTGCGCCTGGAGGTCCGCAACAGCGAGACCCCCATCGAGCGCAAGCCCGAGTGGATCAAGACCCGGGCGAAGATGGGCCCCGAGTACACCCAGATGCAGTCGCTCGTGAAGCGCGAGGGCCTGCACACGGTGTGCCAGGAGGCCGGCTGTCCCAACATCTACGAATGCTGGGAGGACCGCGAGGCGACGTTCCTGATCGGTGGCGACCAGTGCACCCGGCGCTGCGACTTCTGCCAGATCGACACCGGCAAGCCGCAGGCGCTGGACCGGGACGAGCCGCGCCGCGTCGGCGAGTCCGTCGTCACGATGGACCTGAACTACGCCACGATCACCGGTGTCGCCCGCGACGACCTGGCGGACGGCGGCGCCTGGCTGTACGCCGAGACGGTGCGGCAGATCCACGCGATGACCGCCGACCGGGCCGCCGGACGGACCAAGGTCGAGCTGCTCATCCCGGACTTCAACGCGGTGCCCGAGCAGCTCGCCGAGGTCTTCGGGGCGCACCCGGAGGTGCTGGCGCACAACGTCGAGACGGTGCCGCGGATCTTCCGCCGGATCCGCCCCGGCTTCCGCTACGAGCGCTCCCTGGAAGTGATCACGCGGGCCCGCGAGGCGGGCCTGGTGACCAAGTCGAACCTGATCCTGGGCATGGGCGAGGAGCGCGCCGAGATCAGCCAGGCGCTGCAGGACCTGCACGACGCGGGCTGCGAGCTCATCACCATCACGCAGTACCTGCGTCCCTCCGTGCGGCACCACCCGGTGGAGCGCTGGGTCAAGCCCGCGGAGTTCGTGGAGCTGAAGGAGGAGGCCGAGGAGATCGGCTTCGCCGGTGTCATGTCGGGCCCGCTGGTCCGCTCGTCCTACCGCGCCGGGCGCCTGTTCCAGCAGGCCGTCGACCGCCGCGCGCGGCTGGGCGCGGTGCCCGGCGCGGTGCACGCGGGCTGAGCCGCCGGGGGCTCGGGTGTGAGTCCCCTCACCTGGCCCTGCCGGGCTGCCGGAAGAGTGACCTGGCGGGGCGGGGTGCGGGCGGGGGTGGGGCTTTCATGTGAGATTGACCGGGTGGTCACCGGCTGGTAACACGTTGTCGCGAGCCTGGTTCTCACGGCCGGTACGGGAGTCCGCCCACCCCGTCCGCGCCACGTACGACACAGCACCGCGCACTCCGGTTCGTCTCGTTGCCTCTGAGGGGGACGCCATGCCGTCCGAGTCGGTCCACGCCCGTCCGCACCTGCATCTGCACCTGCCCACGCACACGCCGGTGGCCGGCGCGCTGCGAGCTGTCGAATCGTTTCTGCTGCGTGGTGGCCAGCAGACCGCCCGGCGCAACGCCTGGGCGTCCGTCGTCGCCGACCGGCAGCGCGCCCGGGACCGCCGGGAGGCCGAGCACGAGATGGCGGCCCTGACGACCGGCGCCGTCCCGGACCCGGCGGCGGCCCTGGCCACGGCCGCACGCGAGGACGCCGTACGCGACTGAGCCGGACCCCGGCACAGCAGGTGGTCGCCGTGACGGGCGAGCTCGCGGCCACGTATCCTTTGCCCCATGGCGAGGAAGACATCCGAGAACCCTGGGCGACTGGCACAGATCGCTCAGACGTACAAGATGACCCGGCAGGCCGACCCCAAGGTCGGGCTGATCGTGGCGGCTGTGGGAATCGTCACCTTCGGTGTCATCCTCGCACTCGGATTCCTGATCGATCATCCGATCTGGGCCGGGATCCTGGGCTTCCTGCTGGCCTTCCTCGCGATGGCGGTGATCTTCGGCCGCCGCGCCGAGAAGGCCGCCTTCGGGCAGCTGGAGGGCAAGCCCGGCGCGGCCGCGGCAGTGCTCCAGAACGTGGGCCGCGGCTGGACCGTGACACCGGCGGTGGCCATGAACAAGAGCCAGGACGTGGTGCACCGGGCGGTCGGCAAGGCCGGCGTGGTGCTGATCGGCGAGGGCAACCCGAACCGCGTCAAGAGCCTGCTGGCCAACGAGAAGAAGAAGGTCGCCCGGATCGTCTACGACGTGCCGGTGCACGACTACATCGTGGGCACGGGCGAGGGCGAGCTGTCCCTCAAGAAGCTGCGGACGACCCTGCTGCGTCTCCCCCGCACCCTGACCGGCCCGCAGACCACCCAGGTCAACGACCGGCTGCGCGCGCTGGGCGACCCGATGTCCAAGCTGCCCATCCCGAAGGGCCCGCTCCCCAAGGGCATGCGGATGCCCAAGGGCCGCTGACCTCTCCCTCACCTGACCCGGAAGGGCGCTCCCGTCACGGGGGCGCCCTTTCCGGCGTCCGGGCCCTGCCGCGGGTGGGCCGGGCCGGACCGGCCGGCGGGCTAGACGCGGATCTGGACGGTCTTGACGGCCCTGTCGTGCAGGCCGCGGGTGTCGCGGTCGAAGACGACGGCCGGGACGACCAGCAGCACCAGCACGGTGCGCAGGACCGCGCCCAGCGGGGTGAGGCGCTTGCCGTCGATCTGCACGACCCGGGTCCGCATGATGAGCTTGCCGGGCGTCGCGCCGACGAGCGCGAGACCGATCATGCTCACCGCGCCGAACACCAACAGCGCCCAGTTGTTCGCCAGATGGGCGTGACGGTGCGCGAGCAGACCGTATGCGATCAGTACGCTGAGGAACCAGTCGATGAACAGCGCGGCGATACGCCGGCCGACGGAGGCGATGGAGCCGGGCCCGTTCTCCGGGAGCCCGAGGCGCTCACCGCGGTACCCGAATTCCACGCCCATCTTCTCGGCTGCCGCACGGGGCCCCGAGAGCCACGATCCGATGACTTCCCTGTTGTCCACCCGACCACGGTAACCCCCGGACGGCCCAGCGCCGCGCCCCGGGGACCCGGTGCGCCACCACCCGGTTAACACCTACGAAACAAATGGGTCATGCTTGAGAAATGCCAGGTCCTTAAGGTCATGGCAGTGTGGGCGCGCCCAGTGGCCGCACCTCGATCGCCAGCCCCGGCCGGTCGGCCGGGCCTAGGAGGAGTGGGATGTTCCAGAACGCCGACGACGTCAACAAGTTCATCTCGGACGAGGGCGTCAAGTTCGTCGACGTCCGGTTCTGTGACCTGCCCGGTGTCATGCAGCACTTCACGGTCCCGGCATCGGCGTTCGACCCGAGCGAGGAACTCGCCTTCGACGGCTCGTCCATCCGGGGCTTCCAGGCGATCCACGAGTCGGACATGGCGCTGCGCGCCGACCTGTCCACGGCGCGCGTGGACCCCTTCCGCCGCGACAAGACGCTGAACATCAACTTCTTCATCCACGACCCGATCACGGGTGAGCAGTACAGCCGCGACCCGCGCAACGTCGCGAAGAAGGCCGAGGCCTACCTCGCGTCGACCGGCATCGCCGACACCGCGTACTTCGGCCCGGAGGCGGAGTTCTACGTCTTCGACAGCGTCCGCTTCCAGACGTCGTCGAACGAGTCCTTCTACCACATCGACTCCGAGGCCGGCGCCTGGAACACCGGCGCCCTGGAGAACAACCGCGGCTACAAGGTCCGCTACAAGGGCGGCTACTTCCCGACCCCGCCGGTCGACCACTTCGCCGACCTGCGCGCCGAGATCAGCCTGGAGCTGGAGAAGTCCGGCCTCCAGGTCGAGCGCCAGCACCACGAGGTCGGCACCGCGGGCCAGGCCGAGATCAACTACAAGTTCAACACGCTGCTGGCCGCCGCCGACGACCTGATGCTCTTCAAGTACATCGTGAAGAACGTCGCCTGGCGCAACGGCAAGACCGCGACCTTCATGCCCAAGCCGATCTTCGGCGACAACGGCTCCGGCATGCACGTCCACCAGTCCCTGTGGTCGGGCGGCAACCCGCTCTTCTACGACGAGCAGGGCTACGCGGGCCTGTCCGACACCGCCCGCTTCTACATCGGCGGCATCCTCAAGCACGCCCCGTCGCTGCTGGCCTTCACCAACCCGACGGTGAACTCCTACCACCGCCTGGTCCCCGGCTTCGAGGCCCCGGTCAACCTGGTCTACTCGCAGCGCAACCGCTCGGCCGCGATGCGTATCCCGATCACCGGCTCGAACCCCAAGGCCAAGCGCGTCGAGTTCCGCGCCCCCGACCCGTCCTCCAACCCGTACCTGGCCTTCTCCGCCCTCCTCCTGGCCGGCCTGGACGGCGTCAAGAACAAGATCGAGCCCGCCGAGCCGATCGACAAGGACCTCTACGAGCTGGCCCCCGAGGAGCACGCCGGCGTCCCCCAGGTCCCGACCTCCCTCCCCGCGGTCCTCACCGCCCTGGAGGAGGACAACGAGTACCTCCAGGCCGGCGGCGTCTTCACCGCCGACCTGATCGAGACCTGGATCGACTTCAAGCGCACCCACGAGATCGCCCCGATCCAGCTCCGCCCGCACCCGCACGAGTTCGAGCTCTACTTCGACCTCTAAACCGGGACCTCGGCCCCTCTGTGCGAGGGGCCACTACAGAGCCTCTGAGCTGCGAAACCGCGGCTCAGAGGCTCTTGTCGTTGCGCGTCCGTCCACGCCCTCACGCCTCACGTGCGAGGGGGAGCATCGGAGGGCACAGCCCTTACTCGTCGCGTTCGAAGTCGGCCTCCCAGACCTTTCGGTCGAGGGCGCGCTGGGCGCCGAAGTAGAGGTCGTGGACGAAATTCTGCGCCTGCTCGGGCGGCAGGGCAGGGGCCTCGCTGCGGAGTCGGCGGGTCCAGGCGGCGATGTCGCCGTCCGCGGCGGCCTGTTCGGCGGAGGGAGGTTCCGCGTCGGCCACGGCGCGGCGGTCTGCTTCGGTATGCGTCTGCAGGCGGTCCGCGTCAGGGCGTTCCGGCAGGCCGCGGCTGTGACCCGTGTCGGGGTCGCCCTCGACCGCGCGGTTGGACTTGTGGTGGTGTGCCATGGCTGCTCCCCTCGCTCACCAGCGCGTCATCCGTAGGGGCAGGGTAGGCGCAAGCGAATTGCCCCTGTACATCATCATTTTAGGTGCCATGACGACCCGCGGCCATGTCGCACCACCCGCGGCTGCGGCGTAGCGTGAAGGGAAGAGACGGGGTGCCCGTCAGCTCGGCTCCCCGTACGCGAGGAAGCCTGTTGAGGAGCTGAGGGCCATGCGCAAGAACTCTCCGGTCAAGGGCCATCACGGTCTGGGAGCGCGGGGGCAGGGGAAGCAGCTCTACTTCCACACGCAGATCCCGCATGCGGAGCGGCAGCCCACGGACCCTGTCCAGGCCAAGCGGCAGCAGCCGCGCGAGCGCCGCGGACCGAACGGCCACTGGGCCCCGTAGAGCCCGCCCAGCTGCCCGAAAAGTCGCCGTAAACCAGTGAAGGTGGCATGGTGCACACGTCCGACCTGACTCCCGAGACCCTGGACGGCCTGCGCAGGCCGCGGCCCTATCCCGCGATCACGCTGGCGATGCCGACCGATCCCGACCGCCCGTTCGGCGAGAAGGACCGCATCCTCCTGCGCGACCTCGTCGTGCAGGCCAGAAGGCAGCTGGCGGACGACCCCGAGGTCCCCCGCGACGCACGGCTGGAGCTGCGCGACCGGATCCTGGACCCGGAGGCGATCGAGGAGGCGGGCGCGCCCTTCCACCCCGCGGGCGCGCTCGTCGTACACGTTGCGGCAGGCGAGCCGGTGCAGTTGTGGCAGCTGACCTCGCCCGCGGTCGTGCCGCGGGTGGAGTTCGCGACGGCCTTTCTGACGCGGTACGCGGTGGCGGCCGAGCAGCGCGCCCGGCCGTACCTCGTGCTCGTCCTCGACCAGGGCACGTGCCGTCTCTACCAGGGTTCGGTACGCGAGCTGGTCGAGGTGACGCGGCACGGCTTCCCCGAAGCCCCGCAGATCCCGTCACCGGAGGACGCCCTCCCCGGGCCGATCCCGCACGCGGCCCCGTACGAGAGCCACGGCGAGCGGGTCAAGCAGTATCTGCGCACGGTGGACGCCCGGCTGACGCCGGTGCTGGACGAGCACCACGGTGCGCCGCTGTTCGTCGTCGGCAGCGAGAAGGCGCTGTCGGTCTTCACCGGCCTCACCTCCCACCGCGGCCGCATCGCCGGCACCCTCCCGCTGACCGGCATGGACAACGACCCGGCGTCCGTCCTGGCCGAGCGGGTCGAGCCGCTGCTTCGGGACTTCCACGACCGGCAGGTGGCAGACGTCCTGGAGGACCTGGGCACGGCGGGCGCGCAGCAGAAGTACGCGGGCGGCCCCCAGGAGGTATGGACCGCGGCCGCCGACAACCGCGTCAAGCTGCTGGTGGTCGAGGACAGCCTCGCGGTGGCGGGCCACATCACCGACGACGGCCGCGAACTGGCCGTCGAGCCCTACCCGGAGCCCGTCACGCTCCCCGACCCGCGGCGCGATGCGCAGGCCCCCGCCGACACCGAGGGCCTGGCCACCGACATCGTCGAGCAGCTCGTGGAGAACGCGGTGGAGGCCGAGTCCGAGGTGCTCTTCGTCCCCGACGACACCCTGCTCGCCGCGGGCGGCGTCGCGGCCGTCCTGCGCTACTGAGCCGGAGACGGTCCGGTGCCCGCCGTCCCGTCGCCCGGGGCGGCGGCGCCGGGCGGCGGGGAGGGTTCGGGGACGCGCCGGAGGATGGGGAAGCGGTCCGCGTCGGGCAGGCTGAGGGGGCCGGGTGGGCCTGTCTGCTGGATCAGGTGGCCGAGGACCGTGCGGTGGGCCTCCTCGGAGACGTCGTCCCAGGGGTCGGGGGTCACGATCATGATCACTCGCATCAGGCTCAGATCCGATTCGTTCTCCAGCATCTGCGCCCGGTCGTCGCGGTCCGTCGTCTCGTCGGCCCGCATCGCGCGGATGGACTCCGCGAGGAGGTTGGGTTCCGCCCGCAGGCGGCGGCGCGCTTCCCGGCAGCCGTGCTGGAAGGCCGCGTACGCGTCCATCGCCTCACGGTCCAGGTCCTGGTAGCCGAACGGCGTGCCCTCGGTGGCTCCGATGTAGTCGCCCTTCAGCGTGTGCAGCAGGATCCTCAGCGCGTACGTCGCGGACCGCGTGGCTGTCGATATCGCTGGAGTCGGCCCACACCTGGATCCCCGAGGCCCCGGAGCCTCCGCCCTCGGTCGACCGTGCGGACCGTCCGCTGGCGCACGCGGAGATGCTGCTGAGCGGCGCCATGATCACCGCCCGCGGCGCCGTGGCCGACAGGCTCGCCCATCACCTGGTCAACGAGGCGCAGCCCGCGGAGCCGGTGACGTCCTCGCGCAGGGCGCCGACCTGTACCGCCGGGCCCGCAAGGCGCTCGCCGCCGCCCGTGACGGCGGGCCGGACCGGCTGGGCGCGTTCACGGTCGTCGCCTCGGATCCGGACCTCCCGTGGGCGGGCGGCTCCCGTTTCACGCTGCGGGCCGCGGGCGGACCGGTGGCCGACTTCGTCCGGAACGTCGGGGAGCAGGTTTGGATCACCGAGAACCTGATGCGCGGCCAGGGGTGGCGTGACGCCCTGCTGCACCGGGCGTTCACCGCCGTCTTCAGGGCCTCGCACCACTTCGGCATGCCCGGCTGGCCCGGCGTCGTGGATGCCGCGCTGGAGCGTCTCGCCGCGCTGGACCGGCAGTCCGCCATCCGGGCCTGGCGGCGGGTGCGGGACGAGCTGCGCCACGGCAGCCACAGCGGCCACGGCCCTTCGGCTGCCGGGCCGCCCGACCGGGAGCAGGCGGAGGGAGAGCCGGACGGGAGCTGAGGGTGCGCGGCGCAGGTGCCGCCCGGCCGGTGCCGTCACCGCGGGGGGTCAGTCGGTCAGGATGACGTCCAGGGTGCGGGGGCCGTGGACGCCCTCGACGCGGTCGAGTTCGATGTCGCTCGTGGCGGAGGGGCCGGAGATCCAGGTGAGGGGGCGGGTGGGGGTCAGGCGCGGGAGGGCCTCGGCGAGCGTGGCGACGGTCTGGGTGGCCGTGCGGACGACGCAGATGTGGTGGTCGGGGGCGAGCGTCAGCACCCGGCGGCCCTGGTCGGGGCCGGCGTCCAGCACGATCGTGCCGGTCACGGCGACGGCCACCCGGCAGCCGGTCAGCACGCTGTCCACACCGTCCAGTTCCAGGGCCGTGAGCGGCCGCTCGGGGGTGTCCTGCCGGACCTCGACGCCGTCCGCGGCCGCGAGCCAGCCCGCGGGCAGCCCGGGTGGCACGGCGACGCTGCGCGCCGCGCGGGCGGCGAGCAGCCGTGCCACCACCGCGGGCACCTCGGCCTCGGCGGCGTGGTGGACGTGGGCGCGGTAGTCGGCGAGGTTCTCGGCGAGCACGGCGACGAGGGCGCGGTGGCTCTCCGGGGACGCCGGCGGCGGAGCGGCGGGCGCCCCGCCCGCCGTCGGCGGCATCGCGGGGTCGGGGGCGTTGCGCGTCGCCTCGCGGATACGGGCCAGGACGGCGTCACGGCTGCTGGTCACGGGGTCTGCTCCTCACGGGACGCGGCGTGGTCCCGCCACCACGCGCGGAAGGGCCGGGCCGGCATCCGGGGCAGGTCGCGTTCGGCGGACCAGGCGCCCGCCGGGCCGGGCAGCGGGAGGGAGCGCGGGTGCAGGCCACGGGTCGCGGAGGCCGCGCGTTCGGCGGCGGCCAGGGCGGCGGGGTGGTCGAGCAGCCACGTGGCGGCGCGCATCGCGGCGCGCTCGGCGCGGTGGCCGGGCTGTTCGGCGACCCGCTCGCGCAGGTGCACCAGCACCTCCGGGATGTCGATGGCCACCGGGCACACCTCGTAGCAGGCCCCGCACAGTGACGAGGCGAAGGGCAGTGAGGCGTCCACCTCGCTCTCGGTGCCCCGCAGTTGGGGGGTGAGGACGGCGCCGATCGGGCCGGGGTAGGCGGAGCCGTAGGCGTGGCCGCCGGCCCGCTCGTAGACGGGGCAGACGTTGAGGCAGGCCGAGCAGCGGATGCAGCGCAGCACCTGGCGGCCCACGTCGTCGGCGAGAGTGGCGGTGCGGCCGTTGTCGAGCAGCACGAGGTGGAAGTCGCGCGGGCCGTCGCCCGGCGTGGTGCCGGTCCACATGGTGGTGTACGGGTTCATCCGTTCGGCGGTGGACGAGCGCGGCAGCAGCTGGAGGAAGACGTTCAGGTCCTCCCAGCGCGGCAGCACCTTCTCGATGCCGACGACGGAGATCAGGGTCTCGGGCAGCGTCAGGCACATCCGCCCGTTGCCCTCGGACTCGACGACCACCAGGGTGCCGGTCTCGGCGATCATGAAGTTGGCGCCGGACACCGCGACCTTGGCCCGCAGGAACTTCTCCCGCAGGTGCAGCCGGGCGGCTTCGGCGAGTTCGGCGGGCCGGTCGGTCAGGCCCTCGGGGGCGGGGCGGCCCCACTCGGCCATCTTCGTGGCGAAGATGTCGCGGATCTCGGTGCGGTTGCGGTGGATCGCGGGCACCAGGATGTGCGAGGGCAGGTCGTCGCCGAGCTGGACGATCAGCTCGGCGAGGTCCGTCTCGTAGGCGGTGATGCCCTGCTCGGCGAGGGCCGCGTTGAGGCCGATCTCCTGTGTGGCCATCGACTTGACCTTGACGACCTCGGTCTCGCCGGTCGCCCGCACCAGGCCGGCCACGATCCGGTTGGCCTCGTCCGCGTCGGCGGCCCAGTGCACGGTGCCGCCGGCGGCGGTGACCGCGGACTCCAGCTGCGTGAGGTAGGTGCCGAGGTGGCGCAGGGTGTGGTCCTTGATCCGGCGGCCGGCCTGCCGCAGCTCCTCCCAGTCGTCGAGTTCGCCCACGGCGCGGGCCCGCTTGTCGCGGATGGTGTGGGTGGCGTGCCGCAGGTTCGCGCGCAGCCCGGCGTCCTTGGTGGCGGTCTTCGCGGCCTTCGGGAAGGCCGGCATGCCCAGGTACGTACCGCTCATGCGGGGCTCCAGGGGTCGGTTTCGGTGGCGGCGAGGATCTCCGCGAGGTGCACGGCCGAAAGGGCGGCGCCCTGCCGGTGCAGCAGGCCTTCGAGGTGCAGCAGGCAGGAGCTGTCGGCGCCGCACAGCACGTCGGCGCCGCTGTCCAGGGCGCTGCGCACCTTGTCGGCGCCCATGGCCGCGGAGACGTCCGGGTTCTTGACGGCGAAGGTGCCGCCGAAGCCGCAGCACTCCTCGGCGCCGGTCAGCTCGGCCAGTTCCAGGCCGCGTACGGCACCGAGCAGGGCGAGCGGCCGGGTGCCGAGGCCGAGGGTGCGCAGGCCGTGACAGGAGGGGTGGTAGGCGACCTGGTGCGGGAAGTACGCGCCGACGTCGGTGACGCCCAGCACGTCGACCAGGAATTCGGTCAGTTCCCGTACCCGGGGCACGATCTCCCCCGCCGCGGCGGCGAGTTCTGGGCCGCGGCCCTCGCCTTCCGCGCGGGCGCCGATCCGCGGGTAGTTCTCGCGGACCATGGCCGCGCAGGACCCGGAGGGGGTGACGACGTGGTCGTAGCCCTCGAAGGCCCGCGCCATCCGCAGCACCAGGGGCTCGGTCATCCGCCGGTAGCCGGTGTTGAACTGCGGCTGGCCGCAGCACGACTGGGCGGCGGGGAAGTCCACCGTCACGCCGAGCCGTTCCAGCAGCCGGACGGTCGCGACGGCGGCACGCGGCAGCACGGCGTCGTTGACGCAGGTGGCGAACAGGGCGACGCGCACAGGGGGTTGTCCTTCCGGGGGTGGTCGCGGTGGTGCGGGCGGTCCGGGTCAGTCGAGGCCGAGGCCGAGCCGGGCGGCCGCCGCGTCCCACGGGCCGCGCGGGCCCGAGGGTTCGTAGCGGCGCAGCGGCTGGGTGGCCGCGACCAGGCGGCGCAGGTCGTGGCGGTCGTGGACGAGGCCGCGGGCGCGGGCCTGGACCAGGAGGTTGCCCAGCGCGGTGGCCTCGACGGGGCCCGCCACCACGGGCAGGCCCGTCGCGTCGGCGGTGAGCCGGCACAGCAGGTCGTTGCGGGCGCCGCCGCCGACGAGGTGGACGGTGCGGATCTCCTGCCCGGCGAGCCGGGCGGCGGCCCGCAGGGTGCGGGCGTGGGCCAGGGCCAGTGCCTCCAGCACCGTGCGGACGAGCGAGCCGCGGTCGGCGGGCGGGCGCTGGCCGGTGCGGCGGCAGTACGCGTCGATGCGGGCGGGCATGTCGCCGGGCGCGGCGAAGTCCGGGTCGTCCGGGTCGATGACGGCGGCGAAGGCAGGCGCGGCGGCGGCCCGCGCGACGAGTTCCTCGTGGCCCGGGGCCGTACCGTCCTGGAGCGCCCAGGTGCGGCGGGACTCCTCCAGCAGCCACATGCCCATGATGTTGCGCAGAAAGCGCACGGTGCCGTCGATGCCGCGCTCGTTGGTGAAGTTGGCGCCGCGCGCGGCCTCGGTGAGGATGGGCCGCTCCAGCTCCAGCCCGGCGAGCGACCAGGTGCCGCAGGAGACGTACGCGACCGCGCCGTCCCCTTGCGCGGGCACCGCCGCGACGGCCGAGGCGGTGTCGTGCGAGGCCACCGCGGTGACCGGCAGCGGCCCCGCCGCCCCCACCTCCTCGGCGACGTGCGGCAGCAGCACCCCCGCCGGGTCCCCGGGGTCGCGCAGCGGCGGCAGCAGCGCGGGGTCGAGGCCGAGCGCGGCCAGGACCGGCGGCGACCAGTCGGCGGCCCGCGCGTCGTACAGGCCGGTGGTGGAGGCGTTGGTGGCCTCCGCCCCGATACTGCCGGTGAGCCAGTGGGTGAGCAGGTCCGGGAGCAGCAGCAGGTGCCGGGCCCTGGACAGGGCGGAGGTGCCGCGGGCGGCGGCGAGCTGGAAGACGGTGTTGAACGGCAGGTGCTGCAAACCCGTCACGCGGTACAGCTCGGCCGCGTCCAGCGCCTCCCACACCCGCTCCGGCGCGCCCTCCGTACGCCGGTCGCGGTAGTGGAAGGGGGCGCCGGCCAGGGCGCCGTCGGCGTCGAGCAGCCCGTAGTCGACGGCCCAGGAGTCGATGCCGACGGAGGCGAGCGGGGTCTGCCGCAGCGCCTTGCCGAGGCCGGCGACGACCTCGCGGTGCAGGCCGAGCACGTCCCAGTGCAGTCCGTCGGGGAGCCGGACGGGGGTGTTCGGGAAGCGGTGCACGACCTCGTACGCGAGGCTGTCGCGGGTGACGCGGCCGACGACGACCCGGCCGCTGGTGGCGCCGAGGTCGGCGGCGGCGAAGGCCGCGGGGGAAGCCGCGGGGGAAGCCGCGGGGGAAGCCGCGGGGGAAGGGGAGGGCACGGGTACGGACCTCTCAGCGCAGGAAGGCCGCGGCGACACCCGCGTCCACCGGGATGTGCAGGCCGGTGGTGTGGCTCAGCTCCCCGCCGGTCAGGGCGAAGACGGCGTTGGCCACGTGCTCGGGCAGCACCTCCCGCTTGAGCAGGGTGCGCTGGGCGTAGAAGGCGCCAAGTTCGCTCTCGTCGATCCCGTAGGTCGCCGCCCGCTGCGCGCCCCAGCCCTTGGCGAAGATGCCGGAGCCGCGGACCACGCCGTCGGGGTTGACGCCGTTGACCCGGATGCCGTGCTCGCCCAGCTCGGCGGCCAGCAGCCGCACCTGGTGGGCCTGGTCGGCCTTGGTGGCGGAGTAGGCGACGTTGTTGGGCCCGGCGAAGACGGCGTTCTTGGAGGCGATGTAGACGATGTCGCCGCCCAGCCCCTGCGCCAGCATGACGCGGGCGGCCTCGCGGGAGACCAGGAAGGAGCCGCGGGCCATGATGTCGTGCTGGAGGTCCCAGTCCCGGGCGGTGGTCTCCAGCAGCGGCTTGGAGATCGAGATCCCGGCGTTGTTGACCACCAGGTCCACGCCGCCGAAGGCGAGGGCCGCGGCGCGGAAGGCCGCGGCGATCTGCGCCTCGTCGGTGACGTCCACGGTGACCGGCACCGCGCGGTCGGGCCCGCCGAGCTCGTCCGCCACGGCGGCCGCGCTTCCCGCGTCCAGGTCGGCGACGACGACGCACGCGCCCTCGGCCACCAGCCGGTGCGCGATGGCCTTGCCGATGCCGGAGCCCGCCCCGGTCACCAGCGCCACCCGGGTCGCCAGCGGCTTGGGCTGCGGCATCCGCCGGAGCTTGGCCTCCTCCAGCGCCCAGTACTCGATGCGGAACTTCTCCGACTCCTCGATGGGCGCGTACGAGGACACCGCCTCGGCGCCGCGCATGACGTTGATCGCGTTGACGTAGAACTCCCCGGCGACGCGCGCGGTCTGCTTGTCCTTGCCGAACGAGAACATGCCGACGCCCGGCACGAGCACGATCGCCGGGTCGGCGCCGCGCATCGCGGGCGACTCGGGCACGGCGTGCCGCTGGTAGTAGGCGGCGTAGTCGGCGCGGTAGGCGGCGTGCAGCTCGCGCAGCCGGGCCTCGGCCTCCTCCAGCGGGGCGGCGGGCGGCAGGTCGAGGACCAGCGGGCGGACCTTGGTGCGCAGGAAGTGGTCGGGGCACGAGGTGCCGAGCGCCGCCAGCCGCGGGTGCTCGCTCCGCGCCAGGAAGTCGAGGACCGCCTCGGAGTCGGTGAAGTGGCCGACCTGGGGGGCGTCGGTGGAGGCCAGGCCGCGGATCAGCGGGGCCAGTGCGGCGGCCCGCTCGCGGCGCTCGGCCTCGGGCAGCGGCGCGTGGCCGTCCAGGACCGGGCCGAAGGGCTCGGGCCTGCCGTGCTCGGCGAGGAAGGCCTCGGCGGTGCGGATGATGTGCAGCGAGTTCGCCTCGGCCTCCTCGCTGGTGTCGCCCCACGCGGTGATGCCGTGCCCGCCGAGGACGCAGCCGACGGCCTGCGGGTTGTCCCGGCGGATCGCGGCGATGTCCAGGCCCAGCTGGAAGCCGGGGCGGCGCCACGGCACCCACACCACGCGGTCGCCGAAGCACTCGCGGGTCAGCCGCTCGCCGTCGGCGGCGGTGGCCAGCGCGATGCCGGAGTCCGGGTGCAGGTGGTCCACGTGCGCGGCCCCGACCAGGCCGTGCATGGCGGTGTCGATGGAGGGGGCGGCGCCGCCGCGGCCGTGCAGGCAGTAGTCGAAGGCGGCGACCATCTCGTCCTCGCGCTCCACACCGGGGTAGACCTCGGTGAGGGCGCGCAGCCGGTCGAGCCGCAGCGCGGCGAGGCCCGCGGCGGTGAGGGTGCCGAGGTCGCCGCCGGAGCCCTTGACCCACAGCAGCTCGACGTCCTTGCCGGTGACCGGGTCGGTGCCGGTGCCCTTGGCGGAGGTGTTGCCGCCCGCGTAGTTGGTGTTGCGCGGGTCGGCGCCGAGCCGGCGGGAGCGCGCCAGCAGGGCCGCGACCGTCTCGCCGCCGTCGCCGCTGCCGCTGCCGCCGGTCGCGCCGTCGTGGCTGTCGCGGCGCTGCTGCCCGCCGTGGGCGTCCTGTGCCGTCATGATGTCCTGCCCCTAGCCGGCCCGCCTGCCGCGGGCCTGTCGTCCGTCCGTCCGTACCGGCCGCGTGCGTGCGACTGGTGTTGAATCATTTCACTGATGAGCGCGGTGAAAACGATGAGAAACGATGAGAGTGGTGAAGCGGTGAAAGCGGTGACGCCTCCGGTGGGGACCGCGCCGGCCCCCACCGGAGGCCGGGTGGGCGCTAGTTGGTGTACCGCAGGTTGACCGGGCCGTAGCCGTGGCCCGCCGTGCCGTACGGGTGGTAGACCGGGTTGTTGTCCGCGTCGAGCTGGCGGTAGACACCGCCGCCGACCGTGGCGGCGCCGCTCGTGGTGACCGCCGAGTCGGCGTCGTACCACCGGTCGCCGCCCGACAGCTCGGACGACAGCACGTAGTACGTGGTGTGCGGGGCGAGCGTCATCTGCTCGGGCACCGGGGTGTACGTGTACCCGGCGGCGTCCGGCGACCCGGCCGCCATGTCCAGGTGGACGCTGACCAGTTCGGACCCGTCGGCCTTCATGAGCTTGACGACGTGCACCTGCGAGTTGCCCGGCACGTACTTGCGGCCCAGCTCGGTGACGGTGACGGGCGAGGCGCCGGTGGTGAAGCTCATCCCGACGAAGTCGCTGTAGTCGTTGCGCAGCGTCCCCGGCGTGTCCGAGGTGACCAGCGGGGTGCCGCTGCTCGCGCCGTTGTCGGCCGAACCGCCCTTCGTCACGGTGGCGACCGCGTCCAGCAGGTCCCAGGACGAGCCGGGGCCCGACCGCACCGGCTCGATGGAGCCGCCCTCGCTGAACTCGTTCCAGGCGTACATCAGCACCGACTGCGCGGGCGCCGAGGAGGCGTTGGCGGCGTTCCAGTCGATCGCACCTTGCAGGTGCTGGGCCAGCTCGCCCGGGGTGGCCTGGGTGATGCCCTCGTTGCCCGGGTACGACGCCCACGGGTAGGGCGGCGAGAGCTGGACGCGCGGCTGCGGGTCCCAGCCGGAGGTCACCCAGGGGATGACGTCGCGGCCGCTCGCCTTGGCGCTGTTCCACGCGGCCTGCTCGGCGGCTGCGTGCGGGGCGTACGCCTGGTGGCCGCTGCCGCCGGTGACGTAGCTGCTCACCGCGTCGGCGCCGATCTGCTCGGCCACGGTGGTGTCGAGGCCGACGACGTAGGGGGTCACGCCCATCGCCTGCTGGGTCTTGGTGCGCAGCTCGCTGATCTGCGCCGTGTTCACCAGGTCGGGGTAGTCGAAGGCGTACAGCAGCGGGCGCCCGCCGTCGACCTTCTGGTAGTTCTGCGCCTGGAACTGCGTGACCAGCGTGTCGAGGTCGGGCGCGGACAGCGGGTGGGTGAAGAGGATCGCGCTCCAGTTGACGTCGTTGCGGTGCGCGCTCTGCAGGTAGAGCTTGCGGGCGGTCTGCAGGCCGGTCTCGTCGCCATACCAGTCGAAGGCCCAGTAGTCGATCCCGGCATCCTTGGCCATCTCGATCTCCTGGTCCACCACTTGCTGGGTGGCGCCGTTCATGCTGATCGAGTCGGTACCGGTGTCGACCGCGTAGTACGGGGCGTGGCTGCGCCACTTGGCCGGGCCGAGCGCCCGCTCCTCGTCGGGGCCGACACCTGCCAGCTCGCCCACGGCGGAGTCGCCGACCTGGCCGTCCCAGCGGATGGCGCCGACCGCGACGTGCTGCGGGTTGCCGGCGGCGGCCGGCGGTGCGGCGGAGAGGGTCAGCGCCGAGACGGCGACGAGGCTCGCCCCGGCGGCGGACACCGCTCTGTTGCGAAGGTTCATTTCAGGCTCCCGTGAAGGAAGTGGGCTCGTCCTGCCCGGTGCGCGCGACGGCGCGGGATCTGGGAAGCGTCGGGCGGCGCGGGGAAAGCGCGGCCCGGAACTTGAAATGTTTCAAGTCGGGAGTGTAGCGAGCCGCTCCGAGGCCGACAAGAGGCGTGCACGGTCCACTCCACCGCCCCCCGCCGGCCCCGCGCACGGCAGGCCCCCGCCGGGACCCGCCCCGGCTCAGCTCAGCGGCGCACCGGCCGCCGGCTTGCGCGGCGCCTTCCCGGAGCGCGCCGAACGGCGGGCCCCCGGGGCCCGCCCGGTGGACTCGCGCACCACCAGCTCGGGCTGGAAGACCACCTGCTGGTGGGCGTGCTTGGCCTGCTCGGCCTCCTCGATGAGCAGCTGCGTGGCGGTACGGCCCATGCTCTGCTTGGGCTGACGGACCGTGGTGAGCGCCAGCGGGCCCTGCTGGGCCAGCTCCACGTCGTCGTACCCGATGACCGACATGTCGCGCGGCACCCGCACTCCCGCCCTGGTCAGCGCGGTGGTCAGACCCAAGGCGACCATGTCGTTGCCGCACACCACGCCGGTGCCGGACAGCTTGCGCTCGACGATCTCCTCGCCGGCCACCCTGCCGTCCGCGGTGCTGCCCTTCAGGCCCCGCTCGATGACGGTCAGCGCCTCCTCGGGCAGCCCGTGCCGCGCCATCGCGCGCCGCACCCCGGTGAGCCGCTCGGCGTACTGCCGTATGGCCAGGGAGGCGCTGACGTAGATCAGCTCGCGGTGGCCCAGCTCGATGAGGTGCTCGGCGGCCAGTTCACCGCCGCACGCGTTGTCGGCGCGCACCGAGCAGAAGTTGGGCCGGGTGCCCTCCACCAGGACCACGGCGGTGCCGCGCTGGCGCAGCCAGTCCACGCCCGCGGCCTCCACGTCGACCGCGCTGATCAGCATGCCGAGGACACGCTGCTCCTCCAGGACCTCCAGGTAGCGCTGCTCCTTGGCCGGGTCCTCGTCGGAGTTGCACAGGATGATCAGGTGCTGGTGCTCCCACGCCGCCTCCTCGGCGCCGCGGGCCAGTTCGGTGAAGAACGGGTTGGACACGTCGAGCACCACGAGCCCGATGGTGCGGGCCCGGCCGCTGCGGATGAGGGCCGCTCCGGCGTTGCGCACGAAGCCCAGCTCGTCTATCGCGGCCTGGATGCGCACCTGGGTGCGCGCGGCCACGGAGTGCGGACGGTTCAAGTAGTTGCTGACCGTTCCCAGGCTCACCCCGGCGGCGGCGGCCACCTCTCTGATCGTCGGCGAACCGCTCTTGACCAGGGATTGTTTCCCGTTACGCGGGTGAGACGGCTGGCCCATGAAATCTCCCGGCAACCCTATTGACTGCTGTGTGGACGCGAGACTAGCTTACGAGCAATTGAAACGGTACAAGTTCACAGGCCGTTAACCGGGCGGGGTCCAGCCTCGCAACACCGCGCCCCCCGGACCTCGAACCCGATGAATCTCATGGGAGCCATCTGTGGATACCCCCATAGCCCTGCGCCGCGGCCGGGTGGCCGCGGTCGTCCTGGCGTCGGCGCTGCTCGCCGCCGCCTGCTCGTCCGGAACATCCTCCAACAGCAGTGCGGACACCGGCAGCGGTTCCGGTGACACCACCGCGACCGGCGCGACCTTCACCCCGGAGGAGGTGGCCGCGGCCACCGGCTCGTACAAGGTGAAGCCGCTCTTCGCGGTGCCGAAGAAGCTGCCGAAGAAGTACCGCATCACCTTCCTCAGCCCGGGCAAGAGCCTGCCCTTCTTCGCCACCTGGTCCAAGGGCATGCAGGACGCCGCGAAGTTCTACGGCGTGGACTTCCAGGACGCCGACCTCAACTTCAAGTACGAGGACGAGCTGTCGGCCTACCAGCAGCTCGCCGTCAAGCAGCCCGACGTCGTCGGCTCCCAGGTCATGAACGGCCCCGTCTACAACGCCATCACCCGGGACGGCGCCAAGGTCGTCATGGTCGACGGCACGTACGAGAAGGCGCCGCACTTCGGTGTGCCGGACGACGCGGTCGGCCAGCTCACGATCAAGCAGCTCGAAGGCCCGGCGAAGGCGAAGCTGGACACCACCTGGAAGGGCCGCACGCTCCAGGTCGTCGGCATGTCCGCGCCCAACTGCGGCCCCTGCGACGCCCGTGTCAAGGCCGCCTTCGCGCAGGCCAAGACCGACCTCGGGGTCAGCGACGCGCAGACCACGATGCTCACCCCGCAGGGCCAGGACCCGACCACCTCGTCGCAGTCCACCTTCGCGGACTTCCTGACCGCCCACCCGCACGACCCGGTGATCGTCATGTCGTACGGCGACGAGCCGGTGCTCGGCGCGCTGAACGCGGCGAAGGCGGCGAACCGCACCGGCGACCTGCTGGCCGTCACCTCCGGCGGCGACGAGGCGGCCCGCGCCGCGGTGCGCGACACCAGCAACAAGGACATGCTCATCGGCTCGATCGACTTCCAGCCCTACGCCGAGGGGTGGAACTACATCGAGGCCGCCATCGCCACCGCGATGGGCAAGAGCTTCGACGCCTACGACGTCAGCCGGGTCCTGACCGCGGCCAACGTGGACACCTTCTACCCGGACGACAAGAAGTAACGGCCGGCGGGGCCCCGGCGCCCCGGCCCGCCCGCCGCCTGACCCGGCGGGCGGACCCCGGCGCCGGGACCCCGCCCCGGACCTGACGCGGGCCGCGGTCGGCCCGCCCCTGGACCCGACCGGAACCGAACCGAGGAAGCTCCTGATGACAACAACCAGCTCGGCAAAGGCGCCGCCGGTTGGCGGTGACCCCGCCCCCGAGACGCCCGCGAGCCCGCTCGGCGTGCTCGACCCGCGCACCTGGCTGCGCCGGTCCACCCCGGCGGCGTCGGTCGCCGGACGCGAGGGCCGGCACACGGTCGTGGACCGGCTGCTCGACCTCGGCGTCTACGCGGCGCTGGTGGCGCTGTTCGTGTACTTCGCGGTGGCCTCGCCCTACTTCCTGTCCCAGCGCAACCTGCTGAACGTCGGCTCCGCGGTCGCCGTGACCGGCGTGCTCGCGGCCGGTATGACGATCGCGCTGATCGCCGGCCAGCTCGACCTGACGGTGGGCGCGAACGTCGGCATCGTCAGCGTCGTGGTGGCGCTGCTCATCGAGTCCAGCGGACTGCCCACCCCGGTGGCCGTCATCGGCGGGCTGCTCGTCGGCGCGCTCATCGGGCTCCTCAACAGCGCCCTGGTGGTGGTGCTCGGCATCAACTCCATCATCGCCACCCTGGCGTTCTCCATCGCCCTGCGCGGCCTGGCGCTGATCTTCACCGACGGCCAGGTCAAGCCGCTCACCAACACCGCCCTGCAGGACGCGGTGACCGAGCGCTTCATCGGCGTACCGGTCTCGGTGTGGGTGCTGGTGCTGGTCTACGTCGCCGCCTGGGTCGTCATGGGCTTCACCCGCTCCGGCTGGCACATCTACGGCGTCGGCGGCAACGCGAGCGCGGCCCTGCGCTCGGGCATCAAGGTGCGCCGGGTCTACACCGCGGTGTTCGTCACGACGGGCGTGCTGGCCGCGATCGGCGGCATCATCACCGCGGGCAACTCCGGCAGCGGCGGCCCCAATTACGCCAACGGCGCCGAGTTCGACGTCCTGACCGCGGTGCTGCTCGGCGGCATCGGGCTCAACGGCGGCAGCGGCAAGATCGCCCGGACGCTGGCCGGCGTGCTCGTCATCGGCATCCTCAACAACGGTCTGACGCTGCTGTCCGTCGACACCTACTACCAGCAGCTCGCCCGCGGCGCGGTCTTCGTGCTCGCCGTCATCCTGGGCGCCGTCTCGGAACGCCGGAGGGCCCGATGAGCAGCACGGAACCGATCCTCCAGGCCCGCGGTGTCGGCAAGGTCTTCGGCCATGTCCGCGCGCTGCAGGACGTCACCTTCGACGTGCGTCCGGGCGAGGTGCTGGCCGTCCTCGGCGACAACGGCGCGGGCAAGTCCACCCTCATCAAGATCCTGTCCGGTGTCTACGACACCTCCGAGGGCGAACTCCTCGTCCACGGCAAGCCGCAGACCTTCACCGGACCGGCCGACGCGTCCGCCGCCGGCATCGCCACCGTCTACCAGGACCTCGCGCTGGTCGACCAGCGGGACGTGGCGTCCAACCTCTTCCTCGGCCGGGAGTACCGCCGCGGGCCCTTCGTGGACCGGCGGCGTATCTACCGCGAGGCCGAGGAGCTGCTCGCGGGGCTGACCATCCGGCTGCCGAGCGTCCGTGTGCCCGTCCACCAGCTGTCCGGCGGGCAGCGGCAGGCCGTCGCGATCGCCCGGGTGCTGCTGGGCGGCGCCGAGATCGTGATCATGGACGAGCCGACCGCCGCGCTCGGCGTGCAGGAGTCCGCGCGGGTGCTGTCGCTGGTGCGCGACCTGCGCGACGCGGGCAAGGCCGTCATCCTCATCAGCCACAACCTCCAGCAGGTGTGGGAGACCGCCGACCGGGTGATGGTGATGCACCTCGGCCGGGTGGCGGGCATCCGCAGCACCCAGGACAGCACGGTGGACGAGATCGTGAAGCTCATCGTCTACGGCTCGGGAGAGACCGGCGGCTCCACCGGGCCCGCCGACGCTCCGGCCCCCTCCCCCGCCCACGACCCGCTCGCCAAGGAGGCGTCATGACCCTGCCCAGCGGTCTCGAACCCGTCGCCGTGCCCCGCGAGGGCACCGCCCCGCAGCGGCAGCGCCCCGACTGGCCGCAGGACGCTCGCGCGCAGGTCATGGCGTACTACTTCCCGCAGTGGCACGCCGACCCGCGCAACGACGCGATGCTCGGCCCCGGCTGGACCGAGTGGGACGTGCTCCGCGCGGGCACCCCGCGCTTCCCCGGCCATGTGCAGCCCAAGCGCCCGGTGTGGGGCGAGTACGACGAGAGCGACCCGCGGGCCGCCTCCCGGGCGGTCGCCGCCGCCCTCGACCACGGCGTCGACGGCTTCATCGTCGACTGGTACTGGTTCGACAACGCGCCCTTCCTGAACGGCTACCTCGACCGCGGCCTGCTCCAGGCCGACCGCCTCGACGAGTTCCGCTTCGCCGTCATGTGGGCCAACCACGAATGGGACGACCTCTACCCGGCGCGCGGCCCGCAGCTCACCGCGCTGCTCCCGGCGCCCAACACCCGCTACCACGCGACCTGCGCCTTCGAGCACGTGCTGGAGAACTACCTCACCCACCCCTCGTACTGGCGGATGCCGCAGGGCCCGTACTTCTCCGTGTACGACCTGCCGGGCCTCATCCGCGGCATGGGCGGGGTGGCCCGTACGGCCGCGCTGCTCGACGGCTTCCGCGAGCGCGCCCGCGCCGCCGGCCTGCCGGGGCTGCACGTCAACGGGGCGATCAACCCGGGCGTGCCGCAGCCCGAACTGCTGGTCCGCGAACTGGGCCTGGACAGCGCCACCCACTACACCTGGTGGCACCACCCCGGCAGCGCCTTCAGCAGCTTCCCGACCACCGGCTACGACGCCGCCCGCGCCGAGGCCAGGGACACCTGGCGGCGGATGGGCGACACGCTGCCGGTCGACTACCTGCCGAACGTCACCGTCGGCTGGGACCCCAGCCCGCGCACGGTCGAATGGGCCATGCGCGAGGACGAGGGCTACCCCTTCACGTCGATCCTCACCGGCAACACCCCCGAGCAGGTCGGCGGCGCCCTCTGCGACGCGCTGGACTTCGCGGCCGGGCCGGGACGCCCGCCCGTGGTGACGGTCAACGCCTGGAACGAGTGGACCGAGGGAAGCTGCCTCGAACCCGGGGACGAGTACGGCAACGGCTACCTCGAAGCCGTACGGGACGCGGTCGGGGCACACAAGAACACCACAGTGGAGGGAGCGGCGTGAACCGCGACGAGGTCAAGCAGTCCGTCCGGCAGTTGCAGATCGAGACGCCCTCGTGGGCGTACGGCAACTCGGGCACGCGGTTCAAGGTCTTCGGCCAGCAGGGCATCCCGCGCGACCCGTACGAGAAGCTGGCCGACGCCGCCCAGGTGCACCGCTTCACGGGCGCGGCGCCGAGCGTGGCGCTGCACATCCCGTGGGACCGGGTGGACGACTACGGGCACCTGGCGAAGGCCGCGGACGACCTGGGGCTGCGCATCGGCGCGATCAACCCCAACACCTTCCAGGAGGAGGAGTACCGGCTCGGCAGCGTCGCCAACCCCGACGCCGCCGTGCGCCGCAAGGCGATCGGCCACCTGCTGGACTGCGTGGCGGTGATGCGGCAGACCGGCTCGACGATCCTGTCGCTGTGGTTCGCCGACGGCACCAACTACCCGGGCCAGGACGACCTGCGCGGCCGCCAGGAGCGCTTCGAGGAGGCGCTCACCGAGGTGTACGAGGCGCTGCCGGACGACACCCGGATGCTGCTGGAGTACAAGTTCTTCGAGCCCGCCTTCTACGCCACCGACGTGCCCGACTGGGGCACCTCGCTGATGCACTGCCTGCGGCTCGGCGACAAGGCGCAGGTCCTGGTGGACACCGGGCACCACGCGCCGGGCACCAACATCGAGTTCATCGTGATGAACCTGCTGCGCACCGGCCGGCTCGGCGGCTTCCACTTCAACAGCCGCTTCTACGCCGACGACGACCTGATCGTGGGCTCCGCCGACCCGTTCCAGCTCTTCCGGATCATGCTGGAGGTCGTCCGGGGCGGCGGTCTGGAAGCGGCGGCCAACGCCGGGGCGGGGGTGGCCTTCATGCTCGACCAGTGCCACAACCTGGAGGAGAAGATCCCCGCCGAGATCCGCAGCGTCATGAACGTGCAGGAGGCCACCGCCAAGGCCCTGCTGGTGGACACCGGCGCGCTCGCCACCGCGCAGCGCGAGGGTGACGTACTGGCCGCGAACGCGGTGCTGATGGACGCGTACAACACCGATGTGCGCCCGCTGCTGGCCGAGATGCGCGAGGACGCGGGCCTCGACCCGGACCCGATCGCCGCCTTCCGGCGCAGCGGCTACACCGAGGCGATCCGCCGTGAGCGCGTCGGCGGCAACCAGATGGGGTGGACGTGACGGCCCCGCAGACCCCGCACCCGCACCCGCACCCGCACCCCGGAACGGAGAACCCCGTATGAGCAGCGACGTCCTCAACCGTGCCGTCAGCGCCGGAAGCGGGCACGAGCGGATCGCCGCCAGGCCGCCGAAGGTGGGCCTGATCGGCGGCGGGCTCGCCGCGTACTGGCCGCAGTACCCGGGGCTGCGCGAGAGCCTGCTCGCCTCGACCCGCGAGGTGGCCGACCGGCTCGCCGCGCTCGGCGCCGAGGTCGTGGACGCCGGATTCATCGACGACGCCACGCAGGCCGGTCCCGCCGGGGACCGGCTCCGGGCCGCCGGGTGCGACCTGCTGGTGTTCTTCGTGCCGACGTACCTCACGTCCTCGATGGTGCTGCCCGTCGCCCAGCGCGCCGGTGCCCCCGTGCTCGTGCTGAACCTCCAGCCGACGGCGAGCATGGACCACGCCGGTTTCGACACCGGCAAGTGGCTGGCGTACTGCGGGGCCTGCCCGCTGCCGGAGATCGGCAACACCTTCGTACGGGCCGGCATCCCCTTCCGCTCGGTCTCCGGGCACCTCCGCGACGAGCGGGCCTGGGCGAAGATCGGCCGCTGGGTGCGGGCCGCCGGGGTGGCGCGGGCGCTGCGCACCGGGCGGTTCGGCCTGATGGGCAACCTCTACCCGGGCATGCTCGACGTCTCCACCGACCTCACCCTCATCCCCGCGCGGCTCGGCGGGCACGTCGAGGTGATCGAGTTCGACGACCTGCGCGAGTGTGTGAACGCCGCCGGGGACGACGAGGTCGAGGCCGTGCTGGAGCGGACCCGGGAGGTCTTCGACCTCGACGACTCCGTCGATCCCGGCGACCTGCGGTGGGGCGCGTCCGTCGCGGCGGGCCTGGACCGGCTGGTGGAGCAGTTCGGCCTGGACTCGCTGGCGTACTACCACCGCGGACTGGCCGGCGAGCTGCACGAGCGGCTGGGCGCGGGCATGATCCTCGGCTCGTCGCTGCTCACCGCCCGCGGCATCCCCGCGGCCGGCGAGTACGAGCTGCGCACCAGCCTGGCCATGCTCGTCATGGACCGGCTCGGCGCGGGCGGTTCCTTCACCGAGCTGCAGGCGCTGGACTTCGACCGCGGCCATGTCGAGATGGGCCACGACGGTCCCGCGCACCTGGCCATCAGCGACGGCCGCCCGCTGCTGCGGGGCCTGGGCACCTACCACGGCAAGCGCGGCTGGGGCGTCTCCGTCGAGTTCGACGTGGCGCACGGGCCGGTGACCGCGCTGGGCCTGGCCCAGCTGCGGGACGGCACCCTGCACCTGGTGGCCAGCGAAGGCACGGTCGTGGACGGCCCGCTGCTCCAGATCGGCAACACCACCAGCCGGGTGGACTTCGGCATCGACCCCGGCGACTGGACCGACGCCTGGTCCGCGACCGGTATCGGCCACCACTGGGCCCTCGGCACCGGCCACCGCGTCCCCGACCTGAAGGCCGTCGCCGAGTTGCTCGGCCTGGGCCTGACGGTGGTCTGAGCCGGTGCCCGGAACGAGGAGCCGCCGATGACGCACCGGATCGCGTTCAGCCTGGGCCTGCCGGGTGAGAACGCCGCCGAGTACCGGCGCCGCCACGACGCGCTGTGGCCGGAGCTGCGGGAGGCGATTCGCGAGCAGGGCGGCCGCAACTACTCCATCTTCGCCGCCCCGGAGATCGACCGGGTCTTCGGCTACCTCGAAGTGGACGACCTGGACCGCTGGAACTCCGGCGCGGGCAGCGAGCTGACCCACCGCTGGTGGCAGCACATGGCCGACCTGATGCCGACCAACCCGGACGGCTCGCCGCTGGACACCCCGCTGTTCGAGGTGTTCCACCAGGCCTGAGCCGCCCCCCTGAGCAGGGCGGTACCGCTGTGGGGGCGGTACCGCCCGGTCCGGCGCGCCCTTTCCCGTGCCACCCGCCGGACGCACGTCCCTCTTTTTCCCGCACATCCCCGCTTCCCGCATGCGCTGTTCTGGCATGCCCACTTCACGCAGGTCCTGTTCACGCACGTCTTGTGCACGCACGTCCTGTTCACGCACGTCCTGTTCACGCACGTCCTGAGCCGGTGCCCTCCGTCCGGGAGGGCGCCAAGGAAGGGATCACGCAATGGGAGAAGCACGCTCACGCTCCACCGCAGCCGCGCGCACCGCCGTCCGGCGGCTGGCGTACGGGCTCACGGCCGCGCTGCCGGCCGCGGCGCTGCTGGCCGGCGCGCACACCGCCGGGGCCGCGGGCGCCCCGACGTACTACATCGACAACAGCGCGTCCTCGCAGTGCTCCGACACCGGCCCCGGCACCAGCCCCACCCGGCCCTGGTGCGACTTCGCGCCGATCAACGGCACCTCGCTCACCGCGGGCACCCAGGTGCTGCTGGCCCGCGGCGACACCTGGACCCAGCCGCTGCGTCTGAGCGGCTCGGGTACGGCCGCCGCCTGGATCACGCTCGGCGCGTACGGGTCGGGCAACCGCCCTGTCATCTCCGGGAGCGGCAACGCGACCGACCGCACGGTCGTGCTCACCGACCCCGACCACTGGCACGTGCAGGACCTGGAGCTGAGGAACGCGGGCGAGGGCCTGCTCGTCATGTACAGCACGCTCGGACACCAGGGCCTCGACGTCCACGGCGTCTACGCCCACGACCTGGCCGGCATCGTCAACCGCAGCCCCGTGCAGAGCGACTTCCCGCAGCTGCAGTACTCGACCGGCATCCTGGTGGACGCCTCGTCCGCCCCCGTGACCGCCGCGGGCCAGACGGTCGTGAACGGGGTGTCGATCCGCGACAACGAGGTGGGCGACGCGGTCGCCGCGATCCACGTCAACGACGACCCGGGCGTCACCGGCACCCCGGACCCGGCGCCGTCCACCTTCACGGGCGTCGATGTCGTGCACAACTACCTGCACCACATGACCGGCCCGTCGGTCTCCCTGGAGACCTCCGACACCGCCCACGTGGACAGCAACTACATCGACTGCTCGGGCTCGGTGTGGTTCCCGCAGGGCACCACCTGCTTCTTCGTGACGAAGAGCGACCACCCGACGATCCAGAACAACGTCCTGGTCAACATGCCCGACACCGGCAGCCACGACGAGACCGCGATCGACCTGGAGTACAAGATCAACGGTGCCGCGATCCGCGACAACTACTTCGGCAACAACGCGGGTTCGGCGATCGAGATGCTCCAGCTCGGCGGCCGCTCAGGCGACTACAGCACCGGCACGGAGATATCCGACAACACCTTCGCCGGCAACGGCACGGCGGGCGCGCAGAGCATGAAGGGCCAGATCGCCGTGCACGCCGACGGCGGCACCACCCCGCCCGCCGCCTCGATCCACGACAACGCCTACGACGCGACCCCGCAGGGCCTGGTCAACGACGTGGACGGCTCCCCGGAGCTGGCGAACATCACGCAGTCCGGCAACACCGTGACCACCGCGCAGTACGTCGCCCCGCTCCCCTTCAACGGCGAGCAGGGCCGGGGCGGCTGGTCCCAGCAGGCCTACGACCTCAGCAGCTGGCAGAACCTGACCGCGTACGACGCCGCCACCAACACCTGGTCCGGGCTCGGCGGCTCCTTCGTCAACGCCTTCCAGCTCCGCCCCGGCAGCGGGCAGACCTCCGACGCGTGGGTCGCCCGCACCTGGACCGCCCCGGCCACCGGCACGGTCACGGTGCACGGCCGGATCTTCAAGGACGACGCGGACAACGCCGCCGACACCGACGGTGTGCACGCCCTGATCGAGCACAACGGCACCGCCGTCTGGCCGTCCGCCCCCGACTACGTCACCTACCGCACCCTCGCCCCCACCGACCGCTCCGGCTACGCCACCGACGTCACCCTCCAGGTGACGGCCGGCGACGTGATCCGCTTCGTCCTGACCTCCGACCCCGGCTTCTCCGGCACGGGCGACACGACGAGCTGGAGCCCGAGCGTCTCCTACACCTCCTGACCCCACGGGGCAGCGCGAAAGGGCGGCGGGGCCGAATCGGCCCCGCCGCCCTTTCACATACGGTGGCGGATCAGTACGCGGAGTCCACGTTGTCCATCGTGCCGTAACGGTCGGCCGCGTAATTGCAGGCGGCGGTGATGTTGGCGACCGGGTCGTAGATG